>JAEWKZ010000038.1 GCA_023393525.1 Pseudomonadota bacterium | reverse complement strand
GCTCTGCCCCGCGCCCCGCAAGGGGCTCACCCCTTGACCCGGGTAACGGGGGTGCAGGGGGATCATCCCCCTGCCCGCCGGAGGCATTCTTGATACGTTGTGCGGTGGGAAGAAGCGGGGCCCTGCTCCGTACCCCGCAAGGGGCTCGCCCCTTGACCCGGGTAGGGGGCTCTTGAACTGAGCATTTTGAGGCCATGCGTTCGCGTGGCCTTTTTTTATTAAGGGGTTAGCGTTTGCCCGGGTTGTCTTGACTATTACGAAACTTCCGTTACGATATTTCCGTAACGGAGGTTTCGTAATTATGCCCAATCCTTTTCGTCTTGAAGTGCTTGGAGAGGGCGATCCGTTTTGTGATCGCCAGGAGGAAGTGCACAGGCTCCTGCGTTGTGCCAGGGCCACGCAGAACGTGGTGCTCGCTTCGCCGCGCAGGTATGGAAAAACGTCCCTGTGCCGGAAGGTGCAGAAACTCCTGCACGATGAGGGGTATCTTTGCTTCTCGTTCGATTTTTCGGGCGTCGACAGTGTCTCGGAGATCGCCCGCCGCTTGGCTCGCGACATGTTCAGGACCCTGCATGCGCGGGAGTCCCTGTTGGCCAGGGGGAAACGCTGGCTGAACGCCTTGAGCGCGTTTCGTCCGGTCCTGACCTTCGATCCTGCCGGGGAAGCAGCCATTTCCGTGGCGCGGGCCAACGAGAGCCAGGATCCCCGGACCCTGTTGGAGCAGACTCTCGAAGATTTGGCCCGAATCATCGAGTCACGGGAATGGCCATGCCACGTGGTCATGGATGAGTTTCAGGACCTGACCAAGCTCGCCGAGTCCCAGGCCGTGGAAGGGATCGTGCGCAAAACCATCCAGGGATTGCCGGCTTCGTTCGTGTTTTCCGGGAGCAGGCGAAGTCTTCTGCTGGCCATGTTCAGCGATCAGAAGCGTTTTTTGACCCTCTCGGCAGTGAAGATGTTTCTGCCTCCTCTGCCCATTTCAGACACTGCCCAATGCATAGGCTCGTTTTTCGCCCAGGAAGGCAGGCATATTGATCCGCAGGTGAGTGACGCTCTTGTTGCGGCGGCACGGCAATACCCTTTTTACGTCCAGCGTTTGGCCAGCGAAGTCTATGAGCGCAGCGGTCGGGATGTGACCATGGAAGACGTGGAGTTGGCGAAAATGAGCGTGATTCAGTCCGAAACGGGCCTGTACGAAACCATGATCGCTCCGCTGACCACGCGGCAATTGAGATTGCTGAAAACATTGTCCGCCACCCCGAGCGCCCAACTCACGAGCGCCGAGTTCGTGGCCAAGGCCGAACTGCCGGCTTCTTCCATTGCGGATATCCGTGAAATCCTGCTGCGCGAGGACATGATCGAAACAACGGAAGAAGGTGTCTGGCGGGTGGTGGATCCGTTCTTTTCCGAGTGGCTGAACAGGCTGTAAAATTTTCATTCCTGGCCTTTATTTTGCTCACGATGCGGCATGACGTCAGTTTCAGTCAAATATCAGTCCAGACGGCTTCGGGTGCTGCCATGAAAACGTGGATTTTCTACCCGCCCCTCAAGGGCATGTCCGGGGGCTGCATGGTGCTCCTGCAGATCGCCCGGCAGTTGCAGAGCCTGGGCAGGTTGGGGGGCATTTTGTATTGGGACGAACCGCCCGGCGTGGCAGAGTACGCTGAGTTGCCCTGGGTGCGGGCCGGGGATGCGGCCATGGCTGCCGGGGATGCGTTCGTGGTCCCCGAGGGCTGGCCCAACGCCCTGGTGTTGGGCCTGAGACGCGGATGCCGGACCCTGGTCTACTGCCAGAACTGGTCGTACCTCTTTCACGGCCTGGAGCAGGGCGTGCGCTGGAGGGACCTGCCTGTGGAGTTTTTGGCCGTATCCGACCCCGTGGCCTGGCACATGGAGCAGGTGCTGGGCCGGCGGCCGCCGGTCATCCGTCCGACTCTGGACACCGGTATTTTCTATCCCCCCGATTTGAAGCCGGACGGATTGCCGCGCATCGGCTTCATGCCGCGTAAAAACAAGGCCCTGGCCGAACATATCCGGCGCATCTTCGAGGAGCGCAATCCGGGTACACGGGTGGACTGGGTTCCCATTCACGGCCTGGACCGCAGCGGAGTGGCCGAAGCGTTGCGCTCCTGCCATGTTTTCCTGGCCACGGGATTTCCCGAGGGTTTCGCCCTGCCCCCCCTCGAAGCCATGGCCTGCGGCTGCCTGTGCGTGGGCTTCACAGGTTTTGGCGGGTGGGATTACATGCGCCAGGCCGAGCCGGGTGGATATGCGCCGCACGGGTATTCACCGCGCGACGTGCCGTGGAGCGGCAACGGCTGGTGGATGGCGGACGGGGACGTGCTTGGGGCGGCTCTGGGGTTGGAGCGGGTCGCGATGGCCTTGTCCCAGCATTCCGATCTTCTCGCGCAGGCGGCGCGGACAGTCGCCGCGTATGGCCGCGACGGCCAGGCGCGTGAGATCGTGGCGGCGCTTACGGACCCCGGCGCGCTTCGATGACGCTCTCAACGCGCAACCAGCCACGGATTCTGCTCGTTTCGGCCAAGCACTACCTCATGGCCGAACTCGTTGCCGGGTGTCAGGCCCTGGGCCTGGAACACGCGTATCTGTTTCTGGGCGGGATTACGTCGCCGGCGGAACTGGAGCAGAGGCTGCGTGCCCATGTGGACGGCTTTGCGCCCGATTTTCTGCTGACCATGAACCACCTCGGACTCGACCGCGAAGGCCTGGTCAGCGAGTTCTGCCGTCGGCGGGAGCTGCCGCTCTTGAGCTGGTTCGTGGATCGGCCGGATCTTTTTCTTCCGCAGTACCGGAATCTGGACAACCCCTGGCTCGCCTATGCCGTGTGGGACTCCGACGCCGTCAAGCCCCTTGCGGACGCGGGGCATGAGGCGGTCTTTCACCTTCCCCTGGCCGCCGATCTGGGGCGTCTGAAGTTCGATCCACACGCTTCGGTCCTGCGCGATGTGGCTTTTGTGGGCAACTCCATGCACGCGGCAGTGGAAAAGTGCTGGCGGATTTCAGAGCAGCCGGAGGCCTTGCGGGGACTGTGGGAAGCGGTGGCTGACAAATTCGCGGCCAGCCCGGCGCGTGATCTGGGTGAATTCGTCGCCAGGGAGCATGCCGCGGCCCATGCGTTGCGCGAAAGCAGCGATTTGGTGGCCAGGACCGCTTTGGACAGCTTTGTGTACTGGCGCGCGACCCAGTTTTACAGGCGTGAGTGCATGAACGCGCTCCTGCCGTTTGAGCCGGTCGTGGCCGGTGACGAGCATTGGCGGACACTGCTTGGCCATGCGACGTGGACCTACGCCGGGCCGATGCAGTATTATTCCGATCTGCCTGATTTCTACCGTTCGACCCGGATCAATTTCAACACCACCAGCATGCAGATGAAGGGCGCCCTCAATCAACGCGTCTTCGACGTTCCGGCCAGCGGCGGCTTTCTGCTCACGGACTATCGCGCGCAGATCGACGCAGCCTTCGAGGTGGGCCGGGAAGTCGCGTGCTATCATTGCGTGGAGGAGATCGGCGACCTTGTCCGCCATTATCTCTCCCATCCTGCCGCCTGTCGGGAAATGGCCCTGCGGGCGAGGGCGCGCATCGAGCGGGAGCACACCTATGCCCATCGCATGGAAACGATCTGCGCGAATATGAATCGGCTATTCGGGACCCCGGCATGAATCTGTACACCGTGATTCTGCATTACGGATCCGTCGCGCGGACGAAACGCCTGCACGAGCAGTTGCTTGAGAGCGATCCCGCCCGGCGGGAACAGATCCTGGTTTTCGATAACGCGAGCCCCTGCTCCTATGAAGGCGCCTGGATGAGGGCCGAGGAAAACCTTTATTGGGCCGGTGGGCTGGAGCGGGTCATGGAGATACTGGCGGACAAGGGCGCGTCCCATGTCTGGTTTCTGAACAATGACCTCTTCTTTGTCTCGAAGCCGCCGCTCGTCGAACGCGCCTGCTTGCGCCTGGCCCGGGCCGAGCGCCTGGTCGGGCCGGTGGGGGTGTATTCGCCGACGGTGACGGCCAATCCCTACCATGCCCAGATGGTGGAGCGGCCTGGCGGCCAGTATAGGCAGGTGCGCTATGTGGACGGGATCGCCCCGCTGATCAGCGTCGATTATTGGCGACGGGCCGGGGGGATCGATTATGCGAACAACCCGTACGGCTATGGGGTCGATGTGTGGTTTTCGAGCCGCGCCCAGGACCTGGGGTTTGCCTGCGTGGTCGACCATCAGCTGGTCGTCCGGCACAAGTATCACTCCACGGCTCGGGAAGTGGACGGATTTTTGGCGCGGGCGGCGCGGGCGGAGACCATGTATCTTTCCGAGCGGTTTGGTTTGGGCTACCGGGAACACATGCAACGAATGGCCGGAGATTTCCGGGAAATCGAATAAGACGGGAGCATTATGGCACAGTATAAAGTCGCGGTCGTCATCCCCGTGTTCAACCAGTGGAAGCTGACGGCGGATTGCCTGTGCAGCCTGCGTGAACACACGCCGGACGAGGACGTGCAGGTCATCGTGGTCGACAACGGGTCGACGGACGAGACTGCCGGGGCATGCGGGGAGCTAGGGCGCGAATTGTTCGGAGAGCGTTTCGAACACGTGCGCCTGGACGAGAACATCAATTTCGGGCCCGGCTGCAACCTGGGCGCAAGCCGCGCGGATGCTGATTTTTTGTTTTTTTTGAATAACGATACGCTGCTGACTCCGGGATGGCTGCCGCCGCTGCTGGGCGCTTTTGAAAAGCGACCGAACCCGGGAGCCGTGGGGCCGCTCCTGCTCTATCCCGATCAGGATCGGATTCAGCATCTGGGTGTCACATTCACGCCCACCAATCACGTCACGCATCTCTATCATTGCTTGCCCGCCACGCACCCGGTGGTGTTCAGGGCTCGGGAGTTGCAGGCCATCACCGGCGCTGCGCTCATGGTCACAGCCGACGTTTTCGAACGGGCGGGGCGTTTCTGGGAGGAGTATCGCAACGGTTATGAGGACTTGGATTTATGTCGGCATATCCGGGCGCTGGGTCTGACGCTGCACTGCGCGCCCGAAAGCCGGGTGTATCACCTGACCAGCCAGAGTCTGGGGCGTTTCGACGCTGAAAGCCACAACGCGCACGTCCTGGCGCGTCGCTGCCAAGGAGCGTTCTACCCGGACATGCACCGTTTTGCGCATGCCGACGGCTATGAACTGCGCCTCACTCCGACACTTACGGCCAATATCGTCCGCGTACGGTCCGGGGACGAAACGGGCGGCTTTGGAGTGGAGCGCCTGTGGTCGGAAATTCAGGCGGAACCCCTGTGGGAGGAGGGGTACGAGCGGCTGGTCGAATTTTTTTTCAAACAAAGGATGTGGGAAGCCGCCTTGGATGTGCTGCGCTTGCAACAGACGTATTTTTCAACGGAAAGAGTGGTCACGGATTTGGCCAGGGTAGCCAGCAGGCTGGGTGATGGAGCCCTCTTGGCCAATTGTCGCAGAACGCTTGATGGACTGCGCAAGGAGGCCGCCTCCAAGGATGTTCTGAGGAAATTCATGGCCATTCGGCGCTGGGCGGTGGAGACTGGCGACGATGTGCTGCTTGGGGTTGCGCGGCGATGGGAGGCGAGTAACACCGGCGGCTCCTAGGTTCCGCCGTCGACTCCGTCATCGATTCAGCAAGGTTTGGTAGATTTCCAGATACCGGTGCACTCCTCTTGAGAGACCGAAGCGTGTGAAGGCCTCTTTGCGTGCGTTCCGTCCCATGATCTTTCGTTCTGTCGGGTGGGTGATCAGATATTTTAGGGCCTCAGCCCATTCCCGCGGGTCATTTCCGGCCAACATTCCCGTTTTGCCATGTTCTACGCTGTCTCTGTAAGGCTCCAAATCGGAGAAAATTCCTGCCCGTGCGTACGCGGAATATTCCAGCCACTTGATGTTGCTCTTGCAGCGGTTGAACGCGTTGTCGGCCAAAGGAGCCAGACCGATGTCGAAATGGACCTTGCCGAGAGTCTTTAAAAACGATGCGTAACTGTCGTCAAACGGGATGATCCTGCCCAACTTCGCCAAGCGCGTGCCTGCGCACCCCCAGAAGATGAATTCGATAGCTGATCCGAACCTGTCTCGAACCTGAAAGAGGGCTTCCTCGACAAGTTCAAGGTCCTTCCCATGCGTCGGGCTGCCCATGTAGGCGATGACGGTTTTTGAGGGATCTGCTGCTGGAGCGGCCTGCACGAAGGCTGATTCGTCGATGAGGTTGGGAAGCGTCACCGTGTTGGGATTGAACGTGACTATGCGTTCGCGCAGCGCGTCCGTTGTGACGGTGACGAGGTCGACCTTGGGCAGAAATTCGCGGATAAAGGGGGTTGTTCTTTGAAAATTATGAAAAAGTGGGTGGGAGTGCGGAACATCCAGGAGAAGGTCGTCAATGTCGTAGCAAACGGGTTTCCCGGAAGAGAGTATCTTGTCGAGCACGGGGAGCGTTTCTTCAAGGGGAAAATAGCGCTGCACCACAATGATGTCCGAGAAGAGTATGGGGTCGACATCGATTCGAAATTGTTCTCCCTCCGTGTTCACAGCCCAAGCAAGCTGAATGTCGCGCTTAAGATGTCGGCATGGTGCACCAATGCGCAATTCCGCGCATGCGTAGGCAGGAAGGTCCAGGGAATATGCAGCGATTTTGACGCGTTTGCTCATGGTCAGGGACAGGTCTGGGGAGTACTCATTTCAAGAGCTGCCCATCAATGAAGATGTTGAAGTCGTCTCCGACTGTGATCGTGGTTCGCGAATTTTTTTGAAAGAATGATTGTGTCAGACTTTCCAGGCATTTGTATTGAATTTCAGTGATTTTCGGGATGCTTTTTGTAGAGCGGAAGTGTTTTCTGTAAATATGTTGCATAGTTTTGACGAACTCAAGTCTCCGGGTCGTGGTCATGTTCTTTTGGGCATTGAGGGTGATGTTATACGCGCAGGTTGTCCTTTTGACGTGTTTGAATGGAATCGCCCGTGACAGTCTGGCCCAAAGGTCCCAATCTTCATGTACACTCATGGTTTCGTCGAAGAGGCCGATATTATCGAGGCATGCCTTTTCATGCATCATGCAGAGTACAGGAATATAATTCTGGATAAGCATTCTAATAGGATCGAACTCCACAGAATGTTCGACAAATTTTTCCACAAGGATGAGTGAACCATCTTTTTCCTCATAGAAACACTTGTCGCCATCTGTGTAGGCCGCCTTGAATTGGCTTCCTTCAAGAGTGTCCACGAGCGTTTGTAGATGGTCGGGATAAAATTCGTCGTCATCGTCGAGGTACGCGATATATTTTCCCCTGGCGGCACGGATGCCTGTGTTGCGAGTTGCGGCAAGACCCTTGTTCTTTTCGTGGCGGAGGTGGACGATTCTGTGGTCGTCGAGTGTCTTGAGAAGTTTTGAGACATCAATGCCGCAATCGTTGACGACGACGGCTTCGAATGCGGTGAATGTCTGCTCAAGTACGCTCTTTAACGCGCAGAGAAGTTGGTCCGGACGATTGAACGTCGGAATGATGACGGAAACAAGAGGCTTTTCCGGCGTGGTCTGGCATGAAGAAGCATGCGGGGCTGGACCAGGCTGTGGAGGTCGTAGCCGGTCCAGAAGCCTGATCATATCTGAAAAATAGGGGTTTTTGGATGCTGTAAAGATTTCTTCGTAGCATTTTTTGAAGAACGCAACCCGTTCAGTGGCACTATCTGGGGGAAGCAGGTTGGGGAATATCGATTGGAGGCTTTGCTCTACCTGGACCATGAAGGCGGCTTCGTCCTTCCAGCGGAGATACATCCTGGCAATTTCGCATCTGGCCAAAAGGTTTGCCAATCCGCTGTTACGCCATTCAAAGTTTGGAAACAGGGTTTGAAGCGGATGCTCTGTGATGAGCTTTGTCAGGATCGCAGCCTCAAAGGACGTATCGTACTGCATATTCTCGGTAGACATGTTCGCGTCATGCCATCGCCACTTGAGCGATGTGCCGCCAATATGCTTAAAAACGGCGCTCGGGGCGCAGCGGACCCAGAATTCATAATCATGGGCGCGCCTGAAATCGGTATTGTAAAGGCCAACTGTATCGAAAACGGACTTTTTGATGAATGTGCCCGCGTTTGGAATTTTGTTTCCATAGAGCATTCCGGAGAGGAGTTCGTGGTTCTTGTGGTAGTAGTCGGCGTATGTGATGGTTTTTTGATGGAAAGTGTGGACATCGCCGAAAGGTTCGATATCGCCATAACAGATGTCTACGTCAGGGTACGCTTCGAGCAGAGCACGAAATCGAGGTAATAGGCCGGGTTCCAGGATGTCGTCACTGTCGAGCCAAAGTATGAAGTCGCCTTTTGCTTGTTGGATACATGCGTTGCGAGTGTCCGGAGCGTTTGTATGTTGTTTCTGGATGAAACTAATTTTAAGGGCATTGATTGAGTTGACGACATTTGGCGTGTTGTCGGTAGATCCATCATCGACTACCAAGATGTCAAAAAAATCGTCCTGCTGGATAAGTGCGCTTTGTAATGCACTGAAAATAAATTTTTCTCTGTTATATGTTGGGATGCAGATTGTTATTTTAATATTATTGCGCATAAATTATTGACTCGGCTTTTGGGGTTAGCCATTAGCAGCTATTCCAGAAGGAAAATCCCCAGCAACAAAATATTTAATTAATTTCAATAGATCTCAGCTTCAGCGACTTTGCTATTAATCCGAGCACAAAATAGTTAACATTCGTGGAAGAATTGTGTACAGTCAGATCCATGCAAACCACCGATGCACGCAAGCTTCCACCCAAGGCTCAGGAAAACATCAGAAGGCTCGCTGTCCAGGCTGTTCTGAATGGGAAAACGCAGGTCGAGACTGCCGAACTCTTTGGCGTATCCCGAGTCGCGATCTGGAAATGGCTGAAAGCTTACCAGCAGGACGGGGAACAAGCTCTCCAGGCCAAGCCCCAAGGGCGGCCTGCTGGCGGCGGTAAGCTCAAGGGTTTTCAAGCAGCCTGGGCTGCTCGGTTGGTCCGTGGCAAATATCCTGACCAATTGCGCTTGCCGTTCGCTCTCTGGACTCGCGAGGCTGTCGGGGCACTCATTGAAAGAAAATTCGGAGTATCCTTGGCATTGAGTACAATCGGTCGATATTTGCGAAGCTGGGGCTTCAGTCCGCAAAAGCCTGTTCGCAGAGCATACGAACAGAACCGAGCTCAAGTTCAGTACTGGCTGCAAACCAAGTATCCAGCCATCAAGCAGCAGGCCAAGGAGGCAGGTGCCCGAATTTACTGGGGCGATGAAATGGGGCTGCGCAGCGACCACCCCGTGGGCCGCACTTGGGGAGTCAAAGGGGATACTCCAGTCGTCAAGGTTCCGGGCAAGCGCTTTAGCTGCAACATGATTTCGGCGATTACCAATCTGGGAAACTTGAACTTTATGGTTTTCGAAGGACGCTTCAACTCCAAGGTGTTTATCGATTTCATGAGCCGCCTGATCAGACAGAATGAAGCCCCGGTATTCCTGATCGTTGACGGGCACCCAGTACATCGATCCCGAGCAGTTCTTGATTGGGTCGAAGAACGGAAGGAGTCCATTCGACTGTTTTTCCTGCCTGGCTACAGCCCGGAATTGAATCCTGATGAACTTCTGAATCAGGACATCAAGAGCAACTCCGTCGGCAGACGCAGGGCAAAGGACAAGGCCGAGCTGGTCAAAAATGTCAGGAGCTACCTGCGGAGCCGCCAGAGAAGGCCCTCGATTGTTCAGAAGTATTTCCACGGGCAACATGTTCGATACGCAGCCTAAAATGTTAACTGTTTAGGGCTCGGAGTAATA
>JAEWKZ010000136.1 GCA_023393525.1 Pseudomonadota bacterium | reverse complement strand
GGCCTCCGGCCTCCGGAACGCGAGTTCAAGGCAGCGGCATACTTTCAGCGATGGCTGGAAGGTGCACAGAACAGCACGCATCCATCTGGATCAGTGGCAGGGATGCGGACGAAGGCGCACTCATTGTCTCGAAATTCACGCGCCCATAAATATGCCAAAATTGACATGTTTATGAATGAATAGGTCATGATTCACCGAATAGAGAAGCAGGGGCGGCCACAGGATCCCGCCCCTGCAGCGATCATCCCGCACACGCCGCCAAAAAATCATCCACGGCTCCCAGACCCTGTGCATCCATCAGGTTGATGATGTGGCTGCCGATCACGGCCACGTCGGCCAGACCGTCCAGCATGCGGACGTGGCCTGGGCTTGAGATGCCGAAACCGGCGGCGATGGGCAGGGCGGTTTTTTTCTTCAGACTTCGGACGTAATCGACGCCGGCCTGATCGATGCCGGCTCCGGCCCCGGTGATGCCGACTTTGAGCGTCGTGTACAACAGGCCCGAGGCGCGGCTCAGGATGGCGTCCAGGCGCGGGCCCTCCGTGTCCGGCGAAATGACCATGACCGGGTGCAGTCCGTGTTCGCGGGCGGCCCCGGCGTAGTCGCCGTCGGTCTCGTCCCAGGACAGGTCGGGCAGGATCAGGCCGCAGGCCCCGCTCTGCCTGGCCTTGGCCATGAACGTGTCCATCCCCAAGGCAAACGGAATGTTGGCGTAGGTCATGAAAATGAAGGCCACATCCGGCAGCTCCCTGGACAGCGCCGCGCACAGCTCGAAGCAGTGCCGGGGTGTGACGCCCTGATCAAGGGCGGCCTGGTTGGCGCGCATGATGGTCGGGCCGTCGGCCAGTGGATCGGTGAAGGGGATCTGGATTTCAATGAGTCTCACCCCCCGCCTGGCCATGAGCCGGATGAGATCCGCGTTCACATCCAGATTCGGGTACCCGGCCACCACATGGGTCATGAGCTGGATGCCGGCCTTGTTTGCCAGCGCCCGGTCGATGTTATTTTCCATGACGCACCTCGTTTTCCAGAAAAGCGATCCAGTTTTCGCGGTCCAGTTCCATGGCCGTGATGAAGATGTCCTTGTCGCCGCGCCCGGAGATGTTGACGATCATGATCTCGTCCCTGGGCAGCGTCGGCGCCAGCTCGATGGCCCGGGCCACTGCGTGGGAGGATTCGAGCGCCGGGATGATGCCTTCCAGCTTTGTCAGGCGCTTGAAGGCGTCGAGGGCGTTGACATCAGTGATGGGCGCGAATTCGATGACGCTCTGGTCATGGAGCCAGGCCAGCTCCGGCCCGACCCCCGCATAATCGAGGCCCGCCGAGACCGAATGGGTGTTCTGGAGCTGCCCGCTCTCGTCCTGCAGAAAATAGCTCTTGTAGCCCTGCGCGATGCCGACCTGTGGTTTGCCGCCGAAGCGGGCCGCATTGTCGCCGATGGCCGGGCCGCGTCCGCCGGCCTCGGCCCCGTGGAAGCGGATGCCCGTGTCCTGCAGAAAGGGATGGAAGAGTCCGATGGAGTTGGAGCCCCCGCCTACGCAGGCCACCAGATGATTGGGCAGCCTGCCCTCGCGCTCCAGGATCTGGGCGCGCGCTTCGCGGCCGATGACGGACTGGAAATCGCGCACCATGACCGGGTAGGGAAACGGCCCCAGGGCCGAGCCCAGGATGTAGTGCGTGTCTTTTAGGTTCTGAATCCAGTATTTCAGCGTGGCGTTGACCGCGTCCTTCAGTGTCTTCGTGCCGTCGGTGACGGGGATGACCTCGGCGCCGAGGAGCTTCATGGCATAGACGTTGGGGTACTGGCGGCGCACGTCCACCTCGCCCATGAAGACCTTGCACTCAAGGCCGAAGCGCGCGGCCACCGTGGCCGAAGCCAGGCCGTGCTGACCGGCCCCGGTTTCGGCGATGACCTTGGTCTTGCCCAGACGCTTGGCCAGCAGAGCCTGGCCGAGGGCGTTGTTGATCTTGTGCGCGCCGGTGTGCGCCAGCCCTTCAAGCTTCAGGTAGATTTTGCAGCCGCCCAGCTCCCGGGTCAGGTTCTCGGCGAAGTAGAGCGGCGTGGGACGGCCGCAGTAGTTTTGATACAGGTCCGTCAGTTCGGCCGTGAACTCGGGATCGTCCTTGTATTTTCGGTAGCCCTGCTCCAGCTCTTCCAGGGCCGGAACAAGCATCTCCGGCACATAGCGGCCGCCGTACGGGCCGAAATGACGCGGGAGCATGTCGGATATTCTGCTCATGGTTTTCCTCGCAGTATGTGTAAGGCGGTGCGTATTTTCTCATGATCCTTGATTCCGGGGAGTTTTTCCACTCCGGAATTGAGGTCGAAGCCGCTCGCGCCGGTGGTTTTCATGGTGTCCAGATTGTGGGGACCAAGCCCCCCGGCCAGATACCAGGGATGGGGACAGTTGAGGCGTCGCAGGTCCGCCGGATTGATGCTTGTGCCGTGCCCGCCGCCGCTTTTGCCGCTGTCGAGCAGGATGGCCCGGCAGACCGGGGCGAAAAGCAGCATGTCCGCGAGCAGGCGTTCCGTGCTCGGATAACGCTGGGGCCACATGGTCTTGATGACCCGCTCGGGTCCGAGGTCGCGGCACTGCTCCACGGTGTGTCCGCCGTGGAGCTGCAGCAGATCGAGGCCTGCCGCTTTGGCCATGGCGCTGACTTCTTCCACGCTCTGACGCACGAAGACGCCGGTCTTGAGGGCGCGGCCGGGCTTTTGGCTGGCGACCCATTCCGGGGCGACGTTTCTGGGGCTCTCGGGATGAAAGATGAAGCCCAGGAGGTCGATGCCGAGCCTGTCGCAGAATTCGACGTCCTCGGCCCTGGTCATGCCGCAAACCTTGATGATCATGATTTCCCTCCGGTAAGCGCGGCCAGGCCCTGGCCGGGATCGCCGTGTCGCATGAGCGCCGTGCCGATGAGCAGCGCGTCCAGACCGGCGCTTTTCAGTTCCCGCACCTGCTCTAAGGTTTCGATGCCGCTGGCCCCGATCCAGATTTCACCATCCTCCTTGCGCCGCACCATGTCCAGGCAGCGGCCAAGGTCCGTGGTCAGCGTGTCCAGGTCGCGGTTGTTGACCTGGATGATGGTGCTTCCGATTTCCTTGGCCCGGTCCAGATCGCGTTCGTCGAAGACCTCCACCACCGGCTCAAGGCCATGCGTCAGGCACAGGGCGTGCATCATGGCCAGATCGTTCACATCCTCGAACATGCGTACGATGAGCAGGATCGCCGAGGCCGGGGTGGCCGTGGTCGCCTCCACCTGCAGCGGGTGGATGATGAAGTCCTTGCGCAAGAGCGGCAGGCCAAGGCCCGCGACCTCGGCCAGAAAGGAGAGGTCGCCCTTGAAATAGCGGCTCTCGGTCAGGATGGACAGGGCGCAGGCTCCGGCCCCGGCGTAGCCAGCGCAGGCTTCGGCGGGACTGACGCTTACGTTTATGTCGCCCTTGGACGGGGAGGCGCGCTTGTACTCGGCGATGATGCCCGATGATCCGGACCGGGTCAGGGCCGCGCCGAAACCCGGACGGGGGCGGTCCCAAGGCGCGTGCACATGCCCGGCGTCACGCAGGCGCAGGAGCTCCCGGACTTCCGCTTCCTTGGCCAGGCGGAATTTCTCAAGCATGGCACACCCCGTGGACAAGCCCCTGTTCCACCTTGGCCTGCGCCATTTCCATGGCCAGATCCAGGGGCAGGTTGTCCTCCAGGAGGTAGATGGCCACTCCGAGGTTCAGAGTGACCATGTCCTGGAGGGATTTGGGGCCTTTTCCCGTCAGGACCTGACGTTGCAGCTTGAGCGCCTCTTCCTTGCTGTCGCAGGCCAGAGCCCTCGGTACGCAGGTCGAGAGGCCGAAATCCGCGGGGTCGATGACTGCTTCGTGGATGACGCCGTGCTCGATGAAGATGACCTGTCCGGGGCCGCAGGGGGTCAGTTCGTCGAAGCCGCCCGCGCCGTGGACGATGGCCGCGCGCTCCAGGCCCTTTCTAGCCGCCAAAACCTGGGCGATCATGGGCGCGAAGCGAAAATCCGGTACGCCCAATATCTGATGCGTGGGCAGGGCCGGGTTCAGGAGCGGGCCCATGAGGTTGAAGATGGTGCGCACGCCGAGCTGCTGCCGCACCGGCCCCACATGCCTGAAGGCCGGGTGGAAATGCGGGGCGAAGAGGAAGACGAAGTTGCGCTTGGCCAGCTCCGCCCGCGCCTCCTCGGGTTCCGTGACCAGAGGGTAGCCGAGGTCTTCGACCACGTCGGCGCTGCCGCATTTGCTCGATACGGCCCGGTTGCCGTGCTTGACGACCTGATAGCCCATGTCGGCCAGGAAAAAGGACACGGCCGTGGAACAGTTGAAGCTGTGCTGGCCGTCGCCGCCCGTGCCGCAGGTGTCGATGCGTTTGCCCGAGAGTCCGGGGATGAGCCGGGCCTGACCCAGGGCCGCGTCCACGGCGGCCGAGAGCTCGGCGGCGGTCTCGCCCTTGGAGCGCAGGCCCATCAGAAAGGCGCCTGCCTGCACCGGGGAGACCTCGCCGGTCAGCAGGAGATCGAAGGCCTCCTTGGCCTGGGGAGCGGAGAGGTCCGCGCCCGTGGTCAGATGTTCGAGAATATGGCTGATGGTGTTCATGGCTTACTCCGTGGTGTCGCACATGTTCAGGAAGTTTTTGAGAAGCTTGGGGCCGTCCGGCGTGAGCACGGATTCGGGGTGGAACTGCACGCCGACCCAGGGGCGGTCTTTGAAGGCCAGGGCCATGACTTCCCCGCGGTCGGTGCGGGCGGTGATGGCGAAGGGCAGATCGGTCCGTCCTTCCTCATGCACGGCCAGGGAATGGTAGCGCCCGATCTGCATGGGGTTTGGCAATCCTTCAAAAAGGCCTGTCCCGTCGTGGCGGATATCCGAGGTCTTGCCGTGCATGATGCGCCGGGCCGAGCCCACGGTCACGCCGCTGTGGTGCGCCAGGGTCTGGTGTCCGAGGCAGACGCCAAGGATGGGCATGGTCCTTGGCACCAGGTCCAGAAATTGCAGGCACAGCCCCGTGTTGCGGGGGTGGCTGGGCCCGGGGGAGATGATCGCGCCGCGCAGGCGCGGGTCCGTGGCCAGGCTCAGGATTTCCGGCTCGTTGTTACGAAGCACCAAGGGGTTTGCGCCCAAAGATTGGAAAACCTGAACCAGGTTGAAAGTAAACGAGTCAAAGTTGTCGATCAGTAAAATCATCTCCGCCTCCGGTGCTGGTGATAGCCTTTAAAATCGCCCTGGCCTTGTTGTGGCACTCCTGCCATTCCTTTTCCGGGTCCGAGTCGAAGACCAGGCCCGCGCCCGCCTGCCAGTTGATCTGGCCGTTCTCCACCCACAGGGAGCGGATGGTGATGCCCGTGTCGAGGTTGACCTGCCCCTGATCGAGGCCGATCCAGCCGATGCCGCCGGCATAGGGGCCGCGATCGAGCTTCTCCTCGTCGGCGATGATCTGCATGGCCCGGATCTTGGGCGCGCCGGAGACGGTGCCCGCCGGGAATCCGGCCTTCAATACGTCGATGGCGTCGAGGCCCTCGGCCAGATGGGCCGAGAGGTAGGAGGTCAGGTGCATGACATGGGAAAAGCGCTCGACCTGCATGTACTTGTCGACATGCACGGTGCCGGGGGCGGCGATGCGGCCGAGGTCGTTGCGGCCCAGATCCACGAGCATGACGTGCTCGGCCCGCTCCTTCTCGTCGGCCAGCAGTTCGTCGGCCAGTTCCTGGTCCTCGGCCTCGGTCGCGCCGCGCACGCGGGTTCCAGCGATGGGCCGCAGCTGCAAGAGGCCGTCCTCGCAGCGGATGAGCAGCTCCGGCGAGGAGCCCATGACCGTCAACTCCCCGAAGGACATGAAGAAGGTGTAGGGGGAGGGGTTGATCTGGCGCAGACGCCGGTACAGTTCAAAGGCGGAGCCCGAGAACGGGGCCGAGAAGCGGGTCGAGAGCACGATCTGGATGGCCTCGCCCTCGGTGATGAGCTCTTTGGCCCGGCCCACCCGGCGCAGGAATTCATCCTGGCTCGGCGTGGTGGTGATGGCGCCGACCACGGGCGGGGCCGGGGTGCTCGGGCGCTGGCAGCCGTTCAGGTTGGTGGTCGAGTCCAGCGTCAGGTAGCAGCAGCGGTGGTGCAGGTGGTCGAAGAGGATGACCTTGCCCGGCAGGACCATGATGGAGCGCCCTTCTTCGGGCCGCAAGCGGTCGGCCAGGGCCGGCTCGAAGATGCCGCCCATGTTGTAGGCCATGTAGCCGCAAACGCTTCTGGTCACGGCCGGGAGCGGGCCCAGGTTCTCGGGGCCGGTGACGGTCAGGGCGCTCAGACAGGCGCGAAGGCCCGTCACGTACTCCTGGCCGCTGAATTCCTTCAGGCCGTGCAGGCGCGGGTCGTAGCTCTGCACGTCGAGCTTGCCGCCGGCGCAGGAGAGGATCAGCCGATAATCCCAGCCGATGAGGCTGTAACGGCCCAGCCGTCCGTCCACCTCGGTGCTTTCAAGAAGGAAACCCTGTTTATCGCGCACCAGTGTCAGGTACAGGGAGATGGGCGTCTGTGTGTCCGCCGGGAGCCAGGTCCCCTGTTGGGGTAGGGTGATCATGGTGCCTCCATAATCGATTGTTGAATTTTGGATAAAAAAAAGCCGGATCCTGGGAGGATCCGGCTTTTGATGCCTTTATGCCTGAACTAACGGCACTGCGATGCCGTCAGGAAGCGGGTCCCCCTGCGTCATGCTGCTTGCGCCACCACCAAAGAGCCTTCTGGCTCAAGAGTTCCAGATCGCCGCCGGCGGCGACGTTCAGGTACGAGCGGAACATGCGGACCGCTTCGAGGCTGTGGGGGTTTGCTTCAAACATGGTGGAGAAGAGGGGTGCGTCCTGGGTGATCATTTTCGTGGCCGCTTCAACGCGTCGTCCGAACGAGGGCGTGAAGAAACGCTCGATTCCGTTTTCCAGAGGGGAAGCACAGAGGTAAGCGACGGTTGTCACGAAATTGAGTCCTTGGATGTAGGCCATGGCTTTGTCATGCTCATCGGCCGTTGTGGTGAACGGGGAAAACCCAAGTGTGCGGAAGCAGTCTGATAGATTATCGCTTGCCGCCTGGTCACGTCCCGGAATTACGGCAATTCGCAGCTCCACGTCAAGCGTTTCGGGGCCGAAAAGTGGATGGGTGCCGACCACGGGGGTTGTGGTCCGGGCCAGCATGTCATGCAGGGGCTGGACCTTGACCGAGCAGATGTCGGCCAGGATGGTTGTCTGCGTGAGATGCGGAGCCACCTGCGCGACGACATCCTTCATCGCCGTGATGGGCACGCACAGGAGGACCAGGGCGGCCTCTCGCACGGCGCCGGGCAGCCTGGCCAGATCCAGGGGATGGTCGAATTCGGTCACGGGATGGCCCGCCGCGCGAAAGCTGCGCGCGAAGCGCGCCCCCATCTGCCCTTTGGCGCCGATGACCACGATGGCCGATGCGGGGCTAAGACTCATGCGTGGCTCCCAGGCCGTTGCCGAGGCGGATCAGGCTCCAGACGTCCCAGAACCCAGGAAAGGATTTGGCCACGCAGGAGGGGTTGTCGAGGTTTACGCGGATGTCTCCCAGTTCGAGCAGGGAGAAGCTCATGGCCATGCGGTGGTCGCCGTAGGTGCACAGATCCACGCTGCGCGGCAGGAGACCGCCGTTGCCGCGAATGACCATGCCGTCGGGCCGGGCTTCGATATTCACACCGGCCTTGGACAGCTCCGTGACCGGTCCCTGGATGCGGTCGCATTCCTTCAGGGCCAGGTGCGCGGCTCCGGAGATGATTGTCTCGCCGGTGGCGAAGGCGGCCATGGCCGCTACCGTGGGCACGATGTCCGGACAGGCGTTCATGTCGACCTGGGTGCCGCGCAGCGCGGACGGAAAAACCGTGACCACGTCGTCCTGCCACTCGACGGACGCGCCCATGCGGGACAGGATTTCGAGCATGAAGCGGTCACCCTGGGCCGACTGCCTGCTGAGTCCGGAAATGCGGACCGGAGCCGTGCCCACGGCCCCTGCGGCCAGAAAGTAGGAGGCATTGGACCAGTCGCCCTCCACGCGCATGGCCCCGGCCCGGTAGGGGGCGGGGCGAACGATGAGCCGGATGTCCGTGGGGGAGAGGCCCGCCGCCTCGGCGTGGGTGCAGGGCTGCCAATCGTCCAGGATTCTGCGCTCCAGGATCACGGGCACGCCGAAGCGGGCCATGGTGTCGAGCGTCAGCGCGACATAGGGCCAGGAGGCCACGGACTTGCCGATCAGACGGATGGTCGTCGTTCCGCTCGCCAGGGGCGCGGCCAGGAGCAGGCCCGAGAGGTACTGGCTGCTCTGCTCCAGGTTGATGGTCACCTCGCCGCCTAAAAGGCCGGGGCTGGACATGACCAGGGGCGGGTAGCCGCTTTTTTCCTCGAAGGTGACGCGCACCCCCTGCTGCGTCAGGGCGTCGGTCAGATGCGCCACCGGACGGTCGTGGATGCGGCCCTCGCCATGGATGCGGTAGATGCCGGGGATGGCCGTGACTACGCCGGCCATGAGCCGGCAGGTGGTGCCGGATTCGCCGACGTTCATGGAAATGGGGTCGGATGCGTTCGTCCGTGCCTTCCCGCCGATGCCGCGCACAAAGAGCTTGCCGCCTTGAGGCTCGATGAGCGCGCCCAGAAGGCGCAGGCACTCGGCGGTGCGGGTCAGGTCCTGGCTGTCGAGCACGCCTTCGAGGAGCGACTCGCCTTCGGCCAGGGCCGCGCAAATGAGCGCCCGGTGCGACAGGGACTTGGACGAGGGCGCGGTGATGTCGATGACGGCTTTCATGCCTGCTCCTGGACCATGCCCGCGCCGTAGAGGTGCGGACCCGTGGGGTAGCTGCCGAGCACGCGCATGGTGTGGCAGAGGCTGGTCAGGTTGTTCATGGTGTTTTCATACTGTTCCTGGGACAGGTCGCATTCCACGTCCATGAAGAAGACGTACTTCCATTTCTCGCCCTTGAGCGGGCGCGATTCCAGCTTGGTCAGGTTCAGCCCCTGGTCGGCCAGCAGGTTCAGGATGGCGGCCAGGGCGCCGGGCCGGTCCGGGGTGGTGAACAGGAGCGAGGTCTTGTCGCGGCTGCTGCCCACCGTCGGCGTGGGGCCGATGACCAGAAAGCGGGTCCAGTTGTCCGGCAGGTCCTGGATGTCCAGCGCCACGGCTTTCAGGCCATAGCGTTCCACCAGTCTCGGATGTCCGATGGCGGCGGAGCCGTCGCCCTCCCGCTCGGCCTGGGCCGCGGCCGCGGCCGTGCTCTCGGTGGGGATGACCGAGGCCTGGGGCACGTTGGTGCGCAGCCATCCGGAGCACTGGGCCAGGGCCTGGGGATGGGAATAGACCGTGCGCACGGAGGACAGGTCGGCGTTCACGGCGAGCAAGGCATGGCTGATGCGGCTGAAAAGCTCGGCGTGGATGTAGACATTGTATTGCAGAAAGAGGTCCAGGCTTTGGCCGACGCTGCCCTGCAGGGAGTTTTCGAGCGGAATGACGCCAAGATCCGCCTTGCGCGAGGCTACGGTCAAAAAGACGTCGTGCAGGGTCGGGCAGGGGGTGAAGTCCATGGAGCGGCCTAGGTACTCAAGGCCCGCCAGATGCGTGAAGGTACCCTCGGGGCCGAGGTAGGCCACAGTCTGGGGCTGCTGCAGGCGGCGCGAGGAGGACAGGATCTCGCGGTAGATGGCGCGCAGGTGGTCTTCGGGCAGGATGCCGGGGCTCAAGGCGTTCAGGCGGCTCAGGACTTCCTTTTCGCGGAAGGGCTTGAAGACGATGTCCAGGGAGTCGGACTTGATATGGCCGACCTCGCGGCTGAGGCCCGCGCGTTTGTTCAGCAGGTCGAGGAGTTTTTCGTCCAGCGAGTCGATCTGCTCGCGGATTTCGGTCAGGCGCTGCGTGGCGGAGGTCATTCCGTGATCTCCTCGGTGATGCGCATGCCGAAATGCCGTCCGGCCTGATCCGTGCGGCACAGCACCTGGTCGCCGGGCTTGAGGTCGACCACGCTGACCGGATGGCCGTCGGCCCGGACCATGCGGATGGTCTCGGCGTTCTGCAGGAAGAGAGTGCCCTTTTTGCCACCCGCCTCGGCTTCGATGAGCAGCATGGGCCGGATCTCGACCTTGCAGCGGCCCACCGTGGCCAGGGTGGTGGAGCCGTCGGCGCCGACGATGAGCACCTCTGTGCCGGTTTTGAGTTCATCCAGGTACGTGGTCCTGTCCCCAGGCATGGCCGCGTAGGCGTGCACGGCTCCGGCGTTGATGCGGAACGGGCGGGGGGCCACGTAGGGGTTGGATTCGGTCTCGGCGTTGATGAGGAAGGTGAAGGCGCTGGAATTGCCGACCAGCATGCCCTGGCCGGATTTAAGAAGGCTCATGGTGTCCACGCAGACGCGGTGCCCGAGTCCGGCGGAGGTGACGGCGGTGATCGTCGCGGTTTCGAGTTCCATGATTCCCTGGCTCAGTTTGAGTTCGCGGACAATGGTTTTGAGATCCCCGGTCGCCTGGGGCAGGACGACCACGGTTTCGACCCCGCGCTCCAGGATGCCAGCGGCCAGGCGCGCCCGTTCCAGACTGGCGGCCTCCACGCCCAGATGCTCGGACTGGGCCAGGATGTTTTCCACGGGGATGATTTCCCAGCCGTCCCTGAGGATCACGTTCTTGCCTTGGGCTAAAAGGCGCACTGCCTCTTCCTCGTCGGCCTTGGAAGACAAAAGGACATAGGGCTGGTCTTCGGCGGCCAGGACCGGGATCTTGCTCAGGGCCTGCACCGAGGCGACACGTTCGCGTTCGACGATGACCGCGTCCACGCCGGATTCCAGGGCCAGGGTGATCTCGCCCTTGTCGAAGGGGACGCCGGAAAAGAGTACTTTTTTCATGAAACGGACCTAGAGTTTGGGTTCTTCGAGCAGGGCCATGGCCTGATCGACGGAGTAGTCCATGTGCACCACGGCGTGCAAGGCCTGCACCAGGCGGGTCGGGTCCTCGGCTTGGAAGATGTTGCGTCCCATGGACAGGCCTGCGCCCCCTGCGACAATGGAGTCGTGGGCCATCTGCAGGATGTCGCGCGGAGAGTCCATGCGCGGTCCGCCGGCGATGACGATGGGAATGCAGCAGCCTTCGGTCACTCTGGAAAAGGACTCCGGGTCACCGGTGTACACGACCTTGATCACGTCGGCGCCCAGCTCTTCCGCCAGGCGCGCGCAATGCGCCACCGTGGCCGGATCCCATTCGGATTTGACCTTGGGGCCTCGGGCGTAAACCATGGCCAGGAGCGGCATGCCCCATTCGGCGCACTTGGAGGCGACCTGGCCCATGTCGCGCAGCATGTCGCGCTCGGACTCGTCACCGAGGTTCAGGTGCACGGACACCGCATCCGCACCGAGCTTGATCCCGTCTTCCACGGAGCCGACCAGGATCTTGGCGTTGGGGAAGGGGGACAGCGTGGTGCTGGCCGAAAGGTGGATGATGAGGCCCACGTCGCGGCCATGGCCCCGGTGCGAGCAGCGCGGCAGGCCCTTGTGCATGAGCACCGCGTTTGCTCCGCCTTCGGCCACCTTGTTCACCGTGGAGCGCAGGTCGACCAGTCCTTCGATGGGGCCGACCGTGGTCCCGTGATCCAGGGGCACGATGATGCTGCGGCCCGTGTTGCGGTTGAAGATCCTTTCCAGTCGTACGCTTTTTCCCATGTTCATGATGTTCCTCCGGTTTCGGCCGGGCGCCCGGGGCCTTGAATGTAAAAAAGGGCCGCCGGCGTGTCGCCTGCGGCCCTAAGGTTGGTTTGCTTCTGTCGAATACGGCTAAAGCAGTCCCCTCAGACCACAGGCTCTGCTAAAATAAAAGTACCAAAAAAAGTACAGGCTGTGATTGAGGGAAGAGTTTGTCATAACGATTGCCTGACTACTCAGTTTGCGGGGAAGCTGTCAAGAATTTTTATGACCGCCGGTCATTTTTTTGCAATATGGTTTTTGCAGGCAAGATACGGGCCCAGGGGTTCTCCATTTTGGGCATTGATGCACGCCAACTTCAAGCGTATGGTGAAGCAATTCTATTCCGCCAGGACCAAGGAGAGGGTTGCATGGCCGCCAGGAACGCAATGCCCGGTGTGATCCGGAAAATCTGTCTGTGCTGTCAGGGAGGAAGCCCCAGGTTTGTCCGGGAGTGCGGGCATGTCCAGTGTCCGTTGCATTCGTGCCGGATGATCGAGGACGGGGAGGACGCTGCGCTGCAGCATTGCATCGCGGCCTTTTGCCTGGCCTGCGCGGGCAGTCCCGAGGCGGTGGCGGACTGTAACGCGGACATCCCCATCGGCGCCCAGCCGCCATGCCCTGCCCACGCATTCAGAATGCCCGAGGAGACACCCGTGCCGCAGCTGGTGCGCCCCCTGCCCGGGCTTGGCAAAGCCTGCGGACAGGGCGCTAAATTCGAATCGCGGAAGGGCGGGCACGTTGAGGGGCCTGACTGCATGCCGCCGGTTCCGGCCGCATTGAATCAACTCAGGCACGAGCAGCTGGCGGCCATTATTCCCGGGCGCGCGCCCGAAGCGCTGGATATTTGAAATGCCGGATAAGATCGAAAAAGTGGATGGAATTCTGGGGAATTTCAAGCGTCGGCGGCAGATTGAAAAAGAGGTTGCCGAATCAACGTCCGTGGGCAGGACCCGTCCCCGGCAACGGGAGACGACTCCTGGTTCCCCTGTCTGGAATGAGATCCACACCGAGGAGAGGTTGCTAGATGAGAAGGGGTGAGCCCTAGCCGCTGATCAGTTCTATTCCGGTCAGAATCCAGTTCTCCAGCGCATGATAGCCGCTTGCGATGATGTCCCACCAGTGATTGGCCAGGGCGAGCACGGACAAAAGCGTCAGGAAGAAGAGGACTGTCCAGACCCTGTGGATGATGGCCTGGAGGATGCGCATTAAAAGGGATGGTTTGGAAGCCATAAAACTCCTCTCGTAAGATTGAATCCGGCTACTTTCTGCCTCCGCCTCTGCGTCCGGTCCGACCGCGAGTGGCGAAACCCACGTTTTTGAGCACCCAGTAAACGGCGTACGCAAAGACCGTCAGGAGAAAGAAGCGCGGAAAAAAAAGGCAGAACAGCATCCCCAGGATCAGAACAAGGGGGTGGATGCCGAGTCGCCGAACGGCATTCTGTATCTGGCGCAGTACATTTTGAGCGTGTTTCATTGCCCGAATCCTTTATGAGTAGACCCTGCTTGTTAAGCCGAATCATCTTGAAAGTAAACGGAAATTGCTTTTTTTCACAGAGACTCGATCTCGGCCATAGCTCTCATCACCACCATCATTCATAGGAAATCACATGTCTTGCCTCTCTTCGCGTTCCAAGTCGGGTTTCGATACCCGCGCTCTGGAATCCCTTTTCGCCGGGCATCTGCCGCGCCTTGCGCACATGCGTGACGCGGCGTCTTTCGCCGGGGATTTCGCCGACAGTTTCGGCCTGCCAGGGGATCATGCGGCCCTGCTTGTCCGGTCGTCCCTGTTGCATGATGTCGGCTACGCTCCTGCGTTGCGCCGGTTCGGGTATCATCCTTTGGACGGCGCAGTGTTTCTTGTCGAGCAGGGAGAGCATCCGTGGGTCGTGGAGGGCGTCTTGCGCCATTCCTGGGCCGGACGGAAGGCGGGTCTGGATTCCGCCGTGAGTGACCAGTACGCCCGACGTCAGCCGTTGTCCGAGGCCGCCTGGCTGGTGCGGGCGGTGACCGTGGCCGATTGGCGCGCTGCGGGAGTGGGCGGACGCGTCTCCTTTGCCCGTCGTTTCCAGGACATCGCCACCCGCAATCCGCACAATCCGGACAAGGTGCGCCGCGCCGGAATCATGGTCGACGAGGTGCGCGACCGGTTTATGGAAAGGGCCCGGGATTTTTCCGTCGACCGCCCCCTGCCGTGGGTCTTTTGCGACGTGGACAACACCCTCATTCGTCCTGGGGACCGGCTCTCGGAAATCAACAGGCTGGCTGTCAGGGCCTATGTGGAGGCCAGTGGCGCCTTTTCCCTGGCCACGGGCAAGCATCCGTTGAGCATCGCGCCTCTGGTCCGGGAGCTTGGACTGTCCACGACTCAGGTGGCGGGCAACGGCTCGTGTCTGCTGGACAAGGACGGGATCACGGTGCTGGCCGATTTGGGTGGGGCCGCCCAGTCCCTGGTCACGGCCCTTGAGAGCCGGGGACTGCCCATCGCGGTGTACCGTCCGGAAGGCATAGAGACGGGCAATGGGTGGCCCGAAACTTTGGATGAGATTTTCGACCGCTACGGTGAAATCCGCCCGACGCGGAACCGTCAGTGTGGAGCGGCCCTCAAAATCCTGTGCATCGTGGACGGGGATGATCTGCGGCGCGAAGAGGAACTGCGCCTTTTGGCTTCGGAGCTGGGCGTTGACTGCTGTCGCAGTGACCGCCATTTTCTGGAGTTTCTGCCCAAAGGAGGAAACAAGGGGCAGGCCGCCCGCACGGTCATGGAGCGGGCCGGGTGGCCGGTGCTGCATTCCCTGGCCATTGGCGACACGGAGAACGATGAGCCGCTTTTCGCCCTTTGCGGGGCTTGCGCCGCCATCGGCGATGCCCATGAATGGACGCGGCAGGGAGCGGATTGGACCGTGTCTCCGTGTACGCAAAACGGTGTGGGAGGATTTTTGGACCGGGTGCGTCAGGGCCGTGGCTGGGAGGGTCTGCGCTCTGGCATGAGCTTCTGAAAAAAGAGGGGGAGGGGCGGTCACGCATCGGTGCGGCATGCCCCACTCGGTTGGTGCCCTGCGTCTGCGTCACTGCTGCGGCGGGAACGGTTCCTCGGCGCCTTCGTACCCTTCGGAATCGGCGTTGCGGATGGTGGTTATGATCTGCTGCAACTGGCCCGCACTGATCAGATTCTGGGAATGGAGCCAGTGAAACTTGCGGATTTCCTCTTCTGGATCGTTGGCGAAATTGATGTTCCCGTACCATTCGAGGAGCTGCTTTTTTCTGCGCTCCCGGATTTCTCCCATGATGCGATCGTAATGCTTGTCGTTGAGCAGGGCGATTTCGCCTGCGTCGGAGCTGAGCGACGTCAGTTCGACTTTGGCCAGGGCATGCAGGAGAAAGCAGGCCGTGGCCGGGAGAAGAAAGATGACTCCCAGGACGTCGTGGTGCGCCAGTGCGTATCCAGCCTGTGCCAGTCCCCATGCCGCCAGCAGTATCCCGCCGTTGAACAGGGTGCCGTTGCGTTCCGTTGTCTCCCTGGGATCCATGCCGATGGATCCGTAGGGCAGCTGGAAGGAATGGGAGCCATAGGCGTCGGCCCTGGTGTAGGTCAGGGTGTCGGGTTCGAAGTTGAAGGTGATGGTGTTCGAAAATCGGCGCTGGGTAACGAGCATGGCGGACTCTCCTCATTCAGGGCTGGTGCGAAGGGCAAGGTTAGGTGCAGTGGTCAGGTTTCGTCAAGATTTGCGGCGGGGCGGGCGTCTTTGGGGTGGCGAAGCGTTGAACGGCCGGAGGCGAGGGCTTTTACGGCGGACGAGGGAAATTTAAAAAAAAAGGCCGCATGACGCGACCTTGATTTCATGGTGCCGGGGGACAGAGTTGAACTGCCGACACGGGGATTTTCAGTCCCCTGCTCTACCGACTGAGCTACCCCGGCTCAACGGAAGACCGTTACTATGGAAAACACTTGGCTTTGGCAAGTCCAAAATTGCAAATTTTGAAAATTGAATTGCCGCTTCGAGATTGCCGCCGGCTCCGCCGTTCACGGCGAGCTTTCGCTGTGCGCGGAGGGACGCGCTGGAAAAGGGCGGCCAAAAAAAAAGGCCGCATGATGCGACCTTGATTTCATGGTGCCGGGGGACAGAGTTGAACTGCCGACACGGGGATTTTCAGTCCCCTGCTCTACCGACTGAGCTACCCCGGCAACGTGCGGTGAGAGGTGCTTGTATGCAAAGGGCGGGGCGAAGGCAAGAGGGAATTTCGTCCATTTTGGATTCCCCCTGATTTTTCGAATCCCGCTCGAACACGCCCGCCGTCCAAGCGGAAGCGGCGGGATTCATGCCGCGAACAGCGACAGTGGCCCGCCCTGCATGATTCGAACATGCGACCAACGGATTCGAAGTCTAATTTTATAGGTTCACAGGCTTTCACTAAATCACATTGATTGCTTGACAGTTCAGTGACTTGAGTCTATACGTCTTCACAGGCTATCACAAAAAATAACGCCTTTTCACAAAAAAAAGTGGCAAAAAACTGGCAAAGGTTTACGGATGGGCGAAATGAAGGACGATAAAAAAAAGACTTGGGTGACAGTGGCAAGGGGGGTGCAAGTCAAATTGCATCCGACCCGGAAGCACGGGAAGGGACCGGACAAGTATTTTCGTATTCGTTACGCCGTGGACGGAAAGATTGTTTCCGAGTCCTTGGGGTGGGCATCCGAAGACATGACCCAGGAAGAGGCAGTTTCCCGCAGGTTGCAGTACATCAAAGCGCGGAAGGGCATTATCGAAGGTCCGACCAGCAAGGCCGAAGCGAAGCAAGCGGAGATGGATGCTAAAGCCCAGGCAGCAGCCCAGGCAGTCCTTGACGAAGCAAAAAACATCACGCTCCGGGAATACTGGCCGGAATATCTGAAGGCCGCCAAGCTCAAAAAGAAAACAAAGTCCTGGCAGGCGGAAGACGGTTACTTTCGGAACTGGATCGATGAACTTCTAGGCCATATCCCCATGCGGGAAATTGGGCTTGTTCAGTGGGACGGGCTTATGGCCGCCCTGACCGACGCCGGACTTGCGCCACGGACACGGCAATATGTAGCCCTGACCCTTCGGCAATGTCTGGATCATGCTTTCATGCGGAAGTTGATTCCAGAAGCCCCGCCACGGGCCAAGCATGTTGGCGCTACGTTGAAGCCGGACAGCAACCGCCGGACCCGGACCCTTTCTAATCAAGAACTTCAAGCTATCCTTTCCGCCCTGGCCGAACGCGACCAAGCCGCCTACGCAATCACGCTTTTTTGCGCCCTGACCGGGTGCAGATTTGGCGAAGCCGCCGCCTTACAGTGGCAGGACGTTGACCTAGGCCGGGGTGAATGTACGTTTAGAGCCACGAAGAACGGGCAGGACCGAACCATTCCTTTGCTGGATTCCCTACTGGACTTCATGCGCGGCATGGGTTCGGGCAAGGGCCTTGTCTTCCCCAACGGGAACGGCACGCAGTACAGGCAGACCCCGACGCCTTTCCGTGATGCCGTGGACGCCATGGGTCTTAATGAGGGCAGGGACAAGCGGGACAGAGTTGTCTTTCATACTCTACGCCATACGGCAGCAACGCGGCTTGCACAGGTCAACACGCCCTTGCCTGACCTTATGGCCCTGGCTGGGTGGAAGACCGCAAGCATGGCGCTTCGGTACGCCCATTCAAACGACGCAGGACGCCGCCGGGCAATGAGCGCATTGGAAGGGATGATGCAGACAGAACCCGCCAAGGTGATCGAGATCCACGGCGGGAAGAAATAAATTTCAAGCCCTGGCAATAGGTGCCGGAGCTTAAACGGCACGGCGGGAAGGTTACAGCTTCCCGGCCATGCCTACCACAACGAACCCCTAGGAGGTTCCCCATGGCTACAGTTGATTTACGGGCAGACGCCCCGGTACGCAACCACGAGATGCACAACATGGCAGACGCGAATCAGGAAGCCTTGGACCAGTTGCTTGAAGTAGGACAGCGCATCGATTTGATCGGGAAAATGTTATGGCACGCAGAGAGTGCCGACCTGATCAACCGCGCCGACCTGGGGAGCTTGGCGTTGATGCTCAAGGAAACGTCCGCGAACCTTTCCGCAACCTTGACCGCGTTGACGTTGAACTTGTCGGAGGTGCAGCATGGCTAGCCCGTACATTGAATTCCTTGGTGTGGGGTGCGCTCTTGATGAAATCGCAGAGCAACACAATGACAATGATGAATACGGCAAGGCCGCGATCCTGGCCGCCCTTGGCAAGCGCCTGGAGGCTTACAATTCCGCGATTGAATACGTTGAAGACCTTGTGACGGCGAAGGATGATACAGCCAAGGACAGGGCAATCAATAGGCTTGTGGAGTGGGCGAAGCCGTGGAGGGCTGTAGTAGAGTAATCAATTCTTTCCAGGGCCTAGGCGCGGAGTAATTGCCCACGCCGAAAAGGGGTGAACCTGACCCCCTGGCCCTGGATCTTTTCGGGTACAAGCGGAGGTGGCTTGGATGGCGAGGTGCATTTCAGGGAATGAGATATTAGACCTTTTCGAATGGACCGAACATGAACTGATTGAGGCCGTCCAAGGCGGGCTTGCGCCGTTTGATCCAATCTACGGCGCGCGCATAACAAGGGAAAAAGATCCTTGTTTGTATTGTGATGGCGGCGAGATCGTTGATCATTCTATCGTCTTGGAGCATCATATTCTTTCTGATTCTGGGGGGTTAATGTCTGCCCCTGGTGGGCTGATGGGGGAATATGAGGCTTATACACGAATGAGACGCTGCCCAGCAGTAATCATACCGGCGGGGCCATTGAAAGGCCCATGGTTGTGTAAAGATAAATGGCAAAGAGAAGAACTCGCAAAGAGGCTGCTCGAAGCAAAATTTTTGACAGCCGAAGTCCGGGAATACGCGGTAGGTCATGGGCTGAGGGCGTTGATACCAGCCACAAAGAACGAAGAGAGCTCGCTGAATCCACGACAGGATGTTTGCAACAAAACAATGAGCCCAAATCAACCTTGGATATCAGGTAAGGATGTAATGGACGGGCTCGGCATGCTTCCGGTTGAACTAGCGGTGGCGTGTTTTATGCTTGATGTGGACGTAACATGTCCAAGGCGTGGAACGATACTTAATCCATTTATTCAATTTGTAACAGCAGAGTGGTATAGAAATAATAAAGATATATTAAAAATATATGAAGAAACTCCAGATAAAAAATGTCATGAGTACATGCAAGAAGTATTGGAAAAAACAGCTAAAGATTTACTTCCAGAAGTACGAGAGGAAATTTTTGATTTTTGGGTAGATGGTGCTAGTGATTTTTTGTTCGACAGATGCGGTATTGAAAGGATTGAAAAAGTCTATGTCAATTCTGGATTACGTGAACCATTTTTCACAAAGAATGAATTTGGCCAGTCCTTACAGACGCCGACTGACACTCCAGACAACCCACTTGATTACGGCAAGCAGTTGGTCAGTAAGGGGTATCCGCCCCAGGAGCGTATTTCCAGGATAAAGGAGGCTTTCCCTTGGCTCACAACAGGGCAGATTGGAGCCTACGCCCGAGGCCTTGAACCAGGAGAGATCAGCAAGGCCGCAAACAAGAAATGGTACCAAGACAATAAGCCAAGATAGCAGCCGGGGAAACCCGGCTTTTTTTTGTTCTTTAGAAAAAAATAAAAATGTGTCCGCTCAAGTATCCGCCTTTGTGTCCGCCCTATCCTCTTTTGTGTCTTCATATCTGTCCGAAATAAAAGATATAAATCTTCATTCATCAACCTTCACCAGTGAATGAGGACACAAGAACATGAGCAAAGACGCATTGAAGAGACAACGCAAGGAAGATCTGAAAAGGCAGCTTTTGGCGGCCCTCCCCGCGGTGTTTGTCCGGCAGCAAGTTAAAGAGCTAACTGGCGGCATGATCGACGGGCGGACCCTGGCCAATTTGGACAGCAGACAAGAGGGGCCTGAAGGCCGGGTCAAAATGGGCAAGATCAAGGCGGGCTACCTTCGGGAACCCTTCGTTGATTGGTTTTTGAACCGCTTGGAAATCCAGGGCTAGGGGGCAGGCATGAAACAAAAAAAGAACCCCGCCAAGGCCGGGCAAAGCCATGAAGCGGGGCGCATGAAAAAGTGTGTGTTTCACAAGAGATGTTTCACATATGGGGCTAATAGTCAAGCGGGCTTCATGCTCATGGCCCTGGACACGGAAGCCAGGGGGTGGGCATGAGCGAGTGTGATATTAGCGTATTCACTTCCTCCGAGATCCTGACAAAGCAATTCTCTCTCGTTGACGGTGAACTTCAAAAGCGTCCAGGCGGTCACATGACCTCGGGCCAGGTGAAGCGCCGAACCCTTCGCGATGCTGCGGATCTGGCAGCGTTATTACCGAAACTGACAGCGCACCAGGCTTTGAGTTTCGGGCTTTGTGCCGAGCGAGTGGCCCGCATCGTTGCCCAGAACATGCTGGACAAGGTACCGTCCGGCTCCATGCCAGTATTTGCACGCACGGCTCAATTCTTTGTGTGGGAAGGGCCGGGCGTCTTGATGCTTGATTTTGACGCGCCGAAGGATGGAACCCCGCCATTGACTCGGAAGCAAGCGCCTGAACTGGTGGCCGAGGTGTGCCCCGAATTGGCTCGGGCTCCAATGGTTATTTGTGATTCCGCCAGTTCTCACATTTGGAATCGTGAGACAGGCAAAGAGTTGATCGGTGCTCGAGGCTTGCGCATCTACGTCTTTGTTTCCGACGCAACCGACATTCCCCGCGCGGGTAAGGTGCTGTTCAGCAGGTTATGGCTTGCCGGGCATGGCCGCATCGAATTGAGCGCCACGGGTTCCATGCTGGTGCGTGGTCCTATCGACGATGCAGTATGGCAGCGCGAGCGCATGGACTTTGCGGCGGGTGCAGCTTGTGAACCGCCCCTTGAACAGCGCAGACCCTCCCCTGAGGTACGCAATAACGATGCTTCGCCTTTGGATACCCGGCTTGCGCTTCCGCCCCTCACGTCGAAGCAGGAACGCGAACTGAGCCGCCTTGTGCAGGCCGCCAAGGAAAAGGCAAAACCCGAGGCCGCTTGTGTGCGTGCGCAGTGGCTCGAAAGGCGCGTGGATGCTGAATTGTCCCGAGAGGGGATGACAAGGGAGACGCACCCGAAAGAAGCGCAGGCGAAGCGGGACCAGTTGGCGGCAGCAGCTTTGACCAGCGTCTTGACCGACAATATTGTCCTTTACCCCAAAGGTATGTCTCCCGTGACCGTGGCCGAGGTGCTGGCAGATCCAGACAAGTGGGACGGAGTGCGCTTTGCAGACCCGCTTGACCCTGGATGCTATAACGACGACCGCATAGCCCTTGCCATTCTCAAAGACGACGATCCCCGAATATTCAGCCATGCCCACGGTGGACTGGTTTATTGCTTGGGTGATTCCGTAGCGTCTCCGTCTGTCTCACCGTCTCAATCTCCTAAGGGTGAGACAGTGAGACACCCTCTAAAAGTTCTGAACTTCCACGACTTTCTTGCTCTTGAACTTCCCGAGCGTGGCAATGTGCTTTCCCCGATCCTGCCTCAGCAGGGCTTAATCATGCTCTATGGGCCAAGAGGTATCGCCAAGACGTGGGTGGCTCTTTCAATGGCTTGGGCTGCGGCATCAAGAGGCTTGTGTATCGGCGGGTGGCGCGCGGAGAGAGCGTGGAGAGTAATTTACATTGACGGCGAAATGCCCGCCCGTGTGCTCCAAGAACGCCTTGCCCTGATAATCCAAGGTGCTGGTGGTGACTGTAGCTCTGATTATTTCACGATCCTGACCCCGGACATTCAGGGTGATGAGGGGATGCCCAACCTTTCCTCGCCCGATGGCCGCGCCGCTCTCGAACCCTACATAGCCGACAGGGAAGTCGTATTCATTGACAACCTGGCCACGTTGAGCCGTGGCGGGCGCGAGAACGAGGCGGAATCGTGGTTGCCCATGCAGGAATGGTGTCTCGATATGCGCAGGCGTGGCAAGTCGGTTGTGCTGGTTCATCATGCCGGAAAATCGGGGCAGCAGCGCGGCACAAGCGCCCGTGAAGACATTCTTGATACGGTAATTTCTCTCCGTAAATCCAAAGACTATGAGCCCAACCAGGGCGCGAAATTCGAGGTTCATCTTGAAAAGGCGCGGGGCATCACGGGCACCGAGGCGGAACCATTCGCGGCAGAACTGATCCAAGCCCCCCATGGCGGCGTGACTTGGGCTTGCGTGCCCGTGCAGGACGAACGCGAAGCCAAGGTCAAGGGGATGCTGGCCGAGGGCCTATCTGTCCCGGACATTGTGGATGAAACGGGCCTCTCCCGTGCCACGGTTTACCGAATCAAGAAACGTCTTGGGGCTGAGTGATGAGCGCCCCTGATAATGTGTCTCACGTCTCAACCCCTAGGGAAGTGAGACTTGAGACAAACAGCCATGGACGTGGGACGGGCAGTGAGACGGGCAGTGAGACGTCAATCACGAAACGCTTGATAGACAAGGTTTTGGCAAGGTCTCAAGTGAGACAACCCGTGAGACAGGACGTGAGACTTGACGCCGAAGCATTGAGACAACCCGTGAGACAGATACCCAAAAACCTAGATCATCCTCGGGATTGTCCAGGGTGGTGGCGGGGATGTTTGGCCGGGTGCCCTTGGTATCATCCCGGAGGCGGTGACTTTTGCTGGAAGGTCAACCGTGCATGGTGGGAATCGCCCTATTCGAGCCCAGGAAAGCGTGGTGCCGCATGAAAATGCCTGACCTGCACGAACGTATCCAGCGGCTCGAAGACGAAACCGCAGGGCTCGAATCCATGTTCGACGCCAGGACGCGGAAGTTATGGGCGGAGATCGTGAAGTTGCAGGCCGAGGTCAAAGAACTGCGCGCCGGGCTCTTGAGGGATAAGTGACGAAAAACCCTTTAACCCGCGCGGAAGCGCAAGGATCTGAAGATGAGACAAGAGGAAGTAACCGCCAAGGAAAAACCGCCCATTGTGGGCAAACCGCCGGACGTACCCGAGCGCAGGCTGACTCCGGTGAAAGCGATCCGCTCCAAGTGCTTGGATTGCGCCTGTGGCTCGCGCTCTGAAGTCCGCGAGTGCGAACTGACTAATTGCCCCCTGTGGCCGTACCGACTCGGCAAACGACCGATGGAGGATAATTAGATGGCATGGGAAAACGCATGGCAGCAAAGCCCCTGGCTCGGTGCTGCACCCTCGGGACCACAAACGCCGACCGTACCAGGCGGTCCGGTCATGCCCGGGTGGATGAAAACAGGCTATGGAATGGGCGAGGGTCGCTATGCCTCCCCGATCAACGAGCCGAACAAAGCGCCCACGACCGCAACTGGGCAGATCCAGGCGCGAGAGTTGGCGGGAATGTTTGGCAGCTACGGTGCAAAGGCTCTTGGTAAAACGGGGCTGGACGTAGGCGCGGCAGTGGCAGCGGGCTTCGCTCCAAGCGTCGGTGACATCGCAGGACGCGCGCTCGGCAACCTGGCTTCACCTGGTGCGCTGACGGGGCTGGCCGGGAACCTGACCGCGAAGGCGGCGGGCTTCTCCCCTCCCACGGGGCTGATGGGGCGATTTGCAAAGGCGGTCAACCCAGTGGTGGGGCTAGGGCTTGGGCTGATGAATCCGCTTGCCGGACTCGGCTACAGCTTCGCGGCACCCTACGCCATGGATGCCCTTGGAGACATGACGAACAGCCGCCGGGACGAAAAACATCGTGACGCGATGGAGGATGCCCACGGCACCTTCGGAGGCCGGGCAGCGGCTCGGGACTTTGACGCCCTGGCGGTGGCAGCGGGATTCGGCACCCTCGGCAAAATGGCGCAAGACTACGGATACGGCCCCACGGACCTGGCCAGGGGAATGTCGAACCGCGATGCCTCCAAGGCAATGGACGGACGCAACCCCTCGGGATCATCCTACGGTGGATTCGGTGCAAAGGGTGGTCCTGTAGGTGGCGCTCGTGCCGTAGATCGTGGCTATGGTCCATCCATGGGTGGATATGCCGGGCTCGGCATCGGAAACCCGTCAAGTTACGGCGGAGGCGGTAACAGCTCCGGCGGTGGGAGTGGCGGAAAGTCCGGTGGAGGGGGCTACGGGGGGCATGCCGGAGGAAAGGACGGCAGCTCGACAGGATTCGGCAGATAACAAACAACAGCCCGGGCAACCGGGCTTTTTTGCGCCTAGTGTCCGGCAGCTTCCAGATTGAACAAGCATGATCAGGAAGAACTTGAAGCACGCTTTATAGTGACGTACACAGGAAAAAAGGGGGTTATTAAATGCGAGCCGTCATCTTCTCTTTGTTATTCGTTTCCCTTGTGCTCATTTCGTGCGCAAAGCGTGACAACTATGCTGATAAAGTCGGGGTCTATACTTACAACGAGGCAATTTCCGAACTAGGCCCGGCGGACTTGTGCGAGCAGGTCAACCAGAACAAGGTTTGTTCGTGGACTACCGGAGTGAATAAAAACTGGGTAGATAAAATCATCCTTACGTTTGACGGCAAGGATGTCTTGTTGAGCGGAAAAGAGAAAAGATTTTAGCGGCAATCCCGAGCCCGGCCAGTCCGGGCTTTTTTGCGCCCGACGACCTGCACCTGGTGGTCCGAGTTTATGCACCAAAAACAGCGGTGGCGTTACTCCTGAAATTCAAATGACGATTCCCTTTCATGGCGCGGGCTACCAGGCGAACCGGACGGAGTTTCCGGAGTGAAAAATCGCGCATCTGTGTGCAAAAACTCCGAGCTGGTGCCGGTCCGGAAATTCGGTGCGCCTATTGTCCAAAAACTCAAACGCTTGAACCCAAACAGGACGGAGTTTCCAGACCGAAACGCGGATAGTTTCTGGACAGAAAAACGGCCCATGGAGATGCACCTCGTTTGCCTGAAAATACAGGTAAAATACAGGTGACGGGGAGTAAGAAAACTCATTCCCACAAACCCGGCATGGACGGGACTTTCACGACGAACCCCTGCGTATTTTCTGACCGGCATAGAGGTGCTGACCAGGTGAACCTTTTCCCTGTGTAACCGTGACGCGGGAGTGGTCCTTTTTGCCGAAAACACGCTAGCTAGCTCATGCCTTTTTGAGACAACCCCCTTTTGACGACCTGCACGACGACCAACGAAAGGACGGTCGGAAATAACACATATCTGACACCTAAAAAACAACCTGCAAACCAGTACGCGCGCACGCGTTGATCGGCTACGGATCTCGGGGTGATCTTGGGGCGGAGAACAGTACGCGCACGCGCGCACGCGTAATGGTGCGCTACTAGGGAAAACTTGTGCCCGGGAAGCAAGGAACTGCGTGACGACTACGCGCGCGAGGGACATCGCCGAACAGTACGCGCACGCGAGGTGGTGCTGGTAGAGTAACAAAGTTGACAGCTAAAAGGAGTCTGACCGTCCAAAACGCGCGCGATGACGTGCATCTTGTGACGTCTAAAAGGGTGATGGCCAGGCAACGACAAAGCCCTAGCTGACCAGTACGCGCGCGCACGCGCGAGATTCTGCCAATAGTGGAAGTGACATTTAGAGGCGGGCTGATAGTAGAAGTATCACTTGGCGTGCTTACAACCTACTGACACCTAAAAGGGGCTGGAGCTTACAACCTACTTACACCTTAAAGGACGGCGGCGGGTAACAACCTGGTGACACCTTAAAAGGCGGCATTGTCCGCACCAAAATTGGGGCGGTGGCTACGGTCAGGAAATTATATGCGCTCAACTCCTAAAATTCATATGCTTGAATCCAGGCCAGGCTGGTTTTCCCAGCCGAAATGATGGCTATTTCCGGAGTGTAAGCTGTTCTGCTAGTCGGCTCTGGTCCCATAGTAAGTGACGCTGCGTAGGCCTAATACGAGGTGTTCTACATAGTCAAAATCTTTTTCTGTTTCGCTAATCTGTGATGCAGCTTGTTTAAAGTCACCTTTGATAACTCTAATATATCCAGAACCACTCATCGCAATAAACGTAAAAAATCCACCGCTATCAATTAGGAATAATGGCGTATAATTGCGTGAAGTCCAGAAATATTCGTCGCCAATCTTGCTAATAGCGCATTTCAAATTTGCCGCTTTTGGAGGGGCAAGTTTTTCGAAAGTCCCGGATGCTTCGCCTTCATTAAGAATTTTAACAGTAGGTTGGCCTTCAAAAACTATAATTGGTTCGGCAAATGCGGCGATTGGGATCAAAAATATGAATATAAACAAAAAGCGCTTCATGATAATCTCCCCTTTTGTAAGATGCCGGTATGCATACGGCTGTAAAATTTCTAATCATTAATATTGTCAGCTAGTCGCATGTCCCAGCATAAACAGACCCTCCAGATGACATAAGAAATGGTTTTTTCTTTCCATCTGCAAACTCTTGGATGCGAAGAACGGTGTAAAAAATACCATTATCTGTGGCTGGAAGTGCGTAGGTGGCAACAAAGTAACTCTCTGAATTGCCGTGCGATAGAACATTTATTATCGAGTTCGCGCTTACAAAGAAAGACGGGCCATTTTCAATAAGCGTGCCTGTTTTGCGATCAACGGCAAATTGTCCATCTAAGGCCAGTGGATTGGGATATGATGATAACGAACCGTCATTTGCTAGATGAAGTTCAGTGTTCACTGTGCACATATAGCCGATCTCGCCCGCGAACGCTGTGTTGATATTACAGAGAGAAACAATCAACATGATAGGAAATATGAAGTATCTGATGGTCTTCATCGGGATGTTTCCTCGCAGATTTTAATGCCGTCCATACCGCTCTTTGAGTTGCAGTTCAGACCGCACTCGTAATCGCCAAATGAGGATGAGCTAATTTTATTCAGCACAGTTATTGCAGATGCGCGGCACTCTTCAAGCGATTCGAAAGTTCCGATGTTGACGTGTTCAGAGAGGTTATTCTTGTTTGGATATACGAATCCCTCCCATTCATCTTTTAGACATCCTGGCAAAATGAGAGAAGAAGCGATAGTGAATGGGATTATGTACGACCTTATCATTGTGTGCCCCATAATAGTATTCGCGGTGTATTATGAAAGCTGGATTCCCGCTGCGTGGAAAGCGTGCTCTGGCCAGGCGCTAATCCGTGCAGTTGAAAGCTAGGTCCGCGAAGTCCCCAGCAGCTTGGCCCGCAAAATCCGCGTTCATGTTCCAGTCGCCCGCGTTGCCCGTGCAGATCATGGCGCTATACACGGCAGCGTTGGCCGTGAACTTGGCCGTGTCTTGCCATGTGCAACCGGGGGTGGCGATAAGCGAGATTATTATGATAATATTATAGATATTCATTGCTAAAATTTACTTGCATTTAAATGCGTCTGCAAGTGCCAGGAAAATGCATACTCTAGCACTTTCATGTAGTTCGTTGGGGTGATTTTTTAGGTAATTAGCTATTATCATTGCAGCTTGTCCGTTTTCGACTCCTTGTTCTGGAATACAATATGCCCCACTTTTAGTAATTGTTTCATATAACACGCTGTTATCAATGTACCCGGCTATATATCCTGTCCAAAATATTGATACGATCATGTCATTTGTAGAAATTTCTTTCTTTTCTATTTCTGCAATTATTGCATTACATCCACGGAGCAAGTCATTTCCCGTGCGGTCTGCCAGAGCATTTGAAGAAAAAGAAAAAATAAGTATTATCAACGCTACCAGTCGAAACATAACGTTACCTCTTGAATAGAAAGTATTATTTGTTCTGTGTATTTATTCTTTAAACTGCTTGATTCTAAATAGCATGGCGGTTCCGTACGGGAATGTACTATCATTGGCACTTAAAACCTTTGCGAGTGGGTCACCTAAAAAAGCGGAATGTGTTAAAATGAATCCATTGCCATGCTTGGGATAAATCACATATTGTTCGATTTTGTTGCTTTCATCCCCAAAAATAGCCATTAGCGAAATCATATCTTCAGAATATTTTATGACGTAAGCCGTCCATTCAAGATCTTGTTGGTATGGGTTTTCGTTCTTCCCGTATGTGATGCTGATTTTGGCGGTTTTCCCGTCTGGATTAGTGGATATGTGAAGGAGGGTGTTTTTGGGCAATTTGTCGGCTGTCTCTTCCCCATTTAAGTTGCCCGTAGAATAATCAATCCGCTTGCCCTCTTCATATCTGAAGAAAGCAGAATATGCTTGCGCAGCGCCGCACCAGAATAGAAGGGCGGTTGTAACGATCCCTGCCAGTAGCTTTTTCATGGATTCCTCCTTTCGGAAGAGCTATAGCAAAGCCATGGGTGCAAGGGAAGGAAATTAGCAACAAAGGGCGCGGGAATCTTTTGTCTTGGATGGGGCGGAATAGGGCAAGCCGCTTGCAAAAGTGGCAAAAAACTGGCAAAAGTGGTTTGATGTTCAAACAAAACAGGAAAAGGCTTACCGCATTTTAGCGCATAAGCCTTTGATATTCCTGGCCCGCCCTGCATGATTCGAACATGCGGCCAACGGATTCGAAGTCCGCTACTCTATCCAGCTGAGCTAAGGGCGGTAGGCGAGATTAGTGGTGGTGTTTGTCGGGGCCGTGTTCCTTGTTCAGGGAATAGACGATCAGTCCTACGAAACCAAGGCCCAGGGCGAGTATGAGTCCGGAAAACATGGTGTGCCTCCTCTTGATTGTGTACTAATTGAAAAATATAGGCGAAAATCCTCTTGACTTCAAGTTCTTTTCTTCACAAGTCGGGGACGAGCGTCGCAGGGTGGCCTTTTGCAGAAGGGGAGAGTATGAGAACGGCGTTTCAGACACCACAACCCAATCAACCGGTTTCGGAGCTTTTATGAAAAGAGTGATGTGCTGCGCATGCGTGATTGCCCTGTTTTCCTTTTCCGCATGGGCCACAGAAACGTTGACCATGCGGGACGCCGTGGAGATGGGAATCAAGGCCAATCCTTCGATTCTGGCCGCGCGCGAAGCGCTTATGGCTTCCGATTATGCGGTCAAGTCGGCCAAGGCCGCCTTTGGACCGTCCATGAGCACCCAGTACGGGTACACCCGGCTTGATGAACGCCCGCAGGCATTCGGTCAAACATCGGGCGCGCTTGACAACTGGGAGCTGGCCTTCAATGTGCATCAGCCGCTTTTCACGGGCTTCAACCTGCTTACCAGTCACGAGAAGGCCATCCTGCAGAAGGAGCAGGTCGCCTCTCAGATTGACAATGCCGAGCTACAGTTGGTGGTCGCCATTCAGGACGCATTTTTGCGCTTGTTGCAGGCTCGGGAGAATGTGCGTTCCGCCGAGGACTCCCTTGTCCGGTTGCGGTCGCAACTGAAGGTCAACACCGCTTTTTACGAGGTCGGACTGCGTCCCAAGCTCGACATGCTGCAGGCCGAGGTGGATGTGGCCACGGCGGAGCAGCTTCTGCTGGCCGCCACCAACAACGAGGCCACCGTGAAGGCGCAACTCAACACGCTGCTTGGCAAAAGCGTGGACGCGGACGTGGAGTACGTCGGGGAGCTGCGTTACTTTCCCTTCTCCCTGACTCTTCAGGATTGCCTGGAGCGTGCGGCCGACGAGCGCCCGGACCTGCGCATCGCCCGACAGGCCGTCATGCTGGCCGAAAAGGACAAGGATCTTGCGGCGGTTCCGTACTATCCCCAGGTTGGCGCCGATTTCAACTATATCCGCGCGGGCGAGGACCCGATGGTGCATGGCGGCGATTACCACACGCCCAGCCAGTGGAACGCCCAGCTCGGGTTGAAGTGGACCTTTTTCGAGTGGGGCAAGACCTACTACGGGGAAAAACAGGCGGAGAAAAACGTGAGCCGCCTGGGGCAGGAATATCGCAACCTTGAGAATGAGGCAGAGTTCGAGGTCAAGAAGAGTTTTTTACAGATCGGGTCCGCCGAAAAGCGCATCGCCGCCGCCAGGCAGGGGCTTGTCGCCGCCAAGGAGAGTTACCGCATGGCCGTGGCCAGATACGAGGCCCAGGTGGGCACCAATACGGACGTTCTCGACGCCCAGGCCAAGCAGACCCAGAGCGAGGCTCTGCTGAACGAGGCCCTGTCCGATTACGGACGGGCCGTGGCCGGGCTGTACGGAGCCATGGGGAAAAAAAATCCCGAGCTTCTGCCGCAGTGAGGAAAAGCCGGGTCCCTTTTCAGGATCCGGCTTTTTTTGCGTCTTTGCGTCGGGGCATGGCGCATTTTTTTTCAGCCAGCACGGCCAGTTCGGTCAGCCTCTCGTCCACGGCCGCGTAGATGGAATTCCTGGAAAAACGTCCGTCTTTCAGCCGCTCTCCCGCCTTTTTGCCGGTCAGGAACTCCATGGCCTCCTCGATGGTGCTCACTGGATGGATATGGAACTGCCCGTCCTTGATGGCCTGCAGCACGTTGTCCCTGAGCACCAGGTGCACGATGTTGTCCCGGGGCAGAAGAACGCCCTGTCGGCCCGTGAGGCCGCGTCTGCGGCAGACTTCGAAGAATCCCTCCACCTTGTGCGTGACTCCGCCCACGGCCATGATGGCCCCTGACTGCGAGATGGCGCCTGTAAAGGCCAGATCGAGACGGATCGGCACGTTGGAGAGGGCGGAAAGCAGGGCGGCCAATTCCGCTCCGGACGCGGAGTCCCCGTCGACCTGGGCGTAGCTCTGTTCGAAGCACAGGCTACCGGTCAGCACCAGCGGCTTGTTGCGTGCGAAAAGGTTCACGAAATAACTCTTGAGGATCATCATGCCCTTGGTGTGGATCGGCCCGCCCAGTTCGGCCTCGCGCTCCAGATCCATGATGCCGCCATGGCCGACCCCGACCGTGCAGGAAATCTGATGGGGCAGGCCCATGACGTAATCTCCGACCTGGGTCACGGACAGGCCGTTGGCCACTCCGACTCCCTGCCCCTGGGTGCGGACCTTGATGGATCTGCGGTCGTATTCGCGCAGGAACTCCTCCTGGTACAGGTTGGTCCTGTACTCGCGCTCGTCCAGGGCCTGCTTGACGATGCCCGCGTCGATGTTGCGCTTGTCCTGGCCGGCGGCAAGCGCGTTGGCCTCGATCATGATTTCGCGCAGATGGGAGAAATGCAGGGACAGTCGTTCCTGATCTTCGGCCATGCGGGTAGAATAGTTGACGAGTTCGGCGTAGGCGTCTTTGGTGAAGCTGCGCAGGGCGGCTTCGCGGCCTGCCCGGTCCAGGGCCTGGGCATATCCGGTAATGGACTCGGGGGTGCGCTCCACGGTGTCCTGGATGTGCGCCTTGAGCTTGAATATCTTCCGAAACCGTTCGTCATGCATGTAGAGAAGTTCGTAGGTCTCGTCGTCGCCGATGAGCAGGACCTTGAGAGACAGCGGGATCGGTTCCGGACTGATGGTGCGGGTGCGCAGCAGGTCGTAGTGGTCCGTGGGGTCGTCCAGGCTCGACTGCTTGGTGCGTAGGCAGCGCAGCAGGCCTTCCCAGGCGGTGGGATGGCTCAGGAGATCGTCGACGCGCAGGATGAGGAAGCCCCCGTTGGCGCGATGCACCGCCCCGGCCTTGATCAGGGAGAAATCCGTGTAGTAGGTGCCCCATTCGGTTTCGCGTTCAACGCACCCGAGAAGGTTGAAGAAACCGGGGTTTATCTCCTTGACCACGGGCGCACCGATCACTTCGGAGTTGTCCACGAAGAGATTGACATCGTAACGCTGAAAAAAGGAGTCGGGCAGGGCTTCGCCCTGTTGTTCCGGCCCGCTGCGCGGCTCGCGCTCCTGCCGACCCTGGTAGTGGGGCAGGTTTTCGAGGACGTCTTCCTTGAAGGATTCGAAATATTTTTTGAGAACCTTGTTTTCGGAAAATTTCTTGTGGATGGGCATGAGCAACCGGTCCACGAGGCCAGCCGCATGTTCCTGGGCCAACTGGAGTTCCTTGGCCCGGAACTCCTGCTCGCTTTTGTTGACCTGGCGTGAAAGGTCCGCGATGGTGTTCAGCACGGCGCTGCTTTGGTCCTTGATGACTTTTTTCTGGGACGATTCAAGGCGTTCGAAATCTTCCGACGAGAGCACCTTGCCATCAACCAGCGGCGTCAGCGAGACGGCTCCGGCGTCGTCGATGTTCAGGCTGAACCCTTTTTTCTGGGCGGCTTCCTCCATCTTGTCCATGAGATCGTCGCGAACCAGGGCCAGTTTGGTGAACAGCTTGTTCTGCAGGCGCAGGTAGCTGGCCTGCTCGAAATGTCGGGGCAGATCGCGGCGCAGGCGTTTGACCGTGCGTTGCAGATTTTCCTTGAGGAGTTTGCCTTGCCCTGGCGTGAGGCTGACCAGTATCGGCTTGTCGGGGTTGTCGAAATTGTTCAGGTAGACGAGGTCCGGGGGCGTCGTGCCGTTCTTGGCCTGGGGGAGAAGGAAGTTTTCGACCAGATAGGTCCGGCCAAGCCCCGGTTCGCCGGCGACATAGACGTTGTATTCCAGGCCCGGAATGGAAAGGCCCAGTTCCAGCGCTTTGCGCGCGCGGGGCTGGAACAGGCACACGGCGTTCACATTGTCTCGGATGTCTGCGCTGCGCAGGACTTTTCGCGGGTCCGGTTCGACTTTCAGCTGGCGGACTTTGAGTTCAGGGATGTTTTTCATTGATTCTCGTGCTGCTGGGTTTGATGCCAGGATTGTTGATTTCGTGTCCGGGCATAGTGCGAATACGACGGGCTGGCAAGCCGGCGCGCCTGTGGATGCCGATCGGGCATCCGCGCGTGCGGGACGACGGAGGACTGGGCGAGGTGAGAAAATCGGCGTTTGCGCAAAACTTTGATTGACGCGAAGTTGGGGGCTATGGTAGCCCCGATTTCGATTTGTGATTTATTGCACGAACCACATGGGGCGGTCATTCGTCCCGCGAGATGATACATGTTCTTTAACAAGAAAAAAAATAAGCATTTCGAATCGCTGGGCCTTGCGTCCATGATGGGGATCCATCTGGTGTCCGGCGTGATCGTGGGCATGGGGATGGGGTACTACCTCGACAAGTACTTCGGGACCAAGCCTTGGCTCATGTTGCTGTTCCTGGTTTTCGGAATCGTGGCCGGATACAAGAACATGTTTCGCGAAATGCAGCGTATACAGAAAAAAGAAGCGGAAGCGGATGCTCCAGAGAATACAAAAAACGATTGAGCGCGGGCTGTACGCCAGGGGCTTTCATGTCCCGGAAGTGCGCAAGATGGCGCTGTACCAGGTTTGCATTCTGCTGGGGTCCCTGCCCGCGCTGTTGCTGGGCGGCATGGGGGTGGACTTTGTCGCGGGGGTGCTGCTTGGGAGCATCAACTTTCTCGCCATGGGCAAGGTCATCCAGGAAGTCGTGTATTTGCAAAAAGGCGCGGTGGCGGTTCAGCTGTTCAGCTTTTACGGGCGATTGGCTCTGACGGCCCTGGTCCTGTATCTGCTGATAGCCGTGAAGGGATCGTCGGTCCCATGGCTGCTGCTGGGAGTGTCCACTGTCCTGATCAATATTTTGCTTTGGGGAATGTCACAATTTTTGGGGAAAACTTCTAAGGAGGCGTAAAATGGCAGGGGGGTTGCATCCAATTTTTCTCGTTGAAGAAGCAGTAAAGGCCATCGGTCTTGTCGATGCTCACGGTCATTCTTTGATTCCCGTGAACGTCCTGTATTCCTGGACCGTCATGGCCATTCTGATCGCTGTGGCCCTAATGGCGACCAAGAAGATCTCGCTCGTGCCCAAGGGCTTGCAGAATTTCTTCGAGCTTCTGATCGGCGGCCTCGAGGATTTCGTCGTCGCCAACATGGGCGAGGACGGGCGCAAGGTGTTTCCGGTTCTGGCCACGCTGTTCATCTACATCCTGTGCTGCAACGTCGGCGGCTTGTTCCCGGGCGGCGATGCTCCGACCGCGAACATCAACACGACCGCGTCCATGGCCGTGTTCGTCTTCGTCTATTACCAGTACTGGGGGTTGAAGCTGCACGGAGCCCACTACATCCATCACTTCACCGGGCCCATGCTGTGGATGGCGCCGCTCATGTTCCCGATCGAAGTGATCGGGCACTTCGCGCGCATGCTGTCGCTTTCTCTGCGTCTTTTCGGAAACATCCGCGGTGAGGACATCGTTCTGGCCCTGCTGTTCATGCTCGCGCCCATCGTGTCCACCATCCCGATGTACTTCTTGTTCATGCTGGCCGACGTCATTCAGGCCTTCGTCTTCTTCATGCTTTCCATGCTCTACCTGAAGGGCGCTTTTGAAGAAGCTCACTAATTCTGGGGGAAATGGTCTTTTCGACCACTAACATTATACGTTTTTAGGAGGATTTTTTATCATGCGTAAAGGTTTCCTGTCCGTACTGGCCACTGTCGCTTTGGTTGCCGTTGCTTCTTGCGCTTTCGCCGCTGACGCCGCTCCTGAAGTCATCTCCACCATCTCCTGGGCCGCCGCTCTGGGCATGGCTATCGCCGCCGCCGGTTGTGGCATCGCTCAGGGTCTTGGCCTGAAGGCTGCTTGCGAAGGCACCGCCCGCAACCCCGAAGCTTCCGGCAAGATCACCGTGACCATGCTGATCGGCCTGGCCATGATCGAATCTCTGGCCATCTACGCCCTGGTTGTTAACCTGATCCTTCTGTTCGCCAACCCCTTCGTTGGCTAACTCCGGTCGGAAAAAAGGGGGAGGCCCAGCCTCCCTCTTTTTTTGACATCCTAGTGAAATGACTCACAAAGTTTTTTGTTTGGAGATATTTTGAAAAGCGCCCACATACCTCGCGCCACAATTCAGCGCCTGGCTGTCTACGTTCAAGTCCTGGAGACGCTTCTCCAGGAAGGGGACTCTGTCATATCCTCGGACGGACTGGCTCGCGCTTGCGGTGTGAATCCTTCACAGATTCGGAAGGATCTTGCGTATTTCGGTGAATTCGGCGTGCGAGGCGTCGGATACTACGTCCAGGATCTGCTGACCGCCATCAAGCAATCCCTGGGAATCGACCGTACCTGGAATGTCGCTTTGGTCGGGGTTGGCAATCTTGGCCGGGCCTTGCTGCGTCATGGCATCTTTCGCCGTCGGGGGTTCATCCTGGTCGGCGCCTTCGATTGCGATCCGTTCAAGATCGGCGAGGAAGTCGCCGGTCTGGAAGTCGTCTGTTCCCGTCGCCTGAAAGAAAAAGTCAGCGAACTTGCGATTGAAATCGGCATCATCACCACTCCTCCCGAACGCGCCCAGCGCGCCGCCAACTACCTGATCGAGGCCGGCGTGCGCGGCATCGTGAATTTCGCGCCGGCTCGCATCTCCGTCCCGGAAAATGTGGCGGTCGAGTACGTGGATTTCATGCACCATATTTTTTCCGTGGCCTTCAATATCTCGATCAATCAAGCCAAAGGGCTTTCCTGACTCTCTTTTTTCCAAAACCGCTTCGCGCGAATTTCGGCTTGCCATTCGTCACCGAGTGGTTTAGTTGTCCTCTCTCTTTTTGAAACTGGAGGTTTCCCATGAAGAAAGATCTGCATCCCAAAGTTTTTGAAACCGCGGTCCGTTGCGCCTGCGGTTACGAGTTCACCACCAAGTCGACTGTCGGCGAGGAACTCGCTGTTGAAATCTGCTCCCACTGTCATCCTTTTTTCACCGGTGAGCAGCGCTTTATCGACTCGGCCGGCCGCATCGACAGATTCCGGAAGAAATACGCCAACATCAGCAAATAATCCGCAGGGATGCCATTGGTATCCGGTGGAGTTGAAAAAGCATTCACATGGTCGACAAGTTAGAAAGCCTTGCGGCGAAATACCGCGAACTCGAGCGCGAACTGAGTACTCCCGAGATTTTTCAGGATCAGGAGCGCTATCGCAAAATCGCCAAAAAGCATGCCGAGCTTGAAGACGTCGTCAAGGCGTTCGAGCTGTACAAGACCATGCTGCGTGAGTTGGCCGAAAACCAGGAGCTGGCCAAGGATCCTGATCCCGAGCTCTGCGAGATGGCCCAGGCCGAGATCGCGATCCTGAAGTCGCGTATCGGCGAGCAGGAACGCGAGCTCAAGCAGCTTCTTACCCCCAAGGACCCGCTGGACGAGAAGAACATCATTCTCGAAATTCGCGCCGGGACCGGAGGGGAAGAGGCGGCACTGTTCGTCGCCGACGTGTTCAGGATGTATTCACGATACGCGGAGCTGCATGGCTGGCGCGTCGAAGTGATGAGCAGCAGTGACACCGGAACGGGCGGCTTCAAGGAAATTGTAGCTTCCGTTTCCGGTACGAATGTCTACAGCAAGCTGAAGTACGAGTCCGGCGCCCATCGGGTGCAGCGCGTTCCAGCCACGGAGAGCCAGGGGCGAATTCACACCTCGGCCATCACCGTGGCGATCCTTCCGGAAGCGGAAGAGGTTGACGTGAAGATCGATCCGAACGATATCCGCGTGGACGTGTTCCGTTCTTCCGGACCGGGCGGGCAGTCGGTCAACACGACGGACTCGGCCATCCGCATCACCCATCTTGCGACGGGTCTTGTCGTCATCTGCCAGGACGAGAAGTCGCAGCACAAGAACAAGGCCAAGGCGCTCAAGGTGCTGCGCTCCCGGTTGCTCCAGGCCGCCCAGGACGAGACCAAGAAGGCCTACGACGACAATCGCAAGGCCCAGGTCGGTTCCGGCGACAGGTCCGAACGGATCCGTACCTATAACTATCCTCAGGGCCGGGTAACGGATCACCGCATCAATCTCACGCTATACAATCTCGATCAGGCCATGGAAGGGCACATCGATGACATCATCGATGGGCTGGTCCAGCATTATCAGGCTGAAGCCATGAAGGAAAGCTGAGGAAACTCGGCTTTTTTCTTGCCCATGCAATCCCGGAAACAGGTGCTTGAGAAATGGGAAGCGGCGCTGCTGCAAGGCGGTGTCGATTCTCCACGCCTTTCCGCCCAGGTTCTGCTTTCCCATGTGCTGGGCTTGCCCAGGCTTGAAATGCTTATCGATGTCGCCTCGCCGGTGGACGAATCCTGCCGTATCCGAATGGACGCGTTGTGCGCGCGCCGGTTGCGCGGAGAGCCGGTGGCCTATCTTGTCGGGTCCAAGGAATTCTACGGGTATTCTTTTCGGGTCGGTCCCGGAGTCCTTATCCCTCGCCCGGAAACGGAACTCCTGCTCGACATGATGACGGAGATGTTTCACAGCGACGCCCCTCTGCGCGTTCTGGATTTGGGAACCGGAAGCGGAGCGCTGGCGGTTTCCTGCGCGAACCTGTTTCCTTTCGCCCGGATCGTGGCCGTGGATGTGTCCCGGCAGGCCCTCGCCATTGCGCGTTCGAATGCCCTGGCGCACGGCGTCCTGGGCAGGACGGCGTTCTTTCAAGGCGATCTGACGGACGCCGTCAAGACGCGCGCTTTCGATGTCGTCCTGGCGAATCTTCCTTACGTGCCGCTGCGCACGCGCTCTTCGCTCAGTCGTGAAGTGATCGACTACGAGCCCGAACTCGCCCTTTTTTCCGGACCGGACGGCCTGGACTGTTACCGGTCTCTGGCCCAACGGCTTGCCGGGAGGATGAAACCCGGATCTGTGTTGATGTGTGAAATCGACGGCAGTCAGGGAGACGCCATGGTCGAGCTGTTTTCCGAGCGCGCTGGGGGCGTGCGTGTCTGTAAGGATTACGCGGGCCATGACCGGTTGGTGATTGTTGTTTTTTAACAAAACCACTGTTGCTTGAAGGGAACGGCGAGGGCGCCGAGAGGGTGGCTTCTAAAATTTCGTCATTAACTCCGGGGTGTTGTATCGACAGTATTGTTGGCACGATGCTTGTAATGGTCTCGGCATGAAACAGACTACACTCCGTAAAGAAGTTCGATGCTCCGGCGTCGGTTTGCATAGCGGCCAAAAGGTCGAGATGGTACTCAAGCCAGCCCGTGCGGATACAGGTGTCGTTTTTTCGCTGCTGACCAAGAGCGGTCGGCAGATCATCGTGCCTGAGCCCGGCAAGGTGGTGGGTACTGGCCTGGCCACGACTCTGGGCACCGAGCGGGCCAAGGTCTCCACTGTCGAGCATCTTCTGGCTGCCCTTGTCGGTCTTGAAATAGACAACGTTCTGATCGAGGTCGACGGACAGGAGATTCCCATTCTTGACGGGAGCGCTTCCGTATATGTGTACCTGATCAATTCCGCAGGGGTCAGGATGCTCGATCGTCCCCGTCAGATCGCCAGGATCACGCGCACGCTTGTTTTCGAGCAGGAAGGGAAGCGGGTCGTCGCCAAGCCGTTCAACGGATTGAAGATTGATTATCACATCAACTTTCCGCATCCCCAGATCGGAGCCCAGAATTTTTCGTTCGAATCCACGCCGCTGACCTTTTCCCATCGCATCGCCCGGGCCAGAACTTTCGGGTTCATGAAGGACGTCGAGTGGTTGCAAAAGAATGGCCTGGCGCTCGGCGGCTCTCTTGAGAATGCCGTCGTTTTCGACGATTACGGAGTTGTCAATCCTGAAGGGCTGCGTTTCGCCGACGAGATGGTGCGTCACAAGATTCTTGATTTCATGGGCGACATCGCTGTCGGAAGCCATCGTTTGTGGGGGCATTTCGAAGTGAGCTGCTCCGGCCATGATTTCAACAACAAGTTCATGCGCTATCTCTTTGAGAATCATGCCGAATACCTTGAGTTCGCGGCGCTCGGAAATGCCGTGAGCGCGCCCGCGCGCCCCGAGCCGGTCCATCTGCCGGCCGGAGTGCCTGCCTGGGCTTGATTCGCAAGCGCCGCAAGGCGCTTTTTTTTTGCTTCCTTGAAAAATAATGCTTGCCATTGGGATTGAATACTCATAATGGGTTCGTTCTCACGGGCTGGCGTAGCTCAACTGGTAGAGCAGCTGACTTGTAATCAGCAGGTTGCGGGTTCAAGTCCCATCGCCAGCTCCAGTTGATGGAGGGGTTCCCGAGTGGCCAAAGGGAACAGACTGTAAATCTGTCGTCGAACGACTTCGGAGGTTCAAATCCTCCCCCCTCCACCAGATTAGCCGTGAAAACCAGTAGGAGACAGAGATAGTGCTGTCGCCTGACTACTGAGATGAAATGCGGGAGTAGCTCAATGGCTAGAGCATCAGCCTTCCAAGCTGAGGGTTGCGGGTTCGAGTCCCGTTTCCCGCTCCATTCCACATCTCTTCAGTCTTGCGCCTCCATTTTCCCAATCTTGTCTCGCGAAGCACTCACTTATACATATATATAGTAAAACGTAATTTTATTAGGGGGTAATGTATGGCCAAGCAAAAATTTGAAAGAAAGAAGCCGCACGTCAATATTGGTACCATTGGTCATATCGACCACGGCAAGACGACCCTGACCGCCGCGATCACCAAGATCGCGAGCTTGAAGGGCGGCGGATCCTTTGTCGCCTTCGACGAAATCGACAAGGCTCCTGAGGAAAAGGAAC
>JAEWKZ010000065.1 GCA_023393525.1 Pseudomonadota bacterium | reverse complement strand
GGGCCGGCCCCCGCGCACCTGTGCCTGCTGGTTACGGGCAAACGGATTTGGTGAACACGAATTCGCCCTGGTCGCTGATCTTGACGACCACGGCGCACTTGATCGGATCGCCTTCGGCGTCGAACTTCATGTTGCCGGTGATGCCGGGGAATTCGGGGATGGCGGCCATGGCGTCGCGGACGGCCTTGCGGTCGGCGCGGACCTTGCCGGACAGTCCGCCGGTGTTCTGGATGGCCTTCAAGACCAGATTGGCGGCGTCCCAGGTCAGCGCGGCCACGTCGGCGGGCTCGTAGCCGTATTTTTCCTTGTAGCGGTCGATGAAGACTTTCGTCTCGCCCGTGGCGCCGGCGGCAGCGTAGTGGGTCGAGAAGTACTGGCCCTTGCAGTCGTCGCCGCACAGGGCCATCAGCTCGGAGTTGCCCCAGGCGTCGGCGCCCATGAAGGGGTTCGTCCAGCCGAGGTCATGGGCCTGCTTCACGATCAGGGCGACCTCGTTGTAGTTGTTGGGCAGGAAGATGAAATCGGGCTTGGCGGCCAGGATGGTGGTCAGCTGGGCGCTGAAGTCCTGGTCTTTGGAGGAGTAGGATTCAAAGGCCACCACGGCGCCGTCGCCGTTCTTGGCGTTGAAGTCGTCGCGGAAAATTTCGGCCAGGCCCTTGGAGTAGTCGTTGTCCAGGGCGTAGAGCACTGCGGCCTTCTTGGCCTTGAACTGCTCCATGGCGAAGTCGACGGCCACGGGACCCTGGAAGGGGTCAAGGAAGGCGGCGCGGAAAACCCAGGGACGGTCCTTGGTGGTGTCGGGGTTGGTGGACCAGGGAGAGATCATGGGGGTCTGGTTGTCGTCGCAGACCTGGCCGGCGGGCACCGCCTGCTTGCTGGAATTGGGGCCGACAATGGCCAGGACGTTGTCGCGTTCGATGAGCTTCAGCGCCGCGGAAACGGCGGATTCGGCCTTGGATTCGTTGTCTTCGTAGATGAACTCGAGCATGTACTTCTTGCCGCCGACTTCAAGGCCTCCTGCGGAATTGATGTCTTCCTTGAGCATTTCTCCGGCGAACTTGGATTCCTCACCCACTTTCGGGATGTCGCCGGTCAGCGGAATGTTGAAACCGATTTTGAGAGTCTCGGCTCCAGCAGCCGCGGCAAAGAGCAGCACGCATGCCATGGCAAGTAAAACACGGGCGGATTTCTTCACAAACAACCTCCATGAAGTAAGTGTTACAAAGTGATGGTTTTCTTAATGGAGAAAACCAAAAAAAGAAAGTTATTTTAAGGGCGTGCAGGTTAATTGATAAAATTGCGGGCCCCATGAAAGAACGCCGTGATTGCGCACCTTTAGGTCTGGGTTGATTGTGCAATCATCATGCCTGGTTACCATTTTGGAAAAATTGGGCGCAAAGCGGCGGCGCTGGAGCCCGGCGAACGGGGGCTGAATGCGCTCCTCGCGCCCGACCGCCGGGGGAGCGCGCCTGTGGCCCCGATGTCGAAATTGTCAAACCCGAGGCTGCGGGCAGGGATGTGATTTGCAAATTTGTAGAATTTGCCGGGTCGGGCGCGGGGAAGAAAACCTTGCCAAAGGCCGGGGGGGGACTTAGAAACCATGGTCCTGTTCGACGAACACGGAAAGGAGAGGTGTCCATGACGGAGCGGGTGCACAAGATCATCACGGACCATGCCCACGACGGCGCGGTGCTGCGAAAGGCCTTTTTCGCCGACCACGCCGCGCAGGTGGCGGAGGTGGCCCGGGCCATGGCGCTCTGCCTGACGGCGGGCGGCAAGATTCTGTTCTGCGGCAATGGCGGCAGCGCCGCCGACGCCCAGCACTTCGCGGCCGAACTGGTCAACCGTTTCATGATGGAGCGCCCTCCGTTGCCGGCCATCGCCCTGACCACGGACACATCCGCCCTGACCGCCATCGGCAACGACTATTCGTTCGACCAGATTTTCAGCAAGCAGGTCCAGGCCCTGGGACGCGCCGGGGACGTGCTGGTCGGCATCTCCACTTCCGGGAAGAGCGCCAACGTCAACGAGGCGTTGCGGGTGGCCCTGGAGAACGGGCTGACCACGGTGGGCCTGGGCGGCGGCGGAGGCGGGCCCATGCTTGCGCACTGCCATCACGCCCTGATCGTGCCGGATGCCAGGACGCCTCTGGTCCAGGAAATCCACGGAGCCATCGGCCATCTGTTGTGCGGCCTGGTGGACTACTATCTGTTTGAAGCGGTTGCGGAGCTCGAACCCTTGATGGGTTCGGAGCAACCATAAGGAGGAAACATGCCCATCTTCGAATATGTCTGCAACGCCTGTCACAAGGAATTCGAGGAAGTCATTCTCGGCGGGGAGCAGCCCGTCTGCCCGGCCTGCGGCGGCACCGACACCACCAAACTCATTTCGCGCGGCGTATTCAGGACCGGAGGCCCCATCGTCATGGGATCTCCCAGCGCGAACGCCATCACCACCAGAGGCAAGAGCGGCTGCGCTTCCTGCACCGGCGGCAATTGCTCCAGCTGCGGCTAACATTCAAGGATTGATTCGATGAACACCATTCGCATCGCTACCCGGGGCAGCAAGCTGGCCCTGTGGCAGGCGCATCACATTTCCGGCCTGCTTCGCGCCCAGTATCCCGGGCTGACCGTTGAGCTCAACATCATCAAGACCAAGGGCGACAAGATCCTCGACGTGCCCCTGGCCAAGATCGGCGGCAAGGGACTTTTCGTGAAGGAGATCGAGGAGGCCCTCCTGGCCGGCGAGGCGGACATCGCCGTGCACTCCATGAAGGACGTGCCTGCCGAATTGCCCGAGGGTCTGAAGCTGGGCATCATTCCGGAGCGCGAAAAGCCCACCGACTCCTTCTTGAGCGTCGACTATCCCGACGTGGCCTCCCTGCCCGCCGGGGCACGGGTCGGCACCAGCAGCCTGCGCCGTCAGACCCAGCTCATGGGGATGCGCCGGGATCTGTGCATCCTGTCCCTGCGCGGCAATCTGGACACCCGGGTGGGCAAGCTCATGGCCGGGGAGTTCGACGCCATCATCGTGGCCACGGCGGGCATGAACCGCCTTGAACTGTCCGCCCCGCAAATGCGGGAACTGGCTCCGCCCGTGTTCTACCCGGCCGTGGCCCAGGGGGCGCTGGGGGTCGAGTACCGCGCCGACCGGCCGGAGCTGGACGAATTGCTGGCTTTTCTGGACCACGGTCCCTCGCGTGTCTGCGTGGAGGCGGAGCGATCGTTTCTCTTCGGCCTGGACGGCGGCTGCCAGGTGCCCATCGCCGGATACGCGACCCTTTGCGGCGACGAAATCACCTTGACCGGCCTGGTGGCCGACCTTTGCGGGGAGCGCGTCATCCGCAGGCAGGCCACGGCCCCGTCCCATGCGGCCCTGAGGCTTGGCGCCGATGTGGCCGAAGCGGTGCTGGCCGACGGCGGACAGGAGATCCTGGACGAGGTCTACCGGAGCGGCGCGGCGCTCTGAAGCTGAGCACGCCGCAGAGTGAACGCGAAAGGGCGGGCGATTTTCACGCCCGCCCTTTCGCGTTCCATCGGGTCTTTTGCGTGGATCATTCCCCTCCGTGCACGCCTGCGGAGGAGAAGGTGGCCATTTCGTTGTACAGGTTGGCCGCGCTGCGCAGGATGAAGACCGCCATGGCCGCGCCGGTGCCTTCTCCCAGGCGCAGGTCCAGGTGCAGGAGCGGAGTCGACCCCAGGCGATCCATGACGGCGGCGAATCCGGGTTCGGCCGAGGCGTGGGAGAAGAAGGCGTATTCGGCCACGACCGGGCAGATTGCCCGGGCGGCGACAAAGGCGCTGGAGGATATGAAGCCGTCGACCACCAGCGGCATGCCCAGGCTCGCTCCGCCCAGGAGCATTCCGGCCAGGGTCGCGATTTCAAACCCGCCGAGGGCGGCCAGGATGTCGACGGGATCGGCTTTGGCGATGGTTTCTTTGTGCAGGGCCAGGGCTTTTTCGATGACGGCGATCTTGTGGCGCACGCCGTCGGTCCCGAGCCCCGTGCCCGGGCCCGTTATGCCGGCCGGGGACAGGTCCAGATAGGCGCAGAACAGGGCCGTGGCCGGGGTTGTGTTGGCGATGCCCATTTCTCCGGTGCCGAGGGTCGTGATGCCGTCGGCGTGGGCCGTTTGGGCCAGGCGGATCCCGTTTTCGAGGGCTCGTACGCACTCCTCGCGGCTCATGGCCGCCTCCGTGCTCAGGTCTTTGGTGGCAGGGGCGACCTTGCACTGGACAAGGGCGGGATGATCGGGAAATTTGCCGCCCAGGCAGCCGGCGTCCACGACCTTGAGGTCCACCCCGGCGGTGCGGGTCAGCACGTTTATGGCTGCGCCGTTCATGACGAAATTCGCGACCATCTGCCGGGTCACTTCCTGGGGGAAGAGGCTCACGCCCTGTGCGGCCACCCCGTGATCTCCGGCGCAGGTGTAGATGCGGGCCGGGTCGACTTTGGGCGCGCCGCCGTCATTCATGGCCACCAGTCGGCAGGCGACGCGTTCGAGTACGCCGAGGCTGCCCTTGGGTTTTGTCTGGGAGTCGAGGTGGGCCTGGGCCGTGGCGAAATGGGCGCGGTCAAGGGGGCGGATCCGGGCGATGGTGGACTGGAGCATGAAGATGAAACCTCTGGGATTTTAACGTTATTTTAAAGCGGATTGTCGCCTTCAAAGGGCTACAGGATGGGGAAAACGATGACAAGAACGGATTTGGAAGGTTGCGGGCCGATACTGGTCAGCGCCTGTCTGCTGGGAATCTATTGCCGCTATGACGGGCGCTGCGAGACGGACGAGAGGGTCATGGCCCTGTCGCGGGACCATGTTCTGATCCCGGTCTGCCCGGAGCAGCTGGGCGGCCTGCCCACGCCGCGCGCGGCGGTGGAGCTGCTTGACGGCCGGGCCGTGACCCGGGACGGGGCGGACCTGACCGAGGCCTTCGAACGCGGGGTCGGACAGGCGATGCGCGTGGCCGGTCTGACCGGGGCGCGGGTGGCCGTGCTGCAACCGCGTTCTCCGAGTTGCGGTCGGGGGATCATCTACGACGGCACTTTCAGCGGCACGCGGGTGGAAGGCGACGGCGTTCTGGCCCAGGCCCTCGCGGCCCGGGGGGTCGCGCTGCTCGTCCCGGACGATTTGGCCTGAGCTGGCGTCCTCTTTCCTTTTTTCGCGGATGAGTTATTTGAAAGGAAAATGACTCATCCGATGCATGGAGGACGAGATGGCCAACAGGCGCGCGTTCACGCGTTTTCGAAAAGGGAACAGGGTACGTTACAGCATGCTTGGCAGTGAGGAGTATCACGACGCCCGGCTGGTGGATGTGGGGGAGGGCGGCTTGTGCATGGAGACCTGCGTGCCGCTCAAGACCGGGACCCGGATCTATGTCCAGTTGCTCGATATCAACCCCGGGGTTTCAGGATTGGCCGCGCACAGAAGCTCGCACGGGCGGGTGCGCTGGACCAGGGATCTGGGCTGCACGGAACAGACCCGTTTCGGGATCGGCGTGCAGTACACGCATCCGATCTGTCACTGATGAGCTTGAGGATGGAACATGTCCGCATTTGACGACGAGCTTGAGGCGAGCGGAGAACTGCTGAAAAACGGCAAGATATCCAAGGACCAGGCACGGGCCTATGTCCGGTCCCTGGCCTGGTTCCGGGAAAACCGGGCCGGGCTTGAGGCGGCGGGATGGGACGTGGCCGAACTGTACCGCATCGGAACGCTCGCCTTTCCGTATTCCGAATGGGGCCCTGGTTGGCTGACCCTGTGGAACAACGAAAAATGCCGCCCCCGGCTGGGCGGCCGGGGCGACATAGAGTTCGTCCTGCACGAAGCGGGCGGGGATGTGGTGCAGACCTGTCGGCGCGAAAAGAATTACCTGTCCTGATCACTGCCCTTGCGCGTCGTTGTCCGTGAGCGCCGGCTCCACCTCGGGCTGGGGCTCAAGGGCGCGTTCCTGCACGGCCTCGGCCGTTCTGACCAGCAGGTCGCCGGCCTTGGCCACGACGATGAGCTTGCCCGGATCTTCCAGACCGCGTCTGTTGACCCATTGCGCCAGATAGATCAGCTCGGATGCGTCCATGCCTTGCGGGTTGGAGGCGCTGACGATGGCCTGGAGCAGCCGCTGGCGCGAGATCTCCCGGGTCTGGATGGTGGTCTTGATGCGCGCGCTGGCTTCGTTTCTGGCCGAGACCGAGACCTCTTCGCCCTGCATGTTCCAGAAGGCCAGGTGGGCCTGACTGACGCTTTCCACATCATCGAGATACTTGTTGACCAGAAGCCGGATCGAGTCCGTGCGTGCGATGCTGGCGACCGTCTTGCCCACGGTTTTCAGCCGCGCGCCCAGGAGGGTCAGCATTTCCTTGCGCTGTGCCTCGCTGATGGCCGCCATCTGTCCGGAAGGCAGGGTGTGGGTGGTCGATTGCAAGGCCCGCTCCAGATTGTCCAGGAAAAGGGGCGTGTAGGCCGCATGCAGGAAGTCGAGGACGGGTTCCCGCAGAACATGGTCGAAGATGGTCTTGCGCGCGCCCAGGGTGTCCGCGGGGTCGACGCCCAGTCCATTGAAATCGACGCCGTAGCGGATGTTCACCGATTTGACGTTGAGGTCGAACCGGCCCTGGCCGCCGGGATTTTTCTTGGTGCCTCCGGGCAGGTAGCGGGCGACCAGATAGGCGCTCAGGTCCTCCACGAAGTCATGGCGCACCACGTCGTCGGCGGGGGGCCTGGGCAGGGTTGCATTTCCCGTTGCGTTGCCGGTTGCGTTGCCGTCCGTGAGGGGGGCGACGCGTGTGGCGTTGACCGGGATCTGGACCGCGACGACCTGCTCCTGCCGGGTCGTGCTGACCTGCCAGCGCTGGGGCGCGACCTCCGTGGCCACGGGTTTGGGGAAAAAGCGATCCCGGTTCTGCATGAACCAGTAACCGCCGGCCAGAGCCAGGATGAAAACGATGGCGAGAATGCGTTTCATAAGCGTCTATGCCTTGTTGGCGCAGTTAAACATGGACTGGGGCTGGCCCGTGGATTCCAGGACCGACCGCCAGTAGTTGGAGAGGACGTTGAGCTTGCGGCGCTTGGCCGTGACCAGCGGCAGGGGCAGGTAGAGGTAGCGTTCCTGGAGCTTGGAGACGACCATCCCGGTCTTGCCGGCCATGGCCGCGTGCACCGCGTGCTGCCCCAGGAAGCCGCAGTAGATGCGGTCGTTGGAATTGGCCGGGATGGAGCGGATGATGTAGCTGGGATCGATGTATTTCAGGGTGTAGGGAAAGTCCGTGGCTGCGAAGAATTTTTTGATTTCCGAACGCAGCACGTCGCAGATGTCTCCCAGGATGGGATTGCCCGAGAGATCGACCCGGTTGTCGATGCGGCACAGGTCCTGTCCCGCGCCTTCGGCGACCACGATCACCGCGTGTTGCCGCTGCTCCAGCCTCTCCTTCAGCTTGACCAGGAAACCGTCGGGACCGTGCAGTTCAAAGGGCGCCTCGGGCACCAGCACGAAATTGACCTCTTTGAGGGCCAGGCTGGCCTGGGCCGCGATGAAGCCCGATTCCCGGCCCATGAGCTTGACCATGCCGATGCCGCCCGGCGCGCCCAGGGCTTCGATGTGGGCGCAGCGGATGGCTTCGGTGGCCTTCTCCACGGCCGTGTCGAAGCCGAAGGAGCGGGTCACGAAGTTGATGTCGTTGTCGATGGTTTTGGGAATGCCGATGACCGAGATCTTGAGGCCGCGCCGCAGCACCTCCCGGGTCACGGTGCTGGCGGCCTTCATGGTGCCGTCGCCTCCGATCATGAACAGGACGGAGATGTTCATGCGCTCCAGGGCGTCCACGATCTCCTCCGGGGCCTGGGGTCCGCGCGAGGACGACAGGATCGTGCCCCCGAACTCGTGGATGTCGCGGACGCTGTCCGGGGTGAGTTCCATGACGTCGTGCTTGTACTTGGGAATGAACCCCTGCAGGCCGTAGCGGATGCCGTAGGTCCCGGAGACATGGTAGTTGTGGTGGGCGCTCATGACGATGGCCCGGATGACGTCGTTGATGCCCGGACACAGGCCGCCGCAGGTCACGATGGCGCATTTGGTCTTCGGCGGATCGAAATAGATGTGTTTTCTGGGCCCGGCCTCCTCGAACTCGCAGACCGTGTTGGCGAGGGCGTCGTCGATGATGTCGCCGGAAAGATAGAGCGGCATCCTGGAAGCGTCGTCGATGTGATGGCAGTAAGGCAGGGGATTGTCGACCTTGCAGGGGCCAAGGGTGGGGACTGACGTGTCGAAGCAAGGCGCGTTGCCCATTCTCGTCTCCATGGGTTGCGGTCGTGGAAGGGGGAAGACAGCGAAAAAGCTTCCTGTTTGCTAAGCCAGACAGGCCCAAAAAACAAGAAGCGCGCGGAGTTGGGGCGAATCAGGCGTTGCGGGCGGTGTTGAAGCGGGGAATGATGTCGGTCAGGGCGTCCTCGACGCGCGGAAAGGCGAATTCGAACCCGAGCCGCGTAAGGACCGCGGGGAGGCAGCGCTGTCCGGTCAGGAGCATGTCGGCCGCTTCGCCCATGGCCAGGCGCAACGCGAACGCCGGCACGGGAAGAAAAGCGGGTCGTTTCAAGGCGGCGGCCAGAGCCTTGGTGAAGTCGGCGTTGGTCACCGGCGCCGGGGCGCAGGCGTTGAACGGGCCTGAGGCGGCGGGAGTTTCCAGGGCGAAGGCCATGGCCCGGACCAGATCCGTGACGTGGATCCAGGGGAACCATTGCCGCCCGTGTCCGAGCCTGCCGCCAAGACCCAGAGAGAAGGGCGTGATCATTTTGGAGAGCGCGCCGCCCCGGCCCAGGACCACGGAGATGCGCGGCACGACCACCCTGTGTCCGAACTGGCGGGCGTGCAGGGCCTCGGATTGCCAGGCTTCGGCCACATCGGCCAGAAAGCCGTGGCCGCGTGGGGAATCCTCGGTGCAGAAGGTGTCCCCGCCGTCGCCGTAAAAGCCGACGGCGTTGGCGCAGAGCAGGGTCTTTCCCGTGGCTCCGGTCAGGGCATCGACGATGTGCCTCGTGCTCAGGACCCTGGATTGGAGGATGCGGTCCTTGGCGGTCCGGGTCCAGCGGGTCGCCACCGGACTCCCGCTCAGGTTGATCACCGCGTCATGCGCGGCGACCAGATCCTGCCAGGGGCCGGGAGCGGTCGGGTCAGCCGGAATCGTCTTCGCTCCGGCGGGAGCGTTCGCCTTCCCGGAACGGGCGGCCACGGTCACTTCGTGCCCGCGTTCAAGGAGATGGGGCACCAGATGGCCGCCTACAAAGCCGGTCGCGCCGAAAGCCAGGATCCTCATGGCTTCCTCCCGCCCCTAGAGGCCGAAGTGTTTCTGGATGTAGCCCGACATCACGGCCTGGGCGTTTTCCTGGCATTCACCGCAGCCCGTGCCGATCTTGGTCATGTCCTGCAATTCGGAAAAGCTCCTGGCCCCTTCCAGCACCGCGTGCTCGATGTCCTCGTCCGTGACCTGCATGCATTCGCACACGATTTTCGCGCTTTGGGTCTTGATGCGGTCCTGCATGCCGTTCTTGGCGTAGTAGTCGTCGATGGCGGCGCGCAGGGCCTTGTCGCCCAGCACCGAGCAGTGCACCTTGTTGTCGGGCAGGCCGTCGAGTTCCTTCAGGATGTCCTTGGCGGTGATGGCGTAGGCCTGGTCCAGGGTCATGCCGATGACCATCTCCGAGAGGATCGAGGTGCTCGCGATGGCGCTGGCGCAGCCGTAGGTGCGCCACTTGCAGTCGGTGATGGTCAGCTTGTCCGGGTCGACCTTGATGTAGACGATCATCTCGTCGCCGCACTTGATGTTGCCGGTCTGTCCTATGCCGTGGAAATCCGCCTCGTTGTCCTCGCGCAGGATGTTGCGCGGGTTCATGAAGTGGTCCTTCACCTTGTCCGAGTAGGTCCATTTTGCCATCTTATCTTCTCCTGTACGCAGTGGACATGGTCCGGATGCGGTCGATGATGAGGGGGAGGTGGTGGAGCATGTACTGTACGTCTTCCAGGGTGTTCTCCCGACCCAGGCTGATGCGCACCGAGCCGTGGGCGTTCTCCACCGGCACGCCCGTGGCCATGATGACGTGGGACGGGTCCAGGGAGCCCGAGGCGCAGGCTGAACCCGTGGAAACGGCGATTCCGGCCAGGTCGAGGTACAACAGAATGGCCTCGCCCTCGGCCCCGGCGAAGGAAACGCTGAGCGTTCCCGGCAGGCAATGTTCCGGGTGGCCCATGAAAAGGGCGTCGGGAATGGCCTTGGCGATGCCGTCCCTCAGAATGTTCTTGAGTTCGAGCAGGCGTTTTTCCTCCTCTTCCATCTCCAGCCCGCGCAGCTCCACCGCCTTGCCGAAGCCGATGATGCCCAGGGAATTCTCCGTGCCCGCGCGGCGGCCGTGCTCCTGGTGCCCGCCGAGAATCAGGGGGCAGTAGGGCGCGCCTTTTTTGACGTACAAGGCCCCGATGCCCTTGGGCCCATAGAGTTTATGGGCTGAAATGGTCAGAAAGTCCACGTCCAGGTCGCGCACGTCCACCGGTATCTTGCCCACGGCCTGCACCGCGTCGGTGTGGAACAGGGCCCCGCCCTCGTGCGCGATGCGGGCCGCCTCCTTGATGTCCTGGATGGTGCCGATCTCGTTGTTGGCCATCATAATGGACACAAGTCCGACCTTGTCCGTAACCGCGCGGCGCAGTTCTTCCAGATCGATGCGGCCGTGCCTGTCCACGGACAGATAGGTGACCTCGTGGCTTTTGCGCCTGAGATCGTGGGCCGTGTTCAGTACGCACGGGTGCTCGATGACCGTGGTCACCAGGCCGCTGCGTCCGCTCAGGGCGCAGGAGCAGCGAGTGCTGTCGCAATGCAGCAGGGAGAGCACGGTGTTGTTGGCTTCGGATCCGCTGCCGACGAAGAGGATTTCGCTTGCGTCGGCGCCGATGAAGGAGGCAACCTTCTCCCGCGCTTCCTCTATCTTTTCCCGCGCCTCGCGGCCAAAGCCGTGCATGCTGGACGGGTTTCCAAATATCTCAAGACCTTCTATCAGCGCTTCCTTCACGCCCGGGTGCAGGGGCGTGGTGGCGTTGTTGTCGAAATATACGTTTCTGTGTTCCATGGCGGCTCCTTGTTTCGTAAAATTACGATGAATTGTAATCCCTAATTCGGACCTGTCCACCCCGAAAAAGGGCGAATCAGACCGGGGGAAGGAGGTTCCGGCTCTTCGCCCGGTTCGTGCCAGAGTTCGTCATCCCAGCTGAAAAGCTGGTGCGGATGGAATCCGGCCTTGTAGGCCATGCGTTCGCATCCGGGAACGACATAGCCCAGGTAGTAGTGGGAAAGACCCATGTTTTTGGCCTCCTCTATTTCGCGCAGCACGCTGAAAACGCCGGGGCTCAAGTGCCCGGAGGCGGGATCGAAGACGAAATAGACGGAGCTCAGCCCGTCGTCGCACAGATCCAGATACCCGGCTCCGAGCAGGCGTCCGTTTTCCTCGTAGCGGGCCAGCAGGGACGGGCAGGACGGAGAGTGCAGGTTGGCGATGAACTCGTCAAAGCCGCTCTCTTGTCCGAAACGCAGCAACGAATGTGTATGATACAGATCAAAAAGTTCTTTTTCGTAGCGGAGCTGCCCGAAGCTGACCCGTACATGGGCGCAGCGGCGCAGGACGCGCTTCTGGCCGCGGCTGGGCGAAAAGCGGCGGACAGGCACGCGCAGCGGGGTGCAGGCGCGGCACTCCGGGCAGGCCGGACGGAAGAAATAATGTCCGAACTTGCGCCAGCCTCTGGACAGGAACCAGGAAAGCTCGCCGGCGCTGACGCTGTCGGCGAAGAAAAAGGAGTACACCAGGTTCCGGTCCGGCAGATAGGGGCAGGGCGCGGGCGGTGAAAGCTCCGGGTGCGAATAGAGGATCATGATCCGCGCAGGCGCTCCTTGCCGCGGCCGGAGGGCGGGTCCGTGGGAACCGGGCCGCGCCGTCCGGCGGGTTCGAATTCTATTTGTCCACCTTGGCCCACGAGTCGCGCAGGGTGACCGTCCGGTTGAAGACCGGGCGGCCGGGGGCATGGTCGAAGCGGTCCGCACAGAAGTAGCCTTGGCGCTCGAACTGGAATCGCGCCTCGGGTTCGGCCCGGGTCAGGGATTCCTCCACCTTGCATCCGGTCAGGACTTCCAGGGAGGCGTCGTTGATCTGGGTCAGGAAATCCGCATCTTTGCCCGGAGACTCCACCGTGAAGAGGCGGTCGTAGAGACGCACCTCGGCCTCGGCGCAGTGCCTGGCCCCGACCCAGTGCAGGGTGCCCTTGACCTTGCGGCCGTCCGGGGCGTCTCCGCCACGGCTTTGGGGATCGTAGGTGCAGATCACGGCCTTGATGGTGCCGTCGGATTTTTTCAGCACGTCCCGGCAGGTCACCAGATAGGCTCCGCGCAGGCGCACCTCGCGGCCCGGGGAGAGGCGGAAGTACTTGCCCGGGGGGTTTTCCATGAAGTCTTCGGCTTCGATGTAGACTTCGCGGGAAAAGCCGACCGTGCGGCTGCCCATGTCCGGGTTTTTGGGGTGGTTGGCCAGCTCGAAGAATTCTTCCTTGTCCGCCGGATAGTTCTCGATGATGAGCTTTATCGGGCGCAGCACGGCCATGGCCCGGGGCGCGGCCGCGTCCAGGTTTTCGCGCACGCAGTTTTCAAGCACGCCCATGTCCACGCAGCTGTCCGAGCGGCTGACCCCTGCGCGTTCGCAGAAGTCGCGGATGGCCGCGGGCGGAAAACCCCGGCGGCGCAGGCCCGAGATGGTGGGCATGCGCGGGTCGTTCCAGCCCGTCACCACCTCGTTTTCGACCAGGGTCTTGAGCTTGCGCTTGCTGGTCACGGTGTAGTTGATGTTCAGGCGGTTGAACTCGTACTGCCTGGGCCGGCTGGGCACGTCGAGCTGGTCCAGGATCCAGTCGTAGAGGGGCTTGTGGTCCGCGAACTCCAGGGTGCAGATGGAATGGGTGATGTGCTCCAGGGAATCGGACAGGCCGTGGGCGAAATCGTACATGGGGTAGATGCACCAGGCATTTCCCGTGTTCTGATGCTCCTGGTGCAGGATGCGGTACAGGGCCGGGTCGCGCATGTTCATGTTCGGCGAGGCCATGTCGATCTTGGCGCGCAGGATGTGCGTCCCTTCGGGGAATTCGCCCGCCCGCATGCGCCGGAAGAGGTCCAGGTTCTCCTCCACGGAGCGATCGCGGTAGGGGCTGTTTTTGCCGGGTTCGGTCAGGGTGCCCCGGTACAGGCGCACCTCCTCGGCGGACAGGGAGCAGACGTAGGCCTTGCCCTTGGAGATCAGCTCCTCGGCGAAGGCGTAGAGACGCTCGAAATAGTCGGAGGCGTGGTAGAGGTGCCCGCCCCAGTCGAAGCCCAGCCAGCGCACGTCCTCCTTGATGGAGGCCACGTAGACCGGGTCCTCCTTGCCGGGATTGGTGTCGTCGAAACGCAGGTGGCAGCGTCCGCCGTAGTCGCGGGCCAGGCCGAAATTCAGGCAGATGGACTTGGCGTGGCCGATGTGCAGGAAGCCGTTGGGCTCGGGAGGGAAACGGGTGAAGACCCGGCCTTCGTTCTTTTTGTTCTTGAGATCTTCTTCGATGATGGCGCGCAAAAAATGCGCGGGCGTGGATGGAGTGTCCATGATGATCCTTGAATGCTCTAGGGTGTCGATGTCAACTCGCGCTGTTTACGGTCAGGGGCATGGGTTGGCAAGCCCGGCCCTGGAGATGGGCCCTGAGCGCGTCGCGGGTGCTGGGAAAGGCCAGCATGTCCCAGGGGATTTCCTCGGGGGGGAAGAGGTTCAGGGCTTCCGTCTCCTCGCCGGCGCTGGGTTCGGCCTTGTCCAGCCGGGCGCTGTAGACGATGATGACCGGCGGCCAGCCGGGATAGGAGAAAACGCCGACCAGCGCGTCCAGGCGGATGTCGAGGTTCACCTCTTCGCGGATTTCCCGGATGGCGGCCCGTTCGACGGGCTCCCCTTCGTCCACGTAGCCGCCGGGCAGCAGCCACCTGTGGGTGTCGTCGGGGCGCTTGCGGCGCATGAGCAGGATCTTGCCGTCGATTTCGAGGATGACGCAGGCCACGACCTTGGGGTCGAGATAGACCACGCCCGAACATTTCGAGCAGACCAGGCGGGTGGGCTCGTCGGGGCGCAGGCGTTCCGGCGACAGGGGAGCGCCGCAGGCCGGACAGAAGCGGTAGCGGTCGTGGCGGATGGGACCGGCTGTGATGGTCATGAGTAGGTGTTGACCCTGATCGTGTGATCCTTGAGTGTTTCGCGGGGGTGACCCGCGAGGGATTTGGCCGGATACCCGATGCTGATGATGGATTCAACCCGCAAATGGGGCGGTATGCCCAGAAGTTCGCGCACGCGCTCCTCGGCGGATTTTTCCTGGTCGTGCGGCCGCAGGCGGATCTGCACCCAGCAGCTGCCCAGGCCCAGGCTTTCGCAGGCCAGTTGCAGGATGATGGAGGCGATGGCGCAGTCCTCGACCCAGGTGTCGGCCTTGTCCTCGTTGCCGAGCACGACCACGCCCAGTGCGGCCTCGCGCAGAAAATGCGCGCCGTGGGGCTTGGCCGTGGACAAGGCTTGAAGCAGGGGCTTGTCCGTGACGAAAATGAATTCCCAGGGGTCGAGCCCCCGTGAGGAGGGCGAGCGCAGCACGGCTTCCCTGAGCTGCTCCAGGACTTGGGGCTCAATGGCCCGGGGGGTGTAGTGGCGGGTGCTGCGGCGTCGGCGCAAAATTTCGAGCATGGTTTCTTTCTCCCGTGTCGCTTCCGGAAACTGGCTGTTCCGGTGGTCCGCGCTCCTTGATCAGCGCGGACGCATACCGTATCAAAGCCCTCAGTGGGCGGCAATCGCCTATTCACCGTACTTTTTCAGGGAGCGACAATGGATGGACTGATTCTCGTCTTGACAGCGCTGGCCGGGTGTCTCATGCCGGTCCAGCCGGCCGTGAACGCGGTCGCGGCACAGTTGATGGGCAGTCCGTATCTGGCCTCGTTCTTTTCCTTTCTGACCGGCACGCTGGTGCTTGGTCTGCTCTGCCTGGCCCTGCGCCTGCCCTGGCCCGACGGAAAAGTGTTGACCGGGCTGCCGTGGTGGGTCTGGACGGCCGGATCCATGGGCGCCTTTTTCGTGACCATGACCATTGTCGCCGTGCCGCGCCTGGGGGCCATGAGCGTCATGGCCCTCTTGATCGCCGGGCAGATGGGCATGTCTTTGGTCATGGATCATTTCGGGTGGCTCGGAATCCCGTCCCAACCCATATCGATGGGACGCGTCCTGGGCGCGATCCTGCTTTTCTCCGGCGTGGTGCTGATCCGCAAATTTTAAGGAGCGTCTCATGAAAACAGTCCTGTTCGTATTCAACGGCGAGCCCATGTGCTTCATCCACGTGCTTTTGAACGCCCTGGACATGCACGCGGGCGGCCACGATGTCCGCATCGTCATGGAAGGCGCGTCCGTGGCGCTGGCCCCGGCCCTGGTCAAGCCGGAGCACCCCTTGGCCGCCCTTTTCGCCAAGGTCCGCGAGGCGGGACTGCTCGAAGGCGCGTGCCGGGCCTGCTCCGTGAAGCTCGGCGTGGCCGCCGGGGTCGAGGCGGCGGGCATCGCCCTCATCGGCGACATGAGCGGACACCCGTCCATGCGCGCCTACATGGAATCCGGCTGGCAGGTTGTCACGTTCTGACAATTCAGGCCGCGAGGCCCAGGGCCCGGCTGAATGTCCATGAACCGCAGCGGCGCGGGCGCATCGGCTCCGCCGGGGCGCCCGCGCGTGTGAGGAGGTTTTCGTGATCATCAGGGTCGGATCCATGAATCCGGTGAAGCTCGGAGCGATCCGAGAGGTCATGGCCCCGCGTTTTCCCGAGGCGCGGTTCCAGCCAGTGGCCGCGCCCTCCGAGGTTTCCGACCAGCCCCTGGGGCTGGAGGAAACGCTGCGCGGAGCCAAGAACCGCGCCAGAAACGCCTTTGCGGACTGTTTTTTGTCCGTGGCCCTGGAGTCCGGCCTCGTCGAAGTGCCGGGATCGAACACGGGCTACATGAACCTGACGGCCTGCGCCATTTTCGATGGTCGGGAAATGTACCTGGGGCTCGGGCCCGCCTTCGAACTGCCCCCGGACGTGACCCGCTTGGTGGTGGAGGACGGGCTCGAACTCGACCCGGCGGTGCGCCGGGCCGGACTGACCGAAAACGAACGCATCGGTTACGCCCAGGGCATCATAGGCATCCTGAGCGGCGGGCGGGTGACGCGCATGGACTACAGCCGCCCGGCCGTGTCCATGGCCCTGGTTCGCATGGGCCTCTGATTTTTTTTAACCATTTGCCTAACGAGGAAAACATGTCCCGTTCATATCTGGTCTATCGCTGCAAGAAAGGCGAGGTGCTCAAGAAGCCCGAGGCCGTCATCGCCCTCTGGGACGAGGATCTGCCCCGTTTCTCCGAAATTCTGGACGAGGCCACGGCCTCGCGTCCTTCCAAGGCCCGCAAGCCTGACGAGTACTGGGAAATCGTGGCCAAGGAGAAGGCCGACCCCTATGATTGGGAAAAGGTCGTGGCGCCGGTGAAGAACAAGGAGCACGACCCGTTGGGGGACATGTGGAAGGAGCGCGCCAAGATCGAGAAACTGCTCGAAGAGGGCGCGAGCCTGGAGCAGGCCCTCGATGTGATGACGCCTTTCAGCCACACCTTCCGGTACGAATCCGAGGCTCCCAAGGAATTGCTGCCCAAGATGGGCGAGGTCGAATCGTAGCGTTTTCCGGGCCCTGACAAGGAGGTTCTCATGCGCTGGATCGTGCTGCTCGCGCTGCTCATCCCCCTGCCGGGATTCTGCGGCGGCCCCGGCCTGTCGTCGGGCCAGTTGCTTTATGTGCCGGTGTATTCGCACATCTACATCGGGGACCGGGAGCGGCCTTTCAATCTGGCCGTGACCCTGTCCATCCGCAATACCGATCCCCGCAGCGCTCTGCGGCTGACGGCGGTGGACTATTACGATACAGAGGGACGGCTGGTCCGGCAGTATCTGGAAAGCCCGGTGCGGCTCAATCCGCTGGGCTCCATCCGGTACGTGGTGGCCGAAAAGGATGTGCAGGGCGGTTCGGGAGCCAATTTCCTGGTGCGCTGGGAAGCCGGGTCCGCGATCAACGTCCCGGTGGTGGAGTCGGTCATGATCGGGGCCCAGTCGGGGCAGGGCATATCTTTCACCTCCCAGGCCAGGGAAATTCTGGATAACTCGCAAAATCAGGAGGATCGATGAGCAAAGCGATGGAGGAACTCGAAGCGTTTGTTTCCGAGTGGGACGCCTGCGATGCGAAGAACGCGTTTCAGGTTTTTCGGCAGGCACTTGAGGCCGTGGACGGGGTGGCTCTTGATTTCAAGGCCCGTCCGGGCATCACCTACTCCCTGCGCGGGGCCCATGGCGCACAGCAGGGAAGGGAACTGTTCGCCTTGATCGACGTCATCGACGATGAACCGGAACAGCGCTGGCTCTCGGTCTGCTTTTACGACGATCTGGTCACCGACGCAAAGGAGCAGGGCGACTGGGTGCCCGGAGGGCTGATGGGCGAGGACGCCCGATGTTTCAACGTCGACGAGGCCGACGAGGACTTGGTGGCCTACGTGGTCGAACGCATCCGCGAGGCCGGAGCGGCGGCGGCGAAATAAGCCCGTCTGTCCGGATTCACGCACGGCGGAAAATTTCGGTTCTCAAGCCGTGCGACCGTCCGGCGGGGCGCTGTTCGGGAGCAGCACATGGCAGGCATTCTGGCTGCGGACATCGGTGGAACCAACAGCCGTCTGGGGCTTTTCGACACGGCGTCAGGCCGGGAGCCGCGCTTGCTGGAGGCGCTGAGCATCCCCACGGCCTCGATCGCCTCCCTGCCGGCATTGATGCGCCTGGCCCGTGACAAGGGGTTCGACCCCGGGCTTGCGGAACAGGTCGTCCTGGCCGTGGCCGGGCCGGTGCGTGACGGGGTGCGGTGCGATCTGACCAACGCTTCCTGGACCATCGACCTGCGCGCCCCCGGAGCCGGGCTGCCTCCTGAACGCACGACGCTGATCAATGATTTCGTGGCCCAGGCTCTGGGTTGCCAGACGCGTCACGCGGCGCAGTCCGCCATCACGATCCAGGAGGGCGTGGCGCGGCCCGGAGTCGTGGCCGCTGTCGGCGCCGGGACGGGGCTTGGCCTGTGCGCCCTGGCGCCCCTGCCCGGCGGGGATTTTCTGCCCCTTCCTTCCGAAGGCGGGCATGCGCCTTTGGCGTTTGTGAACAGACCCGAATTCGAATTCCTGGAGTTTCTCCAGGCCCGAACCGGCCATTCCCACGGGTTTGGCGACATCATGGTCTCGGGACCGGGGCTCTCCTTTCTGCACGAATTTTTGACCGGCAGCAGGCTGGCTCCTCGAGAGGTCGCGCGCGAGATCGGCCCGGACAGCGAAACCACGCGCTGGTTCGCCCGCTTCTATGGCCGGGCCTGCCGGGCCTATGTTCTGTACGTCCTGGCTTGGGGCGGAGTTCATCTTTGCGGAGGGCTTGCGGCCAAAAATCCCTTTCTGGTCTCAAGTGAAGAATTCCTGCGCGAATTCAGGGACTGTCCGGCCTATGGGGCTCTTCTGGAACACGTCCCCATCCGGCTGATCACCACTCTCGACACGGGACTTCACGGCGCGGCCCGTTACGGGCAGATGCTCCTCAATAAGCGGGGAGAGTAGGAAGCATCCACATTTTCGTCGCGTAGGAGACGACGAAAATGTGGGGACGTCTTTTTCTTTCACTTAAAAATCAGATGGATATGTCTGGCATGGGATCTGCTTTGGCCTTCCGTAACAGGAGGCTGCCATGCCGCTCATCATCACGCCCTTCGGCACCATTGACGCTCTTCCGGATACGGAATTCTTTTCCGACGGCACCGTGCAATCCTGCATCGCCGCCCGGGCCTGTCCGCTCATCACTCCCCTGGGGATGCTTGTTCCCCAATTCACCGCCAACACCCTGCGCAAGCGGCAGCTCCCTGCCATTTCCTTTCATCCAAACGGCATGATCCGCAATCTTCCCCTGGAAGAGCAGATTCTGGTGCGCACTCCCGCAGGCGTGCTGCCCGCCGAGCAGGTCTCGTTTTATGAAAACGGAGCCTTGAAGCGCATCTTTCCCTTGAACGGAACCCTGAGCGGCTACTGGACCCAGGAGGACGAGGCCAAACTGGCCACTCCCCTGACTCTGGACACCCCTTTGGGACCTGTCGAAACCCTGGCGATCGGCCTGTATTTCAGCCCGACCGCAGCGTTGCGCAGCCTGACCCTGTGGCCAGGCACGACGCTGGACGTGCCCACTCCCCTGGGCGGCGTCGCCGCGCGGATTGGCGTCTCGTTTTTCGACAGCGGGGTGCTTCGGTCCCTGGAACCGGCGGAGCCGGTCAGTGTGGCCACGCCCGTGGGCGAGCTCCTGGCGTATGATCCCGATGCGATCGGCATCTGCGGCGACAGCAATTCCCTGCGTTTTGGCGAGAACGGGTCTCTTTGCGCACTGACAAGCGCCGCGCACTCCTTCGACGTTATTCTCGAAAATGGCCGAATCCGGCGTCTGACCCCGCCCCTGCGGCGTCATCCCTGCGATGGCGAACGCATGGAGGCCGGCCCGCTCTGCCTTGAATTCCGTCCGGGGGTGGTCAGCATTTCCTCGGCCGATCTGCCACGGCTTTCCGCAGCCGTGGAGAGCGTCACTCCATCCCGATTTTTTCTGCCTTTGCCCGGCTTGCCGCCCATGTGTTCCATGGGCGCGGGCAAGTGGTAGGCCCACATGAACCGAAGCGGAGGAGCCGATGAACACGAATTGTCTTGAAAAAGTGGTGGAATACGCGTCCATGCCCCTGCATGGAACGCTCTCGCGCAAGCTCAGGAAGGGACTCAAGATTCAGATCAATGAAGGCCGGATCTATGAGAAGGCCGTCTTGTTCCTGGGTTCGGATTTTTTGCGCGTGACCGAGAAGGAGGACGGCATGTCCGTCAACACCTATTACGGCTGGGAGGAGATCGCTTCCATTCGTACCTACAGTACGGAACCGGAGGAATGAGCCACCGGGGGGCCTGGCCCCCGGTTTGAGGCGGCTTTGCCGAGGCGTTGAGGCAGGGCTCGGCGTGCAATGAAAGTATGCTTGCCCCGTCTTTACGCCGCAGTCTTGAGCGTCACGTGCATTCCGGCTTTTGTGGCAAGAATGATCAGCATCTCAAGACTGAACTTCTCCCACTTGCCCCTGACAAGATCGGAAACCCTGGACTGGCTGACCCCCAGCATCACAGCCGCTTTGGCTTGGGTCAGCTTCTTCGTTTCGATGAACTTGCGAAGATCGGCCATAAGGTCTGCGCGCATTTGAAGAATTGCCGCTTCTTCAGGGGGGTAGCCGAGATCGCTGAAGATGTTCCCGGATGAATCGACGATGGGTTCACTCATAGGTTGCCTCCAATTTGTTGAAGCCGCGTACGGGCCAGTTCAATATCGTGCTTGTTGGTCTTTGACCCCTTTTTTTGGAAGGAGTGCAGCACATAGACGGCGTCCAACAGTTTTGCCACGTAGATTACCCGCCATTCGCCCAACACATGAATCCGGATTTCCTTCACGCCGGAGCCTATCGTCGGCATGACCTTCCAATCTCGAGGTTCCATTCCGTTCTGGATCGCGCGAAGTTCGAAACCCGCAACTCTTCGGGCCTCCTCCGGAAAATTCCGAAGATCATCGAGGCTCGATCCGACGAATTTCAACGGCTTTGTGCTCATGAGTGGATTATATAATTTTTTATATATTTTGCAAGCTCAGGCTGGACTAACCCGCCGCCTTCCGCAAGGCCGACAAAAAGCGCGAGCGCAGCTTTTCGCCCAAAAGGGCGCGTTTGACCGGGGGGAGTTTCAGGAATCCGCCGACGAGGGCGCGCATGAACTCCTGGGTGCGGCTTTGGGGGTTGTCGAAGAGGAAGGTCTGGAAGGTGTCCCGCTCCAGGGCCTGGAGCATGACCCGCTCGAAGCTGTCTTCGGGATGATACACTTTTTGCGGGCGGGGCTGGAGCGTGATCGCTCCGATGGGGCATTTCAGGGCGCAGACCCCGCAGCCCAGGCAATGTTCCTCTATGGCCGCCAGCTTTTTTGGCTTGCGGGCGTCCTGCCCGGAAACCTTCTCCACGCTCACGGCGTTCACCGGGCAGGCCTTGGCGCACAGGCCGCAACCCGTGCACAGCGTTTCGTTTACCACGGCCACCACGCTGGCCGTGACCAGGATGCCCGTGTAGCCGGTTTCGCGCACGCCTTGCAGCAGGTTGCAGCAGCAGTCGCAGCAGTGGCAGATGAAGCCCGCGTCGCGGCGCACGTTGTCGGCGGACAGGGTCAGGCCCTGGTCGCGGGAGCGGGCCAGGATGTCGCGCATCTGAGCCTTGTCGATGGGTTTGGCGAAGCCGTTGCGGATCAGGAAACGCGCGCCTGTGCCCATGGACGTGCAGGTGTCCATGGGCGTGCGGCAGGGTGCGTGCCCGAGATGGTGCTTTTCGTGGCGGCAGGAACACAGGCCAAGGGAGAATTCCGAGTTCTCCTCGATGAGGGCCGAAGCCTTCTCGTAGTCAAGGATTTCCACATGTTCGCCCAGGGCTTCCTCGTAGGGCAGGGCGCGCATGACCGAAGTCTTTTGACCATTGCCGAAATTGGCGTGCAGGAAATCCTTCTCGCCGAACATGTAGGCCTGGAAAAGCTCGGCCCAGCGGGCCTGAGGAAGCCTCTCGCCCGTGCGCATCATGGTGAACTCGAAGAAGCCGATGACGATGGGGCTGACCATGTATTGGTAATTTTCGCCATCCCAGATGTCGATGACCAGGCCCTTGGCGCAGAGCCCCTCGATCATGGGCCGTAGGACATCTTCGGGTTCGCCCAGCATGGCCGCGATGCGCCCCAGGGTCGATGGGCGGTAGGGCAGGCGCGACACCAGCTCGGCCTCGGGCCGCGAGTACAGCTCTTGCACCAGTTGCCTGAAAACCTCTGTCCACGGGGTGCGAACGGGGGTTTGGTCGAGCCTCTTGCCCAGTTTGCGGTAGATGTCCTTGCTTGCGATGTGTCCCATGATGATCCTCGGTTGCGCGGTCGATGGCCGATAACTCCCCCGGCTCAACAGGAATTGCAAGCACGAATCGCGCTTCGCGCCCCTGCCCGTTGACAAGGCCGACGGACTGGTTCAGAGATTGGTCCTACCAATTTTACCGGGTCCTGCGTGCGTTGTTTCGTGCGCTCCCATCGGGGGGAAATCATGTTGGAAGTACTCGCTCTGTATCTTGCCGTCGGCGCGGTGGCCGGCGTTCTGGCCGGGCTGCTGGGTATCGGCGGCGGACTGGTCATCGTGCCCATGCTCGTCTTTTGCATGGAATTGCAGAATCTGCCCCAGGAGCTGATCATGCACCTGGCCCTGGGCACGTCCATGGCCAGCATCATGTTCACCTCGGTGTCGAGCTTCATGGCCCATCACCGCCGCGGAGCCGTGGAGTGGGCCGTAGTGCGTCGCATCGTGGTCGGCATTTTTGTCGGCACCTTCCTGGGCGCCTGGGTGGCCGCGCAGATGAGCACTGGCCTGCTCAAGGTCTTTTTCGTCGTTTTCCTGTACTATGTCTGCTACCAGATGCTTTCCGGAAAGAAGCCCAAGCCGTCGCGCGTGATGCCGGGCCCGGCGGGCATGTTCGGGGCGGGCAATGTCATCGGCGTGGTTTCGAGCCTGGTCGGTATCGGCGGCGGCACCCTGTCCGTGCCGTTCATGGTCTGGCACAACATCCCCATCCACAGGGCCATCGGCACCTCGGCGGCCATCGGTTTTCCCATCGCGGTGTCCGGCACGCTCGGCTATATCGTCAACGGCTGGGGCGTCGAGAATCTGCCGCCGTTTTCCCTGGGTTACGTGTCCCTGGTGGCGCTCGTCTCCATCGCGGTTATGAGCGTCGTCACCGCGCCCCTGGGCGTGCGTCTGGCCCACAGCCTGCCCGTGGACAAACTGAAGCGGGTCTTCGCGGTCATTCTTTTCGTGGTGGGCACGAAGATGCTGATCTCGCTTTTCTAGCATCAGGGGAGTCCCGGGTCGCTTTGGATTCGGGGCTGCTTGAAAAACGCGGCTTCAACAGGCCCGGAACGATCCTCCAGCATGAGAGGAGCGGTTCCGGGCTTTTTTATGGTTCATCCGGCTGGAGCGTACTTTTGACAAAATGAAAGGACATGGGGTTCATCAAGTTTTCACGCCAATGAAAACCAAGAGGATGAACCGCCATGTCCACGAGCTTCTTGTACCATGCGTTCGGG
>JAEWKZ010000060.1 GCA_023393525.1 Pseudomonadota bacterium | reverse complement strand
GAGTGGCCGTGGATATGGACCCATTAATGGAGCTGGCAAAAAAATATAATATTTATGTGGTTGAAGACGCGGCACAAGCTGTCGATAGCTTTTACAAAGGAAAAGCTTTGGGAACAATCGGACATTTATCTGCATTTTCGTTTCATGAAACTAAAAATATTATTTCTGGTGAGGGAGGCTTGCTGGGCATCAATGATGAACAGTTCACTAAGAGAGCAGAAATCATTTGGGAAAAAGGAACTAACAGAGCTTCGTTTTTTCGAGGTGAAGTAAATAAATATGGTTGGGAAGATACTGGCTCATCTTTTTTACCATCAGAATCAATCGCAGCTTTTCTATATGCTCAGCTAGAAAATTTAGCGAATATCCAGCAGAAGAGAATACGCTTATGGAACACTTATTATTCCTATTTGGAAAAGTTAGAGGGAAAGATAAAATTACCCACTGTCCCTGACTATGCTACGAATAATGGACATATGTTTTATCTTGTTTTAAACTCTGCGGATGAGCGACAATTATTGATAGAACATCTTAAAAATAACAGCGTAAATTCTGTATTTCATTATCTTAGTTTACATAAGAGTCCATATTATCTAAGAAATATTGTTGAGAGACCCGAACTTCCGTTTTCTGATGGATTTGCTGATTGTCTATTAAGGTTACCTTTATTTTACGACTTAGAGGAGAAGGATGTGGCTTATATTTCTAACTTAATAATTGACTTTATCAAACCATAGTTCAGAGTTTGACAATATAAACATTCAGCAATAACAATTAATAATGATCGGAAGTTTTCTATTACTTATTCTCTTTATTATCTTTTTTTTAAAAGATAACGTTAAGGGAGTTGTAGTTTTAGTCGTTATATCGTTGCTGAATGATATGTTCAAACTTTCAGCAGGGTTCTCGTTGCCGCTGCACTTTATTATTGCATTGGTATATATTCCTAAAATATTAATGCAGTATAAATTTATATCATACAGAAATAGATGGACACTTCAGTCACTATATATTGAATTTTTATATTTGGCCGTCCTTGCGTTTCTTTTTGGATATATAATTCCCTGGCAATCTGAATATGATTTCGAACGGAGTTGGAGTCAGAAAGCGGAGGGCCGAGCCATTGTGCAGACAATAAGGCTGGTAGCGGAATTTGCGCTTATCCTAATTCTTTTATTATGGCTTAATACTAAGCGAATAACAATTGATTATCTTTTAAAAACTATTTCAATCATCATATTTGCGAGCTTAATGGTGTCGCTAACTGATACGATGCTAAGTGGTTCTCTGAAGCAAATGTTTTTCCCTGAAGCGCGTATTTTAGGTGACCGTTTTAGTGGCTTCAACGGGGAACCCAGAGCATTTGGGCGTGTTTGTTCAATCGTTTTATTGTTTTTGGTGTCTTTCTACAACCTTAGCTAAAAAGATATAGTCATTAAATTGGGCTTATGGAGTGCTATTATTGGTTTGGCTATAAGCATGTCTGCATCCGCGTATTTGATGACACTCGCTTGGGGCGGATTGTTTGTAATAGTAACTGGAAGATTCAGGTACTTTGTCGCCGGTATAGCTCTTGTAACCTTATCTTTGTTTTTCCTTAACCAGAATGAGTTCTTCCGGGAAAGCACATTAACGAAGATTGAGAATACAGTTTCAGAAGGCGATGACTATTATAGCACCGAAAAAGTTAGCCCCAATGAACCCGATATTTTCAGCAGTTTTGAGGTTTTCGACAGGGCCGCTTTAAATTTCCTGTATGAAGATTCTTTCTTTTTAATCACAGGTACAGGACCCAATATGATTAGTATACCATCGTCTCCTTATCTTACCGCGTCTACATATGCGGTGTACGAAAACAGAATTGATAGTGTGCCTCACAGTTTCTTGGTTAATTTAATTGCCCGTTCAGGACTGGTAGGGCTCGCTCTTTGGTTTATTTTCATAATGAGGTTCACAACCACTCTTAAAGGGTATAAGAAAGAATTACTTGCTTTGTTTATGTGTATTGTGCTCGCAAATTTTATAGTTAATGCCTCAATTTTTTTCTTGGTAATTGCAGTTCTTTTGCACATTACAGGAAATATAAAAGGACCTAAAAAAGAAATATATGATTAGTATAATAACGCCCGTCCTAAACGGTGCAGCTTTTATAGAGAAAAACATTCTAGCGGTTCAGAAACTGGAAATTCCTTTTGAGCATATAATTGTGGATGGCGGATCGTCTGATGACACATTGGTAATTGTAAGTAAATATCCAAATGTTAAAATAGTTCACCAGAGGGAGCGGGGCGGAATGTATCATGCGATACATTTGGGCATTCTAGAGGCAAACGGAAAGTTTGTGACTTGGGTGAATGCTGATGATGTTATCATAAGCCGAGGGTACGAAAAATTGTATGATTCAATTATGCCGGGTAATGCAGACGTGGTATATTCAAACGCTTATTTTATTGACGTAGCGGGAAATAGATTAAAAAGTATCAAGGGCAGATTTTTCGCTAAGTATTTACTTCAGAACGGTATATTTCCCTTTATACAGCCGGCGGCTGTATTTACGAGAGCGCTCTATGAACAAGTCGGGGGTTTTGACTATCAAAACTTTAAAATAGCCGGTGATTTAGATTTATTTCATAAATTTTCACTCGTTGAAGCGGCAAAGTTTAAGAAAATAAATGAGTATTCCGTCGAATTTTTAAAGCATGGTGAGTCGCTAGGTGATAAAAATACGGCTTTAGCGAATGAAGAAAGAGATAGGGCAGGGATTCCTAGACCGAATGTTGTACTACGAATACTTAACAAAATATTGAGTTTCTAAAAATGTATTGTAGTTGTAAAGTTGTACCCATATTATCTTATGAACCTTTATTTCTGGCAAAATATAATCAGTCCTCATCAGTTGGATTTTCTTAGGGAAATCTCCGCCTACCACGGCGTTACGTTGATTGTAGCGCAGGTGCAGGATCAATATAGAGCAAATGATAAATGGGAAGTACCAAAGTATGATTTCCTGAATGTTATTGTGGCTCCTGATGAATTAGAAATGGAAAGTCTTTTTTTAGATAAAAATGATTTTCATATCTTCTCGGGAATCTCGAGCTATAAAATGGTTCACAGTGCATTTAAGATGGCGGTAGTAAGAGACTCTAATGTTGGTATTATTTCCGAGCCATTAAATTTAAGAGGTATAAAAGGTGCCTTACGATTACTTCGAGGGAAATTACAGCAGTGGAAATACGGAAGTAAAGTTAAGTTTATTGCCGCCACTGGAAATGATGGCGTAAAAATGTTTGCGAAGTTCGGATACGCTGAAAAACAAATTTTTCAGTGGGGATATTTTGTAAACGAATCGCAGGTAGAAATAAAAAATAAGCAGGACATCATATTCGTTGGGAATCTAAATTATAACAAACAAATTGAATCATTGGTCAATTTGGTTATTTCAAAAAATTATGACTATCGCCGGTTTCATATCGTGGGTTCAGGCCCGCTGGAAATGATTTTAAGAAAAAACATCTCAGATAAGAAAGATATAATAATCCACGGTAGACAACCTGCTGCAGAAGTGATGGATCTAATTTCTCAAAGTAAAGTGCTGATC
>JAEWKZ010000046.1 GCA_023393525.1 Pseudomonadota bacterium | reverse complement strand
ACTAGACCCTGAACCTAGCGTGTCTACCAATTCCACCACTTCGGCGTGACGTGAGAAGCGTGTTTATGTGAGAGGTTCATGTTTGGCAAGAGTTTTGTTGCTGTTTTTTCTAAAATTTTTTCAAAATGTTTGATTTCGGCAGGTTAGCCGCGCCGGCTGGTATTTTTCGTCTGCCGGGGCTTGTGTTGAAGCCCGGGTCCTTTTGGTATAGAGGCAAGCCAGCTTGTTGCCTGGAGGAAATGATCATGCATTGCGTTACTTGGCCGGACCAGATCAGCGGCCTGGAAAATGGGTCCTGCGTCACCATCGGCAATTTTGACGGGGTCCACATAGGACACCAGCGTCTTATTGCCCGGGTGCGGGATCTGGCCGCAGGTTTTGCCCTGCCGTCGGTGGTCATCACCTTCGAGCCCCACCCCTTGCGTTTCTTCACGGGCAAGAAGACTCCGCCTTTCATCACCCTCTATGAGCAGCGCGCCGAGCTCATCCGCGCCCTGGGCATAGACCACCTGTTGTGTCTTGAATTCAATCAGGGCCTGGCGAGCATGAGCCCGGAGGATTTCGTGCGCCGCATCCTGGTCGAGGGGCTGCGCGTCAAGGAATTGGTCATCGGCTACGACTATGCCTTCGGCAAGGGCCGCTGCGGCAACTATGCCCTGTTGACCCAGCTTGGAGAGAAGTGGGGCTTCGGGGTCGAGCAGCTTGAACCGGTCATGGTGGATCAGGCCATTGTCAGTTCCACGCGCATCCGCGATCTGGTCGAGGCCGGAGACGTCTGGACGGCCAAGCCATTGCTGGGTCGCTTCTACCGCGTGACCGGAACCGTGGTCCATGGCCGGAACCGGGGCGGACGGCTGCTCGGGTTCCCCACGGCCAACGTGCATCTTGTGGACGAGCTTTTTCCCAAGACCGGCGTGTATTGCTGCTGGGCGGAGCTGGACGGCGAAATTCATCCGGCCGTGGCCAATATCGGCTACAACCCGACCTTCGGCAACGACGTGCTTTCCGTCGAGGTGCACATTCTGGATTTGAACATGGATCTGTATGGCCGCACGCTCAAAGTGCATTTCGTTCAGCGCTTGCGCGGCGAACGCAAATTTTCCGGTCTGGACGAACTCAAGGCCCAGATCGGCAAGGACATCACCCTGGCCCGGACCATCCTGGCCCTGCCCGAAGCCCGGCTGGTCTAGAGTCGGCTGATGCGCGCATTTTTCCGTTCCCTGTTCAAGATCCCCATGGAGCTGGCCCACAGCTACCATTCCATCCTGAGCTTCAAATGGCTGGCTCTCGGGGTTGTGGTCGGCGCCATGACCGGACTCGGGGCCATTCTTTTCTATGTCGGCATCGAAGCCCTGGGCCATGTGCTGCTCGGACGCCTGGCCGGGTTTTCCCTGCCCATCCCTGCCGGCGAGGAGTTGTTTTCGGGCTCTCCCGGCCCCTTCCGGCCCTGGCTGCTTTTTGTCTTTCTGGGGGCGATAGGCATTTTCACGGGGTATCTTCTGCGGCGTTTCGTGCCTCAGACCCGCTATGGGGGCACGGACGGAACCGACACCATGATCAAGGCCTTCCATACCCAGGAAGGGCATATCGCGCCCTCGGTTCCGGTCATGAAAGTCGGCACTTCCATACTGACCATAGCCGCCGGGGGCAGCGCCGGGCGCGAGGGTCCCATCTCCCTGCTTGGCGCGGGCTGCGGCTCGTGGCTGGCCGGAAAGCTGCGCCTGACGGCCAAGGAGCGGCGAATCCTGCTTCTGGCCGGCGCGGCGGGCGGTCTCGGAGCCATTTTCCGGGCTCCTCTGGGTGGCGCGCTCACCGCCGTGGAGGTCATCTACCGCGAGGATTTCGAGGCCGAGGCATTGCTGCCGTCCATCATTTCCTCCGTGGTCTCCTACTCGCTCTTCACCCTGGTCTTCGGGGCCGAGCCCATCTTCGGCATCCCAAAGTTCGAGTTCTCCGACATGCGCGAACTGCCGGTGTACGCGCTTCTGGGCCTGGTCTGCGCCGCCACGGGCTGGTTTTACGTGCGTACGTTCCGTCTGATCAAGTTCAAGGTGTTCTGGCCCCTGACCGATCGATTCGGCTTTGTGCCGGCCGTGACCCTGGGCGGACTCGGCATGGCCGCAATCGGCTACCGGTTTCCGGAGCTTCTGGGCGGCGGGCAAGGCTGGCTGGAGCTGGCCATGCTTGGCAAGCTGTCGGTGACCATGATGGCCGGCATGATCGTGGGCAAGACGCTGGCCACGTCCATGGTTCTTGGCTCGGGCATGAGCGGGGGCATGTTCGCCCCGGCCCTTTTCGTCGGCGGCATGAGCGGCGGGGTGGTCGGCAGTCTGGGACAGCGCTTTTTTCCTTCCGTGGTGACCGAGCCGGGCGGATATGTCCTGGTGGGCATGGCGGCCTTTTTTTCCGGGGTGGCCAATGCCCCCATCGGCCCTCTGGTCATGGTCTGCGAATTGACCCAGGGCTACGGATTGCTCGCTCCGCTGATGCTGGCCACGGCCATCGCGCTGGTGCTGGGCAGGAATGTCTCGCTCTACGAGAATCAGGTCGGCAACAAGTTCGAATCTCCCGCCCATGTGGGCGACGCGACGATCAATATTCTGGAGCGCGAACAGGTCGAGGGGCATTTCAAGCCGGGACGGGTGACCATTGTGGAAGAGGGCACGCATTTCGGCGCCCTGACGGACATCATCGTCAATGCGAACGAGCTCTGCTTTCCCGTGCGGGGGGCGCAGGACAGGATAACCGGCATTCTGGCCGTGCAGGATTTGCGCAAGGTCCTGTTCGAGGAGACCTTGTGCGAACTGCTGGTGGCGGGGGACGTGGCCCGGAAGGCCGTGCTGCTGAGGCCCGACGAAGATCTTTACGCCGCGTTGCTTAAATTCGTGGAGTCGGATCTGGCGCAGTTGCCGGTGGTGGACAGCCAGGACCCCACCAACGTGCTCGGCATGCTGGCCAGGGAAGACGTGTTCACGGCCTACGCCAAGACCTTGAAGCGCATGAAGGATCAGACCTGATTGCACGGTGGCCGGAATGCCCTGCGCCGCGCGCAAGAACGAATCCCCGTCCGGGTGTACCCGGGCGGGGATTCGTTCTTTTGATCCGTTGACGGAATTTTGGATCAGACCTTGGCGGCCTGAAGCTCTTCCGTGGTGTAGCCCCATCCCACGTTATGGGGAGCCAGGAGCTCTTCGCGGAAGAAGCGGGGCAGCTGGTCGTCCTCGTCGGTGAAACCGGCGCGCTTGTTGAAATCCAGTTCGTCCTTGAGGCAATTCACGCCGATGCCGATCATCTCGTCCACGCTCATCTCCTTGCCGGTCAGACCGGAGACCAGCCTCGCCATGCACGGCACGCCGCGCGCGTCGTCCAGAATGGCGAAGGCCACGAACAGACACAGGCCCAGGGAGTCCACCGCCGCAGTGGCGATCTGGAGGTTCTTGGAGATCTCGATGTTGCCTTCCTTCTTGTGGCCGTCGACATCACCGCCCACCTTCAGCACGTTCTGGCACACGCCGTAACCGGCGGTGTGGTCCGCGCCCATGGGGGTCGTGGCGTAGGTCACGCCCACGCCCTTGACCGCGCGCGGGTCGTAGGCGGGCAGGGACTGGTTCTTGACCACCGGCACCCGGTCCACGCCGAAGGCCTTGGCCGTGAACGACGTGCCGTTGCCGTAGATGCGGCCCAGCGGATCGGAGGTGCCGACCTTGTTCAGCTCGGCGATGACGGCCTTGCTGTCGCCCCAGGCGATGGCTCCGCCTTCCATGGCCATGGCCATGGTGTTGGCCATCTCGATGGTGTCCATGCCCACTTCGTCGCAGGTGCGGTCCATCTGCGCGATGTCGTCAAGGTTGTCGATGAGCAGGTTCGCGCCGAAGCCCCAGATGGTCTCGTATTCGAAGCCCGTGGTCAGGTACTTGCCGTCCGCGCCGTGGTAGACCTGGGAGCACTGGATCACGCAGCCGGTGTGGCAGCCGTGCTTGGTCTTGCCGCCGCGCTTCTCGATGTTTCCGGCCAGGGTTTCGCCGGAGATCTTCTCCGCGCCGTCGAACTTGCCCATGCGGAAGTTCTTGGTCGGAAGCGCCCCGGCCTCGTTGATGACGTTGACCAGCACGGCCGTGCCGAAGCCGGGCAGGCCCTGGCTGGTGACCGGGTGGTTGCGCAGCACGTCGACCCATTCCTTGCGGGCCTCCTTGAACAGTTCCTCGTTGCCGTACACGGTCTTTGCGTTCGCCGCGCCGTCAAGGATGACGGCCTTGACGCCCTTGGAGCCCATGACCGCGCCCAGACCGCCGCGACCCGCGGAACGGGAGGGCAGGCCTTCGGGGTCGGAGAACTGGATGGTGGCGGCGCACAGGCACTGCTCGCCGGCCGGGCCGACCAGGGCGGTCACGGCCTTGTCGCCGTAGGCGGCCAGGAGCTTTTCCTGGGCGGCGTAGGTGCGCATGCCAGCCACGGCGGAATCCTTGAACACCACCTTGTCCTCGGTGATGAAGATGTCCTGCATGGGGCTTCCGGCCTCGGGCTTGTCTTCGAGGATCACGGCCAGCAGGTTCAGCTTGGGCAGGGTGTGGGCGAACTGCCCGCCGGAGTTGCTTTCCTTGATGCCTCCGGTCAGGGGCGATTTCGCGCCCACGGAGATGCGCCCGGAGTTGGCCGCGTTGGTCGGAGCCAGCACGCCGGCTGCAAAAACGAGCTTGTTTTCGGCGGAAAGCGGATGACAGTTGGCCGGGACTTCCCTGTTGACCACTCTGGAGGTCAGGGCGCGACCGCCGAGACCGGCCAGATCGCCGAGCTCTTCGAAGGCGAAGCTCTTGGTCCTGGTGTTGATGCGTAGAATTTTCATGAATGCTCCTTGGTCGGCAAATCAGGTGAGGTGTGCAGCAGGCAGGGGATCATGCCTGCCAAGACATAAAACAAAAAAAAGAGCAGGGCTGGGAGGAATGCCAACCCCCAACCCTGCCCCCAGTTACTGGCATCTTACAATTACGGCAGTCTCATGTTTCGGGTCCGGACCATGACGATCCGGCCGGTTAACGCATCCCGCGCCTCAAATCTGCGGGGCCGCGCACCACGTCTCGTCGAATCTGACCGTTTCCAGAAAATCCTCGTCGCGAACAGTGGCGCCGACTTCATCCCGTTCCAGGCCGACTTTCCAATCGACCTCTTCCAGGGAAAGCAGCGATGCATCGTCGAACCACATGCGAACCTCCGTTTTCCGGCATGAGCGGGCGCGCCGGATGCACCGGCGCGCTGATTGATTACAGAGCGGCCTCGTAAATGGCGGCCACGTCGGCGTCCTTCAGACAACGCGGGTTGGTGAAGCCGCAAGCGTCCTTCTGGGCGTTGCCGGTCATGATGGCGATGTCTTCCTTCTTGACGTTCTTGCCGTAGCGCTTGCCCAGCTCGATCAGGCCGGAAGGAATGCCGACATCGGTGGACAGCTGCTTGATGGCGTCCAGAGCCTTTTCAGCGGCGGCGCGGATGGACAGACCTTCAACATTCTCGCCCAGGAACTTGGCCATGTCGACAAAGCGTTCGAGCTTGGCGTTCATGTTGGCGCGTTCGACGTGGGGCAGCAGAATGGCGTTGCATTCGCCGTGCGGCAGGTCGTAGAAGCCGCCCAACTGGTGAGCCATGGCGTGAACGTGGCCGAGGCTGGCGTTGTTGAAAGCCATGCCGGCCAGATACTGCGCGAAGCACATGCCTTCACGGGCTTCGATGTCCTTGCCGTTGGCGACCGCTTTGCGCAGGTATTTGGCGATCAGTTCGATGGCCTTCTGGGCGCAGGCGTCGGTCATGGGGGTGGCGATGGTGGAAACATAGGCTTCCACGGCGTGGGTCAGGGCGTCCATGCCGGTGGCGGCGGTCAGCGCCGGGGGCATGCCGACCATCAGCATCGGGTCGTCGATGGCGATGCCGGGTGTGACGCGCCAGTCGACGATGGCCATCTTCACCTTGCGGGAAGTGTCGGTGATGATGCAAAAACGGGTCATTTCAGAGGCGGTGCCGGCAGTGGTGTTCACGGCCAGGTACGGGGGCATGGGTTTGGTGGACTTGTCCACGCCTTCGAAATCGTGAATCTTGCCGCCGTTGGCGACGACAAGGCCGATGCCCTTGCCGCAGTCATGGGAGGAGCCGCCGCCCAGAGAGATCAGGGAGTCGCACTTGGCCTTCTTGTAAACATCCACGCCGGCGTGGACATTGTTGTCCGTGGGGTTCGGAATGGTTTCATCGTATACTTCATACTTCATTCCGGCGGCATCGAGCAGGTCGGTGATCTGCTTGGTCAGGCCGCAGCCGGTGATACCCTTGTCGGTGACGACCAAAGGCTTGCTGCCGCCCAACGCCCGAATCTTCTCGGGGATCTGCTTGGAAGCGCCAATACCGATCAGAGTAACGCTGGGAATGAAGAATCCATACACCATTTCTTGAACAGCCATGATTGCACCTCGCTAAAGATTGTTTGAACCAAAAAAGAATCCACTCTAGTAACTCTCGTGATTCGTCTTTAGGCAAGAATGGGGCCAGAGCGCCTAAAAAGCTCAAAAAATCCTTATTCCCAGCGCAATATCCTGAATTCAATACTCATAACCAAAGCCAAGCTTCGCCGCAGACTACGTCACGCACCGTACCCGGACCAAACCATCCGACGTTTGTATCACTTTGAGCCTGGCCTTTGGGACCATATTGAGTCAAAATGACTCATTGTGCTTCCGAACCCCAAAAAAATGGCCCTTTACCAGTCGTTCGCATGTCGGATAGCATACGTGGAGCTGCACATTACTTCCTTTTATTTTCAGCAGGTTGAAGCTTCCGATTGAAAAAACGCCCCGCGCCGGGCAGCCGCAAGCGCGCGGTCGTGTTCTTGCACGGCAACAAGCGCGGACACGAAGAGTCAACCCCACGACATGAAGGCAACCGAGTTGCGAGGAAACGAAATGGACATCAGAAAATTCTCTCTTCCGGAAATCATTTTCGGACATGGCAGCATGGACTACACCGGCTCGTACGCGCTTCAGCTCGGAGCCAAAAAAGTCTTCGTCGTCAGCGATCCGGGTCTCGAACGCAGCGGCTGGGTCGCCAAACTCATCGATGTCCTCGAAGCCTCGGCCCTGAAATGGGTCTACTATTCCAATGTCAGCTCCAACCCGCGTGATTACGAAGTGCACACCGGCGCGGCGCTCTACAAGGCCGAGGGAGCGGATGTGGTCATCGGCCTCGGCGGAGGCAGCCCGCTGGACATGGCCAAGGGCGTGGCCACGGTGGCCAGCAACGGCGGAATCATCCAGGACTACGAAGGCGCGAACCTGATCATAAGGCCACTGCCGCCCATGATCTTCCTGCCTTCCACGGCCGGAAGCGGTTCGGACATTTCCCAGTTCGCCATCATCACCGACGTCGCGCGCAAGGTGAAAATGTCGCTCATCAGCCGCTCGCTGACGCCCAATGTGTCCATCATCGACCCGGACATGCTGTCCACCGCCGGCGACGACCTCATCGTCACCTCTGCCGTGGACGCCCTGTCCCATGCCGTGGAGTCCTACGTTTCCCTCATCGCCCACACCCTGACCGAAACCCAGGCCTTGAAGGCCATGCATCTCATCCTGCACAACCTCAAACCCGCCCTCGCGACCCGCGATCCCCTGGCCATGGAAAACCTGTCCATGGCCGCCGTGGCCGCGGGCATGAGTTTCAGCAACGCCAGCCTGGGCGCCTGCCACGCCATCGCCCATTCCCTGGGCGGCTTTTTCGACACCACCCACGGCATGGTCCACCCGGTGCTGCTTCCGGCGGTCATGAGCTACAACCTCCCGGCCTGCGAGACAAAAATGGCCACCATCGGCGAAATCGTCCTCGGCAAACGCCTGTCGTCATCCCTGCAGACTGCCAGAGGGGGCATCGAACGGTTGAAAGAGATTTTCCTGGAGTTGAACGCTCCGGTGCATTTCCGCGAGATCGTGGATGACCGGACCGCCTTCCCCCAGATCTGCGAGATGGCCACCAAGGACGCCTGTCTGCTGACCAACCCGCGTCCGGCCACCGCCGAAGAATTGCTGGCCATCTGCGAGGAGGTCTGGTGATGGGAAAAACCACGCTCAGCGACATCGTCGGCCCGGAATACACCAAGCTCGGCTTTTTCCGCGAAGTGCAGGAAAAAATGGCCGAGCTTGAGACCTACAACGCCGAACTCGAACGCAAGAAACAGGAAATCCAGGACATCCTGAACGGAATCATGGATCTCCTGGCCGTGGTCTCCCCGGATTACCGCATCGTTTACGTCAACAAGGTTTTTCACGACTATTTCGACATCCCTCGTCCCGAAGGGCTCTTCTGCTACCAGGTCTTCAGGGGCGGCAGCGAGCCCTGCCAGGTCTGCCCGTTGCGCACCGCCCTGCAGACCGGAAAGCCGGACCGGGCGTCATACATCGATCATCGGCCAGACCGCAGCCTGCATTTCGAGGTCGTGGCTTCGCCCATGTTCGACGACAAGAGCCATGTGCGCACGGCCCTTGTCTCCAAACGCGACGTGACCATGGAAAAGGAATATCAGGCCAAGTACTATCAGGCCGAAAAAATGGCCACCATCGGCCTCCTGGCCGCAGGCGTGGCCCACGAAATCAACAACCCGCTGGCGGCCATCAGCGGTTTTTCCGAAGCCCTGAAGCGCCGCCTCCCCTACCTGGGCACCCTCCTCGACAAGAACACCGATCAGGGCATCCTGGAGGATTTCACGGACTACACCACCACCATTCTCGAAGAATGCAACCGCTGCCGGGACATCGTCGGCAACCTGCTTTCGTTCAGCAGTCAAAAAACATGCAAGTTCAGCACGATAGACCTGAACTCCCTGGTCACGGGATCCTTGAAGATCCTGCACCACCAGATCAAGCTGCATCCCGGCATAACCCTGCTCCAACATCTGTCCCCCGAACCCGTGACCATTCAAGGCGCCCAGGGAGAGCTCAAGCAGGTTCTTCTGAACCTTGTCCTCAACGCCATGGACGCCATCGAATCGAAAGGAACCATCACCATCCGCACCAGCATGGACAGATCCGACCGCGCGGCGCTGATCGTCGAGGATACCGGGCAGGGCATCCCCCCGGAAACCCTCGACAAGCTCTTCATTCCCTTCTTCACCACCAAGACCAAGGGACACAGCATCGGCATCGGCTTGTCCATCTGTTACAACATCATTAAAATGCACGGCGGGGAAATCCACGGCTGCAGCGAACCCGGCAAGGGCTCGGCTTTTCGGGTCATGCTCCCGACCGGATTTTCAGCAAACAACAAGGAACCGCATTCATGAGCATCTTCAATTCCATTGAAATCCTCGTCGTCGACGACGAGTCGAACATACGCAAGCTTTTCTCCCGGGAGCTGGCCTCGCCGGGCCGCACCATCCACACCGTGGGCAGCGCGGCGGAAGCCTTCGAGCACCTGCACAAGCACTATTACGACATCATCATTCTCGATATCCGCCTGCCCGACGCCAACGGGCTGGAGCTGATGACCAAGCTGCTGGAGACGGTGCCCAACGTGGCCATCATTCTCATCACCGGCTACGCCGACGTGGACAACGCCGTGGAAGCCATGAAGAACGGCGCCTACGACTACATCACCAAGCCCTTTTCCCTGGACCGCATGGAACAGGTCATCGAAAAGGCCTACCAGCGGGTGCGGCTGCAACGGGAAAACGAACTCCTGCGCCATAATTCGGAACACAAGTCCATGCCCAAGTTCATCGGACATTCCAAATCCGTGCAGCAGGTCCGCTACCTGATCGAAAAGGCCGCCCCCACCGACGTGCCGGTCCTTTTGACGGGTGAGAGCGGGACGGGCAAAAACGTGGCCGCGGCCGCCCTGCACGCCAAGAGCAAGCGCGCCGGACAGCCGCTGATCATCAAGAACTGCGGCACCTTCGACAAGGAGCTCCTGCGCAGCGAGCTTTTCGGCTACTGCAAGGGCGCCTTCACCGGCGCGGAGCGCAGCCATGACGGCCTTTTGTCCCTGGCCCACAAGGCCACCCTCTTTTTCGACGAAGTGGGCGAGCTGACCCTGGAGTTGCAGGGCGCGCTCCTGCGCGTGCTCGAAACCCAGCATTTCCGGCGCGTCGGCGACAAGGAGGAGCGCTGCGTGGACGTGCGTTTCGTCTTCGCGACCAACAAGGATCTGGCCAAGGAGGTGGAGGAAGGACGTTTCCATGACGCCTTTTTCCACCGCATCAACGTGTTCAGCATCGAGCTGCCCCCCCTGCGCGAACGGCGCGAGGACATTCCGGCCCTGGTCGAATACTTCCTGATGTCCCTGGCCAAGGACGGCCAGGAATACAAGATCTCGCCCCGGGCCATGCAGCAACTCATGGACAACCCATGGCCGGGCAATGTGCGCGAACTAAAAAACATCATCGAGCGGGGCATGATCCTGGCCGAAAACAACATCATCAACGTCCAGGCCCTGCCCTTCTGCCAGAAGAGCTGCCAGAACCCGCGCGAAAAGGGATTTTCCACACTCGAAGAGCTGGAGCGCTCGCACATCAGCATGGTCATGCATGCCGTGCAGGGCAACAAATCCCGCGCAGCCCAGGTGCTGGGCATCGGGCGCAAGACCTTGTACCGCAAACTGGAGGAGTACAGGCTGACCGAGGCGGGGTTGCAGGACGCCGGCTTTCTGGGCAAATAAGGCCGGGTCGTTCCGACTCGCTCGCGCCGCGACACAATCCGCTGCCCTGAAACCACTCCAAGGCGGCCCGGCAAAGGCGCGGCGCGGTTGTGTTTTTTCCCGCTATCCCCTAGCCTGGGGCGGACCTGAAATTACGCCGCGCCGCGGTCATGTCCGTGACCACTGCGCGGCGGCAACCACAAGGATTCGCCAATGCCGACGGTCTTCTTTTTTTGCGACGCCGAGGGACGCGTCGTCGAAGCGCGCGCCGGAGAGTTCGAGGAATGGAATCTTTCCCCCGGCACATTCCTGTGCACCGCCCTGAGCCTTGATTGCCCAGGAGACGAACCCCTGCCGCAACGCTTTCCCCCTCAAGCCGACCATGCGCTGACCGGGCCGGGGGGACAGTCCATGAACCTGCGGATCGTGCCTTTGCCCAGCCGCCTCGCCCCTGCCGGGGGCTTTCTGGCCACCCTGGAATTCGCCGCGAAGCTGGGCATCCTCTCCGCGCCGACCACCTCCGACGACCCCGAGCCTTCGGCCGCCAACCTGGATTACGCCGTTTTCAACGCCGTCTTCAACGACGCCCGCGACGCCATCGTGCTCACTGACGACCAGTTCCGCGTCCTGGCGGCCAACCGCAAGGCTCATGCCCTGTACGCAGCGGATGATGAGCCCCTAGCGGGAACATCCTTGCGCCGCGTGCTGCCCGCCGCCGACGAGGCCCGCGTCCTGGCCTCGGCCAGATCCCTTAAAAACGGGGCGTCCTGGCGCGGCCAGCTGACGACGATGGGGACGGACGGGCAGGAGACCCCGGTCAAACTCAAGGTCCGTTGCCTGAGCGTGGGAAAGGTGCGCCTGTTCCAGTTCATGATGCGCGACCTGCGCGGACGCATCGCCCTGGAACGCGACCTGGCCCAAAGCCGGCTGGCGGTCGCGGACATGAACACCGCCCTGAAGCAGGTCCTGCGCAACGTCGAGGAAGAGCGACAGGAGCTCAAAGACGAACTGGTGCAGCAGGTGCGCGAAGAGGTCCTGCCCACGGTGGAACGCATCGCCATGGAAGACTCGCCATTGGTGCGTCAGGCCTACAGAACGGCCCTGGAGGAGAAAATCGCGGACATGGGCGTGGCCACGCCGGAATCGGCGAGCCTTTTCGCCAGACTCACTCCCCGCGAAATGGACATCTGCCGTCTCATCCAGCAAAGCTGGCAGGGACGGGCCATCGCCGAGGAACTCGGCATTTCCTTCGAGACGCTCCAGACGCACCGCAAAAACATCCGCCGCAAGCTCGGACTCAAGGGAGGACCGATCTCCCTTTCCGCCTTCGTGCAACAGCACCCCCCGTTCTAGCATGTCGGGTATGCAGGCATACCCGATATATCCCCGCTCCATCCCCTTGATCTCTCGCGTTTTTCCCCTAGTCTACCCAATGCTGCAAAAAGGCGTGCGTGCGCACGCTCCATCACCTTGAAGCCAAGGAGACTTAATGGCAAAAATATATGTTGAAGGTTTGTACAAGATTTTCGGTCCCAACCCTAAGAAAGCATTGCAGATGCTGTCCCAGGGCAAAACCAAGGACGACATCATGGCCTCCATCCGGCACGGAGTGGGCGTCAACAACGCCACGTTCGAAGTGCATGAAGGGGAGATCGTGGTTGTCATGGGCCTGTCCGGCAGCGGCAAGTCAACGCTGGTGCGCTGCCTGAACCGCCTGATCACCCCCACCGCGGGCAAGATCCTCATCGACGGTCGCGACGTCCTGACCATGGGCGACGACGAACTGCGACAGTTGCGACAGCGCAAGATGGGCATGGTTTTCCAAAATTTCGCCCTTTTTCCGCATCGCACCGTGCTCGAAAACGCGGCTCTGGGCCTTGAAATCCAGGGCATGGACAAGGAGCAGCGACTCAAACTGGCCGACGAGGCCCTTTCCCTGGTCGGCCTTGACGGCTGGGGCGCCTCGTACCCGCGCCAGCTGTCCGGCGGCATGCAGCAGCGGGTCGGCCTGGCCCGCGCCCTGGCGCTTTCCCCGGACATCCTGCTCATGGACGAGGCGTTCAGCGCCCTCGACCCCCTGATCCGGCGCGACATGCAGGACGAGCTCATCAACCTGCAGGAGCGGATGCAAAAGACCATCGTCTTCATCTCCCACGATCTGGACGAAGCCCTGAAACTCGGCGACCGCATCATCTTGATGAAAGATGGCGCCATCGTGCAGGTCGGCTCGCCGGAAGAGATTCTGACCCACCCGGCCGACGAGTATGTCGCGCGCTTTGTCGAGGACGTGGACATCACCAAGGTCCTGACCGCCGAATCCGTCATGAAGCACAGCGAAGCCGTGGCCTATCTGCGCACCGACGGCCCGCGCGCGGCCCTGCGCAAGATGCGCAAGCACAACATCGCCCACCTGTTCGTGGTCGACCATACGCACCGGCTGGTGGGCATCGTGTCCGCCGATTCCGCGGCCATCCTTGCCCAGCGCGGGGAAGGGAGCCTGACCGAGGCCATCTGCACGGACATCAAGACCGTGTTTCCAGAAACGCCGGCCCAGGATCTTTTCGGAATCATGGCCGACCTGCCCTATCCGCTGGCCGTGGTCGATGAGGCAAACAAATTCAAGGGAGTCATTGTGCGCGGCACCCTGGTCGCGGCCCTGGCTGAAAGAGGAGGCGCCGCATGAACGAATACAAACTGCCGGTAGGCGAAGTCATAGAATCGGGCATCGACTTTCTGGTCGAGCACTTGTCCTTCATCACCAAGGCCAGCGCCGAAGTGGTGGAAATGATCCTCGGCGCCATGGAAAGCGGTCTGCTGCTCGTCCCCATCCCGGTCTTTATCGTGCTCGTGGGCATCGGCGTATGGTTGCTGACCAAGGACCGCAAACTGACCGTGGGCAGCGCCCTGGGCCTGGCGCTGATCTGGAACATGGGCTTGTGGACGGCCACCGTCAGCACCATCGCTCTGGTGCTGGTCTCGACCCTGTGCGCCATCGCCCTGGGCGTGCCTCTGGGTATCCTTTCGGCCATCAGCACGCGGATGTACCGCGTGGTCATGCCCGTGCTCGACGTGATGCAGACCATGCCCGCCTTTGTCTACCTGATCCCGGCCATTCCCTTTTTCGGCCTGGGCAAGACAGCGGCCATTTTTTCCACGGTCATCTTTTCCATGCCGCCGGCGATCCGCTTCACGTGCCTCGGCATCCGCCAGATTCCGGCGGAGCTTGTGGAATGCTCCACCGCCTTCGGCGCGACGCGCATGCAGCGACTGTACAAACTGGATCTGCCCCTGGCCGCGCCGACCATCATGGCCGGCGTCAACCAGACGGTCATGCTGGCCCTGTCCATGGTCGTCATCGCCTCCATGATCGGCGCCAAGGGCCTGGGCGGCGAAGTCTGGAAGGCCATCCAGCGATTGCAGATGGGCCGGGGCTTCGAAGCGGGCATCGCCATCGTCATCGTGGCCATGATCCTGGACCGGGTGCTGCAGAAGCTGGGCACCCGCAAAGATAAATAAAACAACAAGGAGTATCGCATGAAGAAAATTCTGCTCGCCCTGATCTGTCTGATGTTCGTGGCCGCCCCGGCCATGGCGGCCAAAGGAAAAGTCCGCATCGCCTATGTGGAATGGGACTGCGCCACGGCCAGCACCATGACCGCCAAGGCCGCACTGGAGGAAATGGGCTATGAGGTCGAAACCCTGCCCGTCGCCGCGGCCGCCATGTGGCAGGCCCTGGGCACGGGCGACGTGGACGCCATGGTCACGGCATGGCTGCCGGTGACCCACGCCGACTACTACGAGAAGGTCAAGGACAAGGTCGAAAAGGTCTCGGTGGTTTCCGGCGGAGCCAAGCTCGGCTGGGCCGTGCCCTCCTACGTGACCATAAACTCCATTGAGGAGCTTAACGCCAACGCCGACAAGTTCGGCGGCAAGATCATCGGCATCGATCCGGGCGCGGGCCTCATGAAGCTGTCCGAGCAGGCCATGACCGACTACGGCTTGAACAAGCTCGAACTCATGGAAGGCTCCGGCGCGACCATGACCGCGGCCCTGGACAACGCCATCAAGAACAACGAATGGGTGGTCGTCACGGCCTGGTCCCCGCACTGGATGTTCGGCAAGTGGGACCTCAAATACCTGGAAGACCCCAAGGGCGTACTGGGCGGCGAGGAGAAAATCGAGGGCATCGTGCGCAAGGGCCTGGACAAGGACATGCCTGAAGTCCACGCCTTCTTCTCCAACTTCAAGTGGGATTCCCCCGCGCAACTCCAGATGGTCATGGCCTGGAACCAGGAAGGCGGCTCTCCAGAGGAGAACGCCAAGCGTTTCCTGAAGGAATATCCGGACACCGTAAAAAGCTGGATGGGCAAATAAATCCTGCCCGAGACATGATCGGAAACGGCGCGGGCCAGGGAATGAATCCCGGCCCGCGCCGTTTTATTTTCACTCCCGTGCCAGCCGTCGGACACAGAAATCTGACACGCCAACGCCGTCATTGCTCGACAACAATACCACAACAGTAACGAAACAACCTCTCAAAAAACGCCAGTTTCGCTGTTTATTGACAGCAATCGCAGTAAACATGTAGAAAAAAAAATTGCACAACTTTTTTAAAGACACGTTTTGTTTCATATCCAGACACCAAAATATCTCAACTACGGTGGCGAAAAAACTGAATCTTTTCGCCGACTGTAAGCAATGAATCTCCCAAACCCGACAGTTTTTAATGCAACCTTGGCCCGTGCATGACCAAGCACCCTTGAAGCTCACGACATACCCCAACATCGCCGGAAGATAGACCCATGACAAACCCAGGACAAAACGCTTCCCTGCCGACGGTTGAACCCGCAACCGACGGAACGTCGATAATCCTTTTCGGGGAAATGCTGGCGGACGTCTTCCCTGACCGCTCGGTGCCCGGCGGAGCGCCGTTCAACGTCGCCCGGCATCTGGCCGCTTTCGGTCAAAAGCCGCTCCTGGTCTCCCGTCTGGGCGACGACGCGCTGGGGGCGAGGATGCTTGACGACATGACGGACTGGGGCATGGACGCAGGCGCGATCCAGATCGACCGGAACCGCCCCACCGGACGCGTGCAGGTGCACATCGAGGCAGACGGGCATCGCTTCGAAATCCTGCCGCGACAGGCCTACGACTTCATCGACCCGCACAGCGCGGGCGCGGCGCTGGAAGGCTCGCACCCCGGACTCATCTATTTCGGGTCCCTGAGCCAGCGCCACCCCGTCTCCCGACAGGCGTTGGCCGCCGTGCTGTGCCAGTGCGCGGCCCCGCGCTTTCTGGACATCAACCTGCGCGAACCCTGGTATGACGAGGACACCGCCCGTTTTTCCCTGCGGCAAGCCGACATCGTGAAGCTCAACGACGAGGAACTGCGCATTCTGACCACCATGTTCGGAGCGCGGGGAGCCGGCGAACAGGAACGGGCGCGGGCATTGAAGCGCATGTTCGACATCGACCGCCTGATCGTGACGTCGGGCAGCGCGGGAGCCTGGCAACTTGACGGGCGCAACCATGTTTCAGAGGCGTCGTCCGGCAAGACGCCGGACATCGTGGACACGGTGGGCGCGGGCGACGCGTTTGCCGCCGTGTGCATTCTCGGGATATTCCGAGGTTGGTCGCCGGCCGCCGCCCTTGAGCGCGCGGACGCGTTTGCCGCCGCCATCTGCGAAATCCGGGGCGCGGTCCCTGACAACCGGGAATTCTATCAGCCGTTTCTCAGGGAGTGGACACAGTGAAAACACGAAAACGCCCTGTCAAAAAACCGCTGTTCATCGTTCTTCTGAGCATCCACGGCCTAGTCCGGGGGCACGACATGGAACTTGGCCGCGACGCGGACACCGGCGGGCAGGTCAAGTACGTGGTCGAGCTGACCCGCGCACTGGGTGAACACCCGGATGTGGAAAAAGCAGTTCTGCTGACGCGCAAGGTCATCGACGATGCCGTCAGTCCCGATTACGCGCGGACGCTCGAGCCGCTGTCGGATAAAGCGAGCATCGTGCGCATCGAATGCGGCGAGGAAAAATACCTGCGCAAGGAGCTGTTGTGGGATTCCCTGGACAATTTTTCCGACAACGTGTTCGCCTTCCTCAAAAGCCAGGACCGCATCCCGGACATTTTGCACAGCCATTACGCCGACGCGGGCTATGTCGGGGCCCGGCTTTCGCACCAGCTCGGCATTCCCCTGGTCCACACCGGCCACTCCCTGGGCCGCAGCAAACGGCTGCGCCTGCTGGCCAGCGGCATTTCCCGCGAGCAGATCGAGGAGACATACAACATGTCGAGGCGCATCGAGGCGGAAGAAACGACTCTTGGCGCGGCCGAGCGCATCATCACCAGCACCGGGCAGGAAATCGAAGAACAGTACGGACTTTACGATTTCTACCAGCCCGAACGCATGCGCGTCATTGCTCCGGGCACGGACCTGGGTCATTTCTACCCGCCCCGCAAAAGTGAGAAAACAAGCCCCATCGCCCGCGAACTGAAGCGTTTCCTGAACCGGCCCGCAAAGCCCATGGTGCTTGCGCTCTCCCGACCAGACCCGAAAAAGAACATCGTGACCCTCATTGACGCCTACGGGGAGTCTCCGGAGCTGCAAGACGCAGCCAACCTGGTCGTCGTGGCCGGAAACCGCGACGACATCCAGGACATGGACGAGGGTGCGCGAGGCGTCCTGAACGACATCCTGCTCGCCGTCGATCGCCACGACCTCTACGGCAAGGCAGCCTATCCCAAACACCACAGGCCGGAGGAAGTGGGCACCCTTTTTCGCCTCGCCGCCGCGTCAGGCGGGGTCTTCGTCAATCCCGCGCTGACCGAGCCCTTCGGACTGACCCTGCTCGAAGCCGCAGCCTGCGGGCTGCCCATCGTGGCCACGGAGGACGGGGGACCCATCGACATCATCAGGAATTGCCGCAACGGGCACCTCGTCGATCCCCTGGACAAGGAGGCCATGGCGGAAACGATCCTGCGAACCCTGGTCGACAGGAAAACATGGCGCGGCTTCGTCAGGAATGGACTGACCGGCGTGCGCCGCCACTATTCATGGCAGGCGCACGTGGAAAAATACCTGGACGTTGTCCGTCCGCTGGTTGAAAAAACCGAGCCGCTGGTACGCATGCCCCCCATCCGACGCAGGGGCATTTCCCGCAAGCAGGCCCTCTTCGCGGAGCTGGACTTGAGCCTGATAGGGGATGAGCGCTCCCTCTCGGCGCTCATGGCGGCCCTCCAGACGCATCGCAAGACGCTCCTGTTCGGCATCGCCACCGGACGCCGCCTCGACAACGCCCTGGCCACGCTGCGCAAGCACAAGATCCCGCAGCCCGACGTGCTGATCTCCGGTCAGGGCACGGAAATACACTACGCCCCGAACCTCACCCAGGACACGATCTGGGAGCGCCACATCAATCACCTCTGGGACCCCCGGGCGGTGCGCGAGACCCTGCGCGAAATTCCGGGCCTGTCCGTACAGCCCAAGAAACACCAGAGCCCGTTCAAGATCAGCTACTACATCGACACCAGCGTGATCAGCGGGCAGCAGGTCCGCCAGCTGCTTCAGCACAACGAACAGGCCGTGAACGTGCTCGTCTCCTTTGGCCAGTACCTCGACGTGCTGCCGCTGCGGGCATCCAAGGGGCTGGCCCTGCGCTGGTGTTCCGAACAGCTGGATTTTCCGTTGCAAAACACTCTGGTGGCCGGAGTCACCGGGGCCGATGCCGACATGCTGCGCGGCAACACCCTGGGCACGGTGGTGGACAACCGCCACACCTCCGAACTCTCGGACCTGGCCAATATCGACGGCATTTATTTTTCCGAAGCGTCTTTCGCGGCGGGCATTCTCGACGCCATGGCCCATTATGGCTTCCCTTCCCGGGAGGACGACACGCCATGAAACGGTTTCTGCTCTGCACCGACCTTGACCGGACGCTGATCCCCAACGGCCCGGCCCCCCTGTGCCCCGCCGCCGACAGGCTTTTCAGAAAGCTGGCAGGCCGCCGGGAAATCCGCCTGGCCTACGTGACAGGCCGCCACCGGGCCTTGATCGAGGACGCCATCGCCGAGTTCGGGCTCCCCGACCCCGACTTCGCCATCGCCGATGTCGGGGCGAGCATCTACGAAGTTTCCGCGCAAGGCTGGCGACCCTGGAGAGCGTGGCAGGACAACATCGCTTCGGATTGGCGCGGCCTGAACTCCGAAAGGCTCCGGGGCATGCTGGACTTCCCGGAACTGCGACTCCAGGAACGGGAAAAGCAGGCCCCCTTCAAACTCAGCTACTATGCAGCCGTGGACACGGACTCCCGCGCCCTGATCGCTCGGATAACTGCGCGCCTGCTTGACGAAGGCATCCATGCCAACCTGATCTGGAGCATCGACGAACTGGCGGGCACGGGCCTGCTCGACGTGCTCCCGCGAAGCGCGGGCAAGCTCCAGGCCATCCGTTTCCTGATGGAACGACACGGATTTTCGCTGCGCAACACGGTCTTCGCGGGCGACAGCGGCAACGACCTGGACGTCCTGCTGAGCGACATCCCGTCAGTGCTGGTGGCCAATGCCGACCCGCAAACAAAGGCCCGGGCGGCAAAAACCAAACCCGAAGCGCTGTACATGGCCAAAGGCGGCTATCTGGACATGAACGGAAACTACGGCGCAGGCATTCTCGAAGGCGTCGCGCACTTCTGGCCCGAGGCCGATGCGTGGCTGCGGGAATGCGAATCGCACAAGGAAGAATAAATGTACGAACAAGCCTCCCATGCCCTGCTCAATAAAATCCTGGCCGAGCTCAGGCCGGAAATCGGCAAGTTCCGGCTGCGCCACTTCTATACCCGGCTGGGCGCCAATTTCTACGCCATCTATTCACTCTTCAAGATGCTCTACGGCGACCGCCCCGATTTCACGCAGCAGATGGTGCGCCTCGTCGAGACCCTGGCCCTGCGCTATATGGAACGAGCACCCGTGCTGCGCAAGTCGGACCTGGCGCGCGAGGTCCATTACAACTGGTTCCTGAACCAGAAATGGGTGGCCATGGCCCTGTACTGCGACCGCTTCGCGGACAACCTGCAGGGCCTGCATGAAAAGCTCCCCTATCTGCAGGAACTGGGCGTCAACATGCTGCACGTCATGCCCATCCTCGACTGCCCGTCGGTCAACAACGACGGCGGCTACGCCGTGCGCGACTTCCGCAAGATCGACTCCAAATACGGCACCATGAAAGACCTGGAGAGTCTGGCGACCGCGCTCAGAAGCCGAGAAATGCTCCTGGTCCTGGATGTCGTGGTCAACCACACCTCGGAAGAGCACGAGTGGGCGGACAGGGCGCGGCAGGGGGAAAAAAAATATCAGGACTACTACTACGTCTTCGACGACCGGGAAATTCCCGACGCCTACGAGGAGGGCATGCCCGAAATCTTCCCCGCCACCGCCCCCGGCAATTTCACCTGGGACGAAAGCATGGGCAAATGGGTGATGACGGTCTTCAACAACTACCAGTGGGATCTGAACTACCGCAATCCGGCGGTGCTCATCGAAATGCTCGATATCATCCTCTTCTGGGCCAACAAGGGCGCGGACATCCTGCGCCTCGACGCCGTGGCCTTCCTGTGGAAGAAGATCGGCAGCACTTGCCAGAACGAACGCGAGGCGCACCTGTTGCTGCGGCTCATGAAGGACTGCTGCCAGGTGACCGCGCCTGGCGTGCTGTTCATCGCGGAGGCCATCGTCGCGCCGGGCGAGATCGCCAAATACTTCGGCGAGGACGCCATCTACTCCAAGGAATGCGAGATCGCCTACAACGCCTCGCTCATGGCCCTGCTCTGGGACGCCGTGGCCACCAAGAACGCCAACCTGCTCAATCTGGGCATCAAAAACCTGCCGGAAAAACTGGAACGCGCCACCTGGCTCAATTATGTGCGCTGCCACGACGACATCGGGCTCGGCTTCGACGATCGCGACGTGGAGCTGGCCGGGTACGACCCGACCCTGCATCGAAGCTTTCTGGTCGATTATTTCACGGGCAGCTTTCCGTCATCCCCGGCCAGGGGCATGCCGTTTGGAACGAACCTGAAGACCGGCGACGGGCGCATCTCCGGTTCGCTGGCATCGCTGGTCGGCCTGGAATCAGCCCTGGAATCCGGGGACGAGGAAGCCATAAACGCCGCCATCAAGGCCATCACGCTCCTGCACAGCGTCATCCTCTCCTTTGGCGGGCTGCCGCTCATGTACTACGGAGACGCCATAGGCACGCTGAACAACCTGGAATTTCTCTCCGATCCGGCCACCCAGCATGACTCGCGCTGGGTGCACCGTTCGCACTTCGATTGGAACAAGGCGGAAAAGCGCCATCACAGCGGCACAGTGGAACAGCGCATATTCTCCGCGCTGAAGAAAATGATCGCCCTGCGCAAGGAGCTTCCGCCTTTCGCGGACTTCGACAACCGCCACCTGCTGCTGGTCGAGAACCCGAACCTGCTGGTCTTCTACCGCACGGATCCGGAAAACTGCCGCAGCCGGGTGCTCGCCGTCAGCAACTTCAACGTCGAAGCGCAGGCTCTTTCCATCGAGACGCTTCTACCGCACGGATTCTTCAGCCATGGCGTCATGACGGACCTGTATTCCGGCGAGCGGGTGCCGGTGGAGGACGGACAGATTACCATACCGGCCCTGTCCTTCTACTGGCTCAAGGATTGAGGGGCGGGCGTCCAGCTGAAAGGACGCTCAGAACACGTCTTTTGACGTCTTCGACATCCCCTGCCGCGTACGACCGTCCAGACACGCTCCGCCCCCAGACCACTCCCGGCCAGTAGGGGTCCGTACTCCAGCGGCCGATGACGTGAAAATGGAACTGCGGCACCATGTTGCCGATGGCGGCGATGTTGACCTTGTCGCAGCCGTCGTCGCGCGTGAGCATGGCGCCCAGCATCGACGACGCGGTCAGAAGCTGATCGCGAAGAAACGCGGACAATTCGTGCCATTCGGTGGCGTCTGTCTCAGGGACGAGGATAAGCCAGCGCACATGGGCGTCCCTGTGCAGCAGGAGCCGAAGCTCCCGCCATGCTCCCAGTACGTGGCAGTCCGCGGCAAGAGTGGGGTGCAGGGTGAATGTGTTCATGCCCGCACGCTTACGTCAGGCCGCATGGCGCGGCAAGAGGCTGGCCGCGCTTACGCTCGCACGGCTTCGGCGCTATCGCGCCAGGGCGAAGCGGGTGTACAGCTGCTGCTTGGCGGCCAGAATGCGATCATGGGATGCTTCGATCCGCTCAGGCGCAAGCCTCCCGTCCTCCACGGCCTTGACCAGGATATCAATGGCCTTGGGCACGATCTCGGGATCGTAATCCAGGTTGTTGCCGAAAACCAGCACATCCACCCCGGCCTCGACAGCCAGAAGAATCGCCTCGGCCTGACCATAATGATCGGCGATGGCGCGCATCTGCATGTCGTCGGAGACGATCACGCCCTCAAACCCCAGACGCTGCCGCAAAAGTCCCGTCAGCACGGATTTGGACAGGGTGCTGGGGTAGGCATCGTCAAGCTGGCGCAGGAAGAGATGCCCGGTCATGATCAGCGGGCTGGTCTTCAGCGGAATCAGCATCTCGTAGGGGCGCAGCTCCGCAGCGCTCCAGGTGTTGCTGATGTCGGTCAGTCCACGATGCGAGTCAGCCGAGGCGCTGCCATGCCCGGGAAAATGCTTGAGACAGGGCAGCACGCCCTGGGCCAGCAACCCACGGCAGAAAGCTTGGGCATGGAGCGCGACGAGGTCCGGATCGGCGGAGAAACTGCGTTCCAGGGCACCAATGGCCGGGCTCTGCGGGTTGACGTCCACATCCGCCACGGGCGCGAAATTGAGATTCACTCCAAGATCCGCCAGCAACTTCCCGGTGCGTTCGCCCTCGAACCGGGTCTGGGCCGTCGTGCCCTGCCCCATGGCCTTGGCCGAAGGGCTCGGCGGGAACCCCTGGGCCTCCTTGAAACGCCGCACCCGTCCGCCTTCCTGATCCACGGCGACGAAGAGCGGGACCCGGGCGTTCGCCTGAAGGCTCGTGGTCAGGGCCCGGACCTGCTCCGGACTCTGGATGTTGCGTTCGGCGCTTTGCAGCTGCACGTCGCGGTCAAAGAGGATCACGCCCCCAAGGTTGTGCTCCCGTATGTCGCGCAGGATCGGGGAGTACCCGTCAACGGCGGTTCCGCGAAAACCGACCAGAAGCATCTGACCGATCATGTCGCGAAGAAGCGTCCGCTCGGCCGCGAGCAACGGGCCGGGCAGCATGGTAAGCAGCACCGTGCAGGCGACACCCCGACAAAAAATTCCAAATGACGTCATTGTTTTTCCTCTCTTGCTGGATGCCGGGAAGATGCCCCTGACAGGGAGCCTCCCGGCTGCGTTGCAGCTTTCGTTACGTGGGAAAGCACAGCTCCGGCAAGTACAGGGCGATCCGCGAAAATGGTCTGCCAGCCAAGCAGATGGCATCCTGTTGATCCATCCGGCTTCCCCCATGCATTCCGAAGCCCCCCTTCCGCCTGTCCCTTTTCATTCTCGTCAACGCTCTTGCCAATAGTGTCATGAAAATCCCCGCCAAACCGCTTCACTTCAGCATCGGCGCAGCAATGGAGGACAGCCCTACGCTGCTTTTCTGTGGACAAAATTGGTCTGATTAGGCATCAGCCGTATGACACAAAGCCCGGCCTTCCGGGCGGGTCGCAGATTCCACGCGCCGCGACTGCCGGTTCCGGCTGGCACGCATGGTGCTTCAACGTGTCCGGCTCATTTCCATCCAACCATGAAACACGAGGACATCATGAAACGCATCCTGTTCCTGGCCGTGCTCGGCCTGACCCTCTTTCTGGGCACCGCCGCCATGGCCGAAAAAATCAAGGTCGCCGGCATCTACACCCAGCCCATCCAGCAGAAATGGGACGCCACCCTGCACAAGGCCCTCTTGAAGGCCCAGGAAGCCGGCGAGATCGAGTATGTCTGGAGCGAAAAAGTTTCCAACACCGACTACATCCGCGTCCTGCGCGAGTACTCCGAAGCCGGCGTGCAGCTCATCGTCGGCGAGGCCTTCGGCATCTCCCGCGACGTGCGCAAGGTGGCCAAGGACTATCCGAACGTGGCCTATCTCATGGGCGACACCTTCGGCCCGGACGGCAAGAACCTCTCCGTGTTCGACAACTACATCCACGAGCCCTGCTACCTCATGGGCATGGTCGCCGGATCCATGACCAAGACGAACAAGATCGGCATGGTCGGCGGCTACCCCATCGGCGAAGTCAACCGCCTCTTCAACGCTTTCATGGCCGGTGCCAAGGCCACCAACCCGGCCGTGGAATTCAAAGTTTCCTTCATCGGCTCCTGGTATGATCCGCCGAAAGCCAAGGAATTCGCCTACGCCCAGGTCGAGGCCGGCGTGGACGTGCTCTATGCCGAGCGCTCCGGCGTGGTCGATGCGGCCCGCGAGAAGGACATCGTCGCTTTCGGCAACGTCAATGACATGAACAAGGAAGAAAACGGCGAGAACGTGGTCGTGGCCTCGGCCCTGTGGCACATGGAAGCGGCCCTGAACCACGCCATCGAGCGGGTCAAGGCCGGCACCTTCGCCGCCGAGGACTACCGCGAGTGGACCATGATGGCCAAAGGCGGCGCGTCCCTGTCCCCCTTCCATGAATTCGAGGACAAGATCCCCGCCGACGTGAAAGCCAAGGTCTCCGAGGCCGAAGCCGCCATCAAGGCCGGGACCCTGGTCATCAAGATCAACGACGACGAACCCAAATCCACCTTCTGATCCCAAGGGGGCCGAGACAATCCGGCCCCCTTTTTTCGGTTCATCATGTCCATCACACCTTTGCTGCGACTTTCCGGCATCACCAAGACTTTCGGGCCGCTCAAAGCCAACGACGACATCTCCCTGACGCTGGCCGAAGGCGAAATGCTGGCGCTGCTCGGAGAAAACGGCGCAGGCAAGACCACGCTCATGTCCATCCTCTTCGGTCACTACGTGGCCGACGGCGGCAGCGTCGAAGTCCTTGGACGCGCCCTGCCTCCGGGCTCTCCCCGGGCCGCGCTCGCGGCCGGGATAGGCATGGTCCACCAGCACTTCACCCTGGCCGACAACATGACCGTGCTCGAGAACATCATGCTCGGCACCGAGCCCCTGTGGGGTTTCCGCCGCAACTCCGCCCGCGCCCGGGCCAAGCTCGGCTCCCTCATGGACCGCTTCCGGCTGCACGTGAACCCGCACGCCCTCGTGCGCGGCCTGTCCGTGGGCGAACGGCAGCGGGTGGAAATTTTGAAGGTCCTGTACCGCGACGCCCGCATCCTTATCCTGGACGAACCCACGGCCGTGCTCACCCCCCAGGAGAGCGACCACCTCTTCGCCACCCTGCGCGAACTGGTGAATCAGGGCGTGTCCGTCATCTTCATCACGCACAAGCTGCGCGAGGTCATGGCCGCCAGCGACCGCTGCGTGGTCCTGCGCCACGGCAGGGTGGTGCTTGAAACTCCGACGAAAGCGACGTCCGCCGAGGAACTGGCCAAGGCCATGGTCGGCGCCAACATCCCCCAGGCCACGCGCACTCCGCACCCGCCCGGAGACGAAGTCCTCTTCCTGGACCGCGTCCGCGCCAGCGCCCCGGATCGCGGGGCAGCCCTCGATGAGCTGCTCCTGTCGGTGCGCGCCCATGAGATCCTCGGCATCGCGGGCGTCTCCGGCAACGGCCAGGCGTTGCTTGCGGATCTGCTGTCCGGCCTCGTCGCCCCGAGCGGCGGCAGCGTCGTCCTGCGCGGACAGACCGTAAGCCGCCTCACCCCGGCAGCCATGATCCGGTCCGGCGTGGGGCGCGTGCCCGACGACCGCACCGGCACGGGGCTGGTGGCGGACATGACGGTCATGGAGAACCTGTCCACGGAGATCTACCGCCTGCCCGGCTTTTCCAAATGCGGCATGCTCAACTTCAAGGCCCTGGCCTCCCGCGCCGCGCAGCTCATGGACGTCTTCGACATCCGTTGCGCCGGCCCGGACGCGCCGGTGCGCAAACTTTCGGGCGGCAACATGCAAAAGCTCATCCTGGCCCGCGTCCTTTCCCAGGGCCCGCACCTCATCCTGGCCAACCAGCCGACCTGGGGCCTCGATGTCGGAGCCACGGCCGCCGTGCATCAGCACCTGTTGGACGCGGCCCGGCGCGGGGCCGCAGTGGTCCTCATCTCCGAGGACCTGGACGAGCTCTTCCAACTCTCGGACCGTATCCAGGTCATGTATCAGGGCCGGCTATCCAGCCCCGAAGACACAGCCACGGTGGATCGCGCCAGGCTCGGACTCATGATGAGCGGCCAGAACTTCGACAGCCGGGGGGCCGCATGAGACTCGAACCCCGCGAATCCGTAGCCCTGGTCTGGCAAATCGGCGCGCCGCTGCTGGCCGTCATCGCCTCCATGGCGATCTGCTCCGGGCTCATCCTCTGGGCCGGGGCCTCGCCGCTTTCCGCCTGGGGGCTGCTCATCAAAGGAGCCCTGGGCTCGACCTTCGCCCTGACCGAAACCCTGACCCGCGCCACGCCGCTCATCTTCACCGGCTTGGCCGCGGCCGTGGCCTTCCGGGCCAAGCTCTGGAACATCGGCGGCGAGGGGCAGTTCTACGTCGGGGCCTGCATGGCCACGTGGCTCGGCACGGGCATGGTCACCCTGCCCGCGTGGCTCATGATCCCCTTCCTCTTCCTGTCCGGCGCCTTGGCCGGCGGACTCTTCCTGCTCATTCCGACCTGGCTCAAGACGCGGCTCAAGGCCGACGAGGTGGTCACGACCCTGCTGCTCAACTTCGTGGTCCTGCTGGTCGTCAACTGGCTGGTCTTCGGCCCCTGGAAAGACCCCATGGCCATGGGCTGGCCCCAGGCCGCGCCCGTCATCGACAGCGCCATGCTGCCCGTGCTCGTGCCCAAGTCGAGCCTGCACCTGGGCTTCATCCTGGCCCTGGCCTGCGCCATCCTCATCTGGTGGATGATGCGTTTCACGATCTGGGGCTTCGAAATCCGCGCAGTCGGCGCGAGCCTCAAAGCCAGCACCTTCGCCGGCATGCCGGTGCGGGGCACCATCATCCGCACCGCGCTCCTGAGCGGAGGCCTCGCGGCCATGGCCGGAGTCAGCGAACTGTGCGGCGTCAAGGGCTACCTGACCCTCGATCTGTCCCCCGGCTTCGGCTATTCCGGCATCGTCGTGGCCATGCTGGCCGCCCTGCATCCACTCGGCGTGGTGCTCTCGGCCATTTTCATCGCGGTCATCTACATCGGGGCCGATTCCATGAGCCGCGCCATCACCATCTCCAACTACATCGCCGACGTGACCACGGCCGTGAGCCTTCTCATGGTGCTCCTGGCCATGTTCCTGACCCGCTACCGCATCCGCTGGAAATAACATGGACATCCTTTCCCTCTTCCTCGAAACCGGATTCTGGCTGGCCACCGTGCGCATGGCCACCCCGCTCATCTTCGGCACCATGGGCGAACTGATCTGCGAACGCGCCGGGGTCCTGAACCTGGGCATCGAAGGCATCATGGCCGCAGGCTGCATGTCCGGCTGGACCTGGGTCTTCCTCGGCGGCACCCTCTGGGGCGGCGTGCTCTTCGCCGCCTGCGTGGGCGCGGCCCTCGGGCTCCTGCACGCCGTCTTCACCGTGCACCTCGGCCTCTCCCAGCACGTCACGGGCCTCGGCATCACCATGCTCGGCGCAAGCCTCAGCTCCTTCGTCTTCCGCATGGTCCTGCCTCAGGTCACCACCCCGCCCAAGATCATCCCCTTCGCGCCGCTGGACATCCCCGTGCTCTCCAACCTGCCCTTCCTCGGCCCGGTCCTCTTCAGCCAGACGGCGCTTACCCTCCTGGCCTTCATCCTGGTCGGCGTCACGGCCTACGTGCTGCTGCGCACCCCTTTGGGCCTCGCCCTGCGCATGGTCGGCGAAAACCCGCTGGCCGCCGAAGCACAGGGCCTCTCGGTCCTTGGCCTGCGCACCGGCGCGGTCATGGCCGGCTCCGCTCTCATGGCCGTGGGCGGCGCATTTTTAACGCTCGCCGCATTCGACGCCTACTACATAGGCATGGTCAACGGACGTGGCTGGATCTGCATCGCGCTCGTCGTCTTCTCCTCCTGGAAACCCGGCAAGGCGCTCCTCGGCACGCTCCTCTTCGCCGCCTTCGACGCCATCCAGATGCGCGTACAACAACAATCCATCTCAGCCATCCCATATCAATTCTATCTCATGCTCCCTTACCTCTGCTCCATCCTCGCCCTCATCACCATGTCACGCAAAGCCGCCTACCCCAAGGCCTTGCTGGTTCCCTTCCGCAAGGGTGAGAGGTAGAGCGGGAAGGAGAAGAGACGCGGGGCGCGCCCCTTGACCCGATCATGGGGTGCAGGGGATCATCCCCTGCCCGCCGGAGGCTTTCTTTAATAGGCACTGCGCGGTAGAAGAAGCGGGGCTCTGCCCCACACCCCGCAAGGGACAAGTCCCTTGACCCGATTATTGGGGTGCAGGGGACGCGTCCCCTGCCCGCCGGAGGCACTCTTAAAACGAGGTGATTATCATGCTGGATCTGCTTGTCATCAATGCCGCCCTGCCTGGAGAGGAGGCGCTCGTCGAGATTGGCTGTAAGGATGGCCGGATTGTCGCGGTTGAGCCGGGCATCAAGGCCGAGGCGGCTCAGGTTATTGACGCCAAGGGGTATTTGGTGACCCCGCCGTTTGTGGACAGCCATTTCCATATGGACGCGACGCTGTCGGCGGGGATGCCGAGGCGCAACGAGAGCGGCACGCTGTTGGAGGGGATTCGCATCTGGGGCGAGCTCAAGCCGGATCTGACGCCGCAGGGGCTGAAGGAGCGGGCGCTGAAGCTGCTGCGCTGGAGCGTGGCCAAGGGCAACCTGGCCATCCGCACGCATGTGGACACGACGGACCCGAGCCTCATGGCCGTGGACGTACTGCTTGAGGTGCGCGAGGAGATGAAGGATTTCGTGGACATCCAGCTGGTGGCCTTTCCCCAGGACGGGGTGCTGCGCGCCCCGCGCGGGGTGGAGCTGCTGGAGCGGGCGCTGGACAAGGGCGTGGATGTGGTCGGGGGGATTCCGCATTTCGAGCGGACCATGGATCAGGGGCGGGAATCGGTGCGCGTGCTGTGCGAGATCGCGGCCAGGCGCGGGCTCATGGTGGACATGCACTGCGACGAGTCCGACGACCCGCTTTCAAGGCACGTGGAGAGCCTGGCGTTCGAGACGCAAAGGCTCGGGCTGCAGGGCCGGGTCACGGGCTCGCATCTGACCAGCATGCATTCCATGGACAATTATTATGTGTCGAAGCTGTTGCCGCTCATGGCCGAGGCGGGGATGCACTGCGTGTGCAACCCGCTGGTGAACATGAACCTGCAGGGGCGGCACGACACGTACCCCAAGCGGCGTGGGCTCATGCGCGTGCCGGAGCTGATGGGCATGGGCGTCAACGTGGCCTTCGGGCACGACGACGTCATGGACCCCTGGTACCCCATGGGCTCGCACGACATGCTCGAAGTGGCGCACATGGGGGCGCACGCCCTGCACATGACCGGCGTGGATGGACTGCGGAAGATGTTCCGGGCCGTGACGGAGAACGGAGCGCGAGTGATGGGGCTTGAAGGCTACGGCCTTGCGCCCGGCTGCAACGCGGACATGGTCATCCTGCAGGCCGCAAGCGAGCTCGAAGCCCTGCGCCTGCGCCCGGCGAGGCTGTGGGTCATCCGGCGCGGCAAGGTCATCAGCCGGACCCCGGAAGTCATGGCCAGCGTGGAGTTGGGAGCGGGCGAGGAGTTGGTGGATTTTACATAAGGCAGAGATGGAGTTGGCGACCAGCGGCACGGTATGGCCTTATTCGTCCTGCAACCAGTTCGGAACGTCGCGTCGTATGTGCAGGATGCGCCATACATCGACATGGGCCTTCCGGACGACGTAAAAGACCAGATACGGGAAGCGCTTCAGCGGCCAGGAATGCAAGCCCGGCAGGTCCAGTTCGTGCGCGAAACGGGTCGAGCCGCTTTCCGGATGCCTGCCGATCTGCGTGAAGGCCCGTTCGAGGGCGTCGATGAAGCCCAAGGCTGCCTCATCTGCCCCTTCCTCCAGATAATGCCCAATGACCTCCTCGATGTCCTGATGGGCCCGCTCGCGTGGAATGACGGGAAGCACTCTCACACTCGGATTCAACGCCGGACCCGGCAGCGCAACGCTTGGAAATACGCGCCATCGGCCGGTTCACGCTCAGGGGAGGACGCCCCGGCAAGAAGCAGGGTGCGCAGACGCTGACGGTCCTGATCTTTGCGGATCAATTCCCGTACGTATTCGCTGCTCGTGCCGTAACCACGACTCGCAACCTGCTCATCCACAAAACTCTTGAGGGTCTCGGGAAGAGAAATGTTCATGGTGCTCATGAATTAAACATAGCGATTTTGGCAAAAATTGGCAAGATCAGATGCCAATCTCAGATGTTGTCGTCCGCCAATTCCCCGAGCCAATGCCCGCTGATGCGCAGACGCACCACGTGGTGCCCGTGCGCATGCCCCACCATTTCAAAAGAGCGGGCTGACGCATCGAGGCTGCCGTCAATGTCCAGATTCGCCGTCTTGAACATGCCAAGATCCGGCGGTGCCTGCGGGTTCCATTTGCGCACGAGCAGATTGCCGCGCACCGCCCCATCCACCGCGGCCAGACGGCCTCGCCAGACGTAGCCGGGGCCGCCGCCGTTGACCAATCCCCGCCTGAGCACCGCGACGCCTTCTTCGGTCTTGTCGTACGCCACGAAGCGCAGCCAATAGATCCCGTCCTGCATCATGAGTCTCCTTTGCTTCCCCGGACGGCTTGCGTGCCGACGGGCCTGCGCATTGTGGCGCATGGAAGAGACAAAGGCAAACCGCCCAAGAATTCCGCCGTTCCCGAACTTGACACCCGCCGCCAACCGTCTCATGCCGTTGCGTCGGCCATGCGCCCTGTCCTGCGGCACGGCTCACCTTCCTCAGCAACCATCAGCGCCTGGCGGCGCTTCGGGATACGTCATGAACTCTCCGCAAAACAGGCCCATGTACCTGTTCCTCATCGCCCTGGCCGTATTGAGCGCCCTGGGGTTCCAGGGCTGGCGCACGCTTTTCAACAATTACGCGGTGGAGGTGGCGCAGGTCACGGGCCAGCAGATGGGGATGATTCAGGGGCTGCGCGAGGTCCCGGGATTTCTGGCCCTGCTGGTCATCTACCTTCTGGTCTTCGTGCGCGAGCACCGTCTGGCCGTGCTCTCGCTCATGGTCATGGGCCTGGGCGTGATGCTGACGGGCATGATGCCAAGCTACGGCGGCCTGGTCCTGGCCACCCTGGTCATGTCCTTCGGGTTCCACTACTACGAGACCCTGAGCCAATCCCTGACCCTGCAGTACTTCAGCGTCACCCAGAGCCCGGTGGTCATGGGCCGCCTGCGCGCGGCTGGTTCCGTCGCCAATATCGCCATCGGCCTCGTCTTTCTGGTGGCCGTGAACCATGCCGGCTACCAGACCCTGTACATGCTGCTCGGCATCTTCATCATGGCCTCGGCCAGCATCTTCCTGCTGGCCAAACCGACACGCACGGACCTGCCGCTGCAACGCAAGAACATGGTCCTGCACCGCCGCTACTGGCTCTTTTACGTACTGACCTTTTTGTCCGGCTCCCGGCGGCAGATTTTCGTCGCCTTCGCCGTGTTCCTGATGGTCTCGAAATTCAGGTACACGGTCACCGAGATCACGCTGCTGTTCATGCTCAACAACGCCGTGAACTCCTTCCTGAGCCCCATGATCGGCCGGGCCGTGAACCGCTTCGGAGAACGCAGGGTGCTGTCCCTGGAGTATTCCGCCCTGTTCTTCGTCTTCCTCGGCTACGCCGTGACCGACAGCAAGCTGCTGGTGGCCGTTCTCTACATTCTGGACCACGTCTTCTACAATTTCGCCATGGCCATCCGCTCTTTTTTCCAGAAGATCGCCGACCCGAGCGATATCGCCCCGAGCATGGCCGTGGGTTTCACCATCAACCATATCGCGGCCGTGGTCATTCCCATCACGGGCGGCCTGCTCTGGATGGTGGACTACCGCATCCCCTTCGTGGGCGGCGCGCTGCTGAGCCTCGTGTCCCTGGCCTTCGTGCAGTTCATCCGTACCGAGAAGGCCTGATTCGTCGGGAAGCAGACCAAGTGCCAAGAGGCGACGCATCCTTTCGTCTTTTTCCCGGAGACGCTGCCTAACGCCACATGCGGACCAAATGGTCCGACCTTTCCCCCTTGATTTCACCAGACTGGTTGACACCTGTGGCGTCTTTCGGCAAAAAGGTCCTACCATTTGCGCCGAAAAAGCCTTATTTTAGCTTTTTTCGACTCTTTTTACGCAAAAAAACCCCGAATAGGTACTACCAATGACCGCAAATGACCCTCTCTTCTTTCCGGCCAAGGCCGGACGAGCCAGCGAAGATGTCGCCTTGCAGATCGAGGCGGCCATCCTCGCCGGTCGGCTGGCTCCCGAGGAGCGGCTGCCCAGCGAGCGCGAAATGCAGCAGCAGTTCGGCACCGGGCGCGGCGCCATACGCGAGGCCCTGCGCGCCCTGAAACAAAAAGGGCTGCTCGACATTCGCAAAGGCGTCAAAGGAGGCGCCTATGTGTGCAAGGTCGGCATGGTCAGCATCGGGGAATCCCTGGCCCTCTTCCTCAAGCAGCATGATGTCGCCTCCTCGGCTCTCATTGAATTTCGCGAAAGCGTGGACCAGACCCTGGTCGTCCTGGCCATTGCCCGAGGTTCGGCTGAATCCAAGCAGGCGCTGGTGTCCATGGCCGAAGAGTTCGAGGCCTGCCTGCGCCAGGACGACCATGACGCGGACAGGATCGGACATCTGGATCGGGACCTGAACCTGGCCCTGGCCGCAATGGCCGCCAACCCCATTTTCGAATGGATCATGCACGCGCTGCAACGAGGGTTCAGCTCCCACGATTACACGCTGTACGACACGCCGCGCTACCGGGAACGAACGGCCGCCAACTGGGCCGAGACCGCCCGCGCCATCGCGAACAACGATCCCCTGCGCGCCCAGAGCCTCATCGGCTACCACTACGCCATGCTGCGCGCCTGTCTGGCCGAATGCCCGGCCACATCCGCGTCCCGCGTATCGCCCGACGATTCGTGAGGGACAAACCTCAAACCACGAAGGATCTTGCATGAAGCATTACGATTACATCATTGTCGGCGGCGGCTCCGCCGGCAGCGTCCTGGCCAACCGACTGAGCGCCAACCCCAAAACCAGCGTCCTGGTCCTTGAAGCGGGCCTGCCCGACTTCCGCCTTGATTTCCGCATTCACATGCCCGCGGCCCTGACCTATCCCCTGGCCGGAAAGACCTACAACTGGTGGTACGAATCCGAGCCGGAACCGCACATGCACAACCGGCGCATCTACCAGCCGCGCGGCAAGGTGCTGGGCGGATCGAGCTGCATCAACGGCATGATCCACATTCGCGGCAACGCCATGGATTACGAGAAGTGGGCCAGGGAAAAAGGCCTTGAGAACTGGGACTATGCCCACTGCCTGCCCTATTTCAAGCGCTTCGAATACCGCCTCAAGGGCGCCGATGCGTACCAGGGGGCGAACGGCCCGCTCTATCTGACCAGCCCGGAATGCGACAATCCGCTCTTCGACGCCTTTTTCCAGGCCGTGCAGGAAGCGGGATATCCCCTGACCGACGTCAACGGCTACCAGCAGGAAGGATTCGGCAAATTCGACCGCACCACCTATCGCGGCCGCCGCTGGAACGCGGCCCGGGCCTACGTGCACCCGGTCAAGAACCGCCGCAACCTGACCGTGCGTTGCAAATCCACGGCCCACCGCATCCTTTTCGCGGACAACCGGGCCATCGGCGTGGAGTATGAACGCTTCGGCCGCATGCATCGCGTGCACGGCGGCGAAATCATCTGCTGCGGCGGGGCCATCAATTCCCCGCAACTCCTGCAGCTCTCCGGCATCGGCAACGGCTCGGAGCTCTCCGCCCTGGGCATCCCCGTGGTCCACGACCTGCCCGGCGTGGGCGAGAACCTGCAGGACCATCTGGAGCTCTATGTACAGTACGCCTGCACCAAGCCGGTCAGCATGTTTCCGGCCCTGAAGTGGTGGAACCAGCCCTGGATCGGCCTGAAATGGCTTTTCGGCCAGACCGGCGAGGCGGCCACCAACCATTTCGAGGCCGGCGGTTTCGTGCGCGGCAACGACCAGGTCGAGTACCCCAACATCCAGTACCACTTCCTGCCCATCGCCATCCGCTACGACGGCTCTGCGCCCAACGAGGGGCACGGCTACCAGGTCCATGTCGGTCCCATGAACACCGACGTGCGCGGTCACGTGAAGCTCAAGAGCGCCGACCCCAAGGAGTATCCGTCCATCCTGTTCAATTATCTGTCCACCGAGCAGGAGCGCCGGGAATGGGTGGAGGCCATCCGCCTGACCCGCAAGATCATGACCCAGCCCGCCTTCGACGACCTGCGCGGCCGGGAGCTGGCCCCGGGCGAGGACGTGCAGACCGACGAGGAGATCCTCGATTTCGTGGCCCGGGAAGGCGAGAGCGCCTACCATCCCAGCTGCACCTGCAGGATGGGCTATGACGACATGGCCGTGGTCGACAGCGAACTGCGCGTACACGGCGTCAAGGGCCTGCGGGTCGTCGACGCCTCGGTCATGCCCTATGTGACCAACGGCAACATCTACGCGCCGGTGATGATGATCGCCGAGAAGGCGGCGGACATGATCCTCGGCAACACGCCGCTGGCCCCCGACACCGCTCCGTTCTACCGCCACGCGGGCAAGGCTTCGGCCAAGGAGAAGAAATGACCGAAAAAACGATGCACATCGAAGGCCGCTGGACCCGCGCACATTCCGCGGCCACGCGGGAGATCATCAATCCCTTCGACCAGAGCGTCATCGCGGTCGTTTCGGAAGGGGGGCGCGACGACGCCCGCGACGCCATAGAGGCGGCGCGGCGCGCCTTCGACCAGGGTCCGTGGCCCAAGACCACGGGCCCGGAGCGCGGTCGGCAACTGCTGCGCCTGGCGGACCTGATCGAACGCGACGCCGAGGAGCTGGCCCGCCTGGAAACCCTGAACACCGGCAAGACCCTGGAGGAGAGCCGCTGGGACATGGCCGACATCGCGGGCATCTTCCGCTACTACGCGGGGCTTGCGGACAAGGACGGGGGCGAGGTCATCGCATCCCCGGTGCCGGATTCAACGAGCATCGTGGTGCGCGAGCCCGTGGGCGTGTGCGGACAGATTTCGCCCTGGAACTACCCCCTGCTGCAGGCCGCCTGGAAACTGGCTCCGGCCCTGGCCGCCGGCTGCACCGTGGTCATGAAGCCAAGCGAGATCACCCCCCTGACCACCATCAAGGTCACGGAACTGTGCCAGGAGGCGGGCTTCCCCGAAGGCGTGGTCAACCTCGTGCTTGGCCCCGGCGCCACGGTGGGGGCGGAACTGGCCGAAAATCACGAGGTCGATCTCATCTCCTTCACCGGCGGCATCGAGACGGGCAAGACCATCATGCGTGCGGCCGCCTCCAACGTGAAGAAGGTCGCCCTGGAGCTGGGCGGCAAGAACCCCAACATCGTCTTCGACGACGCCGATTTCGACACGGCCCTGGACTACATCCTGAACGGCGTCTTTTTCCATGCCGGGCAGATCTGTTCCGCCGGAGCCCGCGTCCTGCTGCAGGACGGCATCCACGACCGCATGGTCGAGGCCCTGGCGGAACGCATGTCCAAGATCCGCGTGGGAGACGGGATGACGGACGGCACCCAGATGGGCCCGCTCATCTCGGCCGCGCACCGCGACAAGGTGGAAAGCTGCATCCGCATCGCCCGCGAAGAAGGGGCCAGGCTGCTCCTGGGAGGAAAGCGCCCGGTGGATCCCGCCCTGGCCAACGGGTTTTTCGTGGAGCCGACCCTGTTCACGGAGTGCGCAAATGACATGCGCATCGTGCAGGAAGAGGTCTTCGGGCCGGTTATCACCATCGAGCGCTTCAGCACCGAAGACGAGGCGCTGGTCCGGGCCAACAGAACGATCTACGGCCTGTCCGCCGGCTTCTGGACCCGCGATCCGGACCGAATCCGCCGCATGTCCTCGGGCCTGCGCTTCGGCACGGTCTGGGTCAACGATTTCAACGTCTATTTCACCCAGGCCCCCTGGGGCGGCTACAAGCAGTCCGGCCTGGGCCGGGAACTGGGGCGGCAGGGCCTGGAGGAGTACACGGAAGTCAAACACGTTTTCCAGAACCACGCCGCCCGGCCGATCAACTGGTTCGGCGTGTAGCACGCGGGGCCGGAATGTCCCGGCCCCGCGCTTCGCCTTTCATTTCAACAAGGGAGTATCCATGACCATTGCCACACTGAAGAAAACCATTCCCGTCCTTGTCCTGCTTCTCGCCCTCTTCACGGCCCCGGCCCAGGCCAGCCGCGACGACGTGCGCATCACCAGCGTCGGATGGACCGACGTCACCGTGACCAGCGAACTGGCCGTGGCCATCTTGCAGAGCCTCGGCTATTCCTCCTCCAACATGATGACCTCCCTGCCCATCTGCTACCAGGCCCTGGCCACCAGCGAGGCCGACGTGTTCCTGGGCAACTGGATGCCGTCCATGGAAAGCGTGGCGCGCCCCCATTTCGATTCCGGCAACGTCATCCAGCTTGTGCCGAACATGACCGGAGCCAAATACACCCTGGCCGTGCCGAGCTACGCGGCCGAGGGCGGCCTCAAGGATTTCAAGGACATCGCCAAATACGGCGACAAGCTGGAATGGAAGATCTACGGCATCGAGGAAGGAAACGACGGCAACGACATCATCGAAGCCATGATCGACCAGGACATGTTTGGCCTCGGCAAATTCGAACTGGTCGCCTCCAGCGAATCCGGCATGCTGGCCCAGGTGCAGTCCTTCATGCGCGAAAAGAAGTGGATCGTCTTTTTGGGCTGGTCCCCGCACAGCATGAACGAAAAGATCGACATGACGTACCTGACCGGCAGCACGGATCAGACCTTCGGGCCAGACGACGGCACGGCCACGGTCTACACCAACGTGCGCAAGGGCCTGCCCCAGGACATGCCCAACGTGACCCGTTTTCTCAACAATTACGTCGTGCCCGTGACCATGATGAACTCCATCATGGTCACCATGCATGAAAATCCGGAGATGAAGGCCCGCGACGCGGCCCTTGACTGGGTGGCCGAGCATCCGGACATGGCCGCCGCATGGCTTGAGGGCGTGACCACCAAGGACGGCAAGCCCGGTCTGCCCGCCTTCCTGAAGCTGCTGGAATCCCGCAGGTAAACGCGACCGGGGCGGGCCGCACATAGCACGACCCGCCCCGAAAACGTTCCTCCCCGCCCTGTGCGGGCGAGCCCATTTCTCATCCGAAAATTCAGCGCATCAAAAGCAGGCTGAGCGCCATGACCGCCATGCCTCCGACCAGGCCGAACAGGCTGTCGTGCCCTTCTCCGTAGGCCCGGCTGGTGGGCAGAAGCTCGTCCAGGCTGATGTAGACCATGATCCCGGCCACCCCGCCGAAGAGAATGCCCATGAGCTGCGCAGGCAGCACGCCGTCCGGCCCGCCTGCGAAAAAGAGGATGCCGAGATAGGCGATGCCCGCCCCGATGGGTTCGGCCAGCCCGCTCAAAAACGAGTAGAAGAACGCCGTTCTGCGCTTCCCCGTGGCGTAATAGATGGGCACCGAAACGCTCACGCCCTCGGGGATGTTGTGCAAAGCGATGGCGATGGCGATGGCGACGCCAAGGCTCGGGTCCTCCAACGCCGCCAAAAACGTGGCCAACCCCTCGGGAAAGTTGTGAATGCCGATGGCCAGAGCGGTGAAAAGGCCCATGCGCAGGAGCTTTTTCTCATGCCCCGGCGGGGGTGGAGTCGGCCTGCGGCTGTGCTCCCCGATATGCAAGAGGGTGGAGACCTTGCCGTGCAACTTGTCGGCGTCGCTCTCGGAAGGGATTTCATGCGGGTTGGTCTCTTCGGGAATGAAATTATCGATCAGTCCGATCAGCAGCATTCCGCCGAAGAACGAGGCCACGTTGACCCAATACCCCTGTGGATCCCCGTAGTGCTTGACCAGGGCCGTCTGCCCCTTGAAAAAAATCTCCACAAAGGAGACGTAGAGCATCACGCCCGCCGAAAACCCCGTGGCCACGGACAAGAACCGGTAACTGGACAGCTTGGCCGTGAAGGCGATGATGCTGCCGATCCCCGTGGCCAGGCCCGCGAACGTGGTCAACCCCAGGGCGAACCAGACTTCATTCATGCGCGCATTTCCTCCGCTGCATGTGGGCGTCAAGAACCCGCGATTTTTTCAACTTCCGCATCCGCTCTCCGCGGTTCACCGAAAACGCCAAGCGAACGCGCCCTTTTTTCCCATTGCTGCCTGGCCAAAGCCTGCATGTCCGCGACATTGTCCATCTCATCCATGATCTCCATCCCGAAAAGGGTTTCCACCACGTCCTCCAGGGTGACCAGGCCCCTGGTTCCGCCGTATTCGTCCAGGACGATGGCCAGATGCTGACGCTTGTCGAGAAAGAATTCCAGGAGGTCCGAGAGGCTCAGGCTGTCGGGCACCGACAGGATCGGACGTTTGATCGACGCCAGGGTGCCGTCGCAACTCCCCCTGGACATGCAGATAAGCACCTCGTCCTTGAGCACGACGCCGGTGATGTCGTCCAGGTCGGCGCCATAGACCGGCAGTCTGGAAAACGGCGTCCCGGTGACCAAAGGCAGGGACTCGGCGATGGCCATGTCTTGTCGAAGGGCCGTCATGACCGTGCGCGGCGTCATCACGGCGGTTATGGTCACTGATCCAAAACGGAAAATATTGCGGATGATTCGTGACTCATGCTCCTCCAGATGACCCGACCGCTCTCCGATTCCGGCCATGGCGATGAATTCGTCACGGCTGAAGACATGCTCCGTTTTCCCGCGCGCGATGATCCGGGTCAGACCATTGGAGAGCCAGACCAGCGGATAGAGGAGCTTGATTATCGCATCGATGAAATGCGCCGTCGCGCCGGTCAGCGCTTGCCAATACATCGCGCCGATGGTCTTGGGCACGATCTCTGACAAAAACAGGATCAAGAGCGTCATCACCACCGAAAAAAGGCCGATCCAGGCATTGCCGAACACGACGACAGCCTGCGCGCCGGCCACGATGGCGCCCACGGTGTGGGCGATGGTGTTCAGCGTCAAAATCGCGGACAGCGATTGATCCACCCGTTCCAGGCGCAACCTGGACAAAACGTCGGCGCGCGCCGGATTCTTTTCCCGCAGGCTCGCGATGTACGAAGGCGTGATGCTCAAAAGCACCGCTTCGGCCACGGAACACAGAAACGAGAATCCCAGCGCCAGAAAAACGATGGCGAAAAGCAGCAAAAGATCCCCGCTCATGATCCGGACTCCTGCGAATCACCGAGATCGGCCCGCAGTCGCGCCACGCGAAAGCGTTCCCGGGGCGAGGCCGGAAGCCGAAGACAACACAGCGTAAACAAATCATCCTCCTTCATGCATGAACACTCAACGCCGGCGCAGAAAGACCGCGCGCCCGGCTGCCCGATGAAAAGACGCTCCTTGCCGAAGCCCGGCCACGTCTCGCACGGACACAAATAGTCCGGGACGCCGGAACGGCACAAGAAGTTTCGGCGTCTTGACATATTTGCCTATACGGATACATTTTCGTCATGGAAAAAATCGCTGAAACGCTCAAGGCCCTGTCCGACCCCACCCGACTGCGCATCGTCAGCCTGCTCCGCCACGGCGAGCTCTGCGTGTGCGATCTGATGGAAGCCCTGCAAACCCCGCAATCCAAGGTCTCGCGGCATCTGGCCTTTCTGAAGAACGCCGGATGGGTCAAGGCCCGGCGCAGCGGAAAATGGGTCTACTACCAACTCCTCGATTCCACCACATCCCTGCAATCCTCGGTCATCGAGGCGCTGACTGGGCACATCGCGTCGCATCCGGTCTGCCAGGAGGACGAGCAGCGCTATTTCGCGTATCTGGCAGTCAAATCGTCGTCTTCCTGCGACTAGGCAGCCGCATGGGGCCTGACGCGTTGAAGGTACCGTAGACGATCCGGCGGATGCGTCGACAATCGGGGTTGTGTCCGGTCGGCCGGGAATCTCCCGAAAAAACGCATGCTCCCGGACTACGCCGGGTCTGTCGGCGCGGCCTCGACCCGATCAGGATCACTGGGCAGCGTCAGCACGAAAACCGCGCCCTTTCCGGGGCTGGTTTCCAGCATGATCGACCCCTTCAGGGTCTGGGTGACCAGATTGTAGACGATGTTCATGCCCAGGCCGGTGCCGCCCGAACCGCGCGTTGTGGTGTAGAACGGATCGTAGATCCGCTCTTTCTGTTCCCGGTCCATGCCGACGCCCGTGTCGCGGTACGTCAGCAGCACGTTTTCTCCAGCCGGTTCGACCTTGATGGATATCTCTCCGGGCCGCCCGTCCGCGAAGCCGTGGAGTAGCGAATTCATGATCAGGTTGGTCATGATCTGCATGATGGCCCCGGGATAGGAGTCAAGGGTCAGGTCATCGGGACAGTCCATGCTCACCTGATGCGGGGTGCGTTTGAACTGCGGGCGCAGGCTCAAAAGAATCTGTTCCAGATAGTTCTTCATCCCGAAGACGCGTTTCTCCTCGGAACTCTGATCCGCCGCGACCTTCTTGAAGCTCTGCACCAGTTCCGCGGCCCGCTCCAGATTGGAAAGCACCGAGCCGGAAGACTCCTCGGCCAGGCTCAGATATTTCTCCAGATCCGAACGCTTCATCTCCCCCTTCTCGTACAACTCCCGAAGCTGGCGGGTTCTTTCGGCCAGAAAGGAGGCCGCCGTGACGCTGACCCCGATGGGCGTGTTCACCTCGTGCGCCACCCCCGCCACCAGATCGCCCAGCGCCGCCATCTTGGCCGATTGGATCATCTCCTTCTGCGTACGGTGCAGCTTCTCCAAAGACTCTTCCAGACTTTGCTGGTACTCGCGGTTCTGCCGCTGCAACCGGGCCCGCTCCAGACACGTCTGCACCGAGTGCAGCAGGATGTTCATGTCCTGGATGGGCTTGACCAGATAATCCCATGCGCCCCGGCGCAGGGCCTCGACCACGTCGCGGATGTCTCCCGCGCCGGACACGACCATGACCGGCGTTTCAGGGGACAGCTCCTGAATCCTGGCCAGCACCTGCAAGCCATCCATGCGCGGCATGCGCAGATCCACCAGAATCAGATCCGGATGCTCGGCAGCGAAAACCTCGAGCCCGTGCTCCCCGTCTTCGGCCTGGAGCACGCCGTATCCAAAATCCTCCAGGAAATTGGCCAGACTTTCGCGCACCGCCTGGTCGTCGTCGATGGTCAGGACCACGGGATTGGCGCCCAGGGTCATGACCGGCCCTCCGACACCTTCTCACGGATAAGGGTCTCGAAAACCCCCATGTCCAGAACCGGCTTGAAAAGCACCTCGCGCTCCGTCAGACCGATGGCCCGAAGCTCCGGGTCCAGCTGAAAATCGGTGGAGCCCGTGTGGATCAGGCAGCGCACCGCCGGATGCAGGACATGCAGCCGCTTGATGAACTCCAATCCGTCGATGCCGCCCAGGCGTATGTCGACCAGCGCCACCTCCACATCGCCAAGCTCGGGCAGCGCCAAGGCGTCCTCGGCGCTCTCGGCCGTGAAGGTCGCAAATCCGCAATCCATCAGATACTCGGCCAGACTTTCCCGAATGTTGGGCTCGTCATCGAGAACGAGCACCCGCACCGGACTGCCCGGCATCGTGTCGCGTACCATCATAAAACTCCGCCGGCGCTCTGTTCGGCCGGTGTCAGCGGCAGATGGACGATGAAAACAGACCCCTTGCCGGGGGTGGATTCCACATCGATCCTGCCGCCATGATTTTCAACTACCAGGAAATAGGACACCGAAAGGCCAAGCCCGGTGCCTTCACCCACCCGCTTGGTGGTGAAAAAAGGCTCGAAAACCCTTTTGCGCAATTCCTCGGACATGCCCGGACCATTGTCCTCGATTTCAACGCGCACCTCGCCGTCGCCGCGCATGACACGCAGGATGAAACGGGCCGGAAGGTCCTGTCCAGCCATGGCCTGCGCTCCATTGCGGATCAGATTGAAAAAAACCTGCTGCATCTTGCTTTCCTCGCAACGCACCAGGGGCAGATCGGCTTCGTATTCCCGCACGATCTTGATCTTTCGAAAATCATACTGCTTTTTCAGGTCATAGTCGTTGGCCGCAAGTTCGAGTGTGCGATCCAGCACGTCGCGGATATCGACCTCGCTCATGCGCATGCTGTTCTTGCGGCTGAAGGAAAGCATGTTCTCCACGATCCGCGCGGCCCGCAGGCCCGAGTCCATGATCGAATCCATCATGCGCAGGCAACCGCGCCGTTCGAAATAGGCGTGCACCAGATCCATGTCGGTGCCGAGCTCTTCCGCCAGTTTTCTGTTGGCGGGCAGATCGGGAGAAATCCTGTTTCTGATGACCTGCCCGTTTTGCAGGATTCCAGCCAGGGGGTTGTTGATCTCATGCGCCATGCCCGCAGCCAGGCCGCCGACGGAAACCATCTTCTCGGACTGGATGAGCATCTCCTCGAGGCGCACCCGCTCCGTGGCGTCGTCGATGCGGATGACCGCGCCCCGGGCATCGTTCGTGGTCAGGGGGTAGACCGTCACATCGACATATTCGACCATGTCGTCCGAAATCCTGGGCACCTTGGAAATCTTGACCGGCAGATCCCGATCCACGGCGGCGGCGATCTGCTCCATGCTGACCGGAGCCTTCGGGCAGACCTCGGTGAAAAGTCGCCCCACGGCCTCCGCCACCGGCACGCCCGTCCTTGACGCCGCCTGTCGATTCCACTGCGTCACGCGGCCATCCACGTCAACCGAAACCAGAATCGACGGCATCGAGTCGAGGATGTTGCGGATATAGCTTTCAGCATCTTTGAGTTTTTTCTCGGCGACCTCCCTTTGCTTGATATCCTTGAGCAGATTTTCGCGCATGTCGTTGAAGGCGCGGACCACGACATCGATCTCATCGGGTTTGGACGAGGCTTTGTCCAGGCGGAGCGGCTCCTGAAGCCTGTCGATGGTCAAAGAGGAGGTGTAGGCGGCCATGCGCCGCAAATGACGGGTCACCAGAAGATAAAAGATGAGGACGATGAGCACCGCCACCAACAGGATCTGCACGCCCTGGGTGATGACGATGACCAGGATCTTGTCCAGCAGCCTGCGCCGCAGGGCGTTTTTGTCGGCGGCCACAACCAGGGTGCCGATATGATCGATGCGGTCGAGAGCCTTGTACTGAAGGGGGTACTTCCGCACGATCAGTGTCTTCTCATCGGCATGCTCGCCGCGAAAGAAACTGATTCCTTCCGGGGTGACGACCTCGGCGTACATCATGTCACGCAATTCCAGCACGCCTTCGAGCTGAACCAGGATCTGCACTTCGTCCAAATGCCACAACGCGTTGGTCAGACTGGTCAGGCGCGATGTGCGGATCTGTTCCAGTTGCGACAGCATGATCTCCCTGTCCTTGCGGTAGTCTATGGTGAGCTGCACCGCCGTGCCGAACGCCGTGAACAGCGTGCTCCCGAGCAGGATCCACACCAGCAGCCTGCGCCCGAGGCGACCGCTGACGTCGGTTCGAAGAATCCTGGAGGAATTGGCCATCTGCCCACCGCTGAAAATGTGACGCCGCATATGCCAAGCCGAAAAATTCCGACAATTACTTGGTTATCTTATACACATTGCGACAACTTTGAAAAGAAAAACTCTTCTCCGCCGGGAAAGCCCTAGCCCGTTTCAAGGGAAGACAATGGACAAAATGACGATGGCGACCAGGGACGGCAGAAGACTGGAAAGTCGAATCGTCGTGAGCCCCAGGAGGTTGATGCCGATGCCCAGGATCAGTGTCCCCCCGGTGGCGGTGAGCTGGGCGATGAGGTAGTCCGAAAAATAGGCCTGGAAGGAACCTGCGAAAATGGTCAGCAGCCCCTGATACAGAAGAACCGGCAAGGCGGAAAAGAGCACCCCCGCGCCATAGGTCGAGGCCAGGGCGATGGAGGCGAAACCGTCCAGCAGGGCCTTGGTGAAGAGAATGGAGTGGTCGCCGCGGATGCCTTCGTCGAAAGAACCGAGAATGGCCATGGCCCCGATGCAATAAATCAGGGAGGCGTTGACCATGCCGTCCACGAAGCGGGTGTTGTTCGAACGCACCAGGCCTTTGAGCTTGCCGGCCAAGCCGGCGAAACGGTCTTCGAGGCGCAGGGCCTCTCCCACGATGCCTCCGATGAGAACGCTTAAGACCACGAGCAGGCCGTTCTTTCCCTGCAAGGCCATCTGCATGCCGATGACCAGGACGCAAAGCCCCAGTCCCTGAAAAACGACCTGCCGCATTTTCTCCGGCAACCGTCCATGCAGCAGCAAGCCCAGGGCGCCCCCGGCCAGGATGGCCAGGGCGTTGATCACCGAACCGAGAGGGAAAACCATCGGATTGACTCCAGGACAAGATGTTGAAAAAAAACCGCCCCGCTCCACGAATGGAGCATGGGCGGAAAAAGGACCTCGAAAAATGAGTTCAGGAGGCCCCGGGTCCGTTCAGGGCGAACCGCTCCAGCTTCTTTCTGTACGCCATCACTCCGCTGGTCAGCCCCCTGGCCATGGCCTGCAGGTATGCGTCGGTGTTCAGCTTGGCGGCTTCGGGCGCATTGGTCAGATATCCCAGTTCCACGAGAATGGACGGCATGCGCGCGCCGGTCAGCACGTAAAAAAACGCGCCCTTGGATCCATGGCTGGAGAGGGAATACTTGGGGCGCACGGTGCGCAGGGTCTCCTGTTCGACCAGAGCCGCCATCTGCCGCGATTCGTTTATCTTGGAATTGAGCATGAGGTCGGAAAGAATGAACTGCATATCGCTGATCTTCTTGGCCGACACCCCATTCTCGCGCGCGGCCACGCGCACGGCCTGGGCGTCCGTGGCCAGGTTCAGGTAATAGACCTCAAGGCCCCTGACGTTTTTATCCTTGTGGGCGTTGCAGTGAACGGAAATGAACAGATCCGCGTTCTTGCCGTTGGCCATGGCGGTGCGCTCCTCCAGCGGGATGAACGTGTCGCCGGTGCGGGTGTAGTGGACCTCGAAGCCCTGCTCCTTGAGCATCCCGCCCAGGATCTTGGCCATGCGCAGATTGATGTTCTTCTCCTGGAGCCGGTTGGCCACCGCGCCGGGATCCTTGCCGCCGTGGCCTGCGTCGATCATGATCGTGCGCACCTTGAGCCCCAGTTGCTCGACCAGCGAACCGGTGTACTTCTTCTGCGTGGTGCTGACCTTGATCTCCGGGGCCTTGCCCTTGGGGGCCGCGGCCTGCTTGGCCGAGGACTGGGCCGGAGCCTTGGGCGGCGCGGCCTTGGCCTGCTTGGCGACGGTTTCTTTTTTCGGCGCGGCGGACTGCTTGGCTTGCAACTCTGCCAGCGCAGCCTGGACGTGGTCCACCGCCCCGCCCGGCCGCGAGTCCGCCGCGGAAGGCGAGGATGCCGCGACGGCCTGCCGGGACTGCCCTCCGGTTCCGTAAATATCGATGACCACGCGGTAAGGATCGGGCAGAGTGAAAACCCGGTAATGGTCCATGGTCATCAGGTCGAAAGTGACCAGCGCTCCACCGGCGGGATCGGGGCCGACCTGAATCTGGGACAGAATGCCGTCGTCGACGCGGCGCGCGGGCATGACGTCGCCGGCGATGCCGGCCTGCTGCAGGATGATCTGCAGCTGCTTGTTGCCGCCCGCCGCCTTTTCCACCAGGGCGCGCTCGTAGTGCACATCCTGGGTCATGTCCATGACCACGCGGGTATAATCGGGACTCGACCAGTGCCGGATGCCGAGCAGGGTCAGCCCGTCCTTGAGCTTTGCGGGCGCGGCCTTTTCCGGAGCGGCGGCGGTTTGGGCACTGGCGGGCTTTTCCTTTGCAGGCTTCGTCGCGGCGGCGACGGGTTGCGGCTGATCGCCGCCCTTGATGCCGAGCAGCCGCTCCCGGGCCTCGGGCACCTTGTCGCCCTGGGGATAGGTGTCGATAAGGGTCTTGAAAACCCGCGCGGCCTTCGAGGCATCCCTGAACTGTTCCTGCCAGATGAGCCCCATGCGGAACAGGGCGTCATCCGACCACCCGTACTTTGGATAGGTGGCCAGCATCCGGTCGTAGGCCTCCAGGGCCTTGAGCCGGTCCGCCCGGGAAAAGGAGCGCCGCGCCAGTTCCTCGTAGCATCGACCGAGAAAAAACATGGAGCGCGGCGCATACTCGCTTTTGGGATCAGCCCCCAGCGACCGCAGAAAGGGTTTCATGACCGCTTCCCACTCCGCCCGCAGCCCAGCCCTTTTTTCATTGGCCAACAGGGAATTGAAGGCGCTCACGCCGCGCTGATACTCGCTTTTGGCCGAGGCGAAAGCCGTCACGGCAAAACCCAGCACCAGCGCCGATACAAAAACGATTTTCAGCAATGCTCGTACATTCATCCTTATTCCACGGTCATCGAGCGGACAAAAACAATCGCTCGGACTGACATGATTATCTGTTTGGACACTTCCGCGACCTCTCTGCGCATCAGGCTGATTTCGACCGGACGCCACGCGCTCCATGAAACCGGCAACCGCCCCCATGCCCGCGCCTCACATCGAACCCACTACTCCGGCTTCGTCGTCAACACGACCCGGATGCGACGCATCGCCGACGCCGGAAAATCCCGCTTCCGCCGCATGTTCATGGGACCGAAAAAAGCCTCTTCACTGTGGCCGCGCGACGACTCCGAAACCGGGACAAACGGACAGTTCCCCGCCGTGAAGATGAGGCGGAAAGAGCTCCTTGTCAACAAGCCTCCATTCCAGCTCGTCAAACCGCTCTCGAATGCCCCCTTCCGCCCCTGTTTGGTCGTCATCGACCACGCGTGCTTGCCACAAAATGTCTGACCGCGCACAGCCGGCAGTCCTGCCCATTGAATGGCGGGATCCTTGGCAATCGCCCCATGGAGATTGCCGTGAACGACTGGTCGCGGCGATGAGCCGGGCTTGGCTGTACGGGAAGGGAACGGCAGAGAGGCGGCGCCGGGTACGGAAAGAAATCGAGCGGGGGTGCCTGACGCGCAGCTCCGACAGGCACCCTTGCGGGATTATTCCACGGTCACGGATTTGGCCAGATTCCGGGGCTGGTCCACGTCCTTGCCCAGGTAGACGGCCATTTCATAGGCGAAAAGCTGCACGGCGGGCAACACCAGAAAACTTTTCAGCGGTCCCCACGCCTCGGGCAGGACCCACGGGTCCTCCACCGAGGGCGCGGCCCCGGGATTGACCAAGGCGATGATGCGTCCGCCCCGGGCCTGCACTTCTTGCAGGTTCGAGGCCACCTTTTGCAGCAGCTCGTCGCCCAGCGCCATGGCGAAGGTCGGAAAATGCTGGTCGATGAGCGCGATGGGGCCGTGCTTCATCTCACCGGCGGCGTAGCCTTCGGCGTGGATGTAGGAAATCTCCTTGAGTTTCAGCGCTCCTTCGAGGGCCAGGGGAAAATTCTGGCCTCGGCCCAGAAAAAAGAAGCTCTTGGCGTCGGCGTAATCCTGGGTCAGGGCTTTGGCCTTGTCGCGGATGACGGGCAACTGTGCCTCCAGCTGATCGGGAAGCTGCGGCAGGTCGCGCAGACATGACTCCAGGGTCCCGGCAGGCAGCGCGCCCTTGCGCGCTCCCCAGGACAGGGTCATGAGCAGCAGCAGGACCATCTGGCTGCACATGGCCTTGGTCGAGGCCACGCTGATCTCGGGTCCGGCCTGGGTGTACACCACCGCGTCGGACTCGCGGGCGATGGAGGACCCGACCACGTTGCACAGGCCAAGAATGGGCACGCCCGCCTCGCGGGCGATGCGGATGGCGGCCAGGGTGTCTGCGGTCTCGCCGGACTGGCTGATGGTCAGCACCAGGTCGCCGGGCAGAAAGACGCTGTCGCGGTAGCGGAATTCCGAGGCGATCTCGACCTGCACCGGGATGCGCGCCCAGGACTCGAGCACGTACTTGGCCCACAGCCCGGCATGGTACGACGTGCCGCAGGCCACGATGGTCAGGCGCTGCGGGATGTCCAGGGCATCGAGTTCCGGCAGCACGACGCGCCCTTTCTGGATGCGCCCGGTCAGGCAGTCGCGGATGACCTTGGGCTGCTCGAAGATCTCTTTGAGCATGAAATGCTTGAACCCGTCCTTTTGTGCGGCCTGCACGTCCCAGGAGATGTGCTTGACCTCCTTGACCTTGGGCTCCAGGGTCAGGGAGTCGAAGACCTGCCAGGAGGCGGCGTCGATCTCCACCAGTTCGCCGTTGTCCAGGAACACCACTTCGCGGGTGTAGGGCAGGAAGGCGGGGATGTCGGAGGCCAGGAAATTCTCGCCCGTGCCGATGCCCATCAGAAGCGGGCTGGCCTTGCGGCTGGCCCAGATCTTTCCGGGATGCTCGCGTGAAAGCAGGGCAAAGGCATATGCTCCGTCGACCCGGGACAGGGCCCAGGAAATGCCGCGCCTCACGTCCCCGGTCAGCTCCACGCCCTTGGCGATGACGTGCACCAGCACCTCGGTGTCGGTCTCGGACAGAAAGACATGGCCTTCGGCCACGAGTTCGGCCTTGAGCTCCGCGTAGTTCTCGATGATCCCGTTATGAACCAGGGCGAACTTCCCGTCTCCGTCCATGTGCGGGTGCGCGTTGCGCTCCACGGGCAGGCCGTGCGTGGCCCAGCGGGTATGCCCGACGCCGCAGACCGAGGACGCCGTGTCCAGGCCCGCGATCTTGCAGTCCAGCGCCCCGAGCTTGCCCTCGGCGCGGATGACTTTTAGCCCCTGGGGCTCCTCGTAGGCCACTCCGGCCGAATCGTAGCCCCGATATTCCAGACGCCGCAGACCTTCGACAATGGCCGGGATGGCCGGACGATGCCCCGTGTATCCGATGATTCCGCACATGCTTATTTCTCCAGTTCCAGCCGGGCTTGTTTCCAGAATTCGGGCCAGCCGCGCAGCATCCCGCGCAGGGCCAGGCCGCGATGACTACGGGCATTCTTGACCTGGGCGTCCATCTGCGCGGCGGTCATGCCCAGTTCCTCATCAAAAAACACGGGGTCGTATCCGAACCCCGCCTCGCCCTGCGGAGCATGAGCCACCCGGCCATGCCAGGCCCCATGTCCGATCAGCTCCCGGCCGCCGGGGGTGGCCGCCAGCATGACGCAGGCGAAATGGCAGCCGCGCCACGGGTCCGTCACGTCCTTCATGGCGCCCAGGAGCTTGGCCACATTCTTCTCGTCCGTGGCCCCTTCGCCGCTATACCGGGCGGAATAGACGCCCGGCGCGCCGTTCAGGGCGTCCACGACCAGGCCGGAGTCGTCGGCCACGGCCACCAGCCCCGTGGCCCGGGCCACGGCCAGGGCCTTGATGCGGGCGTTGTCCTCGAAGGTCGCGCCGGTCTCGGGTATTTCGCCGATTTCCGGAAAATCGTTCAGGCCCAGGACGCGCAGCCCCGGGTGCGACTCGGCCAGCAGGGCGGAAAGTTCACGTATCTTGCCGGCGTTGCCGGTGGCGAGCACAATGGTGTTCATCTGTATCCGTCACGAAAGGTCATAGATTTCAAAACGAAACTCCGACAGATCCGCGTGCAGCATGCGACCGGCCAGGCGCAGGGAACCGTCGACGAGATACTGCACGGTCTCCGCCGCCTGCACGGCGGCGGCCAGGGATGCGACAGGGGCCAGACTGCCCAGCACATGCTCCGCGTCCTTGTCCGAAGGGTCGGTCCACATTCTCGAAATTCCCGTCTGGCCGGGCCGTTCGCTGCCGACCAGGGCCGTCCACCCGGCCACTCCCGCGCTGACCACCACGATTTTGGCCCGGCTTGCGGCCTGATGCAGGGCCAAACGGGGTGCGATGCCTCCAAGGGCGTCAACGACCACATCCACGCCGACCAGCGTCTCGTCAAGGTTGGCGGCGTCCAGGAAAAACTCAAGAGGCTCGACGGTCACCAGCGGGCAGGTCCGCAACGCCCGCCGTGCCCCGGCCAGGGCCTTGTTGCGCCCCAGGTCGTCCGCCGTGGCCAGCAACTGGCGATTGAGATTGCTCTCCTCGAACCCGTCCCCGTCGGCGACCATGATCCTGCCCACGCCGAAGCGGGCCAGCAATTCCAGGACGTACCCCCCAAGCCCCCCGGCCCCCGCCAGGAGGACCGTGGAACCCATGAGCCTGTCCTGCTCGTCGACGCGCAGCGTATGCAGGTTCTTCAGAAACGGACGGGGCACGATTTCCCGGGCCAGGGCCTTGCGCGCGCCCTGCGGAAGAGTCAGGCCGTGATCCCCGCAGAATTGCCGCAGTTCGTCGAGCCCCAGGGTGCGGACCCGCCGCGCCGGGTCTTCCGAAGCCAAAACGTCCAACGCGGCGTCAAGGTCCTTCATCCGCCACCCACCGCCGGAAAAATGCCCACTTGGTCGCCGTCGGCGAGTTCGGTTTCCAGGCCGCTGTTCCTGCTGTTCACGAAAATCAGCTTGATGTCGTCCGGCCCGAGCCCGATAAGCGGCAGGAGGGCTTCCACAGTGACGCCGTCGTGCAGATCGAGAAGGCCGTTCGGCGGTGTATGATCGGCAAGAGTTGCAAAACATTTGACGCGAACACGCATAATCGTTCCCCTGTCAAACAGCCGAAATGACGACCCCGGATCACTTCACGGGACACATCTATTACGACGCACCCCCCAGGAGTCAACATTTTTCGACCGCCGACACGCTTGAAGAGTCCGCCGGACCCTCACTCCATGATGATCTCGACCTTCTGCCCAGGCACGTTGCCCTTGAGTTCGGTCAAAAGCCCGCGAATGGTCCCCGTGACCAGCCGGTCCAGAAAGGGATTGAGCGCCAGGCGCTGCCCGCCCACGCGTACGCAGAGCCTGCCGTGCATGGCGACGCAGGACTGCGCGTCCGCTTCTCCGGCCACGATCTCCCGCGCCAGAGCCAGGCACGACTCCCGGCCGCAGCCTCCGCAATCAAGGCCGGGCAGGGCAAAGGCGCTGTTTTCCGCCAACGTGGCCAGTTCCGTCAGGCTGTCCGCTTTCCGTACTCCGGGAAGCGTCCCCGCGCCCCAGGAGGCCAGGGCCAGGCCGTTGTCCAGCATCGACTCGTCCTCGCCGGAGCCAAGCACCACGATCCGGGGCAGCCAGGTCAGGGACTTGCCGCCTTCGACCAGCACGATCTCCGCATCGAGCAAGGGGAATATGTCCTGCAACGGCCTGGCCGTATTCCAGAGCAGGGTCGTGGTTCCGGGGCCGATGCCGGCCACGCTGACGCATTCCTGCGCGAACCGGGACGTATCCGTCCCCTCCAGGTCCAATCCGTGATGCGTGAACTTGACCGCCGCCACTTTCCGCCCCCGGGCGGTCAATTCCCGGGCAAGTTCGAGCACAAGCGTCGTCTTGCCCGATTTCTTGAAGCCCACCACCGACACAGCCTTGAACATCGTCCCTCCGTCTTTGACAATCAAACGCTCATCAATTAACCAATTCAATTTTCCTCATGCGCATCGCCGCAAGTCCCGCCCCATCGCAAACGGAGCCCGACCCGAAGCGCGCATCCCCACATCCCAAATTCGTCAAGGACAGATATTTTCTATGTCTAAAATTCAGAAAATTAAAGGCTTTTCTGACCTCTTCAGCCCGGAGAGCACGGTCCACACCCTGATGGAGAACCTGGCCCGTCAGGTTTTCGGCACATACGGCTGCCAGGAAGTGCGCGTGCCCATCCTGGAGAAGACCGAACTTTTCGCCCGCTCCATAGGTGAAGAGACCGACGTCGTGCAGAAGGAAATGTACACCTTCGCCGACCGCAAGGGCCGCTCGCTGACCATGCGCCCCGAGGCCACCGCCGGAGTGCTGCGCGCCTTCATCGAGTCCGGCCAAAGCGGGGCCGAAGGCACGACCAAGCTTTTCGCCTGCGGCCCCATGTTCCGCTACGAGCGTCCGCAAAAGGGCCGCCTGCGCCAGTTCCACCAGCTCGACGTGGAGGTTCTGGGCACGGATGCGCCCCAGGCCGACGCCGAGGTCGTGCTCATGCTCTGGACCTTTTTGACCAAGCTGGGCCTCAAAAACCTGTCCCTGGAACTCAATTCCCTGGGCTGCCCCGAATGCCGCCCTGTCTTTCACCAGCGCCTGCGCGACTTTCTCTCGACCATCGACCACGCCCAGCTTTGCGAGGACTGCCGCCGCCGCGCGGAGACAAACCCTCTGCGCGTGCTGGACTGCAAGGTCCCGGCCTGCAAGGCGCTGGTCGAGAACGCGCCGAGCATCTCCGGGTCCCTCTGCCCGGGCTGCGACGAGCATTTCGCCCAGGTGCGCGAGATCCTTGACAGCGCAAAGCTCCCCTATCGCCTGAACGACCGTCTGGTGCGCGGCCTGGACTACTACCAGCGCACCACCTTCGAGGTCGTCTCCGGCGAGATCGGCGCCCAGACCGCGGTGGCCGGCGGCGGCCGCTACGACGGGCTCATCAAGCAGCTCGGCGGTCCCGACCTGCCGGGCATCGGATTCGCCTGCGGCATGGAGCGACTGGCCCTGCTGTACGGCGAGGCCCATATTCCCGCTCCGGACTTCTACTTGGCCGTACTTGATTCCCGCGCCCTGAACACGGCCCTGCTCCTGGCCCAGCGCATGCGCGAACAGGGCTTTGCAGGCGAGGTGTCCTTCGAGGCCAGAAGCATCAAGGCCCAGATGCGCCAGGCCAACAAGCTCGGCGTCAAGACCTGCCTGATCCTGGGGCAGGACGAAATGGAAAAGGGCCAGATCGTGGTCAAGGACATGGCCACGGGCGTTCAGAAGAACATCGGTCAGGACGACCTGGAACAGGCCCTGGGCTTTCGCAAACCCTAGCAGACCGCCCCAAAAATTCAACAATCACAGGGCGTTCAAAAATGGTGAGATGCAAGGAAGCGAAAAAATCCAGGGCGCGCAGTGTATTGCGCAGACATAAGCGGTCTGGATTTTTTCGCTGACGCAGCAGATCGCCGTTTTTCAACGGCCTGCCAAGTCTTTACACCACGAATTCGCAGCTTATCGTACCCAAGCGAGGAACATATATGGATGACAGAAACACGGAACTCGGCATGGACTCCCTCGGCGGATGGCGCAGAACCCACACCTGCGCGGATCTCGGACCGGAGCAGCTGGGCCAGGAAACCTGCCTCATGGGCTGGGTGCAGTACCGCCGCGATCACGGCGGACTGATCTTCATCGACCTGCGCGACCGCCACGGCCTGACCCAGGTCGTCTTCTCGCCCGAGGTCGCGCCCGATGCCCACGCCCGGGCTCACGTGCTGCGCACGGAGTTCGTGCTGGCCATCAAGGGCATGGTCCGCCCGCGCCCAGGCGACATGATCAACCCCAAACTGACCACGGGCGCCATCGAGGTCTACGTGACCGAGTTCAAGCTGTTGAACACGGCCAAGACCCCGCCTTTTCCCATCGAGGACCGGGTGGACGTGTCCGAGAACCTGCGCCTCAAATACCGCTTTCTGGACCTGCGCCGCAAGGCCATGGCCGACAACCTGATTTTGCGCAGCCGCGTTTCCCAGTCCGTGCGCCGCTACCTGGACGAGATCGGATTCCTGGAGATCGAAACCCCGGTCCTGACCAAGTCCACCCCCGAGGGCGCGCGCGACTTCCTGGTGCCCAGCCGCGTCAACCAGGGCCAGTTCTACGCCCTGCCCCAGTCGCCCCAGCTCTTCAAGCAGCTCCTCATGTGCGGCGGCATGGACCGCTATTTTCAGATCGTCAAATGCTTCCGCGACGAGGACCTTCGCGCCGACCGCCAGCCCGAGTTCACGCAGATCGATATCGAGATGTCGTTTGTGGACGAGGAACAGGTCATGGACATGGCCGAGGGCATGATGGCCCGGGTGCTGCGGGAAGCGCTGGGGCAGGAGCTTTCCCTGCCCATCCCGCGCATGAAGTACGAGCAGGCCATGGCCGAATACGGCGTGGACAAGCCAGATATCCGCTTTGATCTGAAGCTTGCGGAAGTGACCGACATCGTGCGCGGCTCGGAGTTCAAGCTCTTCGCCACGGCCGCGCTGGTCAAGGCCCTGCCCGTGCCCGGCGGCGCGGAGCTTTCGCGCAAGGAGATCGACGACTACACCGAATTCGTCAAGATCTATGGCGCCCAGGGCCTGGCCTGGATCAAGATCAAGGAGGACGGCTGGCAGTCCCCCATCGCCAAATTCCTGAGCGACGACGAACGGGCGGGGCTCACCAAGGCCTTGAACCTGACGCCCGGCGACATCGTCTTTTTCCAGGCCGGAGCGCCGGACATGGTCAACAGCGCGCTCGGCAACCTGCGCCTCAAACTCGGGGAACGGTTCGGCCTGATCCCCGAGAACACCTTCGCGCCCCTGTGGGTCACGGATTTCCCGCTCCTGGAATGGGACCCGGAGGCCAAGCGCTGGGTGGCCATGCATCACCCCTTCACCGCGCCCAAGGACATGGCGGCCCTGGCGTCCGATCCGGGCAAGGCCGTGGCCCGCGCCTATGACCTCGTGCTGAACGGCACCGAAGTCGGAGGCGGCTCCATCCGCATCCACAATCCCGAGACCCAGCAGCAGATGTTCGCCGCGCTCGGCATAGACGCCGAAGAGGCGCAGGCCAAATTCGGGTTCCTACTCGACGCCCTGGTCTTCGGCGCGCCGCCCCACGGCGGCATTGCCTTTGGCCTGGACCGTCTTATCATGCTCCTGACCGGAGCCAAATCAATCCGCGACGTCATCGCCTTCCCCAAGACCCAGAAGGCGACCTGCCTCATGACCGAGGCCCCGTCGGCGGTCGAGAACACACAATTGCGCGATTTGGGCCTGCGCCTGCGGGAAAAGCCCAAAGAGTAAAGATCATGCCTAGAACAATAGTTACATATCCCAACCCGGTGCTGGCCAAGAAGGCCGCGCCGGTGGTAGAGATAACGGAAGAGATACGCGCCCTGGCGGCCGAGATGCTTGAAATCATGTACGCGGACAAGGGTATCGGCCTGGCCGCGCCACAGGTGGCGGAAAGCATCCGTCTCATCACCGTGGACCTGAGCGGCCCGGACAAACGCGAAGACCCGCATGTCTTCGTCAATCCCGTCCTGTCGAACCTTGAAGGCGAGGTGGAGTCCGAGGAAGGGTGCCTGTCCGTTGTCGGCTACCGCACCACGGTGAAGCGCGCCGAACGGCTGCATCTCTCGGCCACGGATCTGGAAGGAAACCCCGTGGAAATGGATGCCGACGACCTCATGGCCATCTGCCTGCAGCACGAGGTGGACCACCTTGACGGCGTGCTGTTCATCGACAAGATCAGCAAATTGAAGCGCACCCTGTACGAGAGAAAACTCAAAAAATGGCTGAAAGAGAAAAAAGAAGACTAAGAGTCGTGTTCATGGGTACGCCGGACTTCGCGGCCGCGTCCCTGAAACACCTGCTGGACTGGGACGGTTGCGATGTCGTCGGCGTCTACAGCCAGCCCGACCGGCCTTGCGGGCGGGGGCAGGTCTGCACTCCGCCGCCGGTCAAGCTGCTGGCCATGGAAGCGCGTCGACCCGTGTTCCAGCCCCTGAACTTCAAGAATTCCAAGGATGTCGAGCAGCTCCGGGCCCTTGAGCCGGATCTGCTCCTCGTCGCGGCCTACGGGCTGATCCTGCCCCAGTCGGTTCTGGACATCCCCAGGCTCGGGGCCATCAACGTCCACGCCTCGCTTTTGCCCGAGTACCGGGGCGCAGCCCCCATTCAGCGGGCCATCATGGACGGACGTCCCGTGACCGGCATCACCATCATGCGCATGGAGGCGGGGCTGGACACCGGCGACATCCTGCTGCAGCGCAGCCGGGCCATCGGCATAAACGACACGGCCCAGACTCTGCACGACGAACTGGCCGAAATGGGCGGCAAGCTCCTGGTCGACGCCCTGGAAAAAATGGACCAGGGACGCCTCGTGCGCATTCCCCAGGACCACGCCCGGGCCACCTATGCCGCGAAGCTTTCCAAGGAAGAGGGGCGCATCGACTGGAACCAGCCCGTGCTGACCGTGCACAACCGCATCCGCGGCCTCTTTCCCTGGCCCGGCTCCTGGTTCGACTGGAACGGCATGCCCGGCAAGACCCTGCGCCTGACCGTGCACCCCGGCACCATCGGCGATCCTCTGCCCGCAGGCGCGCAGCCCGGCGAAATCCACGGCGTGGCCGACGACAGCGTGCTCATCGCCTGCGCCGACAGGCTCTACGCGGTGCCGGTCATCAAGCCCGCCAACAGCAAGCCCCTGCGCGGCCGGGAGTTCTACTGCGGCTACCTGAGCCGCTGTTCCGGCGACCACCTGCTCAAACCCGAACCATCCTGTCCCGGGGAATAACGCGTCATGGCCAAGCCCAGGAGCAGCTCGGGCAGAAGCCCTCTCGAACAGGAGATCCGGGATTCCTTCAAAACCCGCAAGCGCGTCTTCATCGGGCTCATCACCGGATCGTCCATTTTCCTGTGCCTCTTCATCGCCCTGCTGTGGATCGTCCCCTTCGTCGGACTGACCACCATCCATCCCTTGGCGCCATGGGTGCTGGGCTTCATCACAGCCGCCCTCATCCTGGCCATCGGCTGGGCGGCCCTGGCCCTGGTTCTGAACATCCTGCTCGGGCGGCCAGTGCTTTTCGCCAAACGCCTGCGCGGCATCACGGTCAAACTCTTCCTGCCGCTCATGACCCTGCTGGGCCGCTTTGTCGGCATCCCCAAGCAGACGGTGCGGGCCTCCTTCATCAAGGTCAACAACGAGCTGGTCCGGGGCGAAGGGCACCGCTATGCGGCGGACAAGATCCTCCTGCTCATGCCGCACTGCATCCAGAACAGCCGCTGCAAGTTCCGGCTGACCTACGACATCGACAACTGCAAGCGCTGCGGCGAATGCGCCCTGGCCGGTCTTTTGGACCTGCGCGACAAGTACGGCATCAAACTGGCCGTGGCCACGGGCGGCACCATCGCCCGTCGCATCGTGGTCCAGCACAGACCCTCGCTCATCATCGCCGTGGCCTGCGAGCGCGACCTGGCCAGCGGCATCCAGGACACCCATCCCCTGCCCGTGTACGGAATCCTGAATTCCCGCCCCTTCGGCCCCTGCCTGGACACCGACGTGGCCCTGGACCGCGTCGAATGGGCCATCCGGGAGTTCACGGCATGAGCACGCCCGCAGCCCGCCGTCTGGCTCTGGACATCCTGCGCCGCGCCCTGGACAACAAGCAGGATTTGCAGGCCGCCGTGGACGATGTGCTGAGCGTCGCCCCGCCGGGCCCGGACAAGGGCCTGGCCACGGAGCTGGCTTACGGCTACCTGCGCATGCGCGGACGCATCGATTTTCTGCTCTCCCAGCTGCTCAAGAATCCGGTCCAGACCTCGCCCGTCATGAAGCGGATTCTGGGCGTGGCCGTGTACGAGCTTCTTTTCCTGAGCCGCATCCCCGACTACGCCACTCTCGACTGGGCGGTGAGCCTGGTGCGCGACCGCCTGGGCCAGACCATGGGCAAGGTGGCCAACGGCGTGCTGCGCAACCTCTTGCGCCTGGGCCTGACCGTGCGTTTTCCGGACTATTACCAAACCAAGACCGCCGGACACGACCACTTTCTGAGCGCCTGGCATTCCTGCCCGCAGTGGCTGGTCCGCCAGTGGCTGGACGGCTACGGCAAGGAACGGACCGAGGCCTTTCTGCAGGCCTCCCTGATCGCGCCGCCGCAGGGAGTGCGGGTCAACCGCGCCCATCCGCGGGCAGGAGAGGTGCAGGAGGCGCTGAAACCTCTGGCCCGGAGCTCTTCGGACTGGGGATTCGCCCTGCCGCAGTGGCCGGAATTTCTGACGCGGGCCGTGGCCGAAGGCTCGGCGACCCGCCAGAGCCTTGCCGCGCAGAAAATCATGGACGCCCTCGGCGCGAACCATTGGCCCGGCCCGGTGCTCGACGCCTGCGCCGGACGCGGCGGCAAGACCTATCTGTTGTCCGAACTGGGCAAGGAGGTGTGGGCCTCGGACGTGAACGTCTTCCGCCTCAGACAGCTCAAGGCCGAAGGCGCGAGGCTCGGCTTCGACGTGCCCGTCTTCCGGGCCCAGGGCCAGGGCCCCTGGCCCTTGCGCCGAACGCCGCGCACCGTTTTCCTCGACGCGCCCTGCTCGGGCCTGGGCGTTCTGTCCCGGAGGCCGGACATCAAATGGAAGAGGACCGCCGCCGATTGCGCAGATCTCGCCAAGCTGCAGCGGGACATCCTTGAGGCCTCGGCCGGCCTTTTGCCTTCCGGCGGATGTCTGGCCTACGTGACCTGCACCTTGAATCCGGCAGAAAACGAACGCCTGATCGAGGCTTTCACCCGCGATCATCCCGAGTTCGCCCTCCTGCGCCAAGCCCAGAGCGACCCAACTGAAGGGCTGGGGGAATTTTTCTACGGCGCCGTGCTGCGCAAAGGCTGAAGCGCCACCCTTTTTTCGGCTCGTCCGTACGGAAGCGAGCCGCCACGCGACAAATCACAAGGAATGTGCAGATATGGATGTCAAAGACAGCAACGGAACGCCGCTCAAGGCCGGGGACTCGGTGCAGGTCATCAAGGACCTGAAGGTGAAGGGCTCTTCCGTGACGCTCAAGCGCGGCACGGTCATAAAAAACATCCGCCTCTCGGACAGCGAGGACGTGATCGAATGCAACGCGGACAAGGTCAAAGGCCTTGTGCTCAAGACCTGCTTCCTGAAAAAAGCCTGACCGGCGGAGGCACAGCCTCCGCTACCCCTAAGCCGTGGCCGCGGCCCGGCGGTGGAACTCCTTGACCAGGATCTTTTCCAGGCATTCGCGGCAGATGTCGGTATTGTTGCTGTTCTGGAGCTTCATCTCGATTATCGGATTCAGCTTGCCCAGCTGCCCGCCCAGGCGGGTCAGGTTGGCCGGGTCCTCGATGACCAGGGAGTAGCGCTCTTCATAGATCCCGTCCTTGAGGCCCAGGATCTCTTTGCCGCAGATGTCGCAGAATCTTTTGATCATTCTTTCCCTCCTAAACCTTGAGCGTGCCCCGATAGTCGTCCCATGACGCGATGCCCAGGGACTCGGCCAGCGCGCGCACCTCGTCCACCAGACGAAAGGCGTTGTCCGGGCGCATGAAGTTGTACGTCCCGACCTGCACCGCGTGCGCCCCCACCAGGATGAACTCCAGCACGTCCTCGGCGCAGGCGATGCCGCCCATGCCGATGACCGGCACGTTCACGGACTGCGCGACCTGATGCACCATGCGCAGGGCCACGGGCTTGACGGCCGGGCCGGACAGCCCGCCGACCACGTTGGCCAGGCGGCTTTTGCGCGTGCGGATGTCCACGGCCATGCCCGAGAGCGTATTGATGAGCGAGAGCATGTCCGCCCCGGCGTCCACGGCCGCCCTGGCGATGACGCGCACGTCGGTCACGTTGGGGCTGAGCTTGACCATGACCGGCTTGGTTCCGGACCGCTTCTTGACCGCGTTGACGACAGCGGAGGCCATGTGCGGGTCCTGGCCGAACTGCACCCCGCCCTCGCGCACGTTGGGGCAGGAGATGTTGACCTCCAGGGCCGCGATCTTGTCCTCACCCGAAAAAATGCTTGCCAACTCCCCGAAGTCCTCGGGGGTCTGGGCGTAGAGATTGGCTATAAGCGTCGCGTCTGCCGGGATAAAGGGCAACTTCTCTTTCAAAAACTTCTCAACGCCCACATTCTGCAGGCCGATGGCGTTGAGCATGCCGCAAGGGGTTTCCGCGATGCGCGGCATGGGATTGCCCGCGCGCGGGGCCAGGGAAATGCCCTTCAGACAGATCCCGCCCAGCGCGGACAGGTCGCCGTAGCGCATGAATTCCAGGCCGTAGCCGAAAGTGCCCGAAGCGGTGATGACCGGATTCTTCAGGGTCAAAGAGCCGAGTTTGACGGTCTGGTCCATGTCTAGTCTCCCAAATCGATTTCGCGCACGTCAAAGACCGGACCGTGCACGCAGCTCTGCACGTAGTCGCCCGCCACCGTCTTGCCCACGCAGCCCAGGCATGCGCCCACCCCACAGGCCATGCGGTTCTCCAGGGAAACCTGCCCGTCCGTGCCGTGCAGCAGACAGTACCTGCGCACGACCTTGAGCATGGGCTCCGGCCCGCAGGCCAGAACCTGCCCCAGCCCGGCCAGTCCCTTGATGCGCTCGGACAGCACGGTCTCGAAGTCCGCGATGTCGGCCGCGTTTTTCTGCTGCATGGCCTCGCTTTTGATGCGGGCCGCGATCTCGGCGTACGGGTAGTGTTCAAGGTCCAGCCGGTGGCCGAAGAGCATGGACAGATTGTCCGTTTTTTCGCGCCTGACCAGCATGACGAAGGGGGCGATGCCCACGCCTCCGGCCAGGATCAGGTTGGGCCGGGTCTCGTCGATGCGGAACCAGCGCCCCAGCGGCCCCCAGACCGTGACTTTCTGTCCGGGAACAAGCTCGGCCAGCCTGCGCGTGCCGCGTCCCACGGTCTGAAAGATGATGCGCAGCCCCTGGTCCGACACGTCGCACACGGAAAAGGGCCGGGGCCAGACCAGCTCCGCGCCCCAGTGCGCGGGCCGCAGCATGACGAACTGTCCGGGCTTGCAGGTCCAGCCCGGCGCGGACAGGACAAGGTCGACCAGGGACGGGTCTTTTGCGGGCGTGCAGGAAATGACCTCCAGATCCCGGCATGGTGTTTGACTGTCGATCATATCATATTCCCGGACACGCGTCCTGGCTCATGGGTGGAAGGTGGAGCCTCGCCCGCCATGCGCGCCAGCTCGGTCTGGCGCTCCGCGGGAGAAAGGCTTGCGCACAAGGTATAGGTCACGCCGTCGTGAACCTCCTTGCGGATGGAAAAATGTTCGTCGGCCAGCCGGGCCAGCTGCGGCCAGTGGGTGATGAGGATGACCTGCTGGCGCTCGGACAGAAGGCGGATGCGTTCGGCGACCTTGATCAGGGTCTGGCCGCCGATGCCCGAATCGACCTCGTCGAAAAGCAGGGCCGGAAGCTGCTCCCGGGTGCGCAGGCTGACCACGGCCAAGAGGAACCGCGACAGCTCGCCGCCCGAGGCGATGCGGTCCAGGGGCTGGGCGTCGAGGCCGGGGTTGGGCACCCATAAAAACCTGGGCCGGAGCTCGTCAATGCCCTCGTGGATGGTCTGGGCGCGAAAATCCACCAGCACCCGCAAATGCTCGGAAAAGCCCAGGTTGACGAGCTCGTTTCTGAGATCACGGGTCAGCTCGCCGGCAGCGTCCTGCCGCGCGGCGTTGAGCGCGCTGGTCGTCCGGGACAAATGGCCCGCGGCCAGGGCCTCGTCCTTTTCCAGGCGTTTGAGGGCGAGCCCGCTCTCGTCGAGAAAGGACAGATTTTCCTCGATCTCCGCGCCGAGAGCCACGATGGAGTCCAGGGATCGCTTCAGCTTGCGCTGCAACTGTTGCAATTCCCACAGGCGCTTTTCAACCTTCTCGACATCGAAATCCTCTCCCTGACGGGAACCAAGGGCCCGCAGGTCACGCACCATGTCGGACAGGCCGTCGCGAAACCGCCCGGTCTCCCCGGCATGCTCGGCAAACCCCTCGTCCGCGCCGCCAAGTCCGGCCAAAGCCCGCTCCAGGGCGGTCAGAACGTCCTGCAAGCCGTTCTCGCCCAGCAGAAGCCCCATGGCCTCCTCGGCCAGCTCACGCGTCTTCCCGGCCTGCCGGGCCGCATCGCGCTGGCGCAGCAGTTCTTCTTCCTCGCCGGGATGCGGATCCACCTTGCGGATCTCAGCCAATTGAAATTCAAGAAATTCCCGCCGCTCCTGCAACCCGGCCATGCGCCGCCGCACCTCGGCCTTGCGCGTCAGGATGTCCTGCAAGGCGTCGCGGGCCTCCCGCTGGGCGGAGAAAATCGTTTGCCCGGCCAAAAACGCGTCCAGGATTTCGACATGGTGCTCGGGTGAAAGCAGACGCTGCTGCCCGTGCTGGCTGGTGTGCGTCAGAAGGCGGGGGCGCAGCTCGGCCAGGCGCTCCTGGGAGCCCAGATCGTCGTTGATGAAGAGGCGGCTGCGGCCGGATTTGGCGGACAGCTCGCGCCGCAGGAAAAGCTCTTCGCCGTCGAGTCGGAAAACGGCCTCGACCTGGGCCTTTTCGCGGCCGGGCCGGACCAGATCGGCGGCGATGCGCTCGCCCAGGATGAAGTCCAGGGCGCGTAGGATGAAGGACTTGCCTGCCCCGGATTCGCCCGTGAGCACGTTCAGCCCTTGGCAGAATTCAAGCTCCACATCGTCGATGAGGGCCAGATTGCGTATGCGCAGTGTTTCGAGCATGTCCGTCTCTTATGGTGCGTGCGTTGCCGAAGCCAGGGCGGACTTCAGCATATCCGTGATCCTTCCGGACTGATCATGAGCGGCGAGCCTGCGCCAGAAGCGCCCCTCCTGCCCTTGGCGCAGGGCTTCGTCCCGGGCATGGAGCAGCTCTTCGAGACCCTGCCGCACGCGGAAGGCGCGGCAATCGGCCGCCCCCAAATCAAGGGTCAGCCGCCAATTCGCGCGCTCGCGCAGGGAAAGATACGACATGGCCTTGAGCCGCAGGCCGTCCCATCCGCTGTCGCGGGCCAGAATCCTGGCCATCTCCCGATACGCGTCCAGATCGTCGGGGGCGAATTCGCTGGCCTGGACCAGACATTCCAGGCTCGATGCCGGCAGATGCCTTTTGGGATTGAAAAGGAACCCCGGTCTGAAAATCCACCCCACGCGTTGTAGCTCCCTGGCCCAGGCAAGGCAAATGGAAAGCGGGGTGTGCCCCGGATCCGGGGCGCCGGGCACGCAGTGACGCCTGTGCCGCAGGAAGAAAAGGCGCGACAGCCGCGTGTCTCCAAAAGAAAGCGCCCCCATGGCGCCCGCCAGGTTGACGCTCAAAAAAGCTGCGTACTGCTCTTTTTCCGCCACCGGCACGGCCAGACGCATGAACTCCTCCCGTCCGCCCCTGGCCCGCAATCGCAGCAGCGCGGCCAAGATCTCGTCGGTCAGAGGCAACGTTTCAAACCCCTTGAGCATGGTCTCCCGATCCATGGCCAGGCGGCCGGCCTCCCAAAGGTGAAACAGGGTCAGCCACCACGCCGTTTCCGCGTCCGCGCCCAGCGCGGCTCCCGCCCCGGTGGACCGGACAGCGTCCAGCAGCGTCTGGGCGCGGTGCTCGGGCAAATGCTCGCGCACCACTCGTTCCTTGGCCCGCAGGCCCATGCTGCGCGCCAGGAGGTCGTCGCGCAGCAACCGTCCGATCCAGTGGGCCAGCTCCGGCCCATCCCGATACACGGCCACTTCCTCATCCGGAATGAACAGATCCTCGAGCCCCGGGACCGCCGGATTGAGCACCGCGCACCCACAGGACGCGGCCTCGAACAGGCGGAAATTCACCTCGCTGAAAATGGATTCGTTGGGCACGATGCGGCTGTGATCGTAAAAATCGAGCATCGGCGCAAAGCCGAGGTCATCTCGCCGTTCCACGGGTCCCAGCGCATCGAGCCAATGAAGGAACCAGCTCCGCACAGGCCGCTCCGGCGTGACCCGGCCGACGAAACCCATCCCCCTGCGCCGCTGGTCCCAGGGAGCGGCGGGGCGCGGCGAGCCGTACCAGGGCAGCCAGCGCACGTTGGAGATGCCCCGCTCCCGGAACCAGGTTCGCCAATGCTTCTGGGTCGTGCAGAAGAGATCGAAGAGACGGGCGTAGGAAACATGCCAGAAGCTGTTCAGATGCGTGTCGATGGACCAGAAGACCTTGGGACAGGACAAGGCGGGCAGGTCGGCGATGAGGGTTCGAGGGCCGAGGGATTCCTGCTGGATCAGCAGATCGGGAACAAATTCGCCCAGCAGCGGCGTCAGATGCGCGATGCCCGGTCCGGGGCGCAGGTTCAGCACCTCATGTCCCAAGCCGGACAGCGCCTCGCCAAGACTTGAGTGCACGCAGACGATTCTCATGATCCGTTCCGCAGCCGTTCCGGCGCATCGAATAGGGAGGCGAAAGCCGAATGCTCCCGCAACGCGGGCCAGTCCGCCGCGGCCATGCTTCGCCCCTGGTCCAGAACGAGCCCGTGGGTCAAAAGATCGTCCATGTGCTCCGGCGAGTGTGTGGCCAGCACCAGGGTTCGCCCTTGGGCGGTCCAGTGCCGCAAAAGATCGGCCATGCGCGCCTGCCAGGATGCGTCGAGGCCGGAAAAAGGCTCGTCCAGAATCAGCAGTTCCGGGGCATGCGCCACGGCCCGGGCCAGCATGACCTGACGCGCCTGCCCGTAGGACAGGGACCCGAGGGGGCGCGCAAGCCATTCCGCCATACCCCAGGTCCGGGCCAAATCCTCGACCTGGAGGATCTGCGCTTCTGTGAGTCCGCGATGCACGCCCAATCCGTCGCACAGTCCCGAAAGCAGCACGTCGCGACAGCTTGCAGAAGATTCGATGCGCTCCCCGAGCCAGGGGGCGAGGATCCCGATGCGACTGCGGACCTGTCTCATGCGCGTGAGTCCCGAAAGACCGAACCACCGCGTCTCGCCGCCTGGCCAGGGGCGGCGGTAACCGGTGACGAGCTGCAGGAGCGTGGACTTTCCCGAACCGTTGTGCCCGAACACCCCCCAGCACTCACCGGCCCGCACGGTCCAGCTCACCGAATTTACCGCGGCCTGCCCGTCCATGAGCACCGAGCAGGATTCAAGTTCAACCACCGTGTCCGGTCGAGTCGCCGAAACCTGCTGGTCCGGCAGCTCCAGTCGACCGGGGCGAACCCTGGACGGACATTCGACCAAACGGCCATGCTCCAGATATATCCGCCCCCGGACCTCTTCGGGCACAGGCAGCAGGCCATGGCCGCTGACCAGGAGGCGGGTGCGGCCCTCGGCCGCGATGCGGTTCAAGGCTTCGAGCAGGCGAAGCTGGCCCTGACGGTCCAGGCCCTGGGTCAGCTCGTCGACGGCAAGAAGCAACGGCTGGGCGATGAGGGCGCGAGCCAGGAGAGCCCGTTTGGCCTGTCCCGTGGACACGGCCCGCATGGGGCGGTCCAGCACGAGGCCCAGCCCCATTTCACGGCCCAGGGCGCGAGCCTTGCCGCGTTCCGCCTCGGAGACCTCATGATAGAGAAAAGGAGTGTTGCGCAGACCGGCGCAGATGACTTCCCAGACCGGGACGCGCAGATCGTGGCGCTGATACCAATCCGCCATGTCCGGCGTGACCAGGCGCACGTGGGGCCGCACGCCTATGGGCGAGGGCGAGTCCTCCCCGAAAAGCCTGTAGACGCGCTGGCCGGAGCTTCGCTGCGAAGGCCACAGTTCGCCGACCAAAAGACGCAGCAAGGTGGTCTTTCCCGCGCCGTTGTCACCAAGCACCGCGAAGTGCTCTTTTCCGGCAAGGGACAGATTCAGGTCGTGCAGGATGCGGACGGTGCCGATATCCACGTCGACGTGGCGAAGATGAATTTCAAGACTGTCCATTCTTCCTCTGGCTGCGGACGGAATCGCAGGAAGGATCCTTCGAACCGGACCCTCCTAGCGTTGCAGCAGTTCCATGTCGATAGCCAGATCGACGGTTTCACCCATGACTCCCATGCGGGTCCATTTTTCCTCCCCCACATGAAAATCCAGCCGATTTATGGAAAACGCGGCATGCAGTCCGAGCACCTGCGCGCCGGGAAACCCATCCGCGAGCGGATGCGGGACGACGCCAAGCACCCGCACCGGGATGCGCACCTCGGCGGTCACGTCGCGAATGGTCAGGTCGCCGGTGACGACAAGGGTATCCCCGTCTTCCCGCGCCACCTTTCGGGAAGAGAATATCATCCTGGGCGAGCGCTCCACGTCAAGAAAATCGGGACTGCGCAGATGCCCGTCGCGAGCCGGCACGCCGGTATGCACGCTTGAGCTGTCGATGAGCAGATAAAACTGGCTTTCCTCGGGCCGGGCCGGATCGTAGTCCACCTGCCCGGAAAACCGGGTGAAGACTCCGGGCACAAAACCCGCGATATGGCGGACGCGGAACCCGACGGTGGAATGCTCCATGTCGATCTCCCACGGTCCAGGAGCCGGGCCGGCAGCCGAAAGCGCTCCTGGCGTGAAGCCGAAAAGCAACACGAACACAAGTATTTTCAAGGATGAACACATCAAACAATTCTCCGCTGAGGTTACGGCGGGCCACAGGCTGCACAGCTTCGCCCGTCCGCCCCGGCCACACGTCCCGCCCTTTCGCCCACGCGCGCAAAGGGCCGGGAAAACCGGATTCGTCAAGCCCCCCTATCAGGGACGCCCACTGTGCGCCATACTTCGGCGTATGACAAATTTTCCTATTGACAGCCAGGATGGTTTATATCAAAAGGCGGCTTCGCGTTGTGGGGCTGTAGCTCAGCTGGGAGAGCGCTTGAATGGCATTCAAGAGGTCCGCGGTTCGATCCCGCGTAGCTCCACCACTTATACGCCTGAAAAAACATTACGTTTACTTGAATGCCGAACAACGAAGCCGTCAGCGATGACGGCTTTTTTGTTTGTCCCGGACCAAAAAATCATTCAGAATCTTCTCAAGATTGGCACCATCAGCGCCAAAGGATGACTTTCCAAGGAAATCACCCTTTCTCACGCGCCGCAACTCGCGTCGTCACAGGAGAGAACCGATGTCGAACAGACCGAAAGTCGCCGTTGTCACGGGCGGAGCGCAGGGTATCGGCAAGGCGATATGTGACGCCTTTGCCGCTCAGGGCGTTTGCGTGCGCACCATCGACGTGCTGCCGAACTCCGATTTCCTGGGGGACATCGCCGACGAGGGCGTGCTGCGCGCTTTCGCGGCTCAGGTCATCGCGGATCACGGCGAGGTCGACTATCTGATCAACAACGCCTGCCTGACGCGGGGCGGCCTTCGGACCTGCTCCTGGGACGACTTCAATTACGTGCTGCGCGTCGGCGTGACAGCGCCCTTTTTGCTGACCCAACTGTTTCTCGACCATTTCAGCGCTGGGGCCAGCGTCGTGAACATTTCTTCCACTCGCCACCTGATGAGCCAGGCCGACACGGAAAGCTACACGGCGGCCAAGGGCGGCATCACCGCCCTGACCCACGCCATGGCCGTCACGCTGGCCGGGAGGGTGCGGGTCAACTGCATCTCCCCGGGCTGGATCGACACCACCGGCTCCCGGTTCGAAGGCCCGGATGCCGAGCAACACCCCGCAGGCCGCGTCGGCGCTCCCGCCGACATCGTCAACATGGTGATGTTCCTGTGCGATCCCAAAAACAGCTTCATCACCGGACAGAACTTCACAGTGGACGGCGGCATGACCAAGCTGATGGTCTATCACGACGACCACGGCTGGACGTACGCCCCGCAGATAGACTCCAAATAGAAGACGCGTGCCGGAAGGCGAAACCGCGCTTCCGGCATCAAACTTCCGCCGGTCTTGAAATGGCCCTCAAAAAAAGAAAGCCGCCCCCTCGGGCGGCCTTCCTGCTCATGTTCTTGTGCTGCGCGCCAATGGCGCGCCCTCCTAGATCTTGAACTTGCTGACCATGGTGTCGAGACTGGCGGCCAAGCCGGACAGATTCTCCGCGTTCTGGTGCACGGCCTGGGCCGTGGACGTGACATCGACGGCCACGGTGCGGACCTGTCCCACATCGCGGGCGATGTCGCGCACCAGGGAGTCCGCGTGAGCCACGCTCTCGTTGACCTGCTGCACGCCCACCGAGGCCTGTCCGACGTTCTCGGCGATGTCGCGGGTGGTCACGGACTGCTCTTCCACCGCCGCCGCGATGGAACCGACAATGGCGTCCACATCGTCGATGACGCTGGTTATCTCCCCGATTTCCGAGACGGTCTGGTTGGTGGCCTGCTGTATGCCCTGGATGCGGGTGCGGATCTCCTCCGTTTCCCTGGCGGTCTGCTGGGCCAGCTCCTTGATCTCGTTGGCGACCACGGCGAAGCCGCGCCCGGCTTCTCCCGCCCTGGCCGCCTCGATGGTGGCGTTCAACGCCAGAAGGTTGGTCTGGGAGGAAATGGCGGTGATGGACTCGGTCACCTTGCCGATGTCCCGCGTGGCCGCGCCCAGCTCGCTGACCTGGGTGGTGGCCTTGTGCGCGGCGGACACGGCCCGCACCGTCATTTCCTTGGCCTTTCCGGTGCTTACCGCGATCTCGGAGATCGTGGCGCTCATCTCCTCGGAATTGGTGGCCACGGTGCCGATGTTGACCGTGAACTCCTCCATGGCCGCGGCCACGGTGTTCATGTTCGAGCTCATCTCGTCAGCGGAGGACGCCGCCTCGGTCGAAGTTTGCGTCATGGCCCCCGCATAGCCGTTCAGGCTTCCGGCCAGCTGCAGGAGTCCCTGGGAGGCTCCCGCCACCTCGTTGGAATTGCGGGCCACATCGGCGAGCATGGCCCTGATCTTGTCCATGAGCTTGTTGAACCAGGAGCACAATTCGCCGATCTCGTCGCCGGACCTGACCGCGAGGCTGTCGGTCAGGTCGGCCCGGTCCTCCGTGATGTCGACGATGCGCGTCTTCATGGAGGCCAGGGGCCGTATGACCAGCCGCATGAGCACGAACGAGCTGAGCATCCCGGCGGCCGCGAGCACCACCGCCATGAGCGCGAAAATGTAGAACCCCACGTCCCGGATCGCCGTGGTCCAGGAAGAGGCGTCGAAAGCGTAGACCAGCACGCCGACCTGACCGCCCCCGTAATCCCTGACCGGAAAGGCGGCCAAGGCCAGGTCGCCGAACCTGTCGTAAACCGTGCCCTGCCGTCCCTGGCGCAGAAAATCCGGGGTCACGAGACTCTCGACACGGCCGTCCTCCGTGGGCGTGACCAGCACGAACTCGTCTCCGACCAGGGGGTTCTTTTCCGGATTCTGCAGGGCCGTGGCCACGGAAAGGTTGTCGGCGTTCATGTACACGACCATGCTCTGACCCTCGCCGGAGGCGGCTCCGGCGATGACGGACTCGAAAGATTCAAGGGTTTCCACCGAGCCCAGCTGGTTGCCGTCCCCATCCACGACGGGAGCGATGCCCCGGATGGCGAAGCCGCCGCTGCCGACCTCGATTCCCTTGATGGGCTTTCCGTTCGTGTTGACCTGGACGACCGTCTCCCTGAAAGAGGTCAGGTCATCGGAGATGTCGACCCATTCCCCGCCGCGCCGGGTCTGCTTCTCCCTCCACAACCGAACCAGACTGCGGGCCTTGGGCAGGTGGAAATGCAGCTGCATGGCCTTGCCCGAGACGCTCTTGAATCCGCCCAGATCGTCATTGAGCAAACGTCGCAGTTCTTCGCGGGCCTGCTGGAGCATCGGATCGGCCTCGTTCTCCATGTTGCCGAGATGGGCCAGCTCAAAGGCCTGCACGACATCAGAACGTCTGGAAAACAGGGCGGCTTTCTCCAGACCCTGGGAAGCCAATGTGGCTATGGCCGTGTCCACCTCCCGCGACTTCTCCTCTGCGATGGAACGCAGCAGCTGCCCCTGGAAGTCGGTCAGTTCCGACCGGATGAGCAGACTTCCCGTCAGTCCCAGGATCACCACCGAGAGGAAAAGGGGAAGAATGAATTTTGTTCTGAGTTTCATGGGCCCACTCCATTGAATTGATTTTCATGGCGGACTTTTGTCCAAATCGGCATCTAGCACGGCATTGGATCAACATCAACATCCGTCAAAAAGTGGCTCGAAGATGAGCAGCATTGGGTTGCGGTCATGCGCAAACATAAAATCCCCTGGGTTGGATTCAACCCAGGGGATCCTTCCCGCGCAAAGCAGGATCGCTATTTTTTACGCTCCAAGGTCAACGCGTGGGTCGTACAGGCCGTCACGCACGCAGGCTCCAACCCGGCATCCAGCCGGTCCATGCAGTAGTCGCACTTGCCGACGATGTTGCTGTCCTCATGCAGAACGGGGATATTCCAAGGACATGCGGAGATGCACGATTCGCATCCGATGCAAAGCTCCTTGATGACATAGACAAGCCCATCGGACTCACGGCGCACCATGGCTTCCGTTGGGCATGCCTTGACGCATTCCGGGTCCTCACAGTGATAGCAGCTGCGAAAAGACGCTTTCATCACGACTTTTCCGGCCTTGAGCTCCGGCTTGCCGGAAGTGTGCACGGCATACTTGATGCCTACCGGATTATTGTTCTTGACCTTGCAGTGCACTTCACAGGCTTTGCAGTGAATGCAACGATTCTTGTCAAGTTTCATTCTGTAATTGCTCATCGTTGCCCCCTAGATTTTGCGCACGCCGACAAAATGTTCCTGCATGGAGATGCCTCCGCCCCCCTTGTCCCAGCACTCGAGGCCACCGGGCATGAGTTCATGGTCGGCCGCGCCCTTGCCCATGGCTCGTGATTCGACAGGCAGCTTGTGCCCGAATCCGTGGACCATGAACAATGCTTCCGGATGCACGCATTCCGTCACGAAGGCCCGCAGCTTGCCGCTTTCGCCCCGGGGGGAAAAAACCTCGACCCAGTCGCCGTCGGCGATGCCCAGTTCGGCTGCGCGGCTGGCATGGATCCAGGCCACGTTCTCGGGCATCTGCTCCGCCAGCAGAGGATTGTTGACCGTGTGCCCCTGGGTATGCACGCCGACCCGGCCAAAGGCGATGCGGAACATGCCTTTCGGCGGATGCGCGGGCGATTGGTACGGAGGCAGGGTCTCGTGGCCGGCCTTGGCCCATTTGCCGCTGACCATCTCTATCTTGCCGGAAGGCGTGGGCAGCTTGACCTCGGACATGGGCCGATACAGCGGCTTGTCGGCCAGCTCCACGAACCCCTTGGCCTTGAAGTCGTCGATGCCGACGCCGGTGTCCTGCAATTGGTAGTTCCAGAGGTCCTCGATGGTCTCGAAAGCCAGGGCATCGACGCCCAACCGCTTGGCGAGGCCGCAGATGATCTCCCAGTCGGCCTTGGAATCGAAGGTCGGCTCCTGGGCCCGGTGGCGGACAAAGAACTGCGGCTTCAATCCGCCCTTGCCGGCGATGATGCTCTCGCGGGCCAGGTAGGTCGACAAGGGCAGGACCACGTCGGAATGCCAGGCCGTGTCCGACCAGGAGAACGTGATGCTGACCAGAAGATCGAGCTTTTCCCACTTCTTTTTCAGGGCCTCGGGATCGGGCATGGCCATGAGCGGATCGTGGCGGAAACAGAGGTAGGCCCTGACCGGATACGGATCACCGGTGACGATGGCGTCATAGGCCAGGTTGACCAGACCCGGCCCGCCGTCGAACTGCGGGTATTTCCAGCCCACTCCGTCGGCTCGCTTCTCTTCCGGCTTGGGAAAGAGGTCGACGAGCTTCTTCAGGCCCTTGCGGCCCACGTCCTTGGCCGCGTTGACAAAGGGCAGGCCGCCCTTGGCGCCGATGGAGCCGAGCAGGGCGTTGATGATGTAGGCCGTGCGGCAGACCTGGAACGAATCGTTGTAGCGGGCCACCATCCAGCCCGGATGCCAGACCACGCTCGGTGCGGCGTCGGAAAGCTGACGAGCCAGATCCCTGATGCTCTCGGCCGAGGCGCCGGTCTCGGCGGCGGCCCACTCGGGGCTGTAGGGCTTGACGAACTCCTTGAGCAGTTCGAAGCCGTCCACGAACTGTTCGACATATTCCTTGTTGTAGAGGTCGTCGTAAATGAGCGCGTGAATGACGCCGAGGTTGAAGGCGTAATCGGTGCCGGGGCGAATGAGGAAGAAATTGTCGGCCTTGCTCGCGCTGACATTGGCGCGGATGTCGATGACGGTCAGCTTGGCGCCCCCGGCCATGCCGTCCAGGGTCGCGTTGACCTCGGCCACGTTGATGGCCTCCATGATGTTGCGGGTCTGGAGGATGATATGCTTGGCGTTGCGCAGGTCGTAGGCCACCATCTTGCGGCCCACGCCGATGACCGACTGCGCGCCGTGCTGCACGTTGCGCGCGCAGGAGGCGTCGTGGTTGCAGTAGTTGGGCGAACCGATGCCGCGCATGAAGGCCTGGTGAAGATCCGGAAAAGGGCCGCCGCGGTCGGACCAGAGCACCGAGCGGGGCCCATGCTCGCCCATGACGCCCTTGAGCTTGTCGGCCACGTAGTCCAGGGCTTCATCCCAGGACACGGCCCGCCATTTGCCTTCCCCCCGTTCGCCGACGCGGATGAGCGGAGTCTGGGGTTTCTCCGGATCCTGCTCCAGGGCGATGCCGGCCGCTCCACGGGCGCACAGGCCCTTTTTGAGCGGAGAAAATTCGTTTCCCTGGATGCGGACAGCCTTGCCGTCCTGCACATCCACCTGGATTGGGCAGCGCACGGTGCACATGCCGCAGACACTGAACACTGATTTTGTTGCCGTCATGGCTATCTCCCGCTGATAAGGCGCGAAACCCGGAGACGGACTTCGCTGCGTGTTTGCCGATATGGTTGTTCGTCACTACCCGCAGACGCGAAACAAGGAAAACACACCTGTGTTACGTTCATTTTTTCACAACCACGATATCCCCAATCGCCTTTTCTGCCCCTCTTCGCGTTCCAGCTTGTATCAATCAGCCCAAGCCCACTCCCCCTCCGACCTGGCAAACGTCCGATCGCCAGACGCGGCCATCCACAAGCGATAGCCTGCGCATGGCCTATTTTGCGGGCGCGTCCGGCCCGCCGATCAACGTCAGGCCGCGAACCTTTTCCAGAAAGGCTCCCCGGCGCACGTCTTCGCGCTCCTCGCCCGGACGCAGGGTGGAGATGACCAGACGTCCGATCACGGCCCGCCCTTCGCCGCCGTCCGGCAAGGTTGTGCGCACGCCCCACAGGTTATGCAGCATGAGCGGTTCGCCGAGGCCGTCCGTGCCCAGGTAGAGTCCGATATGCCCCGGCAGCCAGATCAGGGAGGCAAACGGCACGCCCCGGGCGCGGATGACGGAAAGCTTGGAACGGACATCCATGCCTTCCAGGGAAATATGCTCTCCCCCCGTCCGGGCCTGCTGGGCGGAGTTGCGAGGCAGCCAGATCCCGAAGGGCAGGAACAGATCGCGCATGCTGGAGGAGCAATCCCGGTTCTCGAACATTCCTCCCCAGCCGTAGAGCTGTCCGAACATGGCGTCGGCCAGTTCCGCCACCACGCGGGACGTGAAGGGCAAGGGCATGAGCGATGCCTGGGGATATCCGATCTCCGCCGGAATCATCCGCGCCTGCCCGCTTCCGGTCCGGACCGGCACCCTGACCGTGAATGCGTGGCCGCTTCTGCGGTGCAGAGGGAACATGGCCCCGATGTGGGTTTGCCCCAGGAACATGCCCTGCCCGAGCAGGGACACCTCATCCCGGCGCAAGGCCACCATGTCCGACGACTCGTACTGCGCGCAAAACCGCTTGTCCGCCAACGCCACGTCCTCGCTACGCAGCCAGCCGTTGGCGAATGCCGTCTCCACGTAGAACCAGGCCCGATCCAGGGAAGCGTGGGTTACGAAGACAGGCGTTCCCATCCACAGCGCGGTGTTCTGAAAATAGTCGAAGGGAAAGCCCTCCCCGGGCCGGGACGGATCCAAAAAGAAGGGGCGGGACGAGGGCAGCGCCCGCAAGGCGGTGTTGCGCACCGTGATCGCCGCTCGGCTCATGGATGGATAGTTCGCCAGATCCTGGAGTGCCACGACATGCACCCACCTGTCCTGCGGATACGGTTGCAGGTTTTCGGCGTATCCCTGTTTGGAACCCAGGCTGCGCACGGCCCAGGAAATTTCGGTTGCCGACAGGGACGCCCGGACCTGCCGCCACGGAGCGAAAAAGCGCTCCAGGGCGTTTCTGTACAGGGCGGCCTGCTCCGCCGGAGCCAGGAGCTGCCGATCCGAAACGGGCACGGCCTGGGCAATCCGCTGGGGCACATCCAGCGCGATCTCTGAAAGCAGCTCCGGGCCCCGAATGACGACATCCGGCTCCACGGCCTCCGGTTTCCGGGCGGTTCCGGCTTCGGGCGCGGCCTTGCCCGCGCAGGAGCAGGCGAACAGACCCGCGCCCGCCACGCACATCCAGACAATCAGTCCCCGCAAAAAACGTTTCATACTCTCCGGTCCGTAGGTTGATGTCCTGGGCGCTTCCGGGCGTTGCCGGCCCGGCGCGGCGTTTTTTTCCGGCAAGGAGCCGCTCAGTACACCTTGCGCCGGGAAAAGCCCTTGCCGATGACGTTGAACGTGTTCTCGAAAATGACGAAGGCCTCCGGGTCCAGGGTGAAGATCAGCTCCTCGAGCTTCTTCTGCTGCACGTTGTTGACCACAGTCATGACCACCTGCTTGGGCTGGCCCGTGTACCCTCCCCGGCCCTCCAGCAGGGTCACTCCGCGATTGGCTTCCTTGATGATCACATCCGAAATGGCCTGGGCGTGGTCCGAAACGATGAACACAAGCTTGCGCTGATTGAACATGCTCAGGACATAGTCCATGATCTGACCGGTCACGAAAACCATGATCAGGGAATAGAGCACCTGATCCGTTTCAAGCAGGGCGAAGCTGACCGTGAACAACGCCATGTTGAACAGGAAACTGATCTGCCCGATGCGAAACCCGAAGCGCTGATGCAAAATGATGCCGATGATGTCCAGGCCGCCGGATGAACCCAGGGAACGCATGCAGATTCCCCCGCCTGCTCCGAGCAGAGCACCGCCGAAAATGGCGGCCAGCAGGTTGTCGTCGATGGGCAGGATGAAGGCGACGACCTCCATCCAGAGGGTGATGGCGGCCATGCCATAGGCCGTATAGAGCACGAAGCGACGGCTGACCATGACCCAGCCGAGCACGGCGATGGGTATGTTGAGCAGAAAAAGCCACAACCCGGGAGTCAGGACGCTCGTGAAGTAGTAGATCAGGAGCGCGATGCCCGAGACGCCGCCGGACACGAGGCCGTGCGGCACGGCCACGGACTTGATGCCCATGGCGATGAAAAAGCTGCCCACGGTCAAAAGGAAAATGTTCCACGGGACGGAGAAGGCGTACAGGCGGAGTTTGGAGTTCATGACCGGCAACATGCCGGGTTTGAAAAAAATGTCCAGCCTTTTGGACGCAGACGCTGCTTCAGGTCATCCGCGCCAGGGGGCGACTGCGCAGGAAGAAAGGGAAAAGCGGATCGGGAAGCGGCTAGTCTTCGGCCCCCCGGCGCAAGCTCTTGAGGCGCGACTGCCTGGCCTTGGACGCCAGCCGCCGTTCCTTGGAGGCTCGAGTGGGCTTTGTCGCGCGGCGGGTCTTGGGACGCACGGCGGCTTGCGCCACCATGCGCGCCAGGCGTTCCAGGGCGGCCTTGCGGTTGCCTTCCTGGGTGCGGTGCGTCTCGGCGCGGATGACCAGTTCGCCGTCCACGGTCAGACGCTTGCCGGCCAAGGCTTCAAGGCGTTTCAACCCATCCCCGTCCAGGCCGCGAATGGCGTCCAGGCGCACGCGCAGGCGCGCGGCCGTGGCGACCTTGTTCACATTCTGGCCGCCCGGGCCCGAGGCGCGAATGAATTCAAGACGGATGTCCTCGTCTTCGATGTGTATGCGGGGAGTGATGAACATGATGGATCTGATAGCTCAAATCATCCCGGGCCGAAAGTGCAAAGGGCGGCCCGGGCCGCCCTTTGCCGATGCGTCATCAGCCGCAGCTTCCGCCGCATCCGCAAGAGGAGCAGCCGCCCCCGCCCTCGGGGAAGACCATGTTCGATTCCACGGTGAAACCCATGTTCTGGTCAAAAAGAACCGTCATGGGTTTGGCCTGCTCGAACAGGGCTCCTTCGACCAGGAAGGAATATCCGTCCACATCAAAGACCTGGTCGTTATCCTTCTTCTCGTCCAGGGCCAGACCGAGGCGGGGACCGCCGCAGCCCGAAGCCAGATATATGCGAATGGGTTCCTTGTCCTTGCCGCCGAAATGCTCGTCCAGCTGCGCCTTGGCCGCCGGTTGAAGAGTAAACATAGATGCCTCCTATAGATTGAATAGGAGATTCTTTAATTCCTTCATCCCGGTTGTCAACACGTCCCCTTTCACGGGCAGGGGCCTTCCGCGTCGAGACCGGAGGCCGCGCCAGCGCTGCGAAAAAAAAAGCAGGCTCCTGGGCCTGCTCGAAAAACACAGCGCGCATCATGTTCAGCGCATCAGATAGAACCCCAGATCGCTGTCGTAGCTCTTCTGATCCGCGAACTGGCATCCGACATACCTGTCGCTGAGGTATTTGACGCGGGCCAGGCGGGTGACCTCCGTGCGCCGCGAGTCATCCAGCCGGAACCGCACCTTGACCACCGCGCCCTTGTTCAGGCGATGGCCAAGCAAGGTCGTGAAGCCCACGCCGTTCAGGGACAGGTTGTCCAGCAGAAAATCTCCGTCCTCCCCGGTTTCGGGGTTCTCGAACCGCCCGGCCAACTGCACGTTCTTGCGGTAGTATTGACGCCGCTCCATGGCCTGCTTTTCCTCATTGAGCAGCAGCGCCAGATTGGCGGCGACGCTCCGGAACTTGCGGAATCCCTGGGCCGCGGTCCTGCTGGTGTCGCACAGGCCGAGCAACGGAGCGACATCGTCCTGCACGCCGGAAAGCACGTCGAGGGTCACCGAGAAATAGGGCATCCGTCTGGCGGCGCTCTGCTGGGCTATCCTGGCGTTTATGCGCTGGCTGGCGTCGAGGGCCGCGGGCTTGGCCGTGTTGGGCATGATCACCGCGAACGTGTTCGCGGCCGTACGGCACGGAACATCCACCTTGCGCACCTCTTCGGCCAGCACCCCGGCGAGCATCTGGATGATCTTGTCCACGCTTGAAGGGCCGTAGTCCTCGTTCAGCCGGCGCAGATTGTCGATGGTCACCGTCAACACGCTTGCAGGAGTGCCGTAACGCTTGCAGACCTCTATCTCGCGCTCCATGTAGCGGTCGAACGTGCGCTTGTTGGGGATTCCGGTGAGCTGGTCGGTTTCGGCCATGCGCCGCATGGCCTGAAAATAGTAGGCCCGCTCCAGAGCCACGGCCGTGATCTCCGCGATGGCCGCGAACTCCGTCAGATCGGTGCCGGTGAAGGGGACGCCGCGCCGGTTGTCGATGACCTCGAGCACCCCGTAGACCAGGTCCCCGCTCTTGAGCGGCACGACCATCATCGTGGAGCAGCCTTTGGTCTTGGCCGTCAGGAACTGCGCCGCGAAGCGCGGGTCCTGCGCGGCGTTCTCGATCAGCAGGGGATCTCCCGTCTCGGCGACCCAGCCGGCCAGGCCCGTGCCCTTGCGCAGCTTCTTCCCGCTGACCAGATCGGTCTTGTCGCCCACGACGTGATTGAATGTCAGGTCGCCGGTATCCGGATCCACCAGCAAAAAAGCCAAATGCCTGGGAGAAAAATAGCTCTCCACGTGAATGCAGATTTCTTCCAGGGTTTTCTGGATGCTGGTCCGGTGCGAAAGGCCTCTGGAAATCCCAAGCAGCACATTTATGCACGACGGCGGGGTAAGCGGCTCCATCTTCGACTCCTGCTGAAGAGCGGAAATACGTATACTTGTACAGCGTAAATTACTTGGAGAAAAAGCAGGATTTTGTCAAATATCTTGAATTTTACAGATAACCACGCTCATGTCGCGGCTTTTCGCCCATGATTCGAGCGCCGACAATGTCGCCGGATAGGGGTGTCCGATGGCCACGGCCAATCCGGTGCGCTTGGCCAGAGACTCCGCTTTCCTGAGCTGCAATAAAATCGCGTGCTCCTTGGCCGTGTTATCCAGAAAAATATGCCTTCTGTAATAGCGCATGCCCACCGACGTGCTCACTTCGCGCACGCAGCTTTTGGGCGTGGTCAGGCTGTCGAGAAAAAACTTTCCCCGCCCCCGCAGATGTCCGAGCACGACGGTCATGGCCGCCCGGTCCTGGGTCAGCCGGGAGCCCATGTGATTGTTGACCCCGTCCACTTCGGGCAATCTGGCCAGATTGTCGACCAGAGTCCGCTCCAGCATGGCGGGGGACATGTTCACCCGCAGGGTCCCGGGTCCGGAATTGGCGGATTTCGGATACCCTTCCGGCTCGCAGGGCAGGTGCAGAAGCAGCTCGCGGTTCTTTTGGCGGGCCAGGTCGGCCACCTGCCGCGCCTTGGTGTTGTGCGGCAGGACCGAAAAGCCGACCGGAAAAGGAAGGTTCGCAAGACGCTTGGCCACGGCCATGCTCTCGCCGAGATCATCGATGACGATGACCATGCGCGGCCTGGACGTGGTCGGAGAGGCAGGCTCCGGCACGATGGAAAGGGGCAGGAAGATGTGGTGGGTCGGCTCGTTGAAAACGGAAATTTCCAGATCACGCGGGTTGTTGTCCACGGTCCTCAGACTGAATTCCGGCCCCAGCTGATCCAGGTTCTTTTTCAGCTCGGCGAGAAACGGAAAGACTTCATGCCCCAGGCTGATGGTCAGGTTCTGATAGTAGAACTCCTGCCCCGCGTGGCGGCGGACCTCCACGGCCCGATGGCGCATGATGCTCTGGGATTCTCCCTGCGCGGCCAGCCCCATGAGTATGGCCAAATCGACGCTGCGGACCTTGGCGTCAAAGTCGTCGATCCGGGTTTCGTACTCCTGGCGCGGCGTGTTCTCCGGCGACGTGGCCCCGACCGGCGTCTTTGACGGCGACGAAGGCTTCCCGGCCCTGGCGGCGGGCTTGTCCCGATCCTGTTGCGCGACGGGTGCGGAGCCGGACCTGTCCGGAGCCTGCCGAAGCGGCAGATGCATGGCTACGAAAAGGGTCAACCCGGTCAGCAGCACGATGCAGATCCAGAGCAGTGATTTGAACAGCGGCAGCCTGGGCGTCTTGGCCGAGGATTTCTTTTTCTTGCTTTTCTTGGGGGGCATGGGGATGGGACAGGCGCGGGGCGGCAGGAGCCGCCCCGCTCATGGATATGGATTAGTTGGTGAGTTGCATGAAACGCGGCAGAGACTTGACCATGCTCAGACCGATGCGCAGCTGGTTGTCCTTGGCCAGCGCCTCCCTGGCCTCAAGCTCTTCCGTGCCGAGTTCGCCATCCCCGTTGGGGTTGTCCAGATGCTTGGACAGATTGGCCTCGCGGAAATCCTGCCGTTCGGCCCCCTCCTCGGCCGCCGCCACGAATGGAAGCTCCACGTCGGGGTCGATGCCTTCGGCCTGGATGGACCTGCCGTTTGGCGTATAATAGAGCGCGATGGTCAGCTTGACCGCCGAGCCGTCGGACAGGGGCATGATGGTCTGCACCGAACCCTTTCCGAAAGTGCGTTCGCCGATCAGGATGGCCCGCTTGCGATCCTGCAGGGCTCCGGCCACGATCTCCGAGGCGGAAGCCGAACCGGAATTGATGAGCACCACCACCGGACAGGTCACGTCGGACGCCTGGCGGGACGCCATTTCGTCCTTCCTGCTCTTGGGATCGCGCCCCTGGGTGTAGACGATGAGGCCGTCGCGCAGGAAGGTGTCTGTCACGGAAATGGCCTGGTTGAGGAGGCCTCCGGGATTGTTGCGCAGATCGAGCACGATGCCCTTGAGCTCCTGCTTGGCGGAGTATTCCCGCAGCTTCTGGTGCATGTCGTCGGTGGTGTTGGCCTTGAAGTCGGTCAGCCGCAGGTGCACGTAGCCGGGTTCGAGCTCCTTGATCTTGACGCTGACCAGCGGAATCGTGCCGCGCACGATGGTCACTTTTTCCGGCGCCTGGGAATCCTTGTGCAGAATGGTCAGTTCCACGGCCTTGCCCTTGGGCCCGCGAATCTTGGAGACCGCATCCTCCAGGGAAATGTCCAGCGCCGAGACGCCGTCGATCTCGAGGATGATGTCTCCGGCCTTGAGGCCCGCCTTGTCGGCGGGCGTGTCCTCGATGGGCGCGATGACGGTCAGGCGCTTGTCGCGCACGCCGATCTGGATGCCGATGCCGCCGAATTCCCCCTGGAATTCTTCCTGCATCATCTTGAACTTTTCGAGATCGATATATGTGGAATGCGGATCGATGGAATTGAGCATCCCTTCGATGGCTCCGTGGATGAGATCCGTGCGGTCGACTTCCTGCACGTAATTTTTTTCAATTAGATCAAGCACCTGGCTGAACTGCTTCAGCGCCTGGTAATGATCCGTATCCCGAGCCTGGCTGGATGAGGCCGTGCCGCAAAGACCGGCCAGAAGAATCATCGTGCCAAGAAAATGGCTGAGACGCATGATTTCCTCCCTGAGGGAATGGCGAGAAATTGTTGGAATCACTTAAAAGCGGACACCGAGGCGCGGTCCGGTCCGTGAAAGCGCGAACCCGCCCGTCACCCCGTCTGTAACCATTTCAAAGGATTAATGACTTTTTGCCTGTGACGCAATTCGAAATAAAGACCTTCGCCCTTGGCGGCGGGATAGAACCCGCACACCCCGATCTGTTCCCCGCGCTCCACTTCCCGGCCCACCGGCAGAGGCGCATCGGACAGAAAGGCATACAGGGAGTAGTAATCCTCGCCATGAAAAACAATGACCACCTGGCCGAAACCCCGCAACTGGTCGTTGTGCACGACCTTGCCCCAGGAAACGCTGCGCACCGGAGTACCGGCGGACAGGGCGAGGCCGATCCCGTTGCTGGCGGGGTTGCCGTCGGGCGCAAAGGACACGACCCGCTTGCCCTTGGCCGGCCAGGACAGCTTGCCCTGCAACTTTGAAATCTTCTTGGAGGATTGCAGGCTGATCTTGTGGCGCAACCCGGCGATGGAGGTCATCAGCCCCTGGATTTCCTTCTCGCTTTCCTTCTTTTTGACCCGCACCTGGGCGATCTGGCGCTCGTACTGGGTCTTCTTCTTCTCAAGATCGGCCCTGGAGGCCTTGACGTTTTCCAGCTTGGCCTCGGCCCGGGCCGCGTTCTGGTCCAGGACCGACTGCTGGTCGGCCACGATCTGGCTCTGCCGCTCGATGTCCTCCCGCAGGGTCTGGGCCTGACGGTACAGGGATGTCAGCCACTCTTCCCGGCGATTGGCCTCGGCCCACCGTTCGGCCGACGCGAAGCCTTCCTCCTTGGCGGTCAGGTAGATGGGCCACAGGGAGCGCATCAGCTCGTTCAAGCGATCCGTCGTCTTTTCCCGCTCCGCCAGCAGGGCGTCGAGCCGCGCGGCTCCTTCGGCCTGCTCCTTCCTGAGCGCGGCCAGCTCGTCTTCCAGCTTGTCCAGGGATGCGGCGGCCTGCTTGACCGAACTTTCAAGCTTGGCCAGATCCTTGTGCAGACGCCTTTCCTTCTCGGTCAGGCTCTGGATCGCCTTTTTCCTTTCGGCCAGCTGCTTGTTCTTGGCCGCCATCTCCGCCTCCAGGGAGGCGAGACCGCACGTCGCCGTCACGGCGAGGGCGCCCAGAAGGAGCAGGATGATCGCGCACAGGCGCGGCACGAGGCGGTATGGCGGACGATTCATGGGTGAGGGATGATGCTTTTTCCTACGCAGGTCAAGGGGCTGGCGTCATCCCTGAAGCGGCCCAGGGGACACTGCGGGCATTTTCCCGCCCGCTTGGCGCACCAGCCTTTTCCCGTGCGCACGATCAGGGCGTGAAATTCATTGTACAGCGCGATGTCGGCAGGCAGGACATCCATGAAGAAATCGCGCAGTTCCCCGTATCCGATATCTTCGGGCACAAGGCCGTGCCGGCTCAGGATGCGGCGGGTATAGGCGTCGACCACGAACGAGGGCAGGCCCAGGGCGTAAAGCAGGATGGAGTCCGCCGTCTCCGGTCCGATGCCTGAAACCTCCAGCAGCGCCGGGCGCAGCCGCTCCACGGTCAGCGCGCGCAGACCGTCCATGTCCAGATCGCAGGTCCGGCGCAGAAATTGAAGAAAATTGCGCACCCGCGCCGCCTTGACCCGAAAAGCCCCGGCCGGCCGGATCAGATCCGCCAGTTCCGCGTCGCTCAAGCGGGACAGGGACTTGGCGTCGAGCACCCCGGACAGGCGCAGGTTGCGCATGGCCTTCTCCACGTTCGCCCAGGCCGTGTTCTGGGTCAAAATGGCGCCAAGCGCTATCTCGAACGGCGTCTCTCCGGGCCACCACGCGCTCGGCCCCAGGGCGGCGAGCATGGCATGGTGGTATTCAAGCAGCAGCGCTTCCCGCTTCATGCCCTGAAGACAAGAGAGGTCCATTCCCCGGAATGGGAGACATGGGGAGCGGCCAACCCCTGTCCGACATAGGCCTGAACCACGCGGTCGGCCTGCTCGCGCAGGATGCCGGACAGGATCAGCACGCCCGGACGGGCCAGGCGGACGCAGATGTCCTCGGCCATGTCGACGAGGGGGTTGGCCAGGATGTTGGCCAGGATGCACTCGAAACGCCGCCCCCGGGGAATGTCTGTGATGGTTCCGGTGGACAGCGTGAACGCGTTCTCCACCGTGTTGAGAGCCGCGTTCTCGCATGCGTTGTCCACGGCCACCGGGTCGATGTCGAGCCCCTGCCCGACAAGGCCGAGCTTGACGGCGGCGATGCCCAGGATGCCGGAGCCCGTGCCCAGGTCGAGAAAGGACTGCCCCGGCTGCAAAACTCCTTCCTCCGCCAAACGGTCCAGGGCCTCCAGACACAGGGCCGTGGTCTGGTGATGGCCGGTGCCGAAGGCCATCTTGGGTTCGATCAGGATGGGCTGGGCCGCGCAGGGCTCATCCTTGAGCCAGGCCGGCAGGACCACGAAGCGCGACCCGATGGGGATGGGCGTGAAGTATTTCTTCCAGGCGCTGGTCCAGTCGGCGTTGTCCACGGCGGTTCGTTCAAGTTTCGCTTCCGGGCAGGCGGCCTGGATCGCGGCCTCTGTCTCGGCGGACTGCTCCGGCCGGTCGAAATGCACGGTCAGGCGGCGCAGGCCATCCTTCGATCCGTCATCCTCCCAACCCCACGGAGTGTGCAGGAACAAAAGGCCGACGACGAGGTCCTCGTTTTCCGGCGCAAAGGCGATGGCGAGACGGGCAAGTTTATTCGGCATGATCCACCTTGATAACGGTTTGCGCACCGTTTGCATTTGAAATGTTCCAAGAACACGGCCCGCGCAATTTCTGGCGGGCCGTTGAAAAAACGCGAGAAACCTAGGCCTTGGCCAGGATGGACTCCAGAGCCCGGCAGAAGGCCTCCAATTCCTCTTCGGTGATGATCAGGGGCGGCAGCAGGCGCAGCACCGTGTCCTGGGTCAGGTTCAGGACGAAGCCCTTTTCCAGCAGGGCCCTCCAGACCTCGGCGCCGGGCGCGGCCAGTTCGATGCCGATCATCAGGCCATGGACCCGCACATCGGCGATTTTCTCCGGAAACCTTGACCTGATCTCGTCCAGCCGGCCGCGCAGCCAGTCGCCCAGGCGCTCCGCCCGGCCGCACAGGTCGTCGCGCTCGATGATCTCGATGACCTTGTCCGCCACGGCGGAAATGAGCGCGTTGCCGCCAAACGTCGTGCCGTGGCTGCCCGGAGGAAAGCCTTTCGACACCTCTTCGGAGCACATGACCGCGCCCATGGGCAGGCCCCCGGCCAGGCCCTTGGCCACGGTGACGATGTCGGGGGCAAGGCCCAGATGCTGGTGCGCCCAGAACCTGCCGGTCCGGCCCACGCCGGTCTGGATTTCATCGACAGCCAGCAGCACGCCTTTTTCGGCGCACAGGGCGGCCAGGCCCCGGGCATACTCGTCCGGCAAGGGCTTGACCCCGCCCTCGCCCTGGATCATCTCCACCAGCACTGCGGCGGTGCGCCCGCTCATGGCCCGCTCCATGGCCGCGAGATCCCCGAAGGGCACGGTGACGAAACCCTCGGGCAAGGGGCCGAAGCCGGTCTTGATCTTGTCCTGGCCCGTGGCGGTCAGGGTGGCCAAGGTCCGGCCATGGAAGGACCCGCTCAAGGTGATGATCTCGAAGCGATCCTCCCCGCGCCCCTCGCGCATGTAGCGCCGGGCCAGCTTGATGGCTCCCTCGTTGGCCTCGGCCCCGGAGTTGCAGAAGAAGACCCGCTGCAAGTGCGTGGTTCCAAGCAGCCGCCTGGCCAGGGAGACCTGCTCTTCCTGGTAGAAGAGGTTCGAGACGTGAACGAGTTTTTTCGCCTGGTCGCAAATGACCTCCGTCAGCTCGGGATTGGAATGCCCCAGGTTGCAGACCGCGATCCCGGCCAGGAGGTCGGTGTAGGCGCGGCCCTCGGGGGTGAAGAGCTTGGAGCCTTCACCCCTGCTGACGGCCAGGGGGTACCGCGCATAGGTCCGGCACAGGGCCGAGGCTTCGCCGCGTTTTATATCTTCGCTGTTCATGAGATTCTCCTCGAAAAGTGCGTTGATTCAGATCGCGCCGGTATGCCCGAACCCTCCGGCTCCGCGCGCCGTGTCCGAGAGGCTGTCCTGGGGCGTTATCACCGCGCGCACGATGGGCTGGAAAACAAGCTGGGCGATGCGCTGGCCCCGGGTCACGATTCGGGCCTGATCCGAAGTGTTCAGGAGACTGACCAGTATTTCGCCCCGGTAGTCGGGATCGATGACGCCCACGCCCTGGCTGACCACCAGTCCGTCCTTGGTTCCCAGACCGCTTCGGGAATAGACAAAACCGGCCACTCCCGGCATCGTGCATTCCACGGCAATGCCCGTGGGGAATCGGTGACGGTCTCCGGGAAGGATCGTGATCTCCTCTTCCTCCATGCAGGCCCGCAGATCGATTCCCGCCGACCCTTCAGTGGCGTACCCGAACTTCTCCGGCGGGCACGTTTCCGATAAAAACCGGACCTTGACCGGCACGGTGACAATTCCGGGACAGGGATTCATTTCTTCTCCTTGGCATGCTAGCTTGGCTCTCAAGCGCACATGCAGGGACGCGTTACACATTCATGACAGGGGGATTTATGCAGCCATTGCATGTCTATACAGTTGTACCCAAGCTTCCGGAAAAGCTCCTGCCGCTCAAGACCCTGGCCGGCAACCTCTATTTTTCGTGGCAGCACGAAATCGAGGAGCTGTTTGCCCAGATCGACCGCGAACTGTGGGAAAAAAGCGAACACAACCCGGTCTGGTTCCTGAACCATCTGCCGCAGAGCATTCTGGAAGAACTGGCGGAGGATGAATTCTTTCTGGACCGTCTGTCAACCATTGCGGCGGGATTCGAAAAATACATTTCCAAGCGCGGCCCCATGACCGGACTCGACGCCCAGGAAAGCGGCCCGGTGGTCGCCTATTTCAGCGCCGAATACGGCATCGCGCAGTGCCTGCCCGTGTACTCGGGAGGGCTGGGGGTGCTGGCCGGGGACCATCTCAAATCCGCCAGCGACCTGAACATTCCCCTGGTCGGCATCGGCCTGTGCTACCAGCGCGGCTTTTTCCGCCAGTACCTGACCCATGACGGCTGGCAACAGGAACGCTACCAACCCAACGATTTCGACCAGATGCCGCTGTCCCCCGTTCTGGACCACGACGGGCAGCCGCTCAAGGTCCGCTTCCAGATGCAGGGCAAGCCGCTCTACTTCCGCGTCTGGCGGGCCGACGTGGGCCGGGTGCCCCTTTTTCTCATGGACACCAACATCGCCGAGAACGCCCCGGAACGCCGGGAGCTGACATCGCAGCTCTACGGCGGAGACCTGGAAATGCGCCTCATGCAGGAATATCTGCTCGGCATCGGCGGCATCAAGGCCCTGGAGGCCATGGGCCTCTCCCCCCGGGTCATCCACATGAACGAGGGGCACTCCGCCTTTGCCGGGCTGGAACGCATCCGCGTGCTCATGCAGGACCGGCAGATGCCCTTCGAGGCGGCCCTGGAGCTGGTCGCGCAGAGTTCGGTCTTCACCACGCACACCCCCGTTCCGGCGGGCAACGACCGCTTCTCCCCAGACCTCATGGCCAAATACTTCCAGGAATACTCCGCCGATCTGGGGCTTTCCTGGAAGGTCTTCCTGGCCCTGGGACGCGAGAACACCCGCGACGAGGCCGAGCATTTCTGCATGACGATCCTGGCCCTGCGCCTGTCGCGCTTCAACAACGGCGTCAGCCGGCTGCACGGCAAGGTCTCGCGCAAGATGTGGTCCAACGTCTGGCCCCAGTATCCCGAAGAGGACGTGCCCATCACCTGGGTCACCAACGGCATCCATTTCCCGACCTGGGTCGCCCCGGAAATGTCGGTCCTCTTCGATCGCTTCCTGGGCCAGTCCTGGCGGGAAGACCCGGACTGCGAGCGGGTCGGGGAAAAATTCGGCTCCATCCCGGACATCGAGCTCTGGCGCACCCATGAACGTCTGCGGGAACGCCTGGTCGACTTCGTGCGCCGCCGCCTGCAACAGCAGATCATGTCCCGGGGCGGACGGAGCTGGGAACTCGAAGTGGCGGACAACGTCCTGAATCCCGAAGCCCTGACCATCGGTTTCGCGCGGCGCTTCGCCTCCTACAAGCGCGCCTACCTGCTCCTGAAGGACGACGACCGCCTGAAGCGCCTGCTCACCGACCCCGCCCGGCCCGTGCAGTTCGTCTTCGCCGGCAAGGCGCACCCCCGGGACAACGAAGGCAAGAAGATCATCCAGGAGCTCATAAGCCTCTGCCAGTCCCCGGAGAGCCGGGCCTCCATGGTCTTTCTGGAGGATTACGACATGCAGGTCGCCCGCTACCTGGTCCAGGGCTGCGACATCTGGCTGAACAACCCGCGCCGCCCCCTGGAAGCCTGCGGCACCAGCGGCATGAAGGCCATGGCCAACGGCGTCCTGAACCTGAGCACCCTGGACGGCTGGTGGGACGAGGCCTGGAGCCCGGACAACTCCGTGGGCTGGGCCATCGGCAACGCCGAGGAATACAACGACGTGGAATACCAGGATTTCGTGGAGAGCCAGACCCTCTACAACATCCTGGAAAAAGACGTCATCCCGCTCTTCTATGACCGCACCCAGGGCTCTTTTCCCCGGCGCTGGGTGCAGAAAATGAAGCAGGCGCTCAAAGCCCTGGGACCGATCTTCAACGGGCACCGCATGGTGGAAGAATATTCCAAGCGCGCCTACCTTCCCTCCAACATCAGCTACGGCAAGCTCTCCGCAGACGGGTACCGCCCGGTCATGGAACTGGCCCAGTGGCGCATGGGCCTGCTCACCCACTGGAGCGGGCTGGACATCCGCAACGTGCAGTGCGTCACCGCGCACGAGATGTTCGTGGGTGAAAACCTGGAGGTCAGCGCAGAGGTCCGGATCGAGGGTCTGGGTATCCAGGACGTGAGCGTGGAGATCTACACCGGCCCCCTCGACCACACCGGCAGATTCGCCAGCCGCGCCACCTTCCCCATGAGCCCGGAGGAGCGCACCGCCGACGGATGGTATGTGTACCGGGGCAAGGGCACGCCCATGGCCACGGGCAAGTTCGGCTTCACCGTGCGCATCCTCCCCCACCACCCCCTGCTGCGCGACGCGCACAGCCTGGGACTGATCTTCTGGGCCGACCAACCCGAAACGAACAACCAGGTGTAGGACGATGGGCAAGAACGCGGACCGGGCCGACGTGATTCTGGCCGAGCAGGGGCTGGCCGAAAGCCGTGAAAAGGCCAAGCGGCTGATCATGGCCGGGCAGGTCTTCCTGCTCCAGGGCGAAAACAGAATTCCCGTGGCCAAGCCCGGCCAGCAGGTGCCCCGCGCGGCGCGCCTGGAAGTCAGGGAATCGGAGCGATTCGTCTCGCGGGGCGGCTACAAGCTGCTCACGGCCCTGGAGCATTTCTCCCTGGACGTGGGCGGCCTAGTCGCGCTGGACGCGGGAGCCTCCACGGGCGGATTCACGGACTGCCTGCTGCAGTTCGGAGCCGCGCGGGTCTACGCCGTGGACGTGGGGCATGGGCAGCTGCACTGGAAGCTCATCCGGGACCCCCGCGTGATCAACATGGAGCGGGTCAACCTGCGCCACGCCGCGCCGGATCTGCTTCCCGAAAAGGTGGATCTGGTCGTGGCCGACTGCTCGTTCATCTCCCTGCGACTCATTCTGCCCCCCTGCCTGCAATTCCTCAAGGAGGACGGGCAGGTTCTGGCCCTGGTCAAGCCCCAGTTCGAACTCGGGCCCGAACATGCGGTCAAGGGGGTGGTCCGCTCCGAGGAGATGCAGCTCAAAGCCGTGGCCGAAGTGCAGGCCTTTGCCGGCCAGGAGCTCGGACTGCGAGCCCTGGGCGCCGTCGCGGCGGGGATCAAGGGACCCAAGGGCAATCAGGAATACCTGCTCCATTTGCGGCGCTGAGAGCCGCTTTGCCAAGACAGGCGAGTCAGGATACTGAAGCCCCCACGCCCTGCAACCGCAACCGGATTTGGACCCATGCCCGACAGATTCATGACCGAAGACCGCAAGACCAGACTCAGATCCGTGCTGGCCAAACGCCAGCCCGACCTGACCCTGGTGCTGAACAACATCCACGATCCCCACAACGTGTCCGCCATCCTGCGCAGCTGCGACGCCTTCGGGGTGTTCGGCGTGCACTTGTACTATACCAAAGAAAAATTCCCATCCCTGGCCAACAGCTCCTCCGGGTCCGCCAAGAAATGGATCGACCTGACCAGGCACCGCGATGCCGGAACCATGATACAGGGCCTGCGCGGCCAGGGCATGCAGATCGTGGGCACGGGCTTTGGCCCCTCGGCCCGGCCCATCATGGACATCGACTTCACCAGGCCCACGGCCATCATCCTCGGCAACGAGCACCGCGGTATGGATCCCGACGTGAAGGCCCACGTGCCGGACGAAATCTACATTCCCATGTTCGGCATGGTGCAGAGCCTGAACGTGTCCGTGGCCGCGGCGACCATCCTCTACGAGGCCATGCGCCAGCGCCTGGCCGCCGGGATGTACGGGCAAAGCGCGCTGGACGGGGACAGCTTCGAGGAAATATACGCCGACTGGTGCAAGCGCGGCAAAGACTACTAGCCGGGGCGCGGCCCCTGGAGAACCAATGGCTGGAAACACGTTCGGCAGCATTTTCAAACTGACGACCTTCGGCGAGTCCCACGGCCCGGCCCTGGGCGGGGTGGTGGACGGATGCCCCGCCGGCATCGCCCTGGACGAGGCAACGATTCAGACCGAACTGGACAAGCGCAGGCCCGGCCAGGGCGGCCCGGCCGTCACCGCCCGCAACGAGCCGGACGCGGTCCGGCTTTTGTCCGGGGTCTTCGAAGGCCGCACCACCGGCACGCCCATTGGCTTCGTGATCGAAAACACGGACCAGCGCTCCCGTGATTACGGGGAATTGAAGGACATCTTCCGCCCCGGGCACGGGGACATGACCTACCAGGCCAAGTACGGCCTGCGCGATTATCGCGGCGGAGGCCGCTCCTCGGGGCGGGAAACCGTGTCGCGGGTGGCGGGGGGGGCCGTGGCCATGGCCTTTCTGCGCACGCTTGGCGTCACCGTGAAAGCGGCAACGGTGGAGCTCGGGGGCATCGCGTCCGAAACCACCGACCTGGACCACGCCGCCGACCGCCCTTTCTTCGCGGCCGATGATGCCGCCGTCCTGCGCTGGCAGGAGCGGGTCAAGGACGTCGCGGCCCGGGGCGACACCCTGGGGGGCATCGTCGAGGTTCGCGCCGGCGGCGTGCCGGCGGGGCTTGGCGAACCCGTCTTCGACAAGCTTGACGCCCGCCTGGCAGGGGCGCTGATGAGCGTGGGCGCGGTCAAGGGGGTCGAGATCGGAGTCGGATTCGCAGCCAGCCGCATGCTCGGCAGCGAAAACAACGACGCCATGGGCGCAAGCGGGTTCGCCTCCAACAACGCAGGCGGAATCCTGGCCGGGATCTCCAGCGGCCAGGACATCGTGCTGCGGGCCGCGATCAAGCCCATTCCCTCCATCGCCCTCGAACAGCAGACCGTGGACCGCTTCGGTTCGGCGCGCACCATCCGTGTGGGCGGCCGCCACGACATCTGCGCCATTCCCCGGGTCGTGCCGGTACTCTGCGCCATGGTCCGCCTGGTCCTGGCCGACATGGTCCTGTCGCAGCGGCGCATGGGAACCGGCACATGAACGCGGGCGCGGGCTTCATTCTCAAAAAAGCCCTGGGCACCCTCTTCATGCCCCTGTCGGTCTGCCTTCTCCTTTTCGCCCTCGGCCTCGTCTACGTCGTCCTGCGCCGCTCCAAGGAGGCCGTCGCCCCCTTTGTGCTCGGCACGCTGCTGCTCTACGCCTTTTCCCTGAACACCGTGTCCGGCTACCTGATCAGCCCCCTCGAACGCGCCTACCCGGCCCTTGACCTGACCAGCTCGGACATCGCCGGAAAACGGGTCAAATGGGTGGTCGTGCTCGGCTCGGGGCACTGGACGGACCAGAGCCTGCCGCCCGGAGCCATGCTCGAGCCCGCCGCAGTGTACCGGCTGAGCGAAGGCATCCGCGTGGCCTCGCGTTTTCCCGGCTCGATCCTGGTTCTTTCGGGCGGCAAGTTCGCGGACCGTCAGTCCAACGCGCAGGTCATGGCCGCGACCGCCGTGGGAATGGGCTTCGATCCGAGCCGCATCATGCTCTCGGACAAGGTCCTCGACACCCACGACGAGGCGCTGCGCATCAAAAATCTGGCCGGAACCGACGATTTCGTTCTGGTCACCTCGGCCTCGCACATGCTGCGCGCCGTGAAGCTGCTCGAGAACCTGGGCTTGAAACCCATCCCCGCGCCCGCCTATTACCGGGCCAAGGGCGAGGCCGAATACTTCCTGCCGGCACCCGACAACATCACGACCTGCCACATGGCCGTGCACGAATACCTGGGTTTGGCCTGGTCATTTCTGCGCGGACAGGTAACCCTACCTTAAGTGATAGACATTCTGCCCACCCTGGCCCTGGCCACCTCGAAACACAGCCCCGACAAGGCCACCGTCCGCGTCTGGTCCCTGGTCCTGTCCAGCCGAAGGCTCCTGAACCGCGTCGAGCATGGGCGGCTTCTGGTCTCCCCGGCCCTGGCCGAACTCGCCGTGCGGGAGATTCTTTCCTACGAGCAGGAAAACAGGCTCCTGCCGCGCAAGCCCCCCCTGCCCGACAATTCCTGGGTCAGCCTGCTGATCATCGCCGTCTTCCTCGCCCTGACCGTCTGGCTCGACCAGGAACCCGGCCGCCGCATGTCCTGGCATCTCTCCGGCCGGGCCGACGCCGCGCTCATCCTGGCCGGAGAGTGGTGGCGCTGCGTGACTGCGCTCTTCCTGCACGCCGACGCCGGGCATCTCCTGGCCAACGCCGGCGCCCTGGCGGTGCTGGCCTCGCTTCTGGCGCGACGCATCGGATCGGGGCTGACCTGGGGTCTCTTCGTGCTGGCCGGAGCCCTGGGCAATGCCGTCAACGCCTGGGCCCAGGCCCCGGACCACCTGAGCGTGGGGGCGTCCACGGGTGTCTTCGGACTCATCGGAGTCCTGGCCGGAGGCGCGGGACAGGCCGGGCACGGCTCCAGATGGCAGACGCCGCTGCTGGCCCTGGGCTTCGGGTTCAGCCTGCTGGCCATGCTCGGCGCGGGCGAGGAGCGCGTCGATCTGGGCGCGCACCTATTCGGGCTGTGCTGCGGGTTGCCGTTCGGATTTCTGGTCGGAGGATGGCACGGCGCCACGGGATGGAAGGCGTGGGTCGGAAATCTGGGCGGAGCCGGGGGGCTCGCCCTGTCGATCTGGGCCTGGATTCTGGCCCGGGGAGCGGTTGGAGCATGAGGCCCGGGGAACCGGAAACGGTTCCCCGGATGAAGACTAGAATTGCCCTGTTCTGAGCATGACCAGCGTGCAGGCGTGCTCCCAGGGAATGCCCGCCTCTGTCAGGGCCTGTTCCAGGGCCAGAGATTCCGTGCCGGGGTTCAGGATGACGCGGCCCGGCTTCAGGGCCAGGATCGCATCCTGCAGCTGGGCGCTGCGTTCAGGGCCCACGTAGAGGGTCAAGGTGTCGACCTTGCGCTCGATGCCGCCCAGGTCCGCGGCCACGGGCAAATCCTCGATCACGGCCCGCCCCGGCGTGACGGGGATGACCTCGTGTCCGTACTCCTTGAGCATGCGCACGGCCTGGTTGGAATAGCGCTCTGGCTTGTGGCTCGCACCGAGCACGGCGACGGTCTGGGCCATGACCTATGCCCCCGCCTTGCGGCTGACCATGACCTTGGCCGGACGCAAGAGCCGATCCTTGAGCATGTATCCCTTCTGCAACATCTGGCAGACCGTGTTCTCGTCCACGTCGTCGCGCTCGATTTGGCCCAGGGCCTCGTGACAGGCGGGGTCGAAAGGCACGTCCACCGCCGCGATCTGCTCCAGCCCGTGTTTCTTCATGGTGTCCAGGAAGATGTTCATGGTCATTTCCACGCCCGTGACCAGATCCTTGCAGGCTTCGGCCTGCCGTCCGTGGGCCAGGGCCAGGTCCAGGTTGTCCATGACCGGGATGATCTCCTCCAGGATGGCGGAGGTGGCGAATTTGAAGAATTCGTCCTTCTCGCGCAGCAGGCGCTTCTTGAAGTTCTCGCTGTCCGCCAGGACGCGCAGATTGTCCTTTTTCAGTTCTTCCACGTCGGCCAGGGCCTGCGCGTACTTTTCCTCCAGGGTCAATTCCCGGGTCTCTTCGACGGGGGTTTCGGTCTGGATATCTTCCGGGGCCTGGGCCTCTTTTTCCTTGTTGGACATGAAAAACTCCTGATCCTTGAAATATTTGAAAAATCGCTTCACGCCGATTCCTAGAAGCGTGATTTGAGGCACTGACTAAGTATTTGAGCGGCAAAGTCAACCATGGGCACGATGCGCGCGTAGTTCATCCGCACCGGGCCAAGCACGGCCAACGTGCCGTGATTGCTTGAAAAGGCGCTGTAGGGAGAGGCCACCAGGGAGCAGGCCGCAAGACCGGGCATGTCCTGGGTCAGGCTGACCGACACGGACTGGCTGGCCGAGGTCTTGTCCAGCAGTTCAAGCAGGCGGGAACGCTCCTCGATGAGCCGCAGAAGCTCCTGGATGGTCTCCAGTTCCGTGAATTCGGGCTGATCGGTCAGATGGCTCGTGCCCCCGACAAAGACCTCGGGCTGCTCCTCCTCGGACAGGGCCTGCGCGGCCAGCTCCCAGGCCCTGCGGTAGGCGTCCAGGGTCTTGCGCGCGCTGGCGAGCTGGCGCTCGATCTCGCCGCGCACTTCCTGGGTGGTGCGGCCCTCGAACAGGCTGTTCAGATAGTTCCCGTAACGCACGAGATCGTCGGCGCAGAGGTTCTCGTCCATCTGCACCAGGCGGTTGCTGATCAATCCGCCCTGCATGACCAGCACGGCCATGATCATGCCTGGCCGCAACAGGATGAAATCGATCTGCCTCCAGCGGGCCAGATCCTGGCGCGGGGCCATGACCACGCAGACCTGGTGGGTCAGGGAAGACAGGGCGCGGGCCGCGCGGCGCAAGACCTGGGTCAGATCGCCCTCGCCGGGCTGGATATGCTCGTGCAGCCGGGATTGCACCCGGCGCGGCAGGGGCCCCATCTGCAAGACCTGGTCGAGATAGTAGCGGAAGCCCGCAACCGTGGGAATGCGCCCGGCGGAGGCATGCGGCTGCCGCAGATACTCCTTTTCGGTCAGCGCGGCCATGGTCGCGCGCAGGGACGCGGGGCTCAGCCCCAGACCGGCGGCCAGAGACTGGGAGGACACGGGTTGCGCGGTTTCGACGTAGGTCTCGACCACGGCGGAAAGAACGGCGGTTTCACGCTTGCTTAAAATCATGACAGGCAGTCTTCCCGTGAAAAAAGAAACTCGCGCAGGGCCTGCGGCCAGGGTCTGGGGGTGATGCCGGTGACGGCGGTGAATGCGTTCAGATCGAGAACGGAATAGGCCGGGCGGCACGCTTTCTGCGGGTATTCCGATGACGGGATGGGCGAGATCCGACAGGGCAGATCCGCTCCGCGCACGGCTTCGGTGGCCAGCTCGCACCAACTGGCCCGCCCCGCGTTGGCCAGGTGAAACATGCCGGTCGCTCCCTTATCCAGGAGCGCCAGCGAATTCACGGCCAGATCCGGGGTGTACGAAGGGCTGCCGATCTGGTCGTGGACCACGGAGAGCTCCGGGCGAGACGCGGCCAGCTCCAGAATGCGGGTCACGAAATTGGTCTTGCACGGACCGAAAAGCCAGGAGGTGCGAATGATGAGCAGGCCGGGCAGGCCAAGGGCCAGAAGCTCCCGCTCGCCCTGCAGCTTGGTCCGGCCGTAAACGGAGCAGGGCGCGGGCTGATCCTCGGGGGAGTAGGGGCTTGTCTTTTTGCCGTTGAAGACGAAATCCGTGCTGTAATGCACAAGCCTCACGCCTGTGCCCAGCGCGGCCTTGCCCAGGATGAGCGGCAGCTGCCGATTGAGCCGGGAGGCTTCGGCGGGCTCGTCCTCGGCCAGGTCGACCTTGGTGTAGGCCACCGTGTTGAAAAGGACATCCGCCCCGGTCCGCACGAGATAGTCCTCCACCGCCGGACGGTCGAAAAGATCAAGCTCGTCACGCCGGGGAGCGTGCACGTTCCAGCCCTGGCGGCTCAGGGCCATGCTCAGGGCCTGTCCCAGCAGGCCGGTCATCCCGCCCAGCACCACGGCGTTTTTCATGCCTGCCTCGTCGTGTACCATTCATCCATGAACCGCCGATAGGCGCCGCTCTGCACTTCGTCAAGCCAGGCTCCGTTGGCCTCGTACCAGGCCAGGGTGTCGGCCAGCCCCTCCTCGAAAACGATTCGCGGCGTCCAGCCCAGATCGCGGGTCGAACGCTCGAAGGCCATGGCGTAGCGCTGATCGTGGCCGGGCCGGTCCGTGACAAAGGTGATGAGTTCCTCGCCTCTGCCCGTCAGACGCAGGATGGCGCGAACCACGTCAATATTGGCGCGCTCCGCATCCCCGCCGAAATTGTAGACCGCGCCGGGCTCGCCGTTGAACAGCGCGGCCTCGACGCCCCGGCAGTGGTCCGAAACGTGGATCCAGTCGCGCACATTGCGCCCGTCGCCGTAGACGGGGACGGCCTCGCCGCGGGAAGCCTTCAGATAGACCAGGGGGATGAGCTTCTCCGGAAACTGGTAGGGGCCGTAGTTGTTGGAGCAGCGGGTGACGATGACCGGCATCTTGTAGGTGTGGAAGTAGGCCCGGGCCAGCAGGTCCGAGGAGGCCTTGGACGCCGAGTACGGGGAGTTGGGCGCCAGGGGCGTGTCCTCGGTGAACTGACCCGTGGGCCCCAGGGAGCCGTAGACCTCGTCGGTGGAGATGTGCACGAAACGGGGAATCCCGGCCCGCCGGGCGGCTTCGAGGAGGTTCTGCGTGCCCAGCACGTTGGTCGTCACAAAGGGGAAGGGGTCGCTGATGGAGCGGTCCACGTGGGACTCGGCCGCGAAATTGAGCACCGCGTCGAAGGGGAAACGCCGCATGAGGTTGGGCACGAGCTGCTGGTCGCAGATGTCGCCATGCGCGAAATGATAGCGGCTGCCCAGGTGCAGGCGTTCCACTTCGGCCAGATTGCGGCGGTTGCCCGCATAGGTCAGCTTGTCCAGGTTGACGATGACCACGTTCTCATGGACGGACAGCATGTGCTGGATGAAATTGGAGCCGATGAAGCCGCAGCCTCCGGTGACGAGCAGATACATGAGTTCTCCCGGCTTCGCTGTTCTTGACGGAAGCGGATTTGAAAGCCAAGTGGATAAGGCGCGGTCAGGGCCATCCCGCACCGGCCAAGCCATAAAAATACGCAAAGAGAACTGAAGATGCAAATCGCCCTTTACGAGCCCGAAATTCCGCCCAACACCGGCACCATCGCCCGGCTCTGCGCCGCCGCCACCACCCGCCTGAACCTGATCGAACCCCTGGGCTTCAGCCTGGACGACAAATATCTCAAACGCGCCGGGCTCGACTACTGGCCCCACGTGGACAAGCGGATCTGGCCGTCATGGAAGGCTTTTCTGGAAGGCCGCGACTCCGGACGACTGGTGTTCACCAGTGCCCGCCAGGGCACGGCCCACCACCGCTTTTCCTTCAGGCCGGACGACATCATCGTGCTCGGCCCCGAAACCCGGGGATTGCCCCCGGAGGTCCTCGAGGACGCGCAGGACCTGGTGCGCATCCCCATCTGGGGACAGGTCAGAAGCGTCAATCTGGCCAACGCCGCCGCCGTGCTGCTCTACGAGGCCTATCGCCAGACCGGGGAACTGGACCTGCGCGAAGGCCATCCCGCCGCCACGTAACCAACGGAGACGCGCATGCCGGACACGCTCTACAACCTGCCCCTGAACCTGTCACTCTTCGTCTTTCTGCTGGGCTGCATCATCCTGGACCTGCTCTTCGGCGATCCCCGGGACTGGCCCCATCCGGTGCGGCTCATCGGCAAAGCGCTGGAGCGCCTGGAAGCTCCGGCGCGACGCTTCTTCCTCGGCCCGCGCCTGGGCGGGGCGCTGAGCGTGGCGGCCGCGACCATGGGCTGCGCCCTCCTGGTCCTCCTGCTGACCGGCCTGCCCCTGGTCGGCGAAATCCTGGCCCTGTACCTGGGCTATGCGGGCCTGGCCCTGGGCTGCCTTCTACGGGAGACAAACACGGTCCTGCGCCTGCTTGAAACCGGTCGGCTGGCGGCGGCCCGGGCGCATCTCGCCGGACTGGTCAGCCGGGACACCGAGGACATGACCGAGGACGAGGTCTGCCGCGCCCTGGGAGAAACCCTGGCCGAAAATTTCAACGACGGCTTCGTGGCGCCCCTGTTCTGGCTCTGCCTGCTGGGGCCGGCGGCCTTGTGGGCCTACAAGGCCGTAAGCACCGTGGACTCCATGTGGGGGTACCGCAACGAGCGTTTCGAGGAACTGGGCAAGGCCGGGGCGCGGGCCGACGACATCCTGGCCTGGATGCCCGCCCGCCTGGCCGCCATCTCCATCTGGGCCACGGGCTGGCTGCTGCTCCGACCCGCCGCATGGGAACCCATCGCCCGCGACGCACGCGGCATGGACAGCCCCAACGCCGGCTGGCCCATGAGCGCCGCCGCCCATGTGGCGGGAGTGAGCATGGGCGGGCCGACCCGCTATTTCGGGGAGATCAAGGACAAGCCGTTCCTCGGACCGCTCGGGGTGAGTTGGTCCGTACGGCGCATTCGCGGCATGATGCGCGTCATTCTGGTGGCAGCCCTGCTCTGCGCGCTCGCCCTGACCGCCACGGGAAGCTACCTGAATTGGTGGACGCTGGGCTGAGCGCGGTCCAAGCCGGCGACTTTTCGCAGCGAGCTCCTCAATTCCAGATTTGAAATTGCAAATCTGGAATCAAAGATCACTTCGCCTCCCATCTCCCCCAGGTGCCGCTGGGCAGGTCCAGGACGCCCGGCGCTCCGCGCAGGAGCATCTCCCCGCAGCCCAGGACCCCCTGCCCGAAAGTCTGCTCCAGCAGGTTCCTGAGCACGATGGGCGAAAAGCCCGGAGTGTGGGAGGTCAGAATGATGAAAAGCGGGGTGTCGCTCAAAACCTGCCGCACCAGATCCAAGGTCTCCTGCACGTTTTTCTCGACCTTGTAGAGTTCGCCGCGCTTGCCCCGCCCGAAAGACGGGGGATCGAGCAGGACGCAATCGTATTTCCGCCCCCGACGCACTTCCCGTTTCAAAAAGGCGCTCACGTCGTCGACGATGAAGCGGGTTCCCGAGTCCTCAAGGCCGTTCAGGGCCGCGTTGCCGCGCGCCCAATCGACCATGCCCTTGGATGCGTCGAGGTGGCAGCATTGGGCCCCGGCCAGAGCAGCGGCCAGGGTCGCCCCGCCGGAATAGGCGAAGAGATTCAGAAAACGCGGGGCGTGTCCCCGCTCCCCCCCGGCCCGACGCACGGCGTCCGCGATCCATTCCCACAGGTCGAGGGTCTCGGGAAAGATGCCGAGATGGCCGAAGTCCGTGGTCGAGAGCCGCATGCGCACCCCGCGCGCGCTTATGATCCATTCCTCGGGCAGGTGTTCCCGGCCATGCCAGTTCAGGCCGTCCTTGCGGTCGAAGGTGGCGCTGGCCGAGTCCCAGAGTTCGGGATGCGAAGGTTCCCACACGGCCTGGGCGCAGGGACGGGACAGAATGACGGGGCCGAAGCGTTCCAGCTTCCGCCCGTCGCCGCTGTCGAGAAGTTCGTAATCATCGGGTACGCGCATTGGTGCTCCATAAGCGAAAAAACCCTTCCGGGCGGCTGCCTGAAAGGGTTTGTGCGGTCGGTGGTGGGCGATACAGGATTTGAACCTGTGACTTCCACCGTGTGAAGGTGGCACTCTCACCGCTGAGTTAATCGCCCCGAGGAGATGCGTTTAGCTCCGCCCGCCGCGTCATGTCAAGACATTCCCGTCACCCGATCCGCCCCGGATCACAGATTTTTCTGCAACTCGAGAAATGCATAGCCGCCGCTTCCGAACAAGCGATCCCCGCTCATGCCCGTGACCTGCGAAAACCCGAGCCTGATCCAGAACCGCAGGGCATTCCAGTTCCGGAGCCCTACGCCCACGCGCACTCGGGACATGGGGCCATGGCGCAGCAAGGACTCAAGGCCCAGATAGGCCTCGCGGCCCAGCCCCACTCCCTGGAGGCGCGCGCGCAGAAAAAGCTCACCGACATAGGCGATGTCCGCCTTGGGGTATCCGGCGTAGAAGCCGAGGATCCCCACGATGTCCCGCGAATCGGCTCCGAGCAGCGCGAGGTTGTGCAGACGGGAGGGCGTGCCCTTCGGCGGCAGATTGCGCCCCTCGGCAAAGCGGCGCGCCAGCAAGGCAGGATCGTTCTCGCGGTCCAGCAGAAGCAGGAGCTCCCTGTTTCCGGCGTAGACGGCTTCCACTTCCGGAGTGTCGTCCCCGGTCACGGGCCGGGCTATCATGCGTGCGCTGCGGAATGAATAGGGCATAAAAAAGGCGGCCCCCGGCCGCCCTAGTCCGCAAGTTCCTTGCTGCGCCTGGCGGCCGCCAGAACCGCCTGGGAAAGCGCGAACTTGAAGCGGTGCTCGTCCAGGGCGTTCAGGCCCGCGATGGTCGTGCCGCCGGGAGAGGTGACCATTTCCTTCAGAAGCGTCGGATGAGCGCCCTCGGATTCGGCCATGAGCGCCGAACCCGAGACCAGCCCCGCGACCATGCTCGTGGCCTGGGCCCGGGTCAGTCCGAGAGTCACGCCCGCGTCGATGAGCGCTTCCATGAAGGCGTAGACATAGGCCGGGCCGGAGCCGATGAGGCCGGTGTATGCGTCGAAGAGCCTCTCCGGAAGCACATGGGCCTGGCCGATGGAGGAAAAGACATCCAGGATGGTCCGCCGGCGGGACTCGTCCACCCGCTCATGGTCGAAGCACAGGGCGTAGACGCCCCTGCCGACCATGGCCGGAGTGTTGGGCATGATCCTGATCACGGGGCAGACGTTTCCGGACCAGTCCACCAGCTGGGCCAAGGTCACGCCGGCGGCGATGGAGACAAGGCACGTTTCGGGTCCAAGGGCCGGAGCCAGTCCGGTCAGCACCGGACGCATGACCTGCGGCTTGACGGCCAGCAGGACGTAGTCCGAATTCTTGGCCAGTTCCGGGGCGCTCGGATGGATGGCCATGATGTCCGCGTGCTTGCGGCACATGCCTTCGTTGGGATCGAATCCGTGAAGAACGAACCCTCCGCCGCAGGCCAGCCCGCGAGCGATGGCCCCACCCATGTTCCCAAGGCCGATGAACCCGAATCGTTTCATTATCCCACCAGCTCCAGTGCGTTGAAGAAGTACGCGATTTCCACCGCCGCGGTATCCTGACCGTCGGAACCGTGGCAGGAGTTCTTTTCGATGTCCAGCGCGTATTTCTTGCGGATGGTTCCTTCGGCGGCGTTGTCCTTGTTGGTCGCGCCCATCAGGTCGCGGTACTTCTGCACGGCGTTTTCGCCTTCCAGGCACATGACCACGCAGGGGCCGGAGCACATGTAGTCCACAAGGCTGCCGAAAAAAGGGCGTTCCTTGTGCACGGCGTAGAAGCCTTCGGCCTGGGCCTTGGTCAGCTGGATCATTTTCATGCCTTTGATGCGCAGGCCCGCGCTCTGGATCATGGCCATGATCTCGCCCTGCAGGTTGCGGGCGACGGCGTCGGGCTTGATGATGGAAAAGGTGCGTTCCATAGATACTCCTGTAAAAGATTTTGGGGCCTCGTATCCTCTGCATGTGGAAAACTCAATACTTCCATGGAAAAAGACAACTTGTTTGATTATTCAATTCGTAAAAATTTATCCACATCCGAAAAGAGGTTGTTCTCTTGCGTCGAAGTCGGATATGCACTTCGCGAAGTCCCAGACATGAACGGAGGAAATCATGAGCACAAAACGTCTCTATGAAATTATTTACGAAGTCAGCCGGACGGTGAATTCGAGCCTGGATCCCGGCGAGGTCCTGAGCCGCATCGCGGAGCAGGTGACCCGGGCCATGGGAGTCAAGGGCTGCTTCATCCGGCTTCTTGACCGCGGCGGCAAAGTCCTGAAGCCCGCCGCCTATTACGGGCTGAGCGAACGCTACGCCAAAAAAGGCGTGGTCGAGGTGGCCAAGAGCGGCCTGGACCGCGAAGCCTTCACCGGCAAGGTGGTGCAGATCGCCGACGCCGGTTCGGACCCGCGCTTCCAGTACGGCGCCGAAGCGGCCACGGAAGGGCTCGTCTCGGTGCTGGTGGCTCCCCTCTTCGTGGAGGGCAGCCGCCCCATCGGCGTGCTCAGGGTCTACACGGGAGAGCGCCGCGAGTTTGACGCCGAGGAGATCGGCTTTCTGCAGGCCATCGCCAACATTTCGGCCATAGCCATCGAAAACGCGCGCATGCATCAGACCTTGAAGCGCCAGATGGAACTCATCAACGCCTACGACTACCAGGTTTTTGAAGACTAGGGAGCATCTCATGGAAAAAACACGCATTGGCATAAACGGCTTCGGCCGCATCGGTCGCCAGGTGCTCAAGACCATCTGGCAGCGTCACCGCGACACCCTGGAAGTCGTGGCCATCAACGACCTCTTCGATACCCGGACCAACGCCCACCTGCTGCGTCACGACACCTCCTACGGACATTTCGCGCCCACGGTCGAGGCCGACGCCGAGACCATACGCATAGGCGGCGAATGGGAAGTGAGGAGTTTCGCCCAGCGCGACCCCAAGCTCATACCCTGGAAGGCCTGCGGCGTGGACATCGTCATCGAGTCCACGGGCATCTTCCGCACCGGCCCGACAGCCGGCCAGCATCTGGAGAGTGGAGCCAGGAAGGTCATCATCACCGCGCCCTCCAAGGACGAGGACCTGACCGTGGTCATCGGCGTGAACGAGGGCGCGTACGATCCGGCCATCCACCACATCGTGTCCAACGCCTCCTGCACCACCAACTGCCTGGCCCCTGCGGTCAAGGTCATGCACGCCGAATTCGGCGTGGCCAAGGGCGTGCTGACCACGGTCCACGCCTACACCAACGACCAGCGCATCCTCGATCTCCCGCACAAGGATCTGCGCCGGGCCCGGGCCGCGGCCTGCAACATGATCCCGACCTCCACGGGCGCGGCCAAGGCCGTGGCCAAGGTCATCCCCGAAATGGCCGGACGCTTTGACGGCTATTCGGTGCGCGTGCCCGTGCCCGCCGTGTCCCTGGTGGACTTCGTGGCCGTGCTCGAACGCGACACGACGGCCGAGGAACTGAAAGCCGCCTTCAAGGCCGCCGCCGAGGGCGAACTGAAAGGCATTCTCGGCTACGCCGAAGAGGCGCTGGTCTCCTCGGACTTCGTCGCGGACCCGCATTCGGGCGTGGTGGACGCGGATTTCACCACGGTCCAGGCCGGCAACCTGGCCAAGGTGCTGATCTGGTACGACAACGAATGGGGATACTCCTGCCGAGTGGCCGATCTGGCCCACCTCATGGCGCAAAAGGGTCTCTGATCCGCCGCCGATCCGACAAAGCCCCCGCCGACAGCCGCGGCGGGGGCTTTTCTTCCCCTGACCCCGCAGAGCGCTCCATGCTCGCAGGGCCTCCGGGACGCGCATCTGCGCGCCGTTCTTCCTCCCGCCGTCCAAAAAAAATCGCGCCCGCACCCTTTACAAGCCATTTTTAGGCGTTAATTTGTGCCCGATTTTTACGCAAATATTTCAAATTTCGCAGAGGAGACCACAATGGGCAAAATTATCGGAATAGATCTGGGTACGACCAACAGCTGCGTCTATGTCATGGAAGGCAAGGAAGCCAAGTGCATCACCAACCCCGAAGGCGGGCGCACGACCCCATCCATCGTCGCTTTCACCGACCAGGACCGCCTTGTGGGCGAGATAGCCAAGCGTCAGGCCGTGACCAACTCCGACAAGACCGTTTTCGCGGTCAAGCGTCTCATGGGCCGCCAGTTCGACGACCCCAAGCTCAAGGACTGGATCGCCAAGAGCCCCTACAAGATCGTGTCCGGAGCCAACAACGACGCCTACGTACAGATCGGCGACAAGAAATTCAGCCCGGCTGAGATTTCCGCCCTCATCCTGCAGCGCCTCAAGAAGGACGCCGAGACCTATCTGGGCGAGACCGTGTCCGAAGCCGTCATCACCGTGCCGGCCTACTTCAACGATTCCCAGCGCCAGGCCACCAAGGACGCCGGACGCATCGCCGGCCTCGACGTCAAGCGCATCATCAACGAACCCACGGCCGCGTCCCTGGCCTACGGCTCCGACAAGAAGGCCAATGAAAAGATCGCCGTGTTCGACCTCGGCGGCGGCACCTTCGACATCTCCATCCTCGAAGTCGGGGACAACGTCGTCGAAGTGCGCGCCACCAACGGCGACACGTTCCTGGGCGGCGAAGACTTCGACCACGAGATCATCAACCACCTGGTGGCCGAGTTCAAGAAGGAGAACGGCATCGACCTGGCCAAGGACAAGATGGCCCTGCAGCGCCTGAAGGAAGCCGCCGAAAAGGCCAAGAAGGACCTGTCCTCCTCCATGGAGACGGACATCAACCTGCCCTTCATCACCGCCGACCAGAACGGTCCCAAGCACATGACCATGAAGCTGTCCCGGGCCAAGCTGGAATCCCTGTGCGAGCACCTCGTGGCCCGCACCATCGAGCCCTGCCGCAAGGCTCTGGCCGACGCCGGGCTCAAGGCTTCCGACATCAACGAGGTCATCCTGGTCGGCGGCATGACCCGCATGCCGCTGGTACAGAAGAAGGTCGGCGAATTCTTCGGCAAGGAACCCAACCGCAGCGTGAACCCCGACGAGGTCGTGGCCATGGGCGCGGCCATCCAGGGCGGCATCCTGGCCGGCGACGTGAAGGACGTGCTGCTCCTTGACGTGACCCCGCTGTCGCTGGGCATCGAGACCCTGGGCGGCGTGTTCACCAAGCTCATCGACCGCAACACGACCATCCCGACGCGCAAGAGCAACACCTTCACCACGGCCGCCGACAACCAGCCGTCCGTGTCCATCCACGTGCTGCAGGGCGAGCGCCCCATGTGCTCGGACAACATGACCCTGGGCCGCTTCGAGCTGACCGGCATCCCGGCGGCCCCGCGCGGCGTGCCGCAGGTCGAGGTCACCTTCGACATCGACGCCAACGGCATCGTCAATGTCTCGGCCAAGGATCTGGGCACGGGCAAGGAGCAGTCCATCCGCATCACGGCATCGAGCGGCCTGAGCGACGCCGACATCGAGCGTCTGGTCAAGGAAGCAGAGGCCAACGCCGAAGAGGACAAGAAGAAGCAGAAGCTCATCGAGGTCAGAAACAGTGCCGACACCCTGATCTACACCACGGAAAAATCGATCCGCGATCTGGGCGAGAACATCGACGCCGCCATGAAGGCCGACATCGAGGGCAAGGCCGAAGCCTTGAAAAACGTGCTGCAGAGCGATGACGCCGAGGCCATCCAGAAGTCCATGGACGAGCTGGCCCAGGCTTCGCACAAGCTGGCCGAGAAGCTCTACGCCCAGAAGACCGACGCCGGAGCCCAGGCCGGGCCGCAGGACGCCGGACAGGGCGGAGCCAAAAAGGATGACGACGACGTGGTCGACGCCGATTACACGGAAGTGAAGTAAGTACCGATCGCGCCAAGCATTGGCTTGACACGGCAATTTACCGGTCCCTATACTCCATGCCTGGCCCTTGACGGGGCCAGGCTTTTTTTATTCAACCGGGACACTCCCACGTCAGACCTTCGTCAGGCTCCATATCATATGAAAATCAAGCACCTGTTTTCCTGCATCCTGGCCCTGGTCCTGGCCCTCGGCCTCGCCTCCTGCAGCAAAAAGATCGTGTATTCCACGCCCGGAACCCAGTCCCCCGCCGGACTGCCTGGACACAAGGCCGCGGACCCGCAGAAGGCCCTGCAAAAATACACGAAGTATCTTGAAACCACGCGCGCCGGAGATCCCGGACGCAGCGAAGCCTGGCGCAACACCGTCGGCAGCGCGGTCCAGCTGGGCGAATACGAACTGGCGGAAAAGAGCCTCCAGACCTGGCAGGCCGAGAACAAGACCGCCGCCGCCTCCTGGGACTGGAACCAGGCCAATGCCCAGCTGCTCCTGGCCCGCAAGGGAAAGGACGCCTATGCCAGCTATCTCATCGATCTCGTCGGTCGCGCCGACCTGGACCGGACCACGCGCATGGCGGCCGGGATCGAGCTGACCGACCATTTCTGGGCCATCCCGGAATACGGCCTGGCCTTCGAAACCCTGGGGCTTGTCTACAGGGCCGTACCGGACGAAGACACGCGGGGAGCCCTGGAAGTCGACGCCCTGAACCGGGCCGAATCCCTGCCCGCCGAAGAACTGGACAGGATTCTGAGCAGCGCCCTGGGCGCGGACCCGAACGCCTATCCGTGGTCCATGGTGGTCTGGGCGAAAAACATGAAGCTCCTGGCCCGGGACAAGGCCAACTGGGCCTCGGTCTGGCCCAGCCTGTCCGGTATCGTGCGCAGCGGCGACCTGGCCAACAAGGACTTCTTCGCGGGTAACCTGCGCGCCCTGGAGCAGCAGATGGGCGTGGTCAAGCAAAGTCTGGTCCTGCTCCTGCCGCTGTCCGGGCCCTACGCCCAGGTCGGATGGAAAATCGCCAAGGGCGCCGACACCGCCTGGCGTGAAGGCCGCGCCCAGACCGAAGCCCCGGCCATAAAGCTCATCAACACCGAATCCCCGACCTTTCTGGATGAACTGCGCGCGGTCGGCGACGTTCCCGTCATCGGCGGCCCCCTGCGCAAAGAGATCTGGGAACAGATCCGGCTGGCGGGCCTGCACCGCTCGTCGCGCTTTCTGACCTTCATGCCCAGCGTCGAAGACGAGGGCGCGGAGGCGTGGCGCTTCTTCAGCACCCCCGCGGACCAGGTCCGGGCCGTCATCCGCGGCTGCGAACAGCTCGGGATCACGTCCTACGCGATCCTGCACCCCCAGGACCGGTTCGGCACGGCCATGACCGACATTTTTCAGGAACAGGCCAGAATCCTGGGCGCGCGCGTCTCCACGGTCAGAGGGTACGACGTCCAGAACCCGCCGACATGGAGCAAGGCTGTGGCGTCCATTCTCGGAGCCAGCGGCGCCAAGGACGCGCTCAACCCCGAGCCCCCGTTCCAGGCGGTTTTTCTGCCGGACTCTTTCTTCCGGGTGCAGCAGTTGGCCCCGCTCTTCCACTACTACGAGGAAACCCGCCTTCTGCTTCTGGGCCCCCAGCTCTGGGGCCAGAGCCTGCCCGATGCCAAGCTGGAGGCGCACTACTTCGATTTGACGATCTTCCCCGGTGCGTGGAGCCCCGACCTGACCTCCCAGAACGCCAGGAGTTTCAAGCTCGGCATGCAGGAAGGCGGCGAGGAGGCCCCGGACATGTGGGCGGCCCTGGGTTACGATTTCGTCCGCTTCACCGCCCTGGTCGGAGGCGCCCAGCGCTCCGCCGACGCCTTCAACCAGGCCCTGGCCGAGGCGGCCAGCCGCATGCCGTGGACCCTGGCGCCCATGCACTGGGACGCGGGCCGGGCCTCCCAGGACCTGTTCCTGTTTCAACCGGCGCGCGAGGGTCTGACCCCGGCGGACCCGGACAAGCTTCGCAAGACCCGGGAACAGAGACAAACCCAGCGCGATGCGCGCCGAATCCAACTCCAGGACAAAAAGAAAGGATGAGCATGAAGATAAGCCCCGAAAAAGCCCTGGCCATCGCCACCCTGGCCAGGCTGGAAATCAGTCCCGAACAGGCCGCAAGCCTGAGCGCCCAGATGGACGACATCCTCGGCTACATGGACAAGCTGAACGAGCTCGACACCGGCAGCGTCGAGCCCATGTACACCCCTGTCGACCAGCCCGGCTTCCTGCGCCCCGACGAGGTCAAGAAGGAGCTGGATCGCGCCGACATCCTGCGCAACGCGCCGGAAAGCGACGGCGAATACTTCATCGTGCCGCGCATCGTCTAAAGTCCGGGACCATATCAGAACCGCTCCAAGAGGAACCCTTCATGTCTCGAATCTTCTCTCATTCCCTGACCCAGGTGCGCGACCTGCTGCGCGCAGGCGATATCTCGGCCCAGGACGCGACCCGCTCCTGCCTGGAGCGCATCGCCGCCACCGAACCGAGGCTTGACGCCCTGCTGCACGTCGCGGGCGAGGAAGCCCTGAGCCAGGCCGCGGCCATGGACAAGAACGGCCCGGATGCGGACAAACCCCTGTGGGGAGTCCCGGTCATCATCAAGGACGTCCTGGCCACGACAGGCATGCCCACCACCTGCGGCTCGAGGATCCTCGAAAATTTCACGCCGGTCTACGACGCCCACTGCGTGACCCGTCTCAAGGAGGCCGGAGCGATCATCCTGGCCAAGGCCAACATGGACGAATTCGCCATGGGCTCGTCCACGGAGAATTCCGCCTTCAAGGTCACCAAGAACCCCTGGGACGCCAGGCGCGTGCCGGGAGGCTCCAGCGGCGGATCGGCGGCCAGCGTGGCGGCGGGTCAGTGCTTCGCCTCCATCGGCACGGACACGGGAGGCTCCATCCGCCAGCCCGCCAGCTTCTGCGGCATCGTGGGCGTGAAGCCCAGCTACGGCCGGGTTTCCCGCCGCGGGCTCGTCGCCTACGGCTCGTCCCTGGACCAGGCCGGCCCCATGACCCGCACCGTGGCCGACGCGGCGGAAATCCTGCAGGTCATCGCCGGCCACGACCCCAAGGACTCCACCAGCGTCAACGCGCCGGTGCCAAATTACCTGGAGGCGCTCACGCGTTGCGGCTCCCTGAAAGGCCTGCGGCTCGGGCTCCCTGACCAGTACTGGGGCGAAGGACTTTCGGCCGAGGTCGACGCGGCCTGCCGCCAGGCCGTCGCCCTGGCCGAATCCCTGGGGGCCGAGGTCGTGCCCGTATCCCTGCCGCATACCGAATACGCCATCGCCACCTACTACATTCTGGCCATGGCCGAGGCCAGCTCCAACCTGGCCCGTTTCGACGGCGTGCGCTACGGCCGCCGCAGCGGCAATGCCCACGACCTGGCCACCATGTACACCCGCTCCCGCTGCGAAGGCTTCGGAGAGGAAGTCATGCGCCGCATCATGCTTGGCACCTACGTGCTCTCGGCCGGATACTACGACGCCTACTACCGCAAAGCGGCCCAGGTCCGGCGCCTCATCCGCCAGGACTTTCTGAACGCCCTGGAGAAATGCGACCTGATCTGCGGTCCGGCCTGTCCGACCACGGCGTTCGCCATCGGAGAAAACACGGCCGACCCCTTGCAGATGTACCTGACGGACATTTTCACCATCTCCCTGAACCTGAGCGGGCTGCCGGGCCTCTCCCTGCCCGTGGGACTGGGCTCGGACACCGGCATGCCGGTGGGGCTGCAACTCTTCGCGGGCAACATGGAAGAAGAAGCCCTTTTGTGCGCGGCCCGGACCCTGGAAGCGCACCTTCCCAAATTGCCCGAAACGCCGCTTGCTTAAACCTGGCCGGATCTTCCGGCCTTTTTTACATGCATAACATCGCGATCGCACTGAGCGGAGGGGCCGATTCCCTCATGAGCCTGCTCCTGCTCCGGGAAACCGGGGCCAGGGTCCTGGGCGTGCACGCCCGCTTCACGGACACGGACGACGCGCAGCAGCGTGATCGCCTGCGCGGCCTGTGCGAAGACCTGGGCGTAGCCTTCCATCTGATCGACCTGCGCGCCGAATTCGAAAACCTGGTCATCATGCCCTTTGTGCGCGCCTACCAGGCGGGGCAGACCCCCAACCCCTGCGCGACCTGCAACCCGGCCATAAAATTCGGGCTGCTTCTGGATCGAGCCATGGAGCTGGGCGCGGACCGCCTGGCCACGGGCCACTACGCCCGTCTGCGCGACACCCCCCATGGACCGGGGCTGTTCCGGGGAAACGACGCGGCCAAGGATCAGAGCTACTTCCTGTGCAGGGTGCCCCGGGAACGGTTCAGACATGTCCTTTTCCCCCTGGCCGAATGGACCAAGGGCGCCGTGCGCCTGGCCCTGGCCGAACGCGGACTCACGCCGCCCGCCGGGCGGGAAAGCCAGGAGGTCTGCTTCATCCCCGCCGACTACCGGGAATTCCTGCGGGAACGAAAGATTCGACTCGGTGGTCCCGGCCCCATCACCCTGGCCGACGGCACGGTCCTGGGACGCCACGAGGGACTCTGGAACCACACCCTGGGCCAGCGCAAGGGCCTGGGCATCGCCTACAGCCAGCCGCTCTACGTCACGGGCAAGGATTTCGACGCCAACCGTCTCGTCGTCGGCCCCAAAAGCGAAACCCTGGCGGCAGGATGCCGCACGGACAGCCCAAACCTGCTCTGTCCGCCCGAATTCTGGCCGGGGGAGGTGCTCGCGCAGACGATCTACCGCCAGCCACCGGAACCCGCGCGCGTGAGCGTGGACGATTCCGGCATGACCATCGTCTTCGTCCGGCCCCGCGCCATCCCCACGCCCGGCCAGGTGGCCGCCGTGTACTCCGCCGAAGGCCGGATCCTGGCCGGAGCGGTCATAACGGAGGCCATCCATGCGGCGTGAGCCCGGCCAGCTTTTTTTCCTGACCACCCAGGGCTGCAAGGTCAACCAGTATGAATCCCAGGCCATCCGCGAAGCCCTGGTCGCGGACGGGCTGATGGAAACCCACGACCCGTCCCTGGCCGACATCGTGCTTATCAACAGCTGCGCCGTGACGGAGCGGGCCGTGCTCGACCTGTCGAAACTGGTCAAAGGCTTCGCGGCGGCGAGTCCAAAACCGTGGATCGTCGTGGCCGGCTGCGCCGTGGAAGCGGATCGGGACCGCATCCTGGCCCTGGGCCTCGTGGACGAGGTCGTGGCGCAAAAGGACAAGGCCGCGCTGACCGCGATGGGCTCCCCCTCCGCCGCCTTCCCGGCGCTGTCCATCTCCGGCTACAACCGGGCCAGAGGGGTGATCAAGGTCCAGGACGGCTGTTCCCACGGCTGCACCTACTGCATCATCCCCTCCACGCGCGGACGATCCGTCAGCCGTCCCCCGGCCGAGGTCGTCGCCGAGGCGGCACGCCTGCTGGAATCCGGCATCCGGGAAATCTCGCTCTGCGGCATCAATCTGCGCCACTATGGCCGGGACCTGCCCGGAAAAACGGATTTCTGGGATCTTCTGGCCGAAGTGGACCAGGCGCTCTCCCCGCGCTGGAGGGGACGGGCTCGGCTGCGCCTGGGCTCCCTGGAGCCGGGAGACCTGAACTCCAAGGCCCTTTCGACCCTCGCGGCCAGCCGCCTGATGAGCCCGCACCTGCACATCTCCCTGCAAAGCGGCAGCCCGGAAGTGCTGCGGCGCATGGGCCGGGGACACTACGGCCCGCAAGAGATATTCGACTTTCTGGACAGGCTGCGCGCGATCTGGCCGGTCTTTGGCCTGGGGGCCGACCTCATCGCCGGCTTCCCTGGCGAAACGCAACGCCACGCGGATGAAACCCTCGACGTGGTGCGGCGCCTGCCCCTCTCCTACGCCCACGTCTTTCCGTATTCCGAGCGCCCCGGCACTCCGGCGGCGCGCTTCAAAGACGCCGTGCCGGGGCATGTCCGCCGAGAACGGGCCAAGGTCCTGCGTCAGGAAGTGGCTTTGCAGCGCGCCGCCTTTCTGCGCGGCCTGCTTCAGCTTCCGGCCATGTCCGTGGCCCTGGAGGAGGGCGGCACGGGCATGAACGAATTCTATGTCGAATGCTCGGTCGACGGCGCCCCGCCCCTGGCCGGAGAGCTGCTGCGCGTCGCGCCCACGGAGGCGGCCCCTTTTGGGCTCAAAACCAGGCTCCTCGACCTGCGGAGGGAGGAAGCATGAGCGCTCCCAGGCTCCCCCTGCCGGGACGCTCCTTTCTGTCGGTGCTTGCCTCCATGTGGGATGAATTCCGCCCCCTGCTTCGGCCCCAGCTGGAGGAGCTGCTGGGCCCGGTCGACTACGAGTCGGAACCGATCCCCTTCACCCGGACCAGCTATTACGACGCGGAACTGGGCACGCCCATCCACCGCCGCGTCATGTCCTTTGAACGCCCCATGCCCCTTGACGGACTGGCCGAAATCAAGCTGGCCACCAACAGCCTGGAAGAGCGGTGGACGCGGGACGGCAAGAGGCTCTTCAACCTCGATCCGGGCTACCTCACCCAGGAACGCCTGGTCCTGGCCACGGGCAAGAATTTCACGCACCGCGTGTACCTGTCCCGGGGCATCTGGGCCGACCTGACCCTCATCTATCAGGAGGGAGATTGGCGCGATCTGCCCTGGACCTTTCCGGACTACGCCACGCCGGAGATCAAGACGCATCTGACCCGCATCCGGGAGATGTACCGGGATTCCCTCAAGCATCTAACAACACAAAAGGATACACCATGCCAAAGAGTATGACCGGTTACGGTCGAGCCGGAGCCCAGGAGGAGGGTTGGACCCTGTCCTGGGAAATCCGCAGCCTGAACAACCGCCACCTGGATCTGAAGTGGAAAATTCCCCCCACCCTCTATGCCCACCAGAAAGAGTGGGAGAACGAGGTGCGCGGGGTGGCCAATCGCGGAGGCGTGGAGCTGTTCCTGGGGCTCAAGATCAACAACCCCGAACTGCAATCCTTGAGCCTGGACCGGACCATGGCGGCTTCCATGCTGCAGGAGCTGGAACGCATGGCCTCGTCCACGGGCATCTCCTATAGCCCGGACCTGAACCGACTGCTGAACATCCCGTCCCTGTGGAAGGATTCGGGCGGCATCGACAACCCGCAGCTCATCGAAAGCCTGACCGCGACCCTGAAAATGGCCCTGGCCGACTGGGACGAGGCGCGGGTGCGCGAGGGGATGGCTCTGGAGGAGGATCTGCGCCTGCGTTTCGCCCGCCTGGCCGAACTGGTGGAGGAAATCCGCGCCCTGGCCTCCCAGACCGCAGGCGAACGGTTCGCCCTGCTGCAGGAAAGGGTCGGCAAGCTCCTGTCCGACAGCGGCGTGCAGGTCGATCCGGACCGGATGCTGCAGGAACTGGCCGTCATTTCGGACCGGATCGATGTTTCCGAGGAACTGACGCGCCTTGAGATCCACTTGAAGGGCATCGACGGGTACTTCAGCCAGGCCGAGCCCGTGGGCCGCAAGCTTGATTTCATGGTCCAGGAATGCTTTCGTGAGATCAACACCTGCGGCAACAAGAGCCAGAACACGAGCATCAGCCAGCTGGTGGTGACCTTCAAGGCCGAGCTCGAAAAATGCAGAGAGCAGATTCAGAACCTGGAGTAGCCTGTGGAAAAGAAAAAGCTCCTCAACATCGGCTTCGGCAACGCCGTGGTCATAAACAGGGTGGTGGCCATCGTCGGCCCGACCTCCTCCCCCATGCGCCGTCTGCGGGAGGAGGCCAGGCAGGCCGGTCGGCTCATCGACGCGACCCAGGGCCGCAAGACCCGTTCACTCATCATCACCGATTCCAACCACTGCATCCTGTCCGCCATCCAGCCCGAAACCATCAGCCAACGCTTCACCGCCGGAGGCAGCGATGAATAACCCGCAATCCCCAGGCATCAACCCGGGCATGATGCTGGTCGTCAGCGCGCCCTCGGGCACGGGAAAAAGCACCCTGATCCGGCGCCTGACCGAGGAGTTCAGCGCCTTCGCCTTTTCCGTGTCCTGCACCACCCGCCACCCCCGTCCGGGCGAGGCGGACGGCCGCGAATACCACTTCCTGACCCGCGAAGACTTCGAGCGCCGCCGCGAAGCGCATTTTTTCGCCGAATGGGCCGAGGTCTACGGCAACCTCTACGGCACCCCGAGACAGGCCACCATGGATCTTCTGGCCCAGGGTCGGGACATCGTCTTCGACATCGACGTGCAGGGCGCGCGCCAGCTCAAAGAGAGCATGGGCCAAGGCTGCTACGTCTTCATCTTTCCCCCCACGCGCGAAGCGCTGGAGAAACGGTTGACCGGGCGCGGCACGGACAACGCGGAAACCCTGGCCCGCCGCCTGGCCGCCGCGCGGCATGAAATCGCGGACAGCCAGTGGTTCGACCATTGGGTCATAAACGACGATCTGGACACGGCTTACCAGCAACTGCGCGCCATCTACCTGGCCGAAAAGACCAGGCCGACATACCAGGCCGCCTGGCGAGCCGCCATGGCCCGGCAATGGGGGCTGTCATGAACGCCGCCCCCGCCCTGATCGTGGCCCTGGACTTTCCCGAAGCGGCGCAGGCCTTGTCCCTGGCCTCGCGCCTGCGCGGCGTCGTGCCCTGGGTCAAGGTCGGCCTGGAGCTGTTCCTGAACGGCGGCAAAGAGCTGCCCGCCCGACTCAAGGACATGGGGTTCAAGGTTTTCCTCGATCTGAAGTTCATGGACATCCCCAACACCGTGCGGGCGGCCACGGCCCAGGCCACCCGCATGGGCGCGGACATGCTGACGATTCACGCCCTTGGCGGACGCGCCATGTGCGAAGCGGCGGCCGCGGGTCGGGACCAGGCCCTGGCGGCGGGACAGACGCCGCCAGGCATTCTCGCCGTGACGCTTCTGACCAGCCTGGGGCCGGCGGATCTGGCCTGGAATCCGGAGGCGAACGCCGACGACCTGCGCGATCTGACCGTGCATCTGGCGCGGTCGGCCCAAAACTGGAAACTCGACGGCGTGGTCTGTTCAGGCAGGGAAGTTCGTGTTATACGTCAAGCATGTGGAGCATCTTTTCAGCTCCTCACTCCCGGCATCAGACTGCCCGATGCCGACTCGGGAGACCAGTCCAGGGTCTGCACGCCGGACCAGGCGGCACGCGACGGCAGCAACTACCTTGTCGTAGGCCGGCCCATCACCAGATCGGAAGACCCTGTGCAAGCAGCTCGCAACTATCTGGAGACAATAACATAATTCCTGCGGGGGCGCCCATGTCTGAAACAGAGAATCAACGCGCGCGGATCAAGGGGGTTTTTTCCTCCGAAAAAATTGCCAAGGTCGGGGCGGGCGCGACGGTGCGCAAGACCACGCAGACCATGTACTGGTTTGCCGAAGAGGACGAGCAGGGCGTGATCACGATTCAGCCCCTGAACCCGAACTACGTGCCTTCCGGCCCCAAGCAGGAGATTCCCAAAGAAGATTTTCTGGAAAATTACGCCCCCGAACCGGAATTTTATTCGAGCAAGGTCTACCCCAGCATCCGCAAGCTGAATCAGACCATCGCCAAGGCGGAGCGACACCGGGTCAACGGGGACACCTACAGCGCGGAATACGAGTTCGGCAACGCCCTGCGCGTGGATGAGGAAAACATCCGGGCCAACTTTGGCCTGGGCCTGACCTATCTGGAACGGGGGGAAACGGGCAAGGCCGACAACATCTTCCAGCGCCTGATCAAAATCGATGCGGCCTTCGAAGCCGAGCACAAGCATCTTTTCAACGACTTCGGCATAAACCTGCGCAAGAATGAAATGTACGACCAGGCCGTGGAGTACTACGCCAAGGCCCTGGAACTCTCTCCGGCCGACGAGAACCTGCATTACAACATGGCCCGGGCCTGCTTCGCCAAGGCCGACATCGAAAAGACCATCGAGCACCTGCGCACGGCCCTAAGCCTCAACAACAAGCTGGAAATCGCCGTGAAATTTCTAGAATACCTCAAGAAGAACAAGCTGCTGCCGCAGCACCTCTCCGGCGTGGAGCCCAAGGCATCGGACTGACACGCAAGCGCATCCACCTCGGAGGAAACATGAACCACAGCGCGGAACCCAAGCGGGACAACAGACGCAGAATAGAACGTTTTCCAATGAGCATTCCTTCGAAAGTGAGCTCTATCATGCACAACTACTCGGACCAGGAGCTGGCCACGACAAACATCTCCGCAGGAGGAGTCTTTTTCGAAACCGGGCAGACATACCCCGTCGGCACAGGCGTGATCATAAACATCTCCCTGGATTTCGGCGGCATCCGTTCGGGCCAGCCGCAGTCCCGGTTCCGGGTGGAGGGAACGGTGGTGCGCACGGAGACGACCGGAATGGCCATTTCCTTCGATCCGGAAAAGGTCACCGCCATTCGCACCGTCTCGGACAGAAAACCGGGCCAGTCCGGCCCGGCCATGCTGGGGATTGTCGGGGACGATCCGCTTTTGAACGACCTTCTGGCCGCCAGGCTCAGCCAGGAGACCGGCGTAAGTTGCAGCCACTCCCCGTCCCTGCCCAAAATCCTCGAAACCGCCCGGCCCGACCTGACCCTCGTCGACTGCGCAGGCATGTCCATGGCGGAGTTCCTGCAGGAGGCGAACGGCGAGAATTCGCCCTTCATGTCCACTTCCGTGGCCCTCTTCAACGTCCCGGAAGACCGCTCGCTGGAACTCGAAGCCATCAATTCGGGCATCCGGGGCATCTTCTACCGCAACTCCCCCTTCAAATTCATGATCAAGGGAGTCGCCGCCATGCTCGAAAACGAGCTCTGGTTCTCACGCGAAGCCATGTCCGCCTTTCTTCTCGGCAAGCAGCACCACCACTCAGAAATCATCGAAGTGGAGGAAGTGCAGAACGAACTCAGCCAGCGCGAACAGGAAATACTGCTCATGCTCGCGGCCGGGGCCACCAACAAGGACATTGCCCAAAAGCTTTTTCTGAGCCTCAACACAGTGAAATCGCACATCTACAACATCTACAAGAAAATCGATGTCCCCAATCGGCTGCAAGCCTCCCTGTGGGCGGCCAGAAATCTGGGGGCCAGAGAAAAGCCTTGAGTTTCACGCGCAACTATATCAAGGACCAACCCACGCCTTGGCTCCGTAATCCGGACTTCCCGATACCCTAAGACCCTACAGGTTCACGCAGATGAAAACGCTGTCCATCACGCAACTCCCGGTGAAGCCGGAGTTCGATTTTTCCACATTTCTTTTTCTGTCCCAGATCGACGAACTCGGACCACGCGACATGATCGCCGTGCTCGACGTCTGGGAAAAATGGCTGCCGCACCTCAAAGTCTACAAGCTCGGCGACCGCAAGGAACACGTGGTTGTTTTTCTGGATGAGGCCGTGGAGAATCAGGTCGACGAGATATGGAAGCAGTCCCCGTCGGAAGGATTCAAGCACGAGGCCATCGCTCAGACCATGATCATGGGCACCTTGAAGACGCTCATGCCCGAACTGGGGGAAAAGCAGTGCGCGCCGGTGCCGGAGCCTACCAAGCCGCTGGGCCGGACGCTGGAAAAAATCGGCCTGGACCTCCAGGATTCCGGGGCGCTGAACCGCAAATACGCGACCCTGACTCCCTATCCCCACCGCTACGGATGCGAACGCTGCCACCTGAAGGACAGCTGCATCAAGAACATGAATCTGGACCTGGGGGGAATCATGAAACCGCAGCCCAAGGCGGACTGATCCTCAAAAATGGCCCCGCCGCCCCTGACCGCCTCCACACGACGCTTCAACCCTGCGAGGCCCGCGAAGGAGCTCCGACGGTCCTCAAGACCGTGTCGACAGCTGGCCGCTTACCGCGAAGAGAGAGCCCCCTCGGTCAGGTCTCTCCACCAAAAGCCTGCGCCATGAGGTACCGGTACAACCCGCCCATATCCGCCGGAGTGCGCCCGAGCACGGCTTGCCAGACCTCGTCCGATTCCATGCACAGATACAGCTGTCGATCCAGCCCGCCCCGACGCAACGCATCCGCCAAAAAACGGAATTGCTCGACCCGCAATGGCCGCAGCAGGCGCTGCTTGCCGTCCAGCCCGGTGATGAATTCCCCGTAAATGTACGTCGATTCCGGAAAATTCTCGGTGATGCTGCGTTTGAGGTCCGGCATGTGCCGAAAGGATCCCATGCTGACGTAGGCGATCTGTTCCGGCCGCAGATGGTCGAAGATCATCTCCACGGTGCGGGCATAGCCGTCCTGCCAGCCGGGAAAATGGATCATGGGATCGAAATGCAGGCAGACCCTGAAACCCGCCTGGGCGCAGGTCCTGGCCGCTGCCAGGCGCTCTTCCAGACCGGCGCACTCCCCCTGCTCCTCACGCTCGGCAATGGCCGGGGCGTTCATGGACCAGGCCGGCAGGACCCTGGACGGGTCACGGACCACATCCATCCAGGACAGATCCACGACCTTGGACTTGAGTTCCAGACAGACCTGGGGATAGCGCCCCAGAAATTCGATCAGATCGCGGCTGTAGCCGGTCAGGGCCTCCAGCACCAGCGAATCGGTGAACTCTCCGGTCCCGACCCGGTAGCGCAGGGCGGGGTGGGAGTTGAAAGCCTGGTCCATCTCGCTCCACAGGTCGTCCTGGTTGGCCCAGACCTTGAGCACGCGGTCATGGAAATACGCCTGCAGGATGCAGTAGGAGCAGCGCAGGGGACAGTTCTCGCCGATATGAATGATCTGGTAGCCGCAGCAGCGGTAATGGCTGGTGCCGGGGCAATGGCGCAGAAAACGCCCGCGGTAGCGCTTCAGATAGAGGATGTCCTCCCGTGCGAGTCCCGGAGATAGGGTTTCCCCCTCGGGCAGGATCTCCGCCGTCAGATGCGGCAATCGTGCGCGCACGCGCCGGGCCACGGGGGATTCGGCCACGGAAGCGTCGACCACGACCCGGCTGATGCCGTGCAGATAGGAAGGCAGGTTCTTCATTCGCGCCCCACCACAAAAAGATCGTCCAGATCCTCGCGGGCCGCGATGCGGGCCAGTTCCGCGCTGGCGGCACGCACAGCGTCCGGGCTGGTCAGGCGCGCGCAGACTTCCACCGCGTCGCTCTCGAACAGGTCCGGCTGCGTCACCCGCCAGCGTGTCCCCGCCGACACCGCGCGGGCGGCCGTCAGAAAATCACGCTCCATCCCGGACAAGGCCGGATAACGCAGCAGCCGCACCTCCTGCGTGATGCGGTTCATGGCGTCCTTGGGCGAAAGGCCGCCCGCCAGGATATCCTTCACCCCCGCGCCATCGAGCACGTCGCCCACAGCGGCCTGGTCGCGGGCGCAAATCTCGCGAATCCAGGTCAGCACGTTGACCGCGCTTCCGCGCGACCATGACAAGGTCGTAAAAAGCACTTCCAGCGCCTCAAGATCGCCCGGAGCAAAAGCCTCAAGCAGATCCGCGCAAGCCAGCGGCACAGCCCCCGCGCACAGGAACGCGTCCCACCGCCCGGGCAGCGACAAAAAGGACCGGACCAGGCGCAACCGTTTGGAACGCGGCTCAAGCCCCAGGGATTCAAGCACCGCGGCCTGATCGCAGTCCGGCAGCGTCTGAAAGTAGCGCATGGCCAGCACAACCTGGCCGTCGGAAACTTCGCGCCCGGCGTTGGACTGCACGTAGGCAAGGCCTCTGGCCTGGCCGTCCATGGCCCCCAGATCCAGGCACAGCGCCTCCCTCCCCAATTCCGCCAATACGCGGACCCGGGCCGCGCCGGCGACGAGCACGGGCCTGGCCCCGGAGGCATCGACCAGCACGGGGATGAGCTGGCCCCGGTTTTCCAGGCTGCGGCGCAAGGCCGGGGTCGGAGGAGCGGACCAGAAAAGCCAGGGTCCGCCGACATCGAGATCCGACGCGGGACAGCGCAGAAGCGCGGCGCGCGCGGAAGCATGAGTCAGGACATCGACCATGTTCATGATGTTCTCTCAACGATTTTGAAGAATTACGCAGCGCTGAAAATCCCGTTGCTCTTGACAACTTCCAAGGCCCCTCCCTATAGGGGTATTTCTTGAAAAAGTTCAGGATCGCAGGAGGTTTACAAGCGCTCAGGGACCGCCAAAGTCTATAGAGCGTGGGACTTTCATCCAATTTCTTCTCTTTTGCAAGCGAATTCCCGTCTTCCGTCTTGGAAGACAGGAACGATCTTATACCCTGTAGCCATATGGTTGCGTAATACTTTGCATAAGGGGGCTGTATGCAGGATCAACTTCAAAAACAGAGGACTTTCGCCCTGATAGGGCATGGAGGAACCGGAAAGACGTCAGTGGCCGAAATGCTGCTGTTCACCGCCGGTTCCATCACCAGGCTGGGCAAAATCGACGAAGGCTCGACTGTTCTGGATTACGAACCCGAAGAAATCAAACGCAGGGGCAGCATCCAGCCCGGATTCGCCCAATTCTCCTGGAAGAAGAACCCGAATTTTCTCATCGACACTCCCGGTGACAACAACTTCATCGGCGACCTCCCCTATCTCCTGCAGGGAGCGGACAACGCAGTCCTGGTCATCGACGCCATCGACGGGGTCAAGCCGCTGACCAAAAAAATCTGGTCCGAAGCCGTCAAGGCCGGACTGCCCGCCATGGTCTTCATCAATAAAATGGATCGCGAACGCGCCAATTTCCAGATGGCCTACCAGGGACTGTCCGAAATCCTGGGCATCAAGCCGGTCCTGCTCTACCTCCCCATAGGCAGCGAAGCCGATTTTCGAGGCCTCGTCGACGTCCTGGCCGACAAGGCCTACGCCTTTGACGACAAGGGCGGCCTGACTCCCATCGACATGCCCGAAGATCTGGCCGACGAGGTCACCATGACCCGCGAGATCGCCATCGAGAATATCGCCGAAAGCAGCGAAGAGCTGATGGAGAAATATCTGGAGGAAGGGTCGCTGACCGAGGAAGAGATGATCTCGGGCCTGCGCGCAGGCGTGCTGAGCCGCGCCCTGGTCCCGGTCTGCGCGGGAGCGGCCATGCAGAACAAGGGCGCGGCCCCCCTCCTTGACGCCATCCAGAACATCATGGCGTCCCCGCTGGAACACGAGTCCTGGGTCGACGCCGACGGGGTCGAACGCCCCTCAAGTCCCGACGCGCCTCTTGCCGCCTTTGTCTTCAAGACCATCGCCGATCCTTTCGCCGGGCAGCTCTCGGTCATGCGGGTGCTCTCCGGCGTGCTTTCCCCCGACGCAGCCGTCCTCAACGCAACCAAGGACGAAAAGGAAAAAATCGGCCAGATCCTGTATCTTGAAGGCAAGAAACAGACTCCCTGCAAGCAGGACGTCGGTCCCGGAGCCGTGGTGGCGGTGGCCAAGCTCAAGAACACGGCCACGGGCGACACCCTGTGCGCCGAGAAAGCCCCGTTCATCCTGCCCAAGCCGCCCCTGACACCCTCCATCATCTCCTACGCCCTGGCGGCCGAGGAAAAAGGCGAGGAGGACAAGGTCTTCGCCGCGGTGCAGAAACTTCTCGACGAAGACATCAACCTGCATCTGGTCCGCAACGACGAGACCGGCGACATGCTTCTGACCGGCATGGGGCAGCTGCACATCGAACTGGCGGTGGAAAAGGTCAAGCGCCGCTACAAGACCAACATCGTTCTGAAAACCCCCAAGATTCCCTACCGCGAGACCATCAAGGGCAAGGCCCAGGTCCAGGGGCGGCACAAGAAGCAGTCCGGCGGGCGCGGACAGTTCGGGGACTGCTGGATCCGCATGGAACCCAACAAGCGCAGCGCTGGATACGAGTTCATCGACGAGATCGTGGGCGGCTCCATCCCCCGCAACTACATTCCGGCCGTGGACAAGGGCATCCAGGAGGCGGCGGCGCGTGGATTTCTGGCCGGTTATCCCATGGTCGACTTCAAGGTGGCCGTTTACGACGGCTCCTACCACAACGTCGACTCCTCGGAAATGGCCTTCAAGATCGCCGGCTCCCTGGCCTTCAAGAAGGCCGTGGAGATGTGCAGCCCCATACTGCTCGAACCCATCATGCTCGCCAGCGTCTTCATCCCCGACGAGTTCATGGGCGACGTCATCGGCGACCTTTCCAGCCGCCGAGGCCGGGTCCTGGGCTCCGACTCCATCGGCGGCATCACCGAGGTCAAGGCCCACGTGCCCATGGCCGAGATGATGAAATACGCTCCGGACCTGCGCTCCATGACCGGCGGCCAGGGCACCTTCACCATGGAGTTCGCCCATTACGAGGAATGCCCGCCCAACGTGACCGAACAGGTCATCGCCGACAGCAAGAAGGAAGAGGAATAAGCCCCTTCCCCCCGCTTTATCGAAGGCCGCCCTGCGCGGCCTTCTTTTTTGGCCTTGTCCTTGGCTTCCAATTCCCTTAGTTTCCGTGACGATGCGCACGCATCGCGAACACTTCAACACACCGGAGACCCTTGATGTCCGAATCGCACGTGACCCTGACCCCCCTCGGCGGGCTGGGAGAAATAGGCATGAACTGCATGGCCCTGGAGACCGAGCAGAGCATGATCCTGGTGGACTGCGGGCTCATGTTTCCGGACGTCATCCTCTACGGCGTGGACGTGGTCATCCCGCGCATGGACTTCATCGTCAGCCGCAAGCACAAACTCAAGGGCGTCATCCTGACCCACGGCCACGAGGACCACATCGGCGCCCTGGCCTGGCTGGTCCCCTACCTGCAGCAGGTTCCCCTGTACGGTTCGGAGTTCACCCTGCGCCTGGCCATGAAACGCCTGCAGGAACGCAACCTCGAATCCCATGTGGAGCTGCGCCCCGTGCGCGCCCGGGAACGGGTCGACCTGGGCGAATTCGCCGTGACCTTCATGCCGGTCTGCCATAGCATCATCGAAGGCTATGGCCTGGGCATCGAGACTCCGGCCGGGCGCATCGTGCACACGGGCGATTTCAAGATCGACCGCAACCCGCAGGGCGGACACGCCACCGACCTCGAAGCCTTCGCCGATTTTGCCCGCCAGGGCGTGCTGCTCATGCTCTCCGATTCGACCAACGTCGAACGTGAAGGCTTCTCCCTGACGGAACGGGAAATCCAGGATTCCCTGGACGAAGTCTTCACCGAGGCCAAGGGGCGCATCCTGGTCACGCTCTTCGCCACCCACATTCAGCGCATGCAGGAAATCTTCGACCTCGCGGCCAAGCACGGACGCCGCGTGGCCTTCACCGGACGCAGCCTGGTCGCCAATATCGAGGTCGCCAAAGACCTTGGCCATCTGCGCTTCAACCGGGAAAACTCGTGCGACATGGAAGAGCTGGCCTACCTGGACGACGACAAGATCGTCATCCTGCTGACCGGCTCCCAGGGCGAACCCCTTTCGGCCCTGAGCCGCGTGGCCCGGTGCGAGCACCGCCAGATCAACATCCACCAGGGCGACACGGTGATCATGTCCTCGCGTTTCATTCCGGGCAACACCAGGGCCATCACCCGCGTCATCAACGACCTCTACCGCCACGGCGCCAGCGTCCTGTACGAAAAGGTGCAGGCCATCCACGCCTCGGGCCACGCCCACCAGGAAGAACTGAAGATCATGCTCGACACGGTGCGGCCCAAATTCTTCGTGCCGGTGCACGGCGAATACCGCCACCTCTTCAAGCACGCCGAGCTGGCCGTGTCCCGGGGCATCGCCCCGGAAAGGGCCCTGATTCTGGAGAACGGCCAGCCCGTGACCCTTTCCCCCACAAGCATCCGCCTGGAGGACGCGGTCTTCGCCGAATCCATCCTGGTCGACGGCAAGGGCGTGGGCGACGTCGGGCAGAGCGTGCTCAAGGAACGCCAGATCCTGGGCGGAGAGGGCCTGGTGATCGTGCTGCTGGTGCAGGACGAGTTCGGAACCATCGTCTTCGGACCCAGCATCCAGTCCAAGGGGTTCATCTTCGAACAGCACTTCGCCCACATCCTGGAAGACGCCAAGTGCATCATCCTTGACATCATGGAAGGCAACCCCGGCAGCGAAGCCTACAAGCTGGAGGAGAAAATCCGTTCATCCCTGCGCCGCTTCTTCCGCAAGGTCTTGGAGCGCGACCCCATCGTCATTCCCCTCATCGCGCGGGTCTGATTTTTTTCTTGCCAAGGCCGAACCTCTCGCGTACGGACTTCAGTTCTCAAACACACTCCACACGTCCGCGCCGTTGGTTTGGCCCATTCGGGCTCCCGTGGACGGAGGAAAAAAACCAAGGAGACCCAACATGGCTTATGTCAGTATGAAACAGATGCTGGAAACCGGAGTGCACTTCGGCCACCAGACCCGCCGCTGGAACCCCAAGATGCGCCCCTTCATTTTCGGCGCGCGCAAGGGCATCCACATCATCGACCTGCAGCAGACCGTGAAGCTGTACCGCAAGGCCCACGACTTCATCGCCGACACCGTCGCCCGCGGCGGCAAGATCATTTTCGTCGGCACCAAGCGTCAGGCCCAGGACGTGATCAAGACCGAAGCCGAACGATGCGGCATGTTCCACGTCACCAACCGCTGGCTCGGCGGCACGCTGACCAACTACCAGACCATCCGTACCAGCATCACCCGCCTGAAGAAGCTCGAAGGCATGTTCGAGGACGGCTCCGTGAACCGGTTCCTGAAAAAGGAAGTCGTGCGCATGGAACGCGAAGTGACCAAGCTGAACCTGACCCTGGGCGGCATCAAGGATATGGAAGAACCGCCGGCGGCGGCCTTCATCATCGATCCCCACCGCGAAGAGATCGCGGTCAAGGAATGCCGCAAGCTGGGCATCCCGATCGTGGCCGTGGTCGACACCAACTGCGACCCCGACCTGATCGACTATATCATCCCGGGCAATGACGACGCCATCCGCGCCATCAAGCTCTTTGCCGGCGCCATGGCCGATGCGTGCATCGAAGGCGCCGCCAGCGCCAAGGACGCCCCGGTCGAGCCCAAGACCAGCAAGGTTCCCGAAGTGGAGCTCCCGACCGGTTCCGCCGAGCCCGAATCCGTAGATACAGACGAAGAGGTATAAGATGAGCATCACCGCAGCAATGGTTAAGGACCTGCGCGAACGTACCGGCGTAGGCATGATGGATTGCAAGAAGGCGCTGACCGAATGTGATGGCGACGAAGAAAAGGCCATTGCCTGGCTGCGCGAAAAGGGGCTGTCCAAGGCCGCCAAGAAAGCGGGCCGAGCCACCTCCGAAGGCCTGGTCACCGTCGTCGTCGCCGCTGACGGCAAGTCCGCGGCCATGAGCGAACTCAAGTGCGAGACCGACTTCGTGTCCAAGAACGAGGAATTCATCGCCCTGGCCGAAGGCCTGGCCGCCCTCGCCCTGGAAAAGAAGACCGACAACGTGGACGCGCTTCCCGCCGAAGCCTCCGACCTGACCGGACTCATCGGCAAGATCGGCGAAAACATGCAGGTCGGCCGCCTGGCCTATGTGGCTCTTTCCGGCGAAGGCGTCATCGGCACCTACGTCCACTCCACCAAGAAGCTGGGCGTCCTGGTCGAACTGACCGGCGCCGCCACTCCCGAACTGGCCAAGGACATCGCCATGCAGATCGCGGCCGCCAATCCCGTCTGCGTGACCCCCGACCAGATCCCCGCCGAAACCCTGGCCCAGGAAAAGGAAATCTACCTGAACCAGGCCAAGGAAGAGGGCAAGCCGGCCCAGATCGCCGAGAAGATCGTCGAAGGCCGCATCCGCAAGTACTACCAGGAAGTCTGCCTGCGCGAGCAGGTCTTCATCAAGGACGACAAGAAGACCATCAAGGACCTTCTTGGGAAAAACGCCGACATCGCCCGGTTCTTCCGGTTCGCCATCGGCGCATAGGCAAAGGGCCGCAAGGCCCTTTTTTTTGGCCCTCAGATCGCCGGGCCCCGTCTTCGCCGCACAGCCCCCGCGCTGTTGCAGCGGATGCGCGAAATGGATATAGGATCATCCGAGAAGGAGGTCAGGACGCCCAGGCCTCCTTTTCGTTCACCGCTTACCCAGAGGTACCTAGCAATGGAGAAACTCCGATACGGCAGAGTGATGCTCAAGCTGAGCGGAGAGGCCCTGGCCGGAGAGCAGGGCTTCGGCATCGAACCCCAGACCATCCAGTCCATCTGTCGCGAACTGGCCGAAGCGGCCTCCCTTGGTGTCCAGCTGAGCCTGGTCATCGGCGGCGGCAACATTTTTCGAGGCGTGTCCGTCTCCTCCAAAGGCATGGACCGCGCCTCCGCCGACTACATGGGCATGCTGGCCACGGTCATGAACGCCCTGGCCGTGCAGGACGCCCTGGAAAAACTGGGCATCACGACCCGGGTCATGACCGCCATCGACATGAAGGAAGTGGCCGAGCCCTACATCCGGCGCAGGGCCATCCGTCATCTGGAGAAGGGGCGCGTGGTCATCTGCGCGGCCGGAACAGGAATCCCCTACTTCACCACCGACACGGCGGCCGCGCTTCGGGCCATGGAGCTCAAGTGCGAGGCCATCCTCAAGGGGACCAGGGTCAACGGCGTCTACGACAAGGACCCGGAAAAACACCCCGACGCGGTCATGTTCACGAAACTGACCTATCTGGACGTGCTGCAGCGCCGTCTCAGGGTCATGGACTCGGCAGCCATATCGCTGTGCATGGACAACAAGCTCCCCATCGGGGTCTTCAACCTCTTCGTACCCGGGAACATCCAGCGCGTGGTCAGGGGCGAGGAAGTCGGAACAATCGTTCAAGGAGAATGACATGGAAAAGCACATTCAGGATTGCACGAACAGAATGCAGAAAAGCATCGACAGTCTGGAAAAGGATTTCTCCAAGCTGCGCACCGGTCGCGCCTCCACGGCCCTGGTGGACAGCATCCGGGTCGAATACTACGGAACCCCGACCCCGCTCAACCAGGTCGCGTCCGTCTCCATCCCCGACAGCCGCACCATCTCCATCGCGCCCTGGGACCGCAACGCCTTCAACAGCATCGAGAAGGCCATCATGAAGTCGGATCTGGGACTGACCCCCATCAACGACGGCCGCGCCATCCGCATCAACATTCCGGTCCTGACCGAGGAACGCCGCAAGGACCTGGTCAAGATGGCCAAGAAATACACCGAAGACGCCAAGGTCGCCATCCGCAACGTGCGCCGGGACGTCAACGACGCCCTGAAGAAAATGCACACCGCCAAGGAAATCAGCGAAGACGACCTGCACAAGGCCCAGGACGAAGTGCAGAAGACCACCGACAACTTCGTCAAGAAGGCTGATGCTGTCCTGACCGAGAAAGAAAAGGAAATCATGGAGATCTAGATCCTGTCCATGCCACCCCTTACCCATCTCGCCATCATCATGGACGGCAACGGACGCTGGGCCCGCGCCAGAGGTCTTGATCGCAGCGCCGGGCACAAGGCCGGCACCGAAACCGCCCGCGAAATCGTCAGGGAGTGCCGCAAGCTCGGCATTCCCTATCTGACCCTCTATACCTTCTCCAAAGAGAACTGGTCGCGGCCCAAGCAGGAAGTCGGCTTCCTGTTCGGCCTGCTCAAGGATTTCCTGAGCCGGGAACTCCCTTCCCTGCTTGAGCAGTCCATCCGCCTGAACATCCTCGGAGACCTGGACGAGCTGCCCCTGGCCACCCGCCAGGCGCTGCGCCATGCGGTGGAAAAGACAGCCGGCTGCACGGCCATGAATCTGAACCTGGCCCTGAACTATTCGGGCAGGCTCGAAATCCTGCGCGCCTGTCAGGCCCTGATGAACAAGCGCATCGATCCTTCCAGCCTGACCGAAGGCATGTTCGCATCCGAACTCTACACCTCGGGCATGCCTGACCCGGACCTGATCCTGCGCACCAGCGGCGAGCTGCGGCTGAGCAACTACCTGTTGTTCCAAAGCGCCTACAGCGAACTGTATTTCACTGATGTCGCGTGGCCGGACTTTCACGCCCCGCAGTTGCACGCCGCCCTCGCAGAGTATGCGTCCCGGCAGCGCCGCTTCGGTAACACCGGAGAGGGCGAGGCATGAAGAGTCCCCACTTCAAGCGCGTCCTGACCTCCCTGCTGCTCCTGCCGCTGTTGGGCTGGGCCATTTTCAGCGGTGATCCCGTCCTGAGCCTCGCCATAACGGTGGTGGCCGGCCTTGGGCTCATGGAATTCTACGCCATGTTCTGGCCGGGCGCGGAAAAGCGATTCTGGAAGATCCTGGGGCTTGTTTTCGCGCTGGCCATGGTCTGGGCCCCTCTGACCTGGTCCGCGGCGGCCCTGGTCTGCGCAGCGCTCTTGGGAACGGCCGTTTCATTCTTGATCGCCCACGACCGATGCAAATCCCCGGAAGCCTTCGCGGACAGCCAGATCCTTCTTTTCGGGCTGCTGTATCTGCCCTTCATTCTGCGCCTCTTCCGAACCATTTCCGCCCCGGAGATCGTCCTGGTGCTCCTGACCACCTTCGCCGCCGACACCGGAGCCTACTACGCGGGCAGCCTGATCGGAGGCCCCAAGATCTGGCCGTCGATCAGCCCCAAAAAGACCTGGGCCGGAAGCCTGGGCGGACTCTGCTTGAGCATCCTGATCTGCGCGGCCATCGGCCTCGCGTTGGGGGGCGCGCACTGGACACGCTTCGCCCTGCTCGGGGCGGGCCTGAACATCGCCGCGCAGCTGGGCGACTTTTTCGAATCCGCCCTCAAGCGCTGGCGCGGCATCAAGGATTCCGGCAAGATCCTCCCAGGCCACGGAGGCATCCTGGACCGCATCGACAGCCTTCTGTTCGCCCTGCCCCCGTACTGCGGGGTGGCCGCCCTGTTCCACTTTTTCGCCTAGCCCCACGCCATGAAGTATATCTCAGGCCTCTCTTCACCGATTTTCGAGCGTTCCGGCCAGCGCACGCTCGCCATTCTGGGCAGCACCGGCTCCATCGGCGCGAGCGCGCTCAAGGTCGTGGCCAAGAACAGGGACGACCTCAAGGTCGTGGCGCTGGCCGGGGCCCGGAATATGGAGCTTCTCGCCCGGCAGGCGGGGGAGCTGCGCCCGGAATACCTTGGAGTCCTGAACGAGAAAAAGGAGGCGGAGCTGCGCACGCTGCTCCCGGCGGAATACCGCCCGCGCATCCTTGTGGGCCGGGACGGGTACACGGCCATGGCGACCCTGCCCGAGGCGGACCTGATTCTGGCCGCCCAGGTCGGAGCGGCCGGGCTGGTTCCGGCCCTGGCTGCCGCGCGCGCCGGCAAGGTGCTCTGCCTGGCCAACAAGGAAGCCCTGGTTCTGGCCGGAGACCTGTTCCGCCAGACCTGCCGGGCCAGCGGGGCCGTCATTCTCCCCGTGGATTCGGAACACAACGCCCTCTTCCAGGCCCTGGCCGGTCACGATGGCAGGCAGGCCCGCCGCCTGATCCTGACCGCCTCTGGCGGCCCGTTTCGAGCCAAGAGCCTGCGCGAGATAGAAGCCGTCACCCCGGCCCAGGCCCTGAAACATCCCAACTGGTCCATGGGCGCGAAAATTTCCATCGACTCCGCGACCATGATGAACAAGGGGCTTGAAATCATCGAAGCCGTGCATCTCTACGGCGCGACCCTCGGCGAGGTGGAGGTGGTCGTGCATCCGCAGTCCATCGTCCACTCTCTGGTCGAATACGAGGACGGTTCGCAGCTGGCCCATCTGGGCATGCCCGACATGGAAATCCCCATCGGATACTGCCTGGGCTATCCCAGGCGACTGCGCATCGATCTCCAACGTCTTGATCTGGCGCGCATCGGCACCTTGACCTTCGAAGCCCCGGACACCGAGCGCTTCCCCTGCCTGGATCTGGCGCGCCGGGCTCTCGACGCCGGGCCAAGCCACCCGGTGGTGCTCAACGCGGCCAACGAAATCGCGGTGCAGGCGTTCCTGGACGGTCGCATCTCCTTTCCGGGCATCGCCCGCCTCATCGAACGGATGCTGGCCAAACATTCCTTGACCTGCATGCACGATCTGGGGGACATCTTGGACCTTGACAGGCAAACACGAACCTTGGCGGAAGAGGCCATAGGAAAAGGCGAATGGTAACAAGCGTTCTGGCGGTGGTGGTGGTCCTGGGCGGCCTGATTTTCTTTCACGAACTGGGTCACTTCGTGGTCGCGCGCGGCATGGGCATGGGCGTGAGCGTCTTTTCCCTGGGCTTCGGGACCAGGCTTTTCGGCTTTACGCGCGGCAAGACCGACTACCGGGTCTGTGCGTTTCCCCTGGGCGGGTACGTGCAGCTGGTCGGCGAAACCGTGGACGCGGAACTTCCCGAAGGCTTTGAACCCGAGGAGTCCTTCTCACGACGTCCGCCCTGGCAACGCATGCTGGTCGTGCTCGCCGGTCCGGTCTTCAACTTCCTGCTGGCCTGGCTCATTTTCTGGGGCCTGGCCTTCAGTCTGGGCGTGCAGGAGCTGCTACCGGTCATCGGGCAGGTGACCAATTCCAGCGCCGCCGAGAAAGCCGGAATCGTACCCGGCGATCAGGTCCTGGAGATCGACGGCGTGGAAATCACGGTCTGGGAAGATCTGGTCGAACGCATCGAAGCCAATCAGGGTGGTCCCATGTCGCTGACCCTCATGCGCGGCAACGAACTCTTTTCCGTCAATGTCACTCCGCGCTTGCAGGAAAAACGCAATCTTTTCGGCGAAGTCAAAACCATGCCCATGCTCGGCATCGCGCCCAAGGGCGAAGTCCTGACCCGGCAGCTCGGCTTTTTCGCCGCCGCAGTCCAGGGCGGACGCCAGATCTGGGAAGTGAGCGGCCTCATGGTCATGGGCATCGTCAAGCTCATCGAACGCGTCATCCCTTTGACGGACATGGGCGGGGTCATTCTCATCACCGAGATGATACACAAGGAGGCCCAAAATGGCCTGATCAACCTGCTGGCCCTGACCGCGCTGATCAGCATCAACCTGGGCATCCTGAACCTTCTGCCCATCCCCGTGCTCGACGGCGGGCATATCCTCTTCTTTTTTCTGGAAACCGTCACCGGACGTCCCTTGAGCCCGCAGGTGCAGCAGGCGGCGCTCAAGATCGGCATGATGCTGCTTCTGATGCTCATGATCCTGGCCACATTCAATGATATCCTCAGACACTTCAGATAGCCCCCGCCTCGTGCTGAACTGTGCCGAGGAGCGCATCCAGGTCGTTCTCGGCACGGCCGACGCGGTCATGTTCAGCGAGGAAATCCTCTGCCCGGGCCAGTCCATCCGCCACCTGCCCACGGCCATGGAACGCGCCCTACGGGCGCGCGGCATCCGGACCAGCGATTTGGCGGGCATCGCCTGCGTGCGCGGCCCGGGTTCGTTCACGGGTCTGCGCATCGCGCATGCGGCCATGCACGGCCTGTCCCGGCCTCACGCCATTCCCATGGCCGGATTGCAGTACCTGGAGACTCTCGCCAGCCAGGCCGCCCCTTTCGCGCACGGCAGGGAGCTGTGGATTCTGACCTATGCCCGCAAGGGCCAGGTCTATATCCAGGGGTTCCAGGCCGGCGCGCCCCTCGGCCCCGTGCGCCCGCTCCGCGTGACCGAAGCGCGGGACCTGCTCCTGAAACGACCCGAAGACTTCTTCCTGCTGGGCAGCGGCCTGCGCAAAAATCCGGAGCTGCCCGCCCTGCCTGGCGCAATCGCTCTGCCGCCAACCCTCGACACGCCCCTGCCTCTCGCCCTGCTCCGCGCCGCATGCTCGGCCACGTATTCGAGCCGGCCTCCGCAGCCCCTGTATCTGCGCAAGTCCGACGCCGAGGACAATCTCGACGCCATCGCCGCCTCGCGCGGCATCCAGGCCGACGAAGCGCGCAGGCATATCCCCGACTTCGAATAACTTGTCCGACATTTCGTGTCGGACAAAATTCTTCTAAAGATATTTTTCCTCCTGCCGATCTAGTCATCAAGAACACGGAGCACAGCCCGGCACTGCTCGATCCAAAGGCAAGGAAGCCGCTAATCTTTCAAGGAGGAATTCTTATGTCACTCGTTATCAACCACAACCTGATGGCCATGAACGCGAACCGCAACCTGGCGGCCGCGTACGGCAACCTCTCGACATCCGTCAGCCGCCTGTCCTCGGGCCTGCGCATCACCACCGCCGCCGACGACGCTGCGGGACTGGCCATTCGAGAGCTCATGCGCGCCGATATCGCGTCCATCAACCAGGGTGTCAGAAACGCCAACGACGCCATCTCCATGATCCAGACCGCCGACGGCGCGCTTGGCGTCATCGACGAAAAGCTGATCCGCATGAAGGAACTGGCCACCCAGGCGGCCACCGGCACCTACAACTCGGACCAGCGTCTGATCATCGACTCGGAGTACCAGCAGATGGCTTCGGAAATCACCCGAATCGCCAACGCCACGGACTTCAACGGCATCTACCTGCTGAACGGCAATCTTTCCGCAACCGACGACAACAAGGCCGTGGCGGACTGGAACGAAGACCACGACGGCTCCGGCTTGGCATCGACCGGCCCCCTGAAGGTCCACTTCGGCACGGGCAACGACTCCGCCGAGGACTACTACTACATCGCCATCGGCAACGCGACCGCTTCCGCCCTCGGCGTCGGCAACGCCGCCGATTCGGACAGGGCGAACGGAACCCATGGCGTGGACGGTGCCGGATTCAGCATCTCCACCCAGCAGGGCGCTCAGGAAGCCCTCGCCGCCCTCAACGCGGCCATCACCTCCAAGGACAACATCCGCGCCAACCTCGGCGCCTTGCAGAACCGGTTGGAGAACACCATCACCAACCTGCAGATCCAGGCCGAGAACCTCCAGGCATCCGAGTCCCGGATCTCCGACGCCGACGTGGCCACGGAAATGACCAACTTCGTGCGCAACCAGATCCTGACCCAGTCTGCGGTGGCCATGCTCTCCCAGGCCAACACCCTGCCGCAGATGGCATTGCAGCTCATGCAGGGATAGTAGACGAGCCCTGAACCCTGTTTCCCGGCCGGGTCGCGGAAGCGGCCCGGCTTTTTTACCCTCGAATCGTGATTCTGGCACCAGGTTTGCTCGAGCGTGAGGAGATTCGTCCAACCCAACGAACCAGAGGAATGACATGGCTGATGACCTGACCAGTTCACTTGTTTCCGGATCGATCCGTTTCACGGGCCTTGGCTCGGGCACGGACTTCGACTCCATGGTCACCAAGCTCATAGAAGTCGAACAGGTCCGCACCAAGCGGCTCGAATACTGGCGGGCGGGCTGGGAAGCCAAGAGCGAGGCCTTCGACACGCTGTCCGCGACCATGCTCTCCCTCAAAACGTCCCTGGATGCCATGAACACCACGGACGAATTCCTGGTCAAGAACGCCCTCTCCTCCAACTCCATCGCCGTGACCGCCACGGCGGGCAGCAGCGCGGAAGAAAGTACCCACCAGGTCGACGTGCTCTCCCTGGCGACCAACGACATGCACATGGGGGCGGAAATTTTTTCCTCGCCGGACGCGGTGATCAGCGGAGGCGCCAACGGCACCTTCGTTTTCACGGCCGGCTCGCGCCAAGTTGCCGTGAACGTCACCGGCACCACGACCCTGGCCCAGTTCGCAAGTCTGATCAACAACGACGCGGACAACCGCAATTACGTCCGCGCCAGCGTGGTCAACGACGGCAGCGGATACCGCCTGCAGATCCGGGGCATGGACCTGGGCGCGGGCAATGACTTCATCGTCGACGACGCGGAAACCTCGGCCAATCTGCTCGTGAATTTCGGCCAGGATCGGTTCATCGAAACCCAAAACGCAGGCAACGCCAAGCTGCGGGTCGACGGATTCCCCATCGACCCGCCCACGGCCACCAGCGACATGCTCAAGGCCACCTTCACCGGCAAAACGACTGCCGACACCTTCGCAACCGCCGACGGAACCTTCAAGTTCGCCTATGACGGCGCCCTGCATTCCGTAGCCGTCACCACCGCGGACACCTACGCGACGCTGGCCGACAAAATCAACACGGCTGTCGGGTTCACCATGGCCACGGCCACGGACGTGTCCGGCAACGTCGAACTGACCCTGGAGGGCGTGGCCGGCTCGGACAAGCAGATCACCATCGTCAATTCTCCCGGGACCACCATCGGCGAGTTGCAGCCGGGAGCCTTCGCGCAGATCCAGGGAGCCACGGACGGCTATTTCGAGCGAAAGGCGAACTCCATTTCCGACATCATCCCCGGCGTGACCATGAACCTGGCCAGCACCGGCAGCACGACCATCACCACCAGCCTCGACCCGGAAGCCGTGACCGAGAAGGTGCGGACCTTCGTCGAAGCGGTGAACAGCGTGCTGCAGGAGGTCAAGAACCAGACCCAGGTCACCTCCGTGGGCGAAAATGTTTCCGGCTCCCTTTTGACCGGCAACTACGGCCTGCAGATGATCCAGCAAAAGCTCAAAAACATCCTGGCGGAAAAGGGCGTCGGTTTCGACTACGACATGGACGCCATCGTCTCCCTGGGCAGTGTGGGCATCACCACGGACACCGTGCAGGGATCGCCGACCTTCGGCCTGCTCGTTTTGGACGAAAACGCCTTTTCCTCGGCGCTGCGCACGGATCCCGACGCCGTGGCCAGGCTCTTCAGCGCCGACCAGTATCCTTCGACCAAGGAAATGGTGGACGGCGTCGCCGTGGAATCCTCGAATTTCAAATTCGAATCCTCCATCAAGGGCATCACGGGCGCCGGCGAATATGCGGTGCAGTACACCGTGGACGCCGGCGGAACAATAACCTCCGCCAGTATCAACGGATATGCCGCCAGCATCGACGGCACGAAAATCGTGGCCACCGGCGAGGGAAATCCCGCGCGCGGCCTCTCCCTCGAGGTCATCAACCTGACGGCGGGCTCCTATTCCGGCTCGGTGCAGATCAAATCCGGCAAGACGGAGGAACTGATCCAGGAAATCACAAAATTGACCGACCCCCTGTCCGGCACCCTGGAAATCCTGAAGGACAACTATCAGGACATCATGGATTCCATCGACGAAAAGATCGCCTACGAGGAGCGGCGCCTGGCGCTTCTTGAAAAGAACCTGCGCCTGCGATTCGCCAACCTGGAGGCCGTACTGGGCAATTACAACAACATCTCCACCCAGATCAGTTCGCAAATCAAGAGCCTCTCCGGCTCGTCATCATAAGGAGACCGCACCGTGCACAAAGCCGCCAACGCCTACATGCAGACCCAGGTCACAACCACCACCCCGGGCCATCTCGTGGTCATGCTCTACGATGGGGCCATCACCTTTCTGGAGCAGGCCAAGCAAGAAATCATGGCCAGAAACTACGCCAAGAAGGGCATTCTCCTTTCCCAGGCCCTGGACATCATCGCCGAACTCGACGGCTCGCTGAATACCGAAAAGGGCGGCGAAATCGCCCTGAACCTGCACAAGCTCTACATCTACTGCAACACCCGCCTGTTGCAGGCCAATCTGAAGATGGACACGGACCTCGTGGACGAGGTGATCGGAATATTGTCTTCCTTCCGCTCCGCCTTTTCGGAGATTTCGAAAAACCAGCCCCACACGTCACCGGCCAAAGCCGCGGCCTATTACGCCAGATAGGCCCGAACTCCGTGTCATGCCCGTCATGTAAGGCACGCAATCTGCAAAACTTTTCCCCGATCACACTTCAACAGGGAAAACACGCATGTGCGGCATAGCCGGTTTTTTCAATCCGGATGGAATCTCCCCGGATACCAGCGTTCTTGAGTCCATGACCCGGGCCCTGGCCCATCGCGGGCCGGACCACCAGGGAGTGTTCCAGGACGGGCGTTGCGCATTGGGATACAGACGCCTCAGCGTCATTGATCTGACGGGAGGCAACCAGCCCATGGTCCATGCCCCTACCGGCACGGTGCTGGTCTTCAATGGCGAAATCTACAATTATCAGACGCTGCGAGCCGAACTCGCAAGCCTGGGCCACGTTTTTCACAGCCACTCGGACTCGGAAGCGCTTCTCGCGGCCTACGTGCAGTGGGGGGAAGACTGTTTGCGCCGCCTGGCGGGCATGTTCGCGTTCGCAGCCTGGAACCCGTCAACCAGATCGCTCTTCCTGGCCCGGGACCGCATGGGCAAAAAGCCTCTCTTCCACGCCACCCTGCCGGACGGCACCCTGGTCTTCGCCTCGGAGATCAAATCCATACTGCGCTTTCCCGGCGTGCGGCGCAGCATGAACGTCCTGGCCATGGACCGCCTGCTGGACTACGGCTTCAACCTCGCCCCGGACACTTTTCTGAAAGAGATCAAGCAGGTTCCGCCCGCGCACATCCTCTTCGCAAACAGCTCGGGGCAGACGCTCCGCCCCTACTGGGACATTCCCATGCACGGCCCGGCCGCGAACATCTCCGTGGATGACGCCGCCGAGGGGCTGCGCCATCATCTGGCCGAAGCCGTGCGCTGCCGTCTGGTGGCCGACGTGCCCGTGGCCTCGTACCTGAGCGGCGGCATTGATTCGAGCAGCGTGACCGGGCTCTACGCGCATCTGTCCAACGCTCCGGTGCACACCCTGTCCATCGCGTTCCAGGACGCGGGGTACGACGAGCGCCATTTCGCGCGCATGGTCTCAAGCTCGTTCGGAACCACCCATCACGAATTCCTGTGCTCGATAGAGGAACAGGAAATCGAAAAGCTGGTCTGGCATCTGGAAGCGCCCCTGGTGACCCTGCTCAACCTTCCGCTGTACCTGCTTTCCAAGCAGATTCGGGACATGGGCTTCAAGGTGGTCCTCTCCGGGGACGGGGCCGATGAAATCCTGGGAGGCTACGATTATTTCAAGCTCGTAAAGCTCATGGACTTCATCGGCAGAAACGAGAACATCGGACGCGCCAATCTGCTGCGCCGGGTCTTTCCCGGCCTCGCTTCCCCGCAGCAGGCCTGGATGCACTACGCGGCCCTGAAGGGCTATCCCGCCGCGCACCCGGCCCTGCCTTACCGGTTCCAGGCCTTCCAGCTCAAGGGCCGGCTCATGTCCGACGCCTTCGTCGATAGGCTCCTGCCCGTGATCGGGGCGCGGGACGAGGAGCTGCCCAGCGTTCCAGGAGCCAGATCCCTCATGGACCAGGCCCTGTATCTGGAAAGCAGAATGCGCCTGCCCAATCTGACCCTGGCCCTGGCCGATACCATGAGCATGGCCAATTCCGTCGAACTGCGCTCCCCCTTCATGGATCACCGGCTGGTGGAATACGTCTTCTCCCTGCCCGCGCACCTGAAGATGCGCGGCCTCAACGAGAAATCCCTGCTCAAAAAAAGCTTCCAGTCATTCCTGCCGCCGGCCATATGCCGGCGGCGCAAGCAACCCCTGGCTCCTCCAAGCAAGTGGTTCGTGCGCAAGTTCAGGAGTTTCATCGGCGACGTCCTCTCTGCCGCCACCGTTCGTGACAAGGGATATTTCCGCCCCGAGTTCACGGACCACATGCTCGGCGAATTCGACGCGGACAGCCCCATGGACTACAGCGGCGTGATCATTGTCGCCCTCTTCGTGCACATCTTCGACGATCTCTTCCTGTCCTCCAAATCCTGACGCGGTTGCTAATCGGAACAAGAGCGGGTATCAGCCTTCTCGCAAGAGGAGTACGCATTCACCATGAACATCACCTGCCCCCAGTGCGGTTTCGGGCGCACTGTCAACGAAGAAAAACTGCCTCCCAAAGCGGTCATGGCCACGTGTCCGAAATGCCGGCATCGCTTCAAATTCCGCGAGATCACCCCGTCCGACGCGGGCGAGCAGCCTTCCGAGCCCACCCTTGACGGCGCACCGGCCGCGCCTGCGGATCAGGACGCCTCGAACCAGCCGGAGGACCAGGCCAAGCCCGAGCCGCCGAAGCACGACCAAGCCCAGCCGCCCGCACCGTCGCAGGACGAGGATCTGTGGAGCGAACTGGCCGCCCTGAAAGAGGAGGACGACGAAGATTCCTACGCCGAACACCGCCCGGAACCGTCCCTGCCGCTCTGGGAAAAGGTCGATTCCGGCTATCCCCGGGCCTTTGCCCAGACCTTTCTGGACGTGCTCGCCAGGCCCAAGGCATTCTTCTCGGCCATGCCCGTGGGCTACGGCATCCTCAAGCCCCTGCTCTTTTTCCTGATCATCATCGAGGCCGTGGCCTTGTCCCAGGCCGTGTGGCAGCTCCTCGGGATCATCCCGCCCAGCATGCTCACGGAAGATCTGGGCCGCTCTCTCCAGGCGGCGCTGGTGCTTGTGCTGTACCCCCTTGAAGTCTGCCTCTTCCTGTTCCTCGACACCGCCATCAACCACTTCTTCCTGCGGCTCTTCAAGGCGGACACCAAGGGCTTCGAAGGCACCTTCCGGGCCGAAGCCTACAGCGCGGCCCCCATGCTGCTCATGATCGTCCCCTATATCGGCCTGCCCTTGGCCATGATCGGCGTTGTCGTGTACAAATTCCTGGGCCTTCGGCACGTGCACGGAGCAACGAGCAAACAGGTGCTGGCCGTTCTCGTGCTGCCCATGCTTCTGGCCATGACCGTGGCCATCGTGCTGACCCTCTTGACCGGAGGGGCCTGATGCGCGGTTTCAAAGCGTTGTGGCGTCTGGCCTTGAACAGGCGCGAGGAGCGCGAACCGCGCGGAGTCAGGGACAGGCGGCAGGGAGAATCCACGGCCCGCCCCAGGGACTCCAAGGACAAGACGACCTCGCTTCTGGACGCCGAACCTCCCACCCATACCCTGCAGTAGGCATTTCAACCCTTGACTTGACAATGGCAACCATTAGGACAAGCCTTCGGCTTTCCCGTTTTCAACGGGCCTTGCGACGCCCACAGCCCGGCAAGGCCCGCATCACCCCGACGAACCCCAGCGTTCACATGAGGCAACCATGATCGGTATTTCAAAATTATACTGCGGCACGGTGGAACCTTCCGACGCCCTGCGCTACGGACGCAATTCCGCCCAACTCCCCTCCCACCTGCTGCAGTTCGCCAAGGACAAGAAACCCGTTGTGGTCTGGAACATGACCCAGCGCTGCAATTTGAAATGCGTGCACTGCTACGCCCACGCCGTGGAGCCGAGCAACCACAAGGACCCCATCTCCACGGATCAGGCCAAGGTCATGATCGACGACCTCGCCCAATTCGGCGCGCCGGTCATGCTCTTTTCCGGCGGCGAGCCCCTGGTGCGCGAGGATCTGGTCGAACTGGCCAAGTACGCCACGTCCAAGGGCATGCGCGCGGTCATCTCCACCAACGGCACCCTGATCACCAAGGCCAAGGCCAGAGAGCTCAAGGAAGTCGGCCTGTCCTACGTGGGCATCTCCCTGGATGGCGCCGAGGCCGTGCACGACAAGTTCCGCGGCGTGACCGGCGCCTACAAGCAGGCATTGAAAGGCGTGGAAAACTGCCAGGCCGAAGGCCTCAAGGTGGGTCTCAGGTTCACCATCAACAAGCGCAACGCCTCGGAGATCCCGCACCTCTTCAATCTCATCGAATCCCTGGAAGTGCCGCGCATCTGTTTCTACCACCTGGTCTATTCCGGCCGCGGCTCCGAGCTGATCAAGGAAGATCTGGACCACGCCGAGACCCGCGCCGTGGTCGACCTGATCATGGACCGCACCCGGGACCTGCACGACCGGGGCAAGCCCAAGGAAGTGCTGACCGTGGACAACCACGCCGACGGCCCCTACGTCTATTTCCGCATGCTGAAGGAAGACCCCAAGCGGGCGGCCGAGGTGCTGGAACTCCTGAAGATGAACGAGGGCAATTCCTCGGGCCGCGGCATCGGCTGCATCTCCTGGGACGGCGCCGTGCACGCGGACCAGTTCATGCGTCACCACACCTTCGGCAACGTGCTGGAGCGCCCCTTCTCCGAAATCTGGACGGACGAGAACATCGAACTCCTGCACATGCTCAAGGACAAGCGCCCGCACGTGAAGGGCCGCTGCGCCACCTGCCGCTTCCTGAACATCTGCGGCGGCAACTTCCGCGCCCGCGCCGAAGCGTTCTACGACGACTTCTGGGCCCACGATCCGGCCTGTTACCTGACGGACGAGGAAATCAGCGGCGAAAAGCTCTAGGAGGACGGACGTGAACACATTCCATCGCGGCCGCAGGCTGCGTTCTTCCAGGGCCATGCGCGATCTGGTCCGCGAAAGCAGGCTTTCCCGTGACGACCTTATCCAGCCCTACTTCGTGGCCGAGTCGGATCCGGACTTCCGCAAGCCCATCGTTTCCATGCCAGGCCAATTCCAGCTGGGCCTGAACCGGCTCATGGACGAGGTGGGCGGGGCCGTGGACGCGGGCCTCAAAAGCCTGATCCTGTTCGGCATTCCCGTTGAGAAAGATCCGGCCGGCTCCCAGGCCTATGCCGAGAACGGCATCGTGCAGCAGGCCATCCGCCGCATCAAGGACCGCTGGCCGGAGCTGGTCGTGGTCGCCGACACCTGCCTGTGCGAGTACACCTCGCACGGGCACTGCGGGCTGGTCTCACCCGAAGGGGAAGTCCGAAACGATCCGACCCTGGACCTCCTGGCCCGCGCCGCCGTGGCCCAGGCCAAGGCCGGAGCGGACATCGTGGCCCCCTCGGACATGATGGACGGCCGCGTGGCCGCCATCCGTCAGGCCCTGGACGAAGAAGGGTTCGTGAACACGCCCATCATGTCCTACGCGGTCAAATACTCCTCGGCCTTCTACGGCCCCTTCCGCGACGCGGCGGAAAGCGCGCCCAAGTTCGGCGACCGCAAGACCTACCAGATGGACCCCGCCAACTGGCGCGAGGGCCTGCGCGAAGCGGCCGCCGACGTGGAGGAGGGCGCGGACATCCTCATGGTCAAGCCGGGACTTCCGTACCTGGACATCATCCGTCTGGTGCGCGACAACTTCGACCTGCCCGTGGCCGCCTATCAGGTCAGCGGCGAGTACAGCCAGATCAAGGCCGCCGGACAGCTCGGCTGGATCGACGAGACGGCCGTGGCGCTGGAGAGCCTCATCGCCTTCAAACGCGCGGGCGCGGACCTCATCCTCTCCTACTTCACCCAAGACCTGCTCAAGACGGGACACGTATAATGCACAACCATCCCCATCACGGCACAGCCGGCCCCGGGCTGGACGGGCCCAAAACCGGACATCCGGGCACGAAGCCCGGCGGGCACCCCGGCGGCATGATCAGCACGCTGCCCGACGGCACCCCGGCCTGCAAGCTCATCGCCTGGGAAGTGACCCGCTCCTGCAACCTGGCCTGCAAGCACTGCCGGGCCGAGGCGCACCTGGAACCCTACGAAGGGGAGCTGGACACGGCCGAGGCCAAGGCCCTGATCGACACCTTCCCCCAGGTCGGCAACCCCATCATCATCTTCACCGGCGGCGACCCCATGATGCGAGCCGACGTGTACGAGCTGATCCGCTACGCCACGGACAAGGGCCTGCGCTGCGTCATGTCGCCCAACGGCACCCTCATCACCCCCGAGACGGCGGTGAAGATGCGCGAGGCCGGGGTGCAGCGCTGCTCCATCTCCATCGACGGCCCCGACGCGGCAAGCCACGACGAGTTTCGCGGCGTTGCCGGCGCCTTCGACGCCTCCATGCGCGGCATAGAGTATCTGAAAGGCGCAGGGATAGAATTCCAGATCAACACCACCGTGACCCGCGCCAACCTGGGCAGCTTCAAGCAGATCTTCGACCTGTGCGAACGCATCGGGGCCGCGGCCTGGCACATCTTCCTGCTCGTCCCAACGGGCCGGGCGGCCCAGCTCGGGGCCGAGGTCATCACCGGCCAGGAATACGAGGACGTGCTGAACTGGTTCTACGATTTCCGCAAGACCACCAAGATGCACCTCAAAGCCACCTGCGCGCCGCACTACTACCGCATCATGCGCCAGCGGGCCAAGGAGGAGGGCATCCCCGTCACGCCCGAAAACTTCGGCCTCGACGCCATGACCCGCGGATGCCTGGGCGGCACGGGCTTCTGCTTCATCTCCCACGTCGGCCAGGTCCAGCCCTGCGGCTACCTGGAGCTCGACTGCGGCAACGTCCGTACCACGCCCTTCCCGGAGATCTGGCGGACCTCGAAACAGTTCCTCCAGTTCCGCGACCAGAAGCAGTACGAAGGCAAGTGCGGCGTCTGCGAATACCACAAGGTCTGCGGCGGCTGCCGGGCCCGCGCCCACTCCATGGACCACAACTACATGGGCGAGGAGCCGCTGTGCACGTACGTGCCCAAGCTTCTGGAGCGGATGAAGTAGGAGGAGATGCGGGGCGCCGCCCC
>JAEWKZ010000020.1 GCA_023393525.1 Pseudomonadota bacterium | reverse complement strand
ATCTCGGACAGGGTGGTGTCACGCTCCAGCGCTTCAAACTGCCACGCCTTGCGGGTGGCCTTGTCCACAGCAAATGCCACGCGGACCAGCTCCCCGCTTGGTGCTGAATCGGCCACTTCCTGCACGGGAACGTCAGCGCGTACTTGGTCTAGGGGTTTGGATTTCAAAGCCATTGGGCCTCCTTCAGTTCATTGATAACGGCCAACAGCTCTTGCTTGGCCTTCTTGTCATTCAAATCAAGCACACACACGCCATCTGTGAGCGCCTGCGCATAGGCTGCGCGGTTGCCCAAGGTGTTGTCCAGTTGGTCTATCTCTTCGTATTCGTGCCACTCGCCAGCCTTCACAAGCTTGGAAAGTTTGGTGGCGCTGCTGGTTCGATTGACCAAAAAGGCGGCGGCAATGCTGCCCCCAACATCCCTTTTGGCTTGCACCAGCTTCACGGCAGCAGCACTGGCCCAAATGTCAGCGCCTGAGGGCTGAATCACCAGCAGTGCAGCATGCGCCACACGCACGATGGCGGCTGCCATGGCTTCGGCCTTGGCGGGGCTGTCAATGATCGCAATGTCTGCATTCACCCCAGCCAGAGAGCTTGCCAGCATCTGCGGCCTGTCCACACCCAGCACAGGCGGCAGGTCTGCCCCTTCCGGGCTGGCATCGCGCCAATCCCTTGCCGTCCCCTGCGGGTCGCAATCCAGCAGCACCACGCGGCGGCCCTCACGGTGCAGGGCGGTAGCAAGGTTGGTGGCAACCGTGCTTTTGCCTGTCCCGCCCTTTTCATTCAAAACGGCAAGTATGCGCATGTGCGCCCTCCTGTTTGTGTGTGACTGCAATTATGCACAGTTACGCACGCATACGCACTGCACCGCGCATGCATACATTGTTGACTTTATGCGCTTGCATATCCGCATACTTATGCGTTAGCATCCGACACGAACGCGGCGCAATCCAGCGCACGCACCAATGAGGGAGCTATGTAATGCAGATTCAGAGCACAGCGCACGACCCCGTGCGCCTTCACATCCAAGCGCACAACGCACTTTCAATGGCCCTGCGGCAGCTCAGCCAGCCGGGCAGCTCCGCCCTTGGTGCTGTGGGCTATGCCCAAAAGGCCATGGAGGCTTTGCGCCAACTGGCCCAAGCGGAAAGCGTGGGGGTACGGGCATGAGCAAAGCATCTGTGCAGCGTTCCGAATACTTGGATGCAGCGATGGAGCTGGAAGAGGCATTGCTCAAGGCGGAAGCCCTTGCAGAAATGGCGTGTGGTGAAGGTGGTGCAGTGCTGCGGCGCATGAGTGACGGCCAGCAAGACCACTACATGTGGGCACTTGCTGGCTTTGTGCGCCAGGCCAAGGCAGCCTGCGAAGCCATGGGCAAGCATGCGGCCCCACGGCTGCCAGCCCAAGGGGGTGTCAATGCGTAAGAGCACCACACCCAAGGCGGCAGCCCCAGCAGCCCTGCCCACATGGCCCCAGACCGTGGCGCTGGGCTTGGTCAACGCTGAGCACGTTTTGCGCTCCCTCACGCGGCAGCGGTTCGAGGATGCGGAATTGTCAAACGACGATTGGGCCGTTGATAACGCCATAGACCTTGCCTTGGTGGCCGTGCAGCGCATGCGCCAGCAGACCTACAAGGATTCATCGGCGTTTGAAAAGGACTGGTATCAGGTGGCAGGTGTGGTGGATTTGGCTGCCCGTGGCTTTAGCGGTCGCAATCCTGTGTATGCAAGCACCTTGGCTGTACTGGTCGGGCTTATGGAGGTGCTGCCAGAGTTGGTGGAGCATTCCTGGGAGTGAGCGGCCATCGCTGCGGACTTTCGCGGAAGATTATGGAAACGGGGGCGCGCAAGTGCACAACACTTGCTCTGCTGTGCCTCCGTTGCATGACGATAAGGGGAGGGTATGGCAGTAAATCTCAAATGGCGGGCGGCTTTGGCGTGGCCCTGCATTCGCTCTCAGTTCCCGTATGCGCAGACCTTGGCGGGCTGGCCTGCTGAGCTGGATGACGCGCAATTGGCGGCCATGCAGTGGCCGTATGGGGTCGATGATGAAAACGGGCAGCACTTCACCCATGAAATGCAAATAGCCGTCGCCATGGCCTGCATTGAGGGGTCTTTGCCTTGCAGGGAAGAAGCGCGGCCCGTGGTTGTCAGTGTGGGGGTGCCTGCGGATAGCCCCAGCGTGCAGCAATGCGCCAAGGACAACGGCGGAGAGCTGCCAGAGGCGCTGCGGCAGCAAATCGAGGAAACGGGCTGGGCCGTGCCTCCTGTGCATAAAACGCGCTGGTTCTACCTGGTCAAAGCGGCGGATTTTTCCGCATGGTTGTTTGCCCAAGGGGTAGAGCCAAGCGCCCACATTGCGGCATGGTTTGAGGCCCACGGTGTGCGCCATGGGCAGGCACAGCCGGTGTCACCTGAGGCAGTGCAGGACTGGCCCGCCTTGGTGCTGTACCGCAGCCAGTTTTCCAGCCAGCCAGCACACAAGCGCCCAGCGTGGCTGCCTGAGCATGTGGCGCTGGCGGCGGCCTACATCCAAAAGGAAGAGGCGGTGGGCCGTGGTCGGGGCGCTGTAGGTCGTGCGGCGTCTGATCTGGGGTTGTCCCGCCAAGCCCTTGCGGCCTTGCTGGCCCAGCATGCAGCCCAACAGGTGGCGCAGCCCTTCGCAGGCTTGCTGCCTCGCAGGGTTGCAGTTTGATGCCTGCGGCCTTGCAGGCTTAGGCCCTTCTGCGCACTCGCTGCGCCTTGCACGCCCTTTGGCGGACTGCTGCAAGGC
>JAEWKZ010000070.1 GCA_023393525.1 Pseudomonadota bacterium | reverse complement strand
CCCGGGCCCATGAGGAAGGCCCGCGACCGCTCGCGGCAGGCGCTCCGCGATAGGAGCGCCGCGCGAGTGGCCGCGGGCCGGATGATGGTTCGCTATGGAGGAGGGGCGGTTATTCCTCGTCCCCGGTGTCGCCGGACTGGTCGAAGATCGCGCAGGATTCCTCGGAGTCGTAGCGCACCACCAGCACGGAGCATCCGGCATGCCGGACAACCTTGGCCGTGTTCGTGCCGAGGAGGTAGTCCTGCAGCTTGAGGCGATGGGCGGGCATGACGATGAGATCCGCATTTATCTTTTCCGCCATGCGCAGGATTCTTCTGTAAATTGAGCCCTGTGCGACGAGATAATTGACGTCGATGTCGTCAGGAATGTAGACGCCAACCATTTCGTGAAGCATCTCTTCCGCATCACTGACGATCTTGTCGCCTGCGTCTGGCGGAAAGTAGTTGGCGACTATAGGCATTCCCATGTCCGGAACGACAGTCAGGATATACAACTGCGCTTTGTATAGCCGGCAAAGTTCGATAGATCTTTCCAGGCCCATGCATCGCGCTCGATCATCAGGCTCCTGCAAGTCAATGGGAACAAGTATGCGTTTGTACATGCTGTATCTCGTCCATCTCAAGTTGAAGATTTCTTCTTTTTCTTTGCCTTTTTGACGGTCATTTGCCACGCCACCAGCAGGAAGAAGGCGGACACTCCAAGAATCTGCATTCCCAGGCGGTCGAAGGGCAGGTACGGCGCGAATGCGCCCGGACGAAAGGTCGTGGCGCAGATGGCGAGCAGAAGCGCGCGTTCGACCCAGCCGCAGCTTTTGACCAGCCAGCCCTGGATGGCCGAGGCGAACGCGAACATGGCGATCATTCCGGAACAGAAGATCCAGGCGATGTGCAGGTAGTCGTCCAGCCAGATGATGTCTCCCGTGCTTGTCACGCCCGAAATCATCAAGAGATCGGTGTTGAAGAGGAAGATGAATGGCAGGATCGCGGTGCGCAGGTCGTAGGCGAAACCCTGCACACCGGTTTTAATCGGGTCGGAGCGTGCTATGGCCGCCCCCGCATAGGCGGCGAGCCCCACCGGCGGAGTGTCGTCGGCGAGAATGCCGAAATAGAAGACAAACAGGTGGGCCGCGACGAGGGGGAAGACAAGCCCTGCGTCGGCCCCGAGCTGCACGATGACCGGCGCGGTCAGGGTGGCCATGATGATGTAATTGGCCGTGGTCGGCATGCCCATGCCCAGGATCAGGCTGGTTATGGCCGTGAAGATGAGCATCAGCACCACATTGCCCATGGAGATGGTGTCGATGAGGGTGATGAAACGGCCGACAAGGCCGGTGATGGTCACCACGCCGACGATGATGCCGGCCGTGGCCGTGGCCACGCCCACGGAGATCATGTTGCGCGCGCCCATGATCAGGCCGTTCCAGATGTCGAGCAGGCCCTGCCAGGCGGCGGTGGCGATGAAGCGCTTGGCGTCCACCTCCGGATCCAGGGTGCCGGCGCGGCGATGCGCGCCCATGGTCAGATAGGCGATGATCGGACGCTGGACCAGCATGATCACGACCAGGCTTTCGATGGCCAACAGCGCGGATGTCACCGGCGAGCGGCGCACGATCACCAGGAAGAAGATCAGCACGGCCAGCGGGATGATGAAGTGGCAACCCCGCAGCAGGGTCTTGAAGAAGGGCGGGAGCTGGGCGCGCGGGATGGCCTTGATGCCCATCTTCATGGATTCGACATGCACGACCCAGAACAGGGCCAGATAGGAAATGATCGCGGGCAGAACGGCGGCGCGGACCACATCGAGATAGGGGATGCCGATGATCTCGGCCATGATGAAGGCCGCCGCGCCCATGACCGGAGGCATGAGCTGTCCGTTGGTGGAGGCCGCCACTTCCACGGCCGCGGCCTTGTAGGCCGGAAAGCCCACCTTTTTCATCAGCGGGATGGTGAAGGTGCCGGTGGTCACCGTGTTGGCGATGGACGAGCCCGAAACCAGGCCGGTCAGGCCCGAGGCCAGGACCGCGGCTTTGGCCGGACCGCCGCGAAAGGTGCCCAGCGCCGAGAAGGCCACGTCGATGAAATATTTTCCTCCGCCCGCACGGTCGAGCAGGGCGCCGAAGAGGACGAAAAGAAAGACGAAATCCGTCGACACGCCGAGCGGAACGCCGAATATGCCGGTGGTGGTCAGATACATGTCGCTGATGATGAAATCGAGCGGGACGCCACGGTGACGCAGCACTTCGGGCAGGTAGGGGCCGAAAACAGTGTAGCCCATGAAGATGCTGCCCAGAATGGTCAGGGCCGGGCCCAGGGAGCGCCTGGCGGCTTCGAGCAGCAGCGCGATCAGGATGATGCCCATCCATATGTCCATGGTGTTGGGCAGGCCTTGGCGGTTGATGAGCTGGTCGTAATCCCACCAGATGTACAGCGCACCGGCCGTGGCCAGCGCCGCAAGGATCATGTCATAGTAAGGAATGTAGGTACGTATGGATCGCCTGGCGAAATTGGGGATGACTTTTCTGGTCCATTTGACCCACATGGGCGGCGTATGCTGCTTGTAGGCAGGATAGGCCAGGAAGGCCAGGCACACCGCGAAGCCCAGATGCCAGGCCCTGGCGATATGCGAGTCCAGGGGCTGGTAGGCCAGGTAGAGCTGGAAGCAGGACCAGCACAGGCACAAAAACGTGATCACGCCGGAGGCGAAAAAATTCGAGGGTTCCCGCGCGCCTGCTTCGACCATGGCCACAAGGTCTTCGGCGGCCTGTTTCATGCTGGCGGAAGACTCGTGGCCGGGGGCGGCGGTGTCGTGTTGAGGGGGTTGGTGTTCTGCCATGACAGTGTCCTTGCGTCAGAGAAGTGAGGCGATAGAGAGACCTTTAGAAAAGACAAGGGGGCCGCGCGGCCCCCTTGTCAGGATGAGGCTACATCCAACCTTTTTCCTTGTAGTACTTGATCGCGCCGGGATGCAGCGGGGCGGAGAGGCCCTGCAGCATTTCCTTGGGGTTCAAATTGCGGAAAGCGGCGTGGGAGGCTTTGAGTTCATCCAGGTTTTCAAACACGGTCTTGACCATGTCGTAGACGACTTCTTCGGACACGGATTCACTGGAGATGACGGTGGCGGTCACGGCGTAGGTCTCGACGCCGTTGTCCACGCCCTTGTAGGTGCCGGCGGGAATCGTGGTCATGATGTAGTAGGGGTGCTTGGCCACGAAATCCTTGATGCCGTCGGAGTTGATGGGGACGATGTCGAGGTCGACGGACTGGGCCGGTTCTTCCACGGCGGCGCTGGGGTTGCCGACGGTGAAGAAGAAGGCGTCGATCTTCTGGTCGACCAGGGCGCGGGAGGCTTCAGCCTGCTGCAGGGCCTCGGCGCTGAAATCCTTGTTGTAGTCGAGTCCGTAGATGCGCAGTACGTCCTCGGCGTTGCCGCGCTGGCCGGAGCCGGGGTTGCCGATGTTGATGCGCTTGCCCTTCATGTCCATGACGGTCTTGATGCCGGCATCCTTGCGGGTGACCAGCAGAACGGTCTCGGGGTGCATGCTGAACACGCTGCGCAGACCGGTGACGGGTTTTCCTTCCCAGTCGGCGGCACCGTTGTAGCCCTGCCAGTTGCGGTCGGACTGGGCCACGGCGAAGTCGAAGGCGCCGCGGTCAATGGCGTTGATGTTGAATACGGAGCCGCCCGTGGGCCGTCCGATGTAATTGTACTTGTCGGCCGCATGCTTGTTCATCATGTTGCTGAGCTGCAAGGCGACCTGGTAGTAGACGCCGGTGATCGACGCTCCGCCGAAGAGGATGTCCTGCTTGGCCATCGCCTGGGGAGCGGACACCGCCATGCCGAGAAAGACAACAAGTCCGGCCAGCAATTTTCTTCCAACCATACGCACACCTCCATCAGTGAGTTGTTGTGACATGAAAAAAAATCCACTACATTATCGATCTTCTATGCTGAAGATCGTTCGGTCTGTCAAATTGTACCGTGGCCGAAAAATCAGCCGCTTTGCGCGTGATTCCAGATCGCTGCGATGGTTGCGGCGGTGAGCGCCGCACGGGAAGAAAGGGAGTCTTTGAGAATAAACTCCAGATCGCTGTGGTCCAGGTCGCCCACCGGGCCCAGTCCGTCCAGAACCGGCACGCCCAGGCCGGCGATGAAGTTGGCGTCGGACACTCCGGAGCGCAGTTCTTCGGGCAGTTCGTAGCCGAGGACGCGCGCCTGCTCGCCGGCCATGCCCCAGAGCCGCCGGTTGCCCTCGGATTGAGGCATGGCCGGTCGTCCGGATTGCACTGTCAGGGTGGTTGAGGTCCCGGCGACGCTTTCGTGCCCGGCAATCCGGGCCAGGCTTTGCTCAAGCCGCTGCTGGCCGTTCGGGGTCAGGAAGCGGGCATCGAGGGTCGCCGTGGCCAGTTCGGGCACGGTGTTCGGGCCAATGCCCCCTTCGACCTGTCCGACATTGAGCGTGATCTCGCGGCCGTCGTTCAAGCCTTCCAGGGCGATGATCTTGTGCGCCAGCTCCAGGATGGCGCTGGCCTTGGCCCCGCCCTTGGCCGCATGCCCGGCCCGGCCCCTGACCGTCAGGCGCATGCCGAGGCGTCCCTTGCGGCCGGTGACCACGTCGTTGCTTACTCCGCCGCCCTCGAAAACCAGGGCGGCCAGGGCTCCCTTCGCCTGTTCCTCGATCCAGGGCCGGGAAGCGGGCGAGCCGATCTCCTCGTCGGAATTGCACAGCACGGTGACGGGAATGTCCTCCAGCAGGCCCAGATGGGCCAGGGTCTTCAGCGCGTAGATCGCGACCACGAGGCCGCCTTTCATGTCATAGACTCCCGGACCATGGCAGCGCTCGCCGTCTTCCCGGAACGCGGTGAAATCCGTGTCGGCGGGGAAGACCGTGTCCATGTGGCCGACCAGGACGATGCCCTTCTCTCCCCTGGCGGCCGGGCGCGTCATGGCCTGGACCATGTTCCCGTGTTCCGCGAAGGGCAGGATGCGCACCTCGGGCAGGATGCCGCCAAGAACTTCGGCCACGTCCACGGCCATGCGGTCCAGGCCGGGCTTGTTGCGGCTCCCGCTCTGGATCTCCACCAGCCGCCGCAAGAGGTCCAGGGCCTCCCTGCGGCGGGGCTGAAGATAGGACAGGATCGCGTCATGCATGGCCGGGTTCATTTTTCGTACTTGGCGAAGCCGAAGTCCTGCCGGGCGTATTCCTGCGGCTCGGGATCGGGATAGCTGACCTGCTCTCCGCTCCAGGGCTTCTGCATCTTCACGTAACCCTGGCCGTGCTCGAGCACGTTGGTGCGGTGCAGCGGGATCTTGCCGCCGGCCGTGGCGATGTAGCGCGGGATGGCGTCGCCGGAGATGTTGCCGTACATGCTCTCCACAATGCTCTGGCCCACGGCCACGGGCACGCGCAGGTGCTTGAACTGCGGGTTGCGGTAGCTGCAGTTGAAGACATAGTAGGGGCGCACGTAGGCTTCCTGGATGGTCTCGCACAGCTTCCACATCTTCACGCTTGAATCGTTGATCCCCTTCAAAAGCACGGCCTGGTTCATGACCGCGGCCACGCGCTTGGAGATGGCCTGGAAAGCGGCCTTGGAGACCGGCGTGATCTCCTGGGCGGTGTTGATCTGGGTGACCACGCGCAGGGGCTTTTTGTCGCTGCTGGCTTCCAGGATGTCGAGGAGTTCGCCGTCGATGCGCTGCGGCGTGGTCACGGGGATGCGCGTGCCCAGGCGCTTCATGCGCACATGTTCGATGGCGTCGAGCTCTCCCAGCAGCCATTCGAGCATGGAGTTGGGCAGGACCAGGCTGTCGCCGCCGGTGACCAGCACGTCGCGGATTTCCGGGTTGGCGCGGATGTACTCCAGGGCCTCGCCGTAGGCTTCCTTGCCGTAGAGGCGGTCCCTGGCGCCGATGTGGGCGATGCGCAGGCAGTGGGTGCAGTACATGGCGCACATGTTGGTGGCCTTGATGGTCACCACGCGCGGGTAGAACTGGTCGATGAGCCGGGCCGGGGAATGGTCGGCGGCCACGGGCGGGATCTCGACCCCGGCGTTGTCGACCATCTCGCCGGTGGGCACGGACTGGAGCAGGACGGGGTCGTTGACCTGGCCCGGCAGGATGAGGCTCGCGTAATAGGGGGTGAGGCGCATGCGGTAGGTCCTGGTGACCCGCAGCACGTCCTCTATGGCCTTGGCCGGCAGATCGACGACCCTGGACAGGGTCTCGACGTCCTCGATGGCGTGGCGCAGCTGGCCGGAGTAGGAGTTCCAGTCGTCATCGCTCATGCTTAGCACGTTTTTGATGCGCTTTTGGTTTTCGAGCATCCGGTCCCAGACCTCGATACCGCTGGGGGCCTCCTTGGGATGGCGGTCCAGGTATTCGCGGACCCGGCTCTGGGCCGCGTCGACGATGGGCAGGGCCTTGCCCACGCGTCCGCCCACGGTGACGCGGTGCTCGTCGATGCGTTCGTGCTTGGCGGCCAGAGCGGTCAGGTCCTCGCGGGACAGGCCCAGCTGCTGCGGCGTCCAGCCCCGGCTGTCGTGGAGAGCCTTGAGCGCCGAAAAAAGGGCGACGATGGGGGCGGTCCGGTTCTCGTCCACGGCCTGCCTGTACAGCCCGGCGACGTTCCGGTGCGCTTCATCCGTCGGCGCGTCGTTTGTCTTCACGCTGAACAGGGTGTTGAAGAGGTCCGTCGTAAACGTGTCCAAAGGGTGCGAAATATCGGTGCTCATTGCTTTTCGTCCTCGGTGTTTGCTTGTGTGTGTTTGCGGATGGAGTCGGTCAGCTGCTCGATGCCGGCGCGGATGTCCTGGTCGAGCAGGCAGCGGTCGCGGGCCACGGCCACGACCCTGCCCAGGAAGGTGCCGGGCATCACGGCCTGCTTGCCGCCCACGTGCTCGACCACGATGACGCCGTGTTCCTGTTCGTTGCCGACCACCTGGCGGAAGAGGGTCCGCTCATCCTCGTCCACGGGCACGATGTGGTCGGTCTCGGCCTCGTGTTCGAGCTTGAAGTTGTAGGTCCTCCAGCAGATTCCGTTCAAGGCCTCCTTGATCTCCATCATGTTCTCCGGAAAGCGGTCGAACATCACGGCATGGTATTCCAGTTCAAGCAGGCCGGGGGTTTCCGGCGGAAGCGCGTTCTCAAGCGTGCAGCACATCTCCATGGTCGTGCCCTGCTTGCGGGCGTTGACCTCCACGAAATAAATCCGGCCCTGGTCATCGACGATGTAGTCGCAGCCAAAGATGCCTCGGTACCCGCTGCGGCCCATGACCTGCCCGATGCGGCGCGTGATCTCGCGCAGTTCCTGCTGGATGGCCACGGGTTGCTCGGATGGGAAGGTGGAGCCGCGAAACTTGTTGCCGTCCTGGATTTCCTGATCCGCCGTGGCGGCGATGAAGACGTCGTTGGCGTTGGCCACGATGCCCAGGACCGTGGGGTCGGCCACGTGCGGAATGTAGCGGCTGATGAAGAACTTGCCGCGCAGGTGGGCGGTCTTGGCCTCGATCTCCTCCTGGGACTGGGCCACGAAGCTGTTCACCCCGGCGGCGGAATAGGGCTGGCTGACGAACATGCCGTCGGTCCATTCGTCCCAGAGCGTGCTCGCGGTTTCGAGCATGTGCTGGGCGTCGTTGCAGGAGCGGTAGTTGATCAGCGGCGCGACATCCTTGAGGCGCTGCAACTGGTAGAGCTTGTTGTTCCAGATGTTGGCGATGTGCCCGCTGGGGCCCAGGATGCGCACGCCGGGAATGAGCGCCAGGGTCAGTTCCGGAACGGACTCGAAGACATGGATGAAGACATGTCCCTGCTTGTCGAGGAGCTGGCGGATCAACTCGTTGACCGTGTCCGAAGCGGAGACCAGGGAGGCAAAGGTGCGCGGCGGGATGCGAAAGCTGACCTTGCGGCCTTTCTCCCGGAACAGTTCGCGGGCCATGGGGTTGATGACCAGGGTGTTCTTGTGCGGATAGGATTCGAGAACATCGGGCAGAATGGAAATGAAATCGAAGGGTTGGCCGTGAATCTTGGAGAGGGTCTCCTTGAAGAACTGATTCAGGCAGTCTGTTTTTATTTCGCCGATATACAGGAAATAAAAGGTGTCCGGGTCCAGCTTGATGTCCGAAAAGAGGACATCCTCGTCTTCCATGAGCATAACCGCGCCTCCACGCAACAGATATTCGGGCCCGCGAAACCATCGCCGCAGGCGTTTGTTTCGCAGGACGTACCGATTGATCCTGAAAACTGCAAACTTTTACGCGGGCATGCGCGCCGCCGCCCGCACTGGCCGGAGAGCGGAAGAGCCAGGTGGGTGCCCGCCGCGTTCGAGGCTCAGTCCACCTTGACCCTCAGGGTCAGGGTGGCGGGCCCGCCCTTTATGATGCGGTATTCCAGCTTGAGCTTGTCGATGGCCACGGCTTGTCCGGGGATGTTGATGAGCCCGGAGGATTCGTTGGATTTGAGCTGCACCGGCGTGCGCAGGGCGATAGGGTCGCCCGTGACCGGGACGAGGGTCAGGCTTTCGAACCGCACGGTGGCGCCGTCGATGGCGAAGCGCAGGTTGTCGATCTTGCCCAGCTTTTCGCCCACGGGCAGGTTGGCCGTGGTGCTCGACGCGGACAGGACGACCGGCTCCAGGACCGTCCACGGACCGGCCATGGCCGGAGCGGCGAGCAGGCAGGCCAACAATGAAAACAGGGCACCGATGTTTTTCATGAGGACTCTCCAGATGGTATGCGTTCGCCTGAACGTACGCCGTGCCGGAGCCGTGATCAAGGGGCGGTTTGATTTAGGGCGGGGTCGCCTGGGCGGCGGAAGCCGAAAATGATGTATTCCCATAACGGCGTTGAGCCTTTAACGAACTATCCCATGCCAACCGATTCGCAAAACAGAGAAACCGCTCTCGAAGCGGAACTGTCGGTCCTCAAGGCCCGCTTGCGGGTTCTGGTCGACGGTTCGCCCCTGGGCATTTTTTTCGACGACGCCGGAGATCAGTGCGTTTTCGTGAACAGGACCTTTTGCGAAATGATGGAGCTGACCGAAGCCGAGGCCCTGGGCGACGGCTGGGCCAGGACCGTGCACCCGCAGGATCTGCCGGGGCTCTTGCGCGAGCGGGCGCGCGCCGTGACCCGGGGAGCGCCGCTCTTTCGCGCCGAGTACCGCTACGCCTGCCCGAGCGGGAAGACGGGCTGGGTGGAGGAACAGACCCGGCCTGTTCACGACGCCCGCGGGAACCTGGTCGGCTATGTGGGCACCCTGGCCGAGATCAGCGGGCGCAAGGAGGACGAAGCCGTGCGCGCGCGGCACAGCGAGGTGCTGGAGGAGCGCGTGCGGGAGCGCACTGCCGAACTCCTGGCCCAGACCGAGCGTCTGGCCGAGATGAACGCGGCCCTCAAAGTTCTTCTGCGGCAGCGGGAGGAGGACCGCGCGGAGTTGGAGCAGGCCGTGCTGGCCAATGTCCACCGCCGCATCGCCCCGCTCTTGGACCGCCTTGAGGGGCTTGGCGTCGGCGGCGAGGCCCGCGTGCTGACCGCCAGGATCCGCGAGGGCTTGCGCGAATTGACCGAACCGTTCTGCCATCGCCTGGCCTCGGTCTGCCAGGGCCTGACCCCCACCGAGATCCAGGTCGCGGAACTGATCCGCGAAGGCCTCGGCACCAAGGAGATCGCCGCCCGCCTCGGGGTCGGCACCTCCACCATCGACACCCACCGCAACCATCTTCGCCGCAAGCTCGGGCTCAAGGGCCGCCATAACGGATTGCGGGCCTATCTCACGTCCCTGGAATCTCCTTGATATGGAGAGAATCTCCATATTTTCTCCGCAATAAACCGCTATTGTCATTTTGTTTCCCGGCTGTTTCAACGGCTGTCCAACCAAAATAACGAGGAGGACGGCATGATACGGACGGAAGACAAGAGCGAGCAGGAGATGTTGAATACCGGGCTAGCCCGGATGTTCAAGGGCGGGGTGATCATGGACGTGATCAATGCGGAGCAGGCGCGCGTGGCCGAGGAGGCCGGGGCCTGCGCGGTCATGGCCCTGGAGCGGGTGCCCGCCGATATCCGGGCCTGCGGAGGCGTGGCGCGCATGTCCGATCCGGCCATGATCCGCGAAATCATGAAGAGCGTCTCCATTCCGGTCATGGCCAAGTGCAGGATCGGGCATTTCATGGAAGCCCGCATCCTGGAGGCCGTGGGCGTGGACTACATCGACGAGAGCGAGGTCCTGACCCCGGTCGACGAGCAGTTTCATATCGACAAGACCGCCTTCAAGGTGCCGTTCGTGTGTGGCTGCCGTAATCTGGGCGAGGCCCTGCGCCGCATCGCCGAGGGCGCGGCCATGATCCGCACCAAGGGCGAAGCGGGCACGGGCGATGTGGTCGAGGCCGTGCGCCATGCCCGGACCGTGCAGTCCGAGATCGGTCGGGTCCGGCAGATGCCCGCCGAAGAGCTGGTCGCTTTCGCCAGGGAGATCGGCGCTCCGCTGGATCTCGTGCGCCAGGTGCGCGAGCTCGGACGGCTGCCCGTGGTCAATTTCGCGGCCGGCGGGGTGGCCACCCCGGCCGACGCCGCGCTCATGATGCAGCTCGGCATGGACGGGGTCTTCGTGGGCTCGGGCATCTTCAAGAGCGGTGATCCGGTCCGCCGGGCCGAGGCCATCGTGCAGGCCGTGACCCATTATGACGATCCCGGGACGCTGGCCCGGATCAGCGAAAATCTGGGCGAGGCCATGTCCGGCGTCGCGGCACGTTCCCTGGACCGCGCGGAGCAGTTCTCGGGCCGGGGCTGGTGATGCGGCTGGGCATCCTGGCCCTGCAGGGCGCTTTCGCCGAACACGCCTCGATGCTGGGAAGTCTTGGCGCAGAGGCCGTGCTGGTCCGCACGTCCGCACAGCTGGATGGCCTGCGCGGACTCGTTCTGCCCGGCGGCGAGAGCACGAGCATGCGGCGGCTGGCCGCGCAGAACGGGCTGGACGCGGCCATCCGCGCTTTCGGAGCGCGTCGCCCGGTCTGGGGCGTTTGCGCCGGGCTCATCCTTCTGGCGTCCAGGATAGAGGGCGAGGAGCCCTTCCTGGGCCTGATCGACATGGGCGTGGCCCGCAACGCCTATGGCCGTCAGCAGGACAGCTTCGTGTCGGACCTGTGCTTCGAGGGGCTCCGGGATTGCCGGCCTTATCCGGGAGTGTTCATTCGCGCCCCGCGCATCGCCGAAACCGGCGCGGGCGTGAAGGTCCTGGCCCGGTTGGGGGAGGCTCCGGTCGCCGTGCGACAGGGGCATGCCCTGGCCACGGCCTTTCATCCGGAGCTGACCGGGGACGGCCGGGTGCACAGGTGGTTTCTGGAATTGTGCGACGAAGAGGGGTGAGGGAGGGAAGGTGGAATCACTTCGGGGAGGCCGTGTCGGCCTCCCCGAAGTGGTGGCGTGTCTTTTTCAGGAGCCGCTGAACATGGCCCGGGGATCGAAGCCCATGATGAAGGCTCCCCAGTGCTTGCCGTCGATGTAAATGGGCATGGACAGGTCGTTCAATATTTCGCCCGTGTCGCGCATGTAGGTCTGGAGCAGCAGGGGGTCGGTGTGCGAGCACCTGCGCTGCTCGGTGCGGTTGCTCTGGTAGATGCGCTGGTGCCTGCTGTAGAGCAGGTCCTTGGCCGGATCGCCGGTCATGGGCTTGGACACGGCCCCGTGGTGGATGGGCAGGTAGCCTTTGCGGTCGATGGCCAGGCAGTAGATCGTGCCGGTGATTCTTTTTTGCGCCTCGTCGACCACGCTTTGCATCTCCTTGATGAAGACGTCGCTGAAGGCGGTGACGTATTTCTGGGGCGATGTGCCCGGGACGGGCTTGTACTGCGTGTCGAAGACATTGATGCCCCGGTCCTTCATGCTCTGGATCCGGGTCTGGTAATCGTCGCGGATTTCCTTGGCCGTGGCGATGACCGTATCGAATTTCCCTTCCCCGGTCTTGAACCTGGCCACCAGTTCGAGCATCTGCTCGGTGACGGCGTTCAGGGCGTCCACGGAAGTGGCCGAGGAGTTCATGTCTGTGGCGATCTCCTGGCTGAGGGAGTTGATGTTGTTGACCTTCCGGGTGACGTCGTTGTTGTTGGTGGACAGCTCCTCGATGGCGGCCGCGATCTTGATCAGCTGATCGTTGGCGGTCTCGAAATCCTCGATCATGCGTTCAAAGTTGTGCGTGGCCGCGGTCACCACCTGATCCGTGTCCTTGGCGTAGTCCAGGATCTGCGCCGTTTCCGTCTGGGTGCGCTCGACGATTTTGACCATGGCCCCGATGTTGTTGGAAATTTCCTCGGTGGCGGGTTTTATCCTGCGCGAGAGTTCGCGCACTTCCTCGGCCACCACGGCAAAGCCCTTGCCGTGCTCACCTGCCCGGGCCGCCTCGATGGTGGCGTTCAGGGACAACAGGTTGGTCTGTTCGGAAATGCCGTTGATGATGGTCACGATGCTCAGGATGTTGGCGGAACTCGCGCCCAGGTCGTCCACGGTGTTGCGGAAGGATTCCACGATGGCGTTGATCTTGTGGATCTTGTCCGTGACATCCTGGAGTTCGGTGTGCGACCTGTGTGCCGTGTTCAGGTTGCTGGTGGTTTTTTCGGCCACGTACTGGGTGTTCTGGGCGATTTCGGAGATGGCTGCGTTGGCCTCGTTGCTGGCCACGGCCACTTCCTCGGCGATGGAGCCCTGGGCCGCGGTCTTGTTCCTGGTGTCGAACACCGATTTGGCCATGCGGGTGCTGTCGAGGGCGATGTCGATGCCCATCTTGCGGATTTTTTCCACCAGTTCGCGCACGCTGGCCAGGAAGGTGTTGTAACAGCTGGAAATGTGCTTGAGGTCCGGGTTGTCCAGATCTTCCATGGTGCAGGACAGGTCCGCGTCCTGCCCCTGGATGTTCTGGAATACGGCGCTGATGTCGGCGATGCCGCGTTGCGCCTCGCGATGCAGAACCCGAATGGCGACGACGCCCAGAACCACGGTCGCCAGCAGAATGGCCGCCGCCACGCCCCACGAGGATGGCGGGACGGCGTTTCCGGCGCTCAGGGCGATCCAGATCAGGCCTGCGGCGTTCAGAATCAGCAGGGCCAGGATGGTGGCCGTGATCTTGCCGCGCAGGGTGGAGAACATGCCGTTGCCGGACTTGGCGGACGCGGGGGATAAGCCAGTATCGTTCATGAAATACCTCGTGTTCGTGATGTGCGTACGCATGCGTATAAATGAGCCCGCGCCAAAAGAGAAGGAGCCGTCCGCGATAAAATGCGCAACTCCTCCGCCGGACGGCTTCCGGATGTCGTCTCTATGGACAACGCCGGGGCGATGCCGTTATCAGGTACCTCCAAACATCGGAGGTGGCCATTGAGTATTCTCATCAAGAAAGTGCGCCTGAATTCGGAGTTGGTCGACGTGCTCATCACGGGCAACCGCTTCGACTCCATCGGAACGGACGTGGACTCGTCCGCCGAAGTGGTCATCGACGGCTCCGGCAAGGCCATCCTGCCGTCCTTCCACAACGCGCACACCCACGCGGCCATGACGCTCCTGCGCGGTTATGCCGACGACATGGATCTGCACACGTGGCTTTCCGACCACATCTGGCCTTTCGAGGCCCGGCTGACCGAGGACGACATCTACTGGGGAGCCAAACTCGCCTGCCTTGAGATGATCAAGTCCGGAACGACCTTTTTCGCGGACATGTACTGGCACTGGAAGGGCACGGCCCGCGCCGTCACGGAGATGGGCATGCGCGCGGCCCTGTCCGCCGCTTTTTTCGATTTCGACGATCCGGTCCGCGCCGAAACCATGAAGCGCCAGGTCATGGACCTGCACGCCGCCAGCGCCGCCTTTCCGGACCGCGTTCAGTTCATTCTCGGACCCCACGCCATCTACACCGTGTCCTCGGATTCCCTGCGCTGGCTGGGGGAATACGCGAACCGGCACGGGCTGCTGGTGCATCTGCATCTCTCCGAGACCCAGAAAGAGGTCGAGGACTGTCTGGCCAAACATGGCAAAAGGCCGGTGGAGTACCTGCGTGACCTGGGCCTTCTGGCCCCCAATCTGATCCTGGCTCACGCCGTGTGGATGACCGACGCGGAAATGGACCTGCTGGCCCTGCACGGAGCGCAGGTGGTGCACTGCCCGGTCTCGAACATGAAGCTGTGTTCCGGGCAGTTCGACTACGCCGCCATGAAGGCCCACGGCGTGACCGTGGCCCTGGGTACGGACGGGTGTTCCTCGAACAACAATCTGGACATGATCGAGGAAATGAAGATCGCCTCCCTGCTGGCCAAGGTCCGGTCCATGGACCCCACTGTCTTTCCGGCCCAGGAGGTCCTGGAGGCGGGCACGCTGAACGGGGCGCGCATGTACGGCCTGGATGCGGGACGCATCGCGACAGGCCATCTCGCGGACTGCATCCTGGTCGATCTGGAGCATGTGCGCATGGTCCCGAACCATCACCTTGTGTCCAACCTGGTCTACAGCGCGAACAGCTCCTGCGTGCACACCACCATCTGCGACGGCCGGGTGCTCATGCTGGGCGGCAAGGTCGAGGGCGAGGAGGAGATCCTGGCCCAGGTACGCGCGACGCTGGTCCGCCTGAGCGCCTCGCGCGAACCACGGGAGGATGCGTGCTCCTGATCTACACCGGAAACGGCAAGGGCAAGACCTCGGCCTGCGTGGGCCAGGCCATCCGCGCCCTGGGGCAGGGACTTGCCGTGGCCTTCGGGCAGTTCATGAAGCGGGGCGACCAGGCTGGTGAACAGACCATGCTGGCCGAATTGCTGGGAGAAGATTTTCTGGCTTCGGGCGCGGGCTTTTACCGTGACAGCGATTTTGAAGAGCATCGCGAGAAGGCGGCGCATCTTGTGCGGTGGGCCGAGGAGCGCCTGGAGCAGGGCGTGGACATGCTCATCCTGGACGAGACCCTCTACGCCCTGAACCATGGCCTGCTCCGGGAAGAGGAAGTGCGGGCGCTCATAGAACGAAGCCGGGACCAAGGGTGCCACCTGGTCCTGTCCGGCCGCAACGCGCCGCCCTGGATGGTGGAGCTTGCCGACATCGTCTCCGATGTCACCGAGGTCAAGCACATCTACGCCCAGGGCGGCAAAGCCCGGCGCGGGATCGAGTTTTAGCGGGCGTTTTCCGGCGGCTGTGCCGCCGGCCCCAGATTCTCCGGTCGGATAATCACCTGCCCGCAACCCGGACACGCCCCGCGCAGCAATCTGTCGCGCAGGATCGTGAAACCGCTGCGTTCCACCACCATCTGTCCGCAACCCGGACAGAAGGTATTCTCCAGACCCGAATTCGGTACGTTCCCCACAAAGACGTGATGCAGGCCTTCGCCCCGCCCGATGTCGTAGGCTCGTTTCAGGGTGTCCAGCGGGGTTGGGCGGTGCTCCAGCATCTGGTGGCAGGGGTGAAAGCGCGAGACGTGCCATGGCGTGTCCCTTCCCAGTTCGTCGCGCACGAAGCGGGCGATATCGGTCAGTTCCCTGTCCGAATCGTTGGTCTCCGGAATGACCAGCGTGGTCACTTCGAGGTGCCAGTCCAGTTTCTTCATGTGCGCCAGGTTTTTCAGCACCGGTCCGAGGCGGGCGGAGCAGATGTCGCGATAGAACTCGTCGCGGAAGGATTTGAGGTCGATGTTGGCGGCCTGGATCAGATTTTTGAGTTCATCCAGGCATTGCGGGCTCTGGAACCCGTTGCTGACCATGATGTTCGCCAACCCCTCCTCCCGGGCCAGAATCGCGGTTTCGCGCATCAGCTCGAAGAAGATCGTGGGTTCGGAATAGGTGTAGGCCACGGACGCCGCCTTCGATTTCCGCGCCAGGCGGACGATTTCCTGGGGCGGGATGCGGTTGCCCTGGGGCGCGGCGCCGAGCCTCGGCGGCTGCGAGAGGCTCGCGTTCTGGCAGAACAGGCAGGCCAGATTGCAGCCCTGGGTGCCCAGGGAGAGGGTGGTGGTGCCGGGCAGGAAATGGAAGAGGGGTTTTTTTTCCACCGGATCGAGGTTCAGGGCCGCGACCCTGTCATGGGACAGGGTGAAGAGTTTGCCGCCCCTGTTTTCGCGGACCCCGCACTGGCCGCGTCCGCCGTCTTCGATGCGGCAGAAGTGGGCGCAAAGCAGGCATTGCAGGGTGGCGTCTTCCAGGGGGCGCCAGAGGAGCGCGGGCGTGTCCATGTCTTACTCCTTGATGTGGATTTCCGGCACGATGATGATGGGTTCGAGCCCCATGTCCTCTTGCGGCGACGTCGGCGGAGAAACCTGGATCAGCGAACCGTTGTCCGGATCGGAGTCGATGATCATGCTTTCCTGCCCGAAGCTGCCGCCGGGATCGACATGGATGACGGTGTCCTTCCCCTGGCCGGAATCAATGATGATGTCCGCCGACAAGGGACTGGGCGCGAAGAGCGCGATGCCGGCCCAGAGAAGGCCGGCCCTTGCCAATGCCGCGTTTTTTGCTTTACTTGGATCAGCCGTGAGTTTATGCAACGTGGCCTCCGGATGAAGAATGATTTGCATTAACGTAGCTGGTTGAAGGCGAAGAAACAAGGAGTTGTACATGTCTCAGCGGGACAAGGCCTATAAGGATGCCGGGGTGGATATCGAGGCGGGCAACACGTTCGTGTCGCGCATAAAATCCCTGGTCGCATCGACCTACACCAAGGGCGTTGTCAACGATATCGGCGGATTCGGCGGGCTTTTCAAGCCGTCCATGGCCATGGTCAACGAACCGGTGCTGGTGGCCTCCACCGACGGCGTGGGAACCAAGCTCAAGCTCGCCTTCATGTTCGACAGGCACGATACGGTAGGTATCGACCTGGTGGCCATGAGCGTCAACGATATTATTGTTCAAGGCGCCAAGCCTTTGTTTTTTCTTGATTATTTTGCGACCGGCAAGCTCGATATCGACAAGGCCGAAGCTGTCATCCGGGGCATCGTCGAAGGCTGCAAGGACGCCCAGTGCGCGCTCATTGGCGGCGAGACCGCCGAGATGCCGGACTTCTACGCCGACGGCGAGTACGATCTTTCCGGCTTCTGCGTCGGCATGGTCGACAACGACAAGGTCGTGGACGGTTCGAGCATCGGCGTGGGCGACCTGATCATCGGACTGGCCTCCTCCGGGGTGCATTCCAATGGCTACTCCCTGGTGCGCAAACTCTACTCCGAGTCCGGCCTGCGGCCTGACGATATTTTTCCCGGCACGGACCAAAGCGTGGCCGACGTCCTGCTCGCCCCCACCCGCATTTACGTCGAAGCCGTGCGCAACGTCATGCGGGACTGGGAGATCCACGGCATGGTCCACGTCACCGGCGGAGGCTTCTACGACAACATCGTGCGCATCCTGCCCAAGGGCGTGACCGCGCAGATCAGCTTCGGCTCCTGGAGCATCCCGCCCGTGTTCGAGTGGCTGCGGACCCAGGGGAATTTGAGCTGGGAGGAGATGTTGCAGATCTTCAACAGCGGCATCGGCTACATCATGGTCGTCAAGAAGGACATCGCCAAGGATGTGGCGCACCGCCTGGGCGCCTTGAAGCAGGACGCCTGGATCATCGGCGAGATCGTCGAGCGCAGCGGGGACGAGGAACAGGTCCGCATCGATTTTCCGGTCGCCGACTGAGCTCTTTTCTTAGCGTGAAAAAAATCCCCGTCATGGAATCCATGGCGGGGATTTTTTTGTGGTGCGCCCGGCAGGGCGCACTCACTTGGAGGTGAAAGTCCTCTACGCACCCGACAGGGGGAAGCGTTAGCGAAGTAATCGGCCCGTCCTTTGCCGCAAATCGTCCCGAAGAAACACA
>JAEWKZ010000031.1 GCA_023393525.1 Pseudomonadota bacterium | reverse complement strand
CAACTGCAAATTTTGAAAGAAAATATCAAAAGGGGTGAGTAGAGGCTATGCAGATCAAAGCAGAAGAAATTAGCCAGATCATCGAAGGCCAGATCAAGAATTACGAGAAAAAGGTCGAGATGAGCGAAACTGGCGTGGTCCTGTCGGTGGGTGACGGTATCGCCCGCGTTTACGGCTGTGAAAACGCGATGGCCATGGAACTCCTCGAGTTCCCCGGTAACGTCATGGGAATGGTCCTCAACCTTGAAGAAGACTCCGTTGGTGTGGCTCTCCTCGGCGAGACCGAGCACATCAAGGAAGGCGACATCGTCAAGCGTACGGGCCGTATTTTCCAGGTTCCCGTAGGTGATGCGGTCATGGGCCGCGTCATCGACCCTCTGGGCAACCCGATCGACGGTCTCGGTCCGATCCAGACGGATCTGTTTCGTAACGTTGAAATCAAGGCTCCCGGCATCATCGCCCGTAAGTCCGTACATGAGCCCATGTACACCGGTCTGAAGGCCATCGACGCCATGACCCCCATCGGTCGCGGACAGCGCGAACTGATCATCGGCGACCGTCAGGTCGGCAAGACCGCCGTCGGCGTCGACGCCATCATCGCCCAGAAGAACAGCGACATCCACTGCTTCTACGTCGCCATCGGCCAGAAGCGCTCCACCGTCGCCCAGGTTGTCGAGGCTCTTCGCCAGAACGGCGCTCTGGAATACACGACCGTCATCTCCTCCACCGCCTCCGAGCCCGCCCCGCTGCAGTTCATCGCCGCCTACTGCGGATGCACCATGGCGGAGTTCTACCGCGACAACGGCAAGCACGCCCTGATCGTTTATGACGATCTGTCCAAGCAGGCCGTGGCCTACCGCCAGATGTCCCTGCTTCTGCGCCGCCCTCCGGGACGCGAAGCCTTCCCCGGCGACGTTTTCTACCTGCACTCCCGCCTGCTGGAGCGTTCCTGCAAGGTCAACGACAAGCTGGGCGCCGGTTCCCTGACCGCCCTGCCGGTCATTGAAACCCAGGCTGGCGACGTGTCCGCGTACATCCCGACCAACGTCATCTCCATCACCGACGGCCAGGTCTACCTTGAGCCCAACCTGTTCATGGCCGGCATCCGCCCCGCCATCAACGTTGGTCTGTCCGTATCCCGAGTCGGTGGCGCGGCCCAGATCAAGGCCATGAAGAAGGTCGCCGGCACGCTGCGTCTCGACCTCGCCCAGTATCGCGAACTGGCCGCCTTCGCCCAGTTCGGCTCCGATCTGGACAAGGCCACCAAGACCAAGCTGACCCGCGGCGAGCGCCTGGTCGAACTGCTCAAGCAGCCCCAGTACAAGCCGATGGTCGTCGAAGAGCAGGTCGCCGTTCTTTACGCCGGTACCCGCGGCTTCCTTGATGACGTCGCCGTCACGGACGCCATCCGCTTCGGTGAAGAACTGGTTGAGTTCATGCGCAACCAGAAGTCCGACGTCCTGGCTGAAATCGTTCAGACCAAGGATCTTGGCAGTGAAACCGAAAAGAAGCTGGCTGACGCGATCAATGAGTTCAAAGCCGGTTTCAAAGCCTAGGATCGCTTAAGGAGTCGTAAATGGCATCACTCAGGGACATCCAGAACAAAATCGTCGGTGTAAAGAAGACCAAGCAGATTACGAAAGCGATGAACATGGTCGCTTCCGCAAAGCTGCGCGGTGCTCAGAGCCGTATCGAGCGCTTTCGTCCCTATGCTGATAAGTTCAATGACATTCTTATCGATCTGGCTTCCCGCGCCGACGCCAGCGCGCATCCCCTGCTTGAGAAGCGCGAAGTCATCCAGAACGTGGGAATCGTTCTGGTGACATCGGATAAAGGGCTGTGCGGCAGTTTCAACGCGAACTTGTGCAATGCGGCCAGCAGACTGGCCAAGCAGAAGGAAGCAGAAGGCAAGACGGTCAAGTTTATCTGCATTGGAAAGAAAGGCAGAGACTTCATCCGCAAGACAAAATTCGAGATCTCGACTGCTTACGCTGAAAACATGACCCATTTTGATTTTCAGCTGGCAAGCGAAACGGGAAATCTCGTCATTGACGGATACCTGTCCGGGCAATTTGACGAAGTACATATTGTCTATGGAAAGTTTGTAAGCATCGCGAAGCAGGAAGCGACCTCGTCGCAGATTCTTCCCGCTGAAACGCCGGAAGTGGAGGCTTCGGCCGGAGCGTCCAGCGAATACATCTTCGAACCCTCGGTGGAAGGGCTTCTGGCCGAACTTCTTCCCAGGTACGTCAAGGTGCAGATGTATCGCGGCCTGCTCGACACGTCGGCCAGCGAGCACGCGGCTCGCATGTCGGCCATGGATAACGCGACAAAGAACTGCGACGAAATGGTCGGCAGCCTGACTCTTGTCTACAACAAGGCACGCCAGGCCAGCATTACAACTCAATTAATGGACATCGTAGGCGGTGCCGAGGCACTGAAAGGATAAGGGGGCATAACGCATGAGTGCTGTTAATACCGGTAAGATAGTGCAGGTCATCGGGCCTGTTGTTGACTTGGAGTTTGCCGAGGGCAAACTGCCGAGTATCTTGAACGCTGTTCTTATTACCAACCCGACCATTGATGCCGAGGAAGACAACCTGGTTGTCGAAGTCGCGCAGCACCTTGGCAACAGCGTGGTCCGCTGCATCGCCATGGACAACACCGACGGCCTCGTTCGCGGCCAGATCGGCAAGGACACGGGCAAACCCATTCAGGTGCCTGTCGGCAAGGCCTCCCTGGGCCGCATCCTGAACGTCGTCGGACGTCCCGTGGACGAAAAGGGGCCGATCTCTTCCGAAAAGACGTATCCGATTCACCGCCCCGCTCCCGGATTCACCGAGCAGTCGACCAAGATCGAAGTGCTTGAAACGGGCGTCAAGGTTATCGACCTGCTCGTCCCCTTCCCCAAGGGCGGCAAGATGGGCATGTTCGGCGGCGCCGGCGTCGGAAAGACCGTTATCCTCATGGAGATGATCAACAACATCGCCAAGAACCACGGCGGCATCTCCGTATTCGCCGGTGTCGGTGAACGCACCCGTGAAGGAAACGACCTGTACCATGAAATGATTGACGCGGGGGTTCTGGACAAAGCCTGCCTCGTCTACGGCCAGATGAACGAACCTCCGGGAGCCCGTTCCCGCGTTGCGCTGACCGCTCTGGCCGCCGCGGAATACTTCCGTGACGAAGAAAACCAGGACGTGCTGCTCTTCGTCGACAACATCTTCCGTTTCACCCAGGCCGGCTCCGAAGTCTCCGCGCTGCTGGGTCGCATGCCCTCCGCCGTTGGTTACCAGCCGACCCTGGGCACCGACCTCGGTGAACTGCAGGAACGCATCACTTCCACCAAGACGGGTTCCATCACCTCGGTGCAGGCCGTTTACGTGCCCGCCGACGACTTGACCGACCCCGCGCCGGCCACCACGTTCTCGCACCTTGACGGAACCATCGTTCTCTCACGTCAGATCGCCGAGCTTGGCATCTACCCCGCGGTGGACCCGCTGGACTCCACGTCCCGCATTCTCGACCCCAACGTCATCGGCATGGATCACTACATGACCGCTCGCGCTGTACAGAGAATCCTCCAGAAGTACAAAGACCTGCAGGACATCATCGCGATTCTGGGCATGGACGAGCTGTCCGACGAGGACAAGCTGACCGTTTCCCGGGCGCGCAAGATCCAGCGTTTTCTCTCTCAGCCTTTCTTCGTTGCCGCCCAGTTCACGGGCAAGGAAGGCCGCTATGTGAAGCTCGAAGAGACCATCAAGAGCTTCAAGGAAATCATTGAAGGCAAGCACGATTCCATTCCGGAGTCCTGCTTCTACATGGTAGGCGGACTCGAAGAGGCATTGGAAAACGCCAAGAAACAGTAATTCTTGCTCTGGGGTATTGATATGGCTAAAACAATTACGCTTGAAATAGTGACACCAGACAAAATGGTGCTCAAGGAAGAAGTCGATTACGTCGGCGCTCCCGGCATCAATGGCGAATTTGGTGTCCTGCCCAATCATATCCCGTTTCTCTCTGCACTTGGTATCGGGAGCCTCTACTACAAACTCAACGGCAAGAAACACTTCGTATTTGTTGCCGGAGGTTTTGCCGAGGTTTCCCCTGCAAAGGTGACGGTTCTGGCCGAAGTGGCGGAAAGAGCCGAAGACATCGATCTGGAAAGGGCTCGCAGAGCTCAGGACAGAGCCGAGCAGCGCGCCAAACAGCAACAGGAGAAATTGGATCACGCAGCCGTCCAGGCTGCATTGGCCAGAGCACTTCATCGCATGAAATGCCGACAGAGTGCTGTCAGTGAAGGCACGTGCCGCATGTAATGGCAACCGATCACAGAACGTGAAAGCAGGCTCTCCGGAGCCTGCTTTTTTTTGTTCGTGTATCTTGAGCTTGGGAAGAGATGCCGGTATCAACGTGACCGAAGTTGTTCCGGGTATCGAAGGATTTTTTTTTGTCGAATTTCTCGCGCGCCGCGTGTTCGACCCTTTCATGCCGGGTGTTACGGCCGTCATCGGAAACACAATTTGAGGATGCTCATGAAGTCGGAATTGGGATATGTCATTTTGGCCGCAGGGAAGGGAACACGCATGCACTCCGACATGCCGAAGGTGTTGCAGCAGGTGTTGGGAAAACCCTTGTTGGGCTATGTCTACGACGCGCTCAGCGCTGTTCCGCCGGAGCATGTCTGGACGGTGATAGGCTTCAAGGCCGAAGAGGTCGAAGCGAAATTTCCGGAACGGCAGGGCCGGTTTGTCATCCAGGGAGAGCAGCTCGGCACCGGCCACGCGGTGACCCTTGCCTGGCCAGACGTCGCAGGCAGCGGCGTTTCCCACGTCTGCGTGTTGAACGGCGACACGCCGCATGTGCCGGTGGAAGCCATCCACGACCTGGCGCAGCGCTGTGCGGCGGAAAATGCCGCCATGGGCATGCTGACAGTGCGCCTTGACAACCCTTTCGGGTACGGTCGAATCATTCGCGACGCGCAGGGCTCCGTCGAACGCGTGGTGGAGGAAAAAGACTTCCGTCCCGAGGATCACGGCGGGGAAGTCCATGAGGTCAATTCCGGCGTGTACGTGTTCGATGTCCGGCGGTGCGGTTCGCTGCTTGGCCTGATGGATCGCGACAACGCCCAGAGGGAATACTATCTGACACAGATGGTCTCCATCTGCGCCGTCGATGGTCAGCCTGTCGTTGGAGTCCCTTTTGCCGGCTCGGACCTGCTGCGCGGGGTGAATTCTCCACGGGAACTGGTTGGTTTCGAGGAATCGCTGCGTCAGAAAATCGTGGACGCTCTTCTGGATCGCGGGGTCATTCTGCGCAACAGCGGCTCCATCGTGATCGGGCCCGACGTCGTGATCGAACCCGGAGCCGAAATTGTCGGGCCGTGCGAAATATACGGACGGTCACGTATTGACCGTGGCGCCTCCATATCTTCTCATTGCTGGATCAGGGATTCGGTTCTTGGTCCTTGCCAAGTGAAATCCTTTTCTCATATTGAAGGTTCTCACATCCGCGCCGGAGCCAGTGTCGGTCCCTATGCGCGATTGAGACCCGGCGCGGACATCGGCGAAGACGCCCGGGTCGGGAACTTCGTGGAAATCAAGAAGTCCGTGCTGCATGCGGGAGCCAAGGCCGGTCACCTCTCCTATCTCGGAGACAGCGACATCGGGCCCGGCGTGAACATCGGCGCGGGAACCATAACCTGCAACTATGACGGCGAGCGCAAGCACCGCACGGAAATTCGGGAAAACGCCTTTATCGGCAGCAACACCGCGCTTGTCGCGCCCGTGACCGTGGGAGCCGGAGCCCTTGTCGCGGCCGGATCCGTGGTTACTAAAGATGTTCCGGACGGATCGCTGTGCGTGGCCAGGGCCAGACAGTCGAATATCGAGCGCAGAAAAAAGTCACCTCAATCCTAGGATAACATATGGATATTCTTAATCAGTTGACGGAAAAAATCACGCTGCTCCTGGAGCGTCAGGAAGCCTTGAAGCTTGAGAACATGCAATTAAAGGAGTCCCTTGAACAGGAGCGTCAGACCAAGGAGGCTGTCCTGGCGAGGGTGGAAAATATCTTGAACAGCCTGCAAGAGGTTGATAGAAACTAGGTAATGCCAGGATACAATTTGACAGTGCTCGGCCTCGATCTTTCCTTCGCGGCCGATGTCCCCCCCGAGAGGATCCATAAAGCTGTGGACCTGGTTCATCAGCGCTACACGGATCTCGAAGGGAGGGTGAGTCACATGAGCAAGGAGCGGCTACTGACATACTTGGCGTTGAGTCTGGCCGACGATTATTTACATGATCAAGGGAAGATGTCGCAGCTCGAAGGTACGCTGCAACAGCTTCTTTCGAAGATAGATAGTCCTGAAGATTAGTGGATCAAGAACCCTGGGGGGTCAGTGATTGGTGATGCGTTTTTGAGCCAATAAAGCGCAAAAAGGGTAGCTTACAACGGTCTTGTGTGCATGCTTCGGAAATTCCGGAGAAGCCTGATGGGCTGTAGCCAACCCCCTCTTAACTTAAGAGGTTCAAAATGATTCCCAACACTGCCTTCCGGGGCTTTTAGCCGATCCGCCCCTTCCAGATGCCAGTCTCGCATACTCCTTGCCGATCGTAAGTCAGCTTGCGCTGTCGTTCCGACAGTCCGATTCCAGGACGGGACCGACGATTCATGGCCGTTGCGCAGCCATCGTAAATATATTGTGCAAGGAGTTTCCATGACCCCCCAAATCATAATCACCGCGTTTATCAGTATCGGAATCGGGGCTGTTGCGGGTTTTTTATTCAAAAAATATATCACCGATCAAGAGATGGACGACGCGCGCAAGCTGTCGGAACGGATTCTCGATGAAGCCAAGAAAGACGCCCAGGCGCACAAGAAGGAAGTCCTGCTCCAGGCACAGGACGAAGTCTTTGCCCTGAAAAAGGAAGTGGAGCAGGACGCCAAGGATCGGGAACGCGAACTGAAAAAAAACGAGGCCAGGCTACAGGCCAAGGAAGAGCGGCTGGAAAAGAAGGTCGAGGACCTGGCTTTGAAGGAGAGCGAGCTGGTCAACCTGGAAAAGAGGGTCGTCAAGCAGGAGCGCGCCGTTGAGGAGAAAGAGGAAGGGCTGCAGGAGCTTATCGCCCAGCAGCAGGTCCGTTTGGAGGAGATATCCGGGCTGACCGCCGAGGAGGCTCGTGCCAGGCTGATGCAGGAAATCGAGAGCAAGGCCCGGCATGAGGCAGCCAAGATGGTGCGCGTGATCGAGGTCGAAGCCCAGGAGACGGCCCACCGCAAGGCCCAGATGATTATCGCCAGCGCCGTGCAGCGCTATGCCGGCGACTATGTCTCCGAGCACACGGTCAGTTCCGTGGAACTGCCCAGCGAAGACATGAAGGGCCGCATCATCGGCCGCGAAGGGCGCAACATCCGGGCCATCGAGGCCGCCACGGGTGTGGACCTGATCATCGACGACACGCCGGAGACGGTCATACTTTCCGCGTACAACCCCTTGCGCCGCGAGGTGGCCAAGCGTTCCCTGGAACGCCTGATCAGCGACGGCCGCATTCATCCCGCCCGCATCGAGGATATCGTCAAGAAGGTCGAGAAGGAGATGGACGTGCAGATCCGCGAGATCGGCGAGCAGGCCACCTTCGACCTCGGCGTGCACGGCATCCATCCCGAGATCGTCCGGCTGCTGGGGCAGTTGCGCTTCCGCACCAGCTTCACCCAGAACGTGTTGCAGCACTCCCTGGAAGTGGCCTTTCTGTGCGGGATCATGGCCGCCGAGCTGGGTCTCGACATCAAGAAGGCCAAGCGCGCCGGTTTGTTGCACGACCTGGGCAAGGCCGTGGATCATGAGGTCGAGGGGCCCCATGCGCTCATCGGCGCGGACCTGGCCAAGAAGTACAACGAATCCGGCGAGATCGTGCATGCCATTGCCGCCCACCACGAAGACGTTCCGCCCAAGTCCGTCTATGCCGTGCTGGTTCAGGCCGCCGACAGCCTGTCCGGCGCCCGCCCAGGCGCGCGCAAGGAGCTGCTGGAAAGCTACGTCAAGCGCCTGGAGGAGCTGGAAGGCATCGCCACCGGATTCGCGGGCGTGAGCCGGGCGTTCGCCATCCAGGCCGGCAGGGAAGTGCGCGTCATGGTGGATTGCGAGTCGGTCAACGACGACCAGATCTACATGCTCAGCAAGGACATCGCCAAGCAGATCGAAGAGAAGATGACCTACCCCGGACAGATCCGGGTCACCGTCATTCGCGAGAAGCGGGCCGTGGGCATCGCCAAGTAGCCTGTCCATGCGGCTTCTTTTTCTGGGTGACATTGTCGGCAACGGCGGGCGGCAGATGGTCAGGGATCATCTGCCGCGTTTGCGTCGGGAACTGGGACTCGACGTTGTGTTGGCCAACGGCGAAAACGCGTCGGGCGGAATGGGGCTTTCGGCCAAGTGCGCCCAGGAGTTGCTGCGCTACGGGGTGGACGTTCTGACCACCGGCAACCATGTCTGGAAATTTCCAGACGTCCGGCCCCTTTTGCAGAGCGAGCCCCGCCTGCTGCGACCGGCCAATTATCCGGCTTCCGCTCCGGGTGGAGGGCTTGGGATTTACGATCCGGGCCAGGGCCTGCCGTCGCTGGCGGTCATCAATCTGCAAGGGCGCACCTTCATGGAGGCTCTTGACTGCCCTTTCACAGCGGCCGAGAATCTGATGGTCCGGGTGCCGCGGGGGGCGGTCATCGTGGTCGACATGCACGCCGAGGCCACCTCGGAAAAGCGGGCGCTGGCGCATATGCTGCGCGGCCGCGCGCAGGCGGTGGTCGGCACGCACACCCATGTGCAGACCAACGACGCGACCATTCTGGACGGCGTCACGGGCTACATCTCGGACTTGGGCATGTGCGGGCCGGAAGACTCCTGCCTGGGCATGGACAACGACATCATTCTGCGCAAATTCCGCAGCGCGATGCCTCAGCGCTTCGAGTTGGCCAAGGGGCCGTGCATGCTGAACGGGGCGCTTATGGAAATGGATCAGGACCGATGCCGATCGATTACGGCATGGCAATACAGGGCATCTTAAAGAACAGGATAAGTCATGACAGATTTGGAGTTGGCTCGTCAGCTGGAGCAGATTCGGCGTGGCAGCGTTGAGATCATCAATGAAGAGGAGCTGATCGGCAAGTTGCGCAAGGGCCTGCCGCTCAGGGTCAAGGCCGGATTCGATCCCACCGCTCCGGACCTCCATCTGGGACACACGGTGCTGATCCAGAAGCTCAAGCATTTTCAGGATCTGGGGCACCATGTCATCTTTCTCATCGGGGATTTCACGGGCATGATCGGCGATCCTTCCGGAAAGTCCGAGACACGCAAGAAACTGACCCGCGAGGAGGTGCTGCGCAATGCCGAGACCTACAAGCGGCAGATTTTCAAGATCCTGGATCCCGAACGCACCGAGATCGCCTTCAACTCCACTTGGATGGACACATTTTCCGCAGCCGATTTCATCGAGCTGTGCTCCAGCTACACCGTGGCCCGGATGCTCGAACGCGACGATTTCGAGAAGCGCTTCAAAGGCAACCAGCCCATTGCCATCCACGAATTCCTGTATCCTTTGGTGCAGGGCTACGATTCCGTGGCCCTCAAGGCCGACGTGGAACTGGGCGGGACGGATCAGAAGTTCAACCTGCTCATGGGGCGCCATTTGCAGCGCGAACACGGGCAGGCTTCGCAGATAGTCCTGACCGTGCCCATTCTCGAAGGTCTCGACGGCGTCCAGAAGATGAGCAAGTCCCTGGGCAACTACATCGGCATCGATGAAGCGCCGTCGGACGTGTTCGGCAAGGTCATGTCCATCTCCGACGAACTTATGTGGCGCTATTACGAGTTGCTCTCCGACAGATCCCTGGACGCGATCCGGGACTTGAAGGCGCGGGTTCAAAGCGGCGTCCTGCACCCCAAGACCGCCAAAGAGGACCTGGCCGAGGAGATCACCGCCCGTTTCCACGGCGTCGAGGCCGCCAAGGGGGCTCGCGAAGGGTTCAACGCGGTTTTCGCCAAGCAGGGTATTCCCGAGGACATAGAAGTCTTCGGCGCGGCGGCGGGCGCGCTGCTGGTCGACGTGCTGAGCGAGAGCGGCGTCTGCTCCTCCAAGGGCGACGCCCGCCGCATGTGCAAGCAGAACGCCGTGACCGTTGACGGACGCAAGGAGGACGACGCCTCTTTTGCATTCGGCCCTGGAGAGTACGTGCTCAAGATCGGCAAAAAGCGATTCCTGAAGCTCGTGGTCGCGTAGGGGGAGAACCGTTATGCTGTCCGTCTGGCGCAAAACCGTTCTTTTGGCCCGCATGGTCAAGATCGAGCATTCGATCTTCGCCTTGCCCTTCGCCTATCTCGGCATGATCTGGGCCGCGGGCGGTTGGCCCGGCTGGAAAACTTTTCTGGCCCTGACCCTGGCCATGGTGGCGGTGCGTTCTTTCGCCATGGCCGTCAACCGCCTGGCGGATCTGCCCATTGATTCACGGAACCCGCGCACGCTCACACGCCCCCTGGTGACAGGGGAAGTCGGCGTCCTCGAAACGCGAGTGTTCATCGCGGCCAGCGCTTTTGTCTTTATCGCGGCCTGCGCCCTGCTCAATCCGCTGTGTCTGGCCCTGTCGCCCCTGGCATTGCTTTGGTCCGCCCTGTACAGCTTTACCAAGCGCTTTACCCGGCTGTGTCATTTTTTTCTGGGCTCCGTGCTTGGTCTCGCGCCGCTGGCCGGATGGCTGGCCGTGTCACCGGTCGTGGAGCCGGCCCCCGTGTTGCTGGGGCTGGGCGTGACCTTTTGGGTGGGAGGATTCGACATCCTCTACGCCTGCCAGGATGTCGATTTCGACCGCGCCGAGAATCTGCATTCCCTGCCTGCCGCCAACGGCGTGCCGACGGCGCTGGCGCTTTCGACCTTCAGCCATGCGGTCACGGCTCTTTTTTTCCTGCTGGCGGGATGGGCTGCCGGGGCGGGGCTGATCTACGCCGGCGTTTGCCTGGTCGTGGCGGCGATCCTGCAATTCGAGCACAGGCTCATTTCCCCAGACGACATGAGCAGGGTCAACCTGGCTTTTTTCACCATGAACGGTTTTGTAGCGGTTTTTCTGTTCGCGGGCGCGGTGCTCGACACGGCGCTCAGGTAATCTTTCCCAAGGGAGCATCTCATGCGCGAAGCCAACGTTTTCCCCGAATACAGAGGGGAAATGGAATATGTCTGCCTCGGCTGTCAGGCCAGATACCCCATTGACGAGTTGCATTACACCTGTCCCAGCTGCAAGGGCGTGTTCCTGCTCGAGGACACCCGCTTTTCCGAACTGGAGAAGACGACTGGTCCTGCGTGGCGCGACATTTTCGATCTGCGCGCGGCCACCAAGAATCCCGCCCTGCGCGGCATTTTCCGGTTCTACGAGCTCATGGCCCCTGTGATGGCCGAGGAGCACATCGTCTATCTGGGCGAGGGGAACACCCCCGTGACGCGGTCATCGCCTCACCTGGAGCGTCTGGTGGGCCAATCCATGGCTTTCAAGAACGACGGCCAGAACCCGTCCGCCTCGTTCAAGGACCGGGGCATGGCCTGCGCCTACTCCTATCTGCGCCATCTGGTCGCCAAGCACGGCTGGGATAACGTTCTGACCATCTGCGCCTCCACTGGCGACACCTCCGCCGCCGCAGCCCTGTATGCTGCGTACGTGGGAGAGCCGCTGACCTCGGTGGTGCTCCTGCCCCAGGGCAAGGTGACGGCGCAGCAGCTTTCCCAGCCACTAGGCAGCGGGGCCACGGTGCTCGAAATACCCGGCGTGTTCGACGACTGCATGAAGGTGGTCGAATACCTGGCCGACCATTACCGGGTGGCGCTCTTGAACTCCAAGAACGCCTGGCGCATCCTCGGACAGGAGAGCTACGCCTTCGAGGTGGCTCAGTGGTACGATTGGGATCTGCGCGGCAAGGTCGTGTTCGTGCCCATAGGCAACGCCGGGAACATCACGGCCATCATGAGCGGATTTCTGAAGTTGCTGCGGCTTGGAATCATCGAGACTCTGCCGCGCATTGTCGGGGTGCAGTCGGACCATGCGGATCCTGTTTTCCGTTATTACGACCAGGCACCCGGTCAGCGCAGATTCGAAGCGGTCAAGGTGCGTCCGTCGGTGGCCCAGGCGGCCATGATCGGCAACCCCGTGTCCTTCCCCAGAGTGGCCCATCTGGCGGAGCAGTACCAGAAGCTTGGCGGAGCAGGAACGTTCGCGGTCGTGCGGGTCAGCGAACAGAGGATCATCGAATCCATGCTGTTGGCCAACAGGCACGGCCATATCGCCTGCACCCAGGGTGGGGAATGCCTGGCCGGACTGATCAAGGCCAAGGAGCTTGGGCTGATGGACAGGGACGAGCTGGCGATTCTTGACGCCACTGCCCACGCCCTGAAGTTCGCGGGCTTTCAGGACCTGTATTTTCAGGACGGCTTCGGTGCGGAATTCGAGATCACTCCCGACAGGAAGCTGGCCAACGCACCCCGACTGGTCATAGATGAGGCGGACAAGGCCCGCTTGTCGGAGAACGAGTTCACCGTTCAGGCGGCTCAAAATGTGGTCGGGATTCTGGGGCTCGATAAAAAGTAAGAGCGGATATCTCGAAAACGGCAAAAACGGCCGGGGCGGAAGTCCCGGCCGTTTTTGCATGCTGGGACAAAAGGCTTCAGGCGTTTGCGGACAGTCCGATAAGGGTGATGCCGTGGTTGTCGGCGAAGGCTACGGCCCGGTCCTGTTCGAAGAAAATGCAAGCACCCGCCTCGTACGCCAGGCATGTCGCGCCGGCTTCGGCCATGGATTGCAGGGTCTTGAGACCAAACGCCGGGAGATCGAGCCGTTTGTCCTGGGTTGGCTTGGGGCGTTTGACCACCACGGCTCCTGCCCCTCCAAGCTGTCCGGCGCGGAGGATGGCCGCATCGGTGCCTTCGATGGCCTCCACGGCGAGCACGATTTTTTCCTTCACCACCAGACACTGGCCGATATCGAACTGTCCGAGGCTCTGAGCCAGCTTCCAGCCGAACTCGATGTCCTCGCGTTCGGTCTGCGTGGGTTTTCTCTTGGTCAGGATGCCTTGCGGCGCAAGGAGTTGGGGCGAGTATTGATGCGGGGCCACGACGGTCAGGCCTTCGCGTTCGAGCTCGGCCGTGAGGGCGCGCAGCAGTACGTCGTCGCCACGCGCCTTGATGGAGAAAAGGAGCCGGGCGGCGCGCCAGTCCGGTCGCAGGTCCAGGGCGCGCGGCTTGTTGATGGGGCCGGCCATGACCACATGCGTGACGCGGTTGGCCCGGAAAAAATCGATGAGTCGGCCAAGCTGGCCGAGTTTGAGCCAGGAAAAACTGTCACAGTGCGAGGAGAAGTCGGGATCGGTGTCGGACGGGAATCCGACACCGATGACGCGTTCTCCGCGTTCGCGGGCCGTGCGGGCCACCGTGACGGGGAACGTACCGCCGCCCGCGATGATGCCAAGCGTCCTGGTCATGCCTTCAGATGCGTTCAGGCGTTATGGTGCCCCGTTTGCTGCTGCGGATGAAGTCCAGAAGCTTCATGACCTGCTGGAAGTTGCCCAGTTCCGTCTCGACCTGCTGCATGACCTCGTTGCGTTCCTGGTTGGAGCGCCAGATCAGCTTGTAGGCGGATTTGAGCGCGCTGATCTCCTCGGAGGAGAATCCATGGCGGCGCAGGCCGATGAGGTTGAGGCCGCGCAGGGTGGCGCGCTCGCCCACGGCCAGCATGAAGGGCGGCACATCCTGGGCCACGCCGGTCTTGCCGCCGATGAAGGCGAAGTCGCCGATGTTCACGAACTGATGGACCGCGGAAAGCCCGCCCACCACGACTTCGTTGCCCACGGTGACGTGCCCGGCCAGGGTCGCGGCGTTGGCCAGGACGTTGTTGTCGCCGACCACGCAGTCGTGGGCGATGTGCGAGTAGGCCATCATCAGGTTGTCCGAGCCGACGCGGGTCACTCCGCCGCCGCCCTCAGTGCCGCGATGGATGGTCGAAAATTCCCGGATCCGGTTGCGGTCGCCAATGACAAGCGTGCTCTCTTCACCGCCGAATTTCAGGTCCTGGGGTTCGCCGCCGACGCAGGCCATAGAATGGACATGGTTTTTGGCGCCGAGAGTCGTGAAGCGTTTGATCTGGGCTCCGGCGTCGATGATTGTCTCATCGCCGATGTGAACACAGTCTTCGATAATGGCGAAAGGGCCAACCGTCACTCCGGTACCCAGGTACGCACCCGGATGAACAATCGCCGCGGGGTGTATGTTTGTTTGCATCAGTCCTCCCTCGGCACGACTGAGGCCGTCAGGATGCCTTCGGCCACGACTTTGCCGTCGACCATGGCCTTGCCGTTGGTCTTCCACATCATCATCTTGTGTCGCTCGTAGGTCACGTGCAGGTGCAGCTGGTCGCCCGGGAAAACGGGGCGGCGGAAGCGCACTTTTTCCATGCCGGTGAAGAGGAAGATCTTTCCGACGGTGTCGGCGGGGGGGAGGCTCTTGATGACCATGATTCCCCCGGCCTGGGCCAGGGCCTCAAGGATGAGCACGCCGGGCATCACGGGATAGGACGGAAAATGTCCCTGGAAGAACGGTTCGTTGATGGACACGCTTTTGATGGCATGCACGGACTTCATGGGCTCAAAGGAGAGCACCCGGTCCACCAGCAGAAAAGGATAGCGGTGGGGGAGCAGGTCCAGAATGTCCCGGCTGACGATTTCGCCCTGGTCTGGTTTGGTGATCATATCTTTACCCTTTGTTCGCGAGTTCTTCCCGAAGTGCGGCCAATTCCTTTTCCAGTTTTCCGAGCCGGCGTTTCATTTCCGGCAGTTTGGGAATGATGGACGAGGCGCGCAGAAAAGAGCCGTGAGGCATGACCGGGATGCCGCTCAAGTCGGTTTTCGGCGGGACATCCTTGCCTACACCGGACTTGGCGCCGATGCGGCAGCCGTCGCCCAGGTGGATGTGTCCGGCCACTCCGACCTGTCCGGCCAGGATCACGCCATCGCCCAGAGTCGTCGATCCGGCGATGCCGACCTGCGAGACGAGGATGCAGTTGCGCCCCACCCGGACGTTGTGGCCGAGCTGGACCAGATTGTCGATCTTGGTGCCCTGTCCAACCCGGGTTTCGCCGAGAGCGGCGCGGTCGATGGTGGTGTTGGCGCCTATTTCGACGTCGTCCTCGATCACGGTGCGCCCGATCTGGGGGAATTTGGTCATGCCTGACGCGGCCTGGGCAAAGCCGAACCCGTCGCTTCCGAGCACCGTCCCGGCATGCAGGATGACCCGTTTGCCGACAATGGTTCCGGCCATGAGCGTGCAGTTGGGGTAGACGGTGGTTTCCTCGCCGACGATGCAATCTTCGCCGATATAGCAGCCGCTGAAGATGCGCGCCCCGGCCTCCACTCTTGCCCCGCTTCCGATGTAGACAAAGGGCGCGATGGCGGCGCCTGGATCGACTGTCGCCTCGTGATGCACAAAGGCCAGCTCGCTTACTCCGCTGAAGGAGCCCTGCCTTTTGGCAAAAAGCTGCACGCAGCGGGCGAAATCCAGGTAGGGGTTGGCGCTGACGAGGCAGGAGAGCGAATCTCTGGCCTGATCAGCGCTGATGATGACCGCGCCGGCCTTGGTCGTTTCGAGTTGCGGTGCGTACTTGGGATTGGCCAGAAAGGACAGTTCGGAGGCAGTGGCGTCAGCCAGGGTGTTGACGCCACTGATTTCCAAGTCCCTGCCTTGGAGGGTCAGGCCGAGTCGGGACGCTATTTCGGAAAGACGCATGACCGGGCCTTTACTTGCCGCGCATGACTTTGTTGAGTTCGGCGATGATGGCGCTCGTGATGTCGGCGCTTTCCTGGCCGAAGATCACGCCGCTGGCCTGCTTGTCAAAGATGGCGGTGTAGCCGTTTTTCTTGCCGTACGCCTCGATGACGGTGAGCAGATTGTCGATGATGGGCTTGGAAAGGCTCTGTTCGGCCTGCTGCAGCTTGCGCTGGTAGCTCTGGCCCATGTCCTGGAAATCGCGCACCTTGCGCTTGTACTGGGTTTCCTTGTCCAGCTTGGCTTCCTGGCTGAGCATCATGGACTGTTTCTGAAGCTCGTCCTTCAACGCGTCCAGGGACTTTTTCTGGGCGTCGAGGTTGTCCTTCATGTCCTTGAACTGGGCTTTGAGCTGCTCCATGGCTTTGGCGCCGGGCTCGGATTTGGCGATGACCGTCTTCATATCGACAAAGCCGATCTTTGTCTCGGCGGCTGCCGTCAGGGCCAGGCAAAGCACGAAAAAACATGTCAGAAAAAAAGCGCGCATGAAAAACTCCTCACCGATTACGTGTATGAATTTTTAAAGTTTAAAAGAACTGTCCGACGGAAAATTCGAACCGGCCTTTCCTATCGTCATCAACTTCGACCGTGTCCAGGGGGTAGCCGTATTCCAAACGCAGCGGCCCAAGGGGCGAGTACCAGCGTACTCCGGCGCCGACGCTCTTGTAGAGGTCGAAATCAATGGACTCGTCATCGTCCCAGGTGCTCCCGGCGTCGAAGAAGACCAGGCCCATGATGCCCATCTCCTTGTGCAGCGGAACAAGATATTCGGCGTTGAAAAAGAAGCTCTTGTTGCCGCCTTTTTCGTCGCCCTCGTCATAACCCTCCTGGCCTTCCGTCTGGTCGTAGACCGGGGAGATGGTCCGCTCCTTGTATCCGCGAACGGAATTCATGCCTCCGAGATAGAAGCGCTCGAAAGGCGGAATGCGCTCGCTGCCGTTTTTCATCACGTACCCCGCCTGGGCGTGGAGGTGAATGATGGTTTCCAGGAAGATCGGGAAATAATGGTTGGCATCGGCGATATACTTGACGAAGTCGTCGTCGCCCCCGAGCAGGCCGCCGCCGTATTCCACGGAAAACTGGTGCGTCATGCCCCTGGAGGGGTTGATGCGGCGGTCCGTGGTGTCTCGCTTGATGGACGCGTAGAGGGCGCTGGCCCAGTTCTGCCCCTCGATGTCTTTGATGACCTTGTCCGCGTCATCGTCGATGTCGTCGATGTTGTACCGTTCCAGGCGGTAGTTCCAGGACAGGTTGGTGTATTCTCCGAGCGGATAGCCGAAGAGCAGACGCGCGCCCACGGCCTGTTTGTCGTAGTCCGAGTATTCGTTCATCGTGTTGTACAGGCTCACGCCCACGCCCAGGTCCGTGTCGTCGTAATGCGGGTTCCAGAAGGTGGCGGTGTAGTCCGCGGACTTGGCGCTGATGGTTCCCTTGAAGCCGAGCTGATAGCCCATGCCGAAAAGGTTGCGCTCAAGCACCTGGCCCGAGAAGAACACCTGCGAATAGCTGGAGTAGCCGACGCCGGCCGAGAACTGGCCCGTGGGCTTTTCCTTGACCTTGACCCGCAGGTCGAGGGCGTTGGGGCTGGGCGTTGGTTCGGGGGTGATCTCGACGGTTTCGAAGAAGTCGAGCTTGTTGAGCCGCGCGTTGGAGCGGCGCAACTGGGCTCCGTCGTACATGTCGCCGTCGACCAGACGCATCTCGCGGCGGATCACGTTGTCCCGGGTCTTGGTGTTGCCCTCGATGAGCACGCGGTTGATGGAGACCTTGTTGCCCTTGGACAGGATGTAGGTGACGTCCAGGGTCTTGTCGGCCTCGTTGCGGGCCATGTTCACGTCGGCTTCGGCAAAGGCGTATCCGAAATTGGAATAGTGCGCCGTAAGCTTCTGCAGGTCGGTGCGCAGCACCGAGCGGTCGAAGAATTCGTTTTCCCTGGCCAGGTCGTCAAGGGCGATGACCGTGTCCAGATTTTCGGGGGCGGCGATCATGTCTCCATCGTACTTGACGCCGGCCACTCTGTAACGGTCGCCTTCATCGACCTGAAAGGTCACCGTGATGCCGTCCTCGTTGTAGCTGACTTCGGGCTGCCCCACCCTGGCGTTCAAAAATCCCCGATTGCCGTAATAGGCCTCCAGCGCCGCCGCGTCGCGGTCCAGAATTTCCTCGCGCAGCACGCCCGACCCGGTCATCCAGGACAGCATGCCGCGTTCGGTCAGGGCCAGCTCGTCCTTGAGGTCGGAGGGGTCGAGCTGTTTGGCGCCCTGAATGACGATGTCGGTCACGTAGAGCTTCTTGCCTTCCTTGACGAGGATGTTCAGGCGAGCGCGCTTGGCGTCGGCCTGGGTCAGGGTGTAGTCGACCTCGGCGTTGTAAAAGCCGTCCTTGCGGTAGAGTTCGCGGATCTTGCCCATGTCGTCGGCCAGAACCCTGGGGTTCAGCACGGCTCCGGTCTTGGTGGCGATGGCCGCCAGCAGATCGTCGGCATCGAGCTCCTGAGCGCCCTCGACGCTGATGGCGGAAATGAGCGGCTTCTCCTTGACGTTGATGATCAGGAGCTTGCCTTCGGCGGTGTCCTCCAGGGCAATGGCGATGTCGTCGAAATAGCCGAGTTCGTACAGGCTTTTGAGTTCGGTGTTGACGACCGTGGGATCGTACGCGTCGCCGGGCTGGATCTTGAGCCGCATGAGGACCACGTCGTCGTCGAGAATTTCATTCCCGCGCACATCTATGGATGCGATGCGGTCCTTTTGCTGAACGCCGGCCTGGATTTTGGTTGCCGTTTCCTCGATGGCGGGCAGGATGTTGATCACACCCTCCTTGACCACGAAAAACGGCTTTGGCTCCCGCACTCCGTACGCCTCCACCAGCCGGGTGTCGATGCTGATGCTTTCCCCGACCTGGCTGAAGCTGCCGTAGACCGCATAGCCGGCTCCGGCGAGCAGCGCCATGTCCCGGGCGACGCCAAGATCGAGGTACTCCACCTGCTGATCCTGCAAGAGGCGCATGGTCTCTTCCTGTGAGACCACCTCCAGCCCCAGGGCTGTCAGGCGGTCCTGAAGCAGCTTGGGCAGGCTCTCTTCCAGATAGGCCAGGTCCGGAGCCGCGTTGACGGCAAAGGGCAGGACGATGACCTTGTTCGCCGTGTCCGCGAAGAGCGGGCCGGCGCAGAAGAGATACAGGAAAACAATCAGACACAGGAGAGCACTACGTTTCATACAATTCTCCGGAACGAAGCTCCAACGTGCGGCGCATGCATTGGGCCAGTTCAGCATTGTGGGTAACGACGACCAGGGTGACTCCCTGATCCTTGTTCAGATGCAGCAAAAGATCGTTGATTTCCCGACCTGTCCGTTCGTCGAGGTTTCCGGTGGGTTCGTCCGCGAGCACCACCGCGGGTTCGAGCAGGATGGCGCGCGCTATGGCCGCGCGTTGCCTCTCTCCTCCGGACAGGGTGGTTACCCTGTGATGGCGCCGATGCGCAAGCCCCACCCGCGACAAAGCCGCGTCGGCCCTTTCCAGGGCCTCTCCCTTGGCCATGCCGCCGATGATTCCGGGCATGGCCGCGTTTTCCAGAGTCGAGAATTCCGGCAACAGATGATGGAATTGAAAAACGAAACCCATGTTCTTGTTGCGGATACGGGCCCGTTCCTTCCAGCCCAGGGTCGAAATGTCGTCTCCGTTGAAGAGGATGGTTCCGCTAGACGGCACGTCCAAGGTGCCCATGAGTTGCAGCAGGGTGCTCTTGCCGGAGCCCGACGCCCCGACGATGGCCAGGGAGTCCCCTCCGCTCACGGCCAGTTCCACCCCGGACAGGACGGTGACGGTTTCCTCGCCCTGCTCGTAGGCCTTGCCGACGTTTTTCAGACGATAGACCTCACTCATAGCGCAGCGCCTCGGTGGGTTGCATCTTCGAGGCCTGTCTGGCCGGGTACAGGGTCGCCAGGAAGCACAGGGCCATGGCCGAGATGGCGATGAGCGACATGTCGAGGAACTCGATCTTCACCGGGAGATGGTCCAGGTAGTAGACATCCGCCGGGAGCTTGATGAACTGGTATTTCTGCAGCAGGGAGCAGATCGCAAGCCCCAGGCCGAACCCGATGCTCGTGCCCACGGCCCCGATGAGCGAGCCCTGCAGGATGAAGATGTTGCGGATCTGGGGAGGCGTGGCGCCGAGGGCCATGAGCACGGCGATGTCCTTGGTTTTTTCCATGACCATCATGACCAGGGTGGTGATGATGGAAAAGGAACCCACCAGCACGATCATGATCAGGATGACCGCCATGGCGGTTTTTTCGAGCTTGAGCGCCGCGAAGAGGTTTTGGTTCATCTCGATCCAGTTGCGGGAATAGAGCGGAAAGCCGCCAAGGGCGCGGACCAGCGCATCCCCGATGCCCTGCACGCCGTCTATGTCCGAAACCCTGTATTCGATTCCGGTCACGAAATCGCCCTCGAACCCCAGGATTTTCTGGGCCTCGGGGATGGACACGAAGGCAAGGGACGAGTCGTACTCGAACATCCCTGAACTGAAGATGCCGGTGACATTGAAGAAAATGATCCGGGGAGAAAAACCGGCCGCGGATTTCTTTCCGCTCGGGGCAAGCAGGCTGACCCTGCTGCCGATGGTCAGACCCAGCCTGGAAGCCAGTTCCTTGCCGATGACGATGCCGGGCATGGCGCCCCCATCGCCCAGGCTTGCGAGGCTGCCGCTGACCATGTCCTTTTCCACGGTCAGGACCGATCCGGCGGTTTGCGGATCAATGCCTCTCAGAACCACGCCTTTGACCCCCGAGGGGGTGGAGAGCATGACCTCGTAATAGATGAACGGGGTCGCGGCGACCACGCCGTCGACCCGCAGGCTTTTGTCCACGAGTCGGTCGTAGCCGTCTATGGTCTGTTTGACCGAGCCAAGGATGAGATGGGAGTTGATGCCCAGGATCTTGTCGCGCAAGTTGTCGCTGAAGCCGTTCATGACCCCGAGCACGACGATGAGCGAGGCCACGCCGATGGCCACGCCCAACACCGAGATGAGCGATATGACGGATATGAAGGCCTGCTTGCGCCGGGCCAGGAGATACCGCAGGGAAACGAAAAGTTCAAAGTGCATGGGTTCTCGCTCTGGAATTCCGGCAGTATGCCGGGCCGGTGCTCGCGCCGTTCTAGCCGGCGATTTCCGGCCGCAGCAGGGGGAAGAGGATGACTTCCCGGATGGACGGAGAATCCGTCAGCAGCATGACCAGGCGGTCGATGCCGATCCCCTGTCCGGCCGCCGGGGGCATGCCGTATTCCAGCGCCCGGATGTAGTCCTCGTCCATGGCGTGGGCCTCGTCGTCGCCGGCGGCTTTCTCCCGGACCTGTTCCTCGAAGCGGTCCTTCTGGTCGTACGGATCGTTCAGTTCGGAAAAGGCGTTGGCCATCTCCTGCCCGCAGATGAAAAGCTCGAACCGGTCCGTGATCTCGGGATTCTGGTCGTTCTTGCGGGACAACGGGGAGATGTCCGTGGGGTAATGATAGATGAAATGCGGCTGAATGAGTTTGGGCTCGACCAGGTTGTCGAAGAGCTTGGCCTGGAGCTTGCCGAGTTTTTCCTTGGGGTGCGCGGTCTCGCCCAGCTTCAGGACCAGGTCTCTGCATTTGGCGTAATCGAGGTAGATGTCCGCAGACACCCCGCCGATCTTTTCCAGGGATGCATGGAAAGGCATGCGCACCCATCCGTCCTGGAGATCGATGACGTTGCCCTGATATTCGACCAGATGGGTGCCGCACACGGATTTGGCCAGGCCGCAGAGCAGCTCCTGGGTCAGGTCCATGAGGTCCTCGAAGGTCGCGTACGCCCAGTAGAATTCAATCATGGTGAATTCGGGGTTGTGGCGCGTGTCGATGCCTTCGTTGCGGAAATTGCGGTTGATCTCATAGACCCGGTCGAATCCGCCCACCAGAAGGCGTTTGAGGTACAGCTCCGGCGCGATGCGCAGGAACAGGTCCATGTCCAGGGCATTGTGGTGCGTGCGGAAGGGCTTGGCCGTGGCGCCGCCGGCGATGGGCTGCATCATGGGCGTCTCCACTTCCAGGAATCGGCGTTCGTTCAGGAAATCGCGGATGTACTGCACGATGGCCGTGCGCTTGCGGAAAATGTCGCGCGCCCGATCGTTGACCAGAAGGTCCACGTAGCGCTGACGGTACCGTGTCTCGACATCTTTCAGGCCGTGATATTTTTCCGGGAGAGGGCGCATGGACTTGGAGAGCAGGCGGACCTCGGCGGACTTGATGGTCAGCTCCCCGGTCTTGGTGCGGAAAAGGGCGCCGGCGACGCCGACAATGTCGCCGATCTCGAATTTTTTGAACACCCCGTACTGTTCGACGCCGAGATCGTCGCGCTGGGCGTAGACCTGTATCTTGCCGCTGGTGTCCTGGATGTGGAAAAACGTGGCCTTGCCAAAAGAGCGGTGGGCCATGATCCGGCCGCACAGGGCGAAGTTCAGCCCTTCCTGCTCAAGAACGGCTTCGTCCTTTTCACCGTGTTCTTCAATAACGTCGCCGATTTCCGCAGAGCGTCGAAAGTCGTTGGGATATAGGGGGATGCCGGCGTCCAGCAGAAACTGCGCCTTTTCCTTGCGGTGGCGGAGCAGTTGCTTTTCGCTTGGGGCATTGGTCTGGTCTTTTGTCAAGGAAAGTCTCCGTTTCGGGGATGATGGCCTCAAATGAACAAATTCGGGTATTGGAAATTGGACCTATCGTCAAGAAAAGTCAATGCCGGGAAGATGGCGTCACATCAGGATATCCGCTGATTTGCAGCCTTTTTGCCAAACCCGCGCCGTTGTCCAGGATCCTCTCCGGCGGGACGCCGATCCGCGTCAGGAGATCGGACAGCGCCGCGCGTTCCCGCTCCGGGGCGAAGAGGGGGTAGTCGCTGCCGAACAGGATGCGCTCCGGGTCGTGGCGTTTCAGAATCTCCGCCAGTGTCTGTTCGGGAACGACGCCGGGGCAGCAGGACGTGTCCATGAACAAGTCGCGCCCGGCAAGGTGCGCGAGTGTCTCCTCCCACTGGAAGAGTCCGCCCAGGTGCGCGGCGATGACTTCAAGGCCCGGAAAATTGCGGAGCACTCCGGCCAGGTCGCGAGGGCGGGAGAGGGTTTGGCCTCCCTCTCTGACCGGGCCCATGTGCAGCATGACCGCGAACCGCCCGCACACGGCCTCCCAGACGGGATTCCAGCGCGGCGAGGCGAGGGGGATTCCGGAGAGGTCGGGATGGATCTTGAGGCCCCGGATTCCGCTTTGCTCCAGGCGGGCCAGCTCGGATTCCCAGGACGGATGATCCGGGTGTACGGCGCCCAGCGGGATGAGCCGGGGATGACTCCGGCCCAGCGAGATCATCCAGGAGTTGGCCGGAATCATCTGGTCCGGGCGCAGGGCGGCGGTGAAACACAGGGCCTTGTCCATCCCGGCTCGTTCCAGGTGTTCGAGAAGGTCTGCGGCCGATCCATCGCCGGCCGCTTCGAGCCCCAGGTCACGGGAGATGGCGGCGACCAGTCTGGGAGCGACTTTTGGCGGGAAGACATGCGTGTGGCAGTCGATCATGCGCGTTCAGCCGAACAGGGCCGAGAGCCAGTCCGGAATCCTGACGGGTTTGCCCTGGGCGTTGACCACCGCGTGCTGTGTCGATCCCCGCGTCAGAACAGCGCTGTGATCGGCGTTGGTGATTTCGTAGACGAAGTTGAGACTGGCGCGGGTTTGGCCGGCCAGGCCGGTGCGGATGCGGATGAGGTCGTCATAGCGCGCGGGGGCCAGGTAGCGGCAGCTCGCCTCGCGCACCGGCAGGTAGATGCCTCGCTCCTCCACCGTGGCATAGCTGAAGCCCAGGCCCCGGATCAGTTCGCTGCGACCGCGTTCGAAGAGGTGCAGGTAGTTGGCGTAGTAGACGACACCCATGGCGTCGGTTTCGCCATAGGATACGCGGTGCGTAAGCCAGCATGACGGCTCCGGGAAGGCGGCCGTCATGCGTCGGGTCCGAGGCAGAAGGGCAGCAGGTCGCGTCCTTCGGGCAGAAAAAGGCCTGCCTCCCGGGCGGTGCTCTCGTCGAACGCGGCGGGGCCGCCGGTTCTGGCGGACCGCGTCCTGTGGATCAGAAAGGGCACAGCGTCCCGGGTGTGCGTACGGCGGACGACGGGGGTGTAATGGTCGCAGGTGACCACGATCGTCGCGTCCTGGCCTTGGAGCGCCGCCAGGACCGGGGCCACTATGCGCTGGTCGAAGAGTTCGATGGCGCGTTTCTTGAGCTGCGCATCGCCCATGTGCCCGCATTCGTCCGGGGCCTCCACGTGCACGTAGACAAAATCGCCGCGCTGCAGAAATTCAAGGGCCGCCTGGACCTTGCCTTCGTAGTTGGTGTCGATGAGGCCGGTCACGCCCTCCACATCCAGTACGTCCATTCCGGCGGCGCGGCCCAGCCCCTTGACCAGGTCCACGGCCGAAACCACGGCTCCGCGCAGGCCGAAGCGCTCGGCGAAGGCGGGCAGCGTCAGCGGCCGGCCCTGGCCCCAGGGCCAGACAGATGTGGCCTGGGAGGAGGCGTCGAGGCGCAGGAATTCATGGGCCTGGCGCAGAAACGACATCAGTTCCGGGATCGCGGCAAAGGACTCCAGATCCTGGGTGATGTTCTGGTCCAGGATGTCATGGGGAGGTCGGACGGAGATGGCGGCCGCCTCTGTGCGCGCGCCGCCGCTCTGCACCAGCAGGTGGCGGTACTGGATGCCCTGGACGGGTTTGAAAGGGCCGTTTGCGGCCATTTCGGCCAGCCTGGCGACCAGGGGCGCCGCGGTGGCGGTGTCGATGTGTCCCGAGGAATAGTCGCGCATCACTCCGCGCTGCGAGAGTTCGGTCAGGTTGACCAGGTTCATGCGCCAGACCAGATCGTCCGGGTCCAGCTCCAGGCCCTGGGCCGCGGCCTCGATGGGCCCGCGGCCGGTGTGGTGGGCCCTGGGGTCGTAGCCCAGAAGCGACATGTTGGCCACGTCGGAACCCGGCGGCATGCCTTCGGGAACCGTTTGGCACCGGCCGATGCTGGATTTCGACGCCAGAAGGTCGAGGGCGGGCGTGCAGGCGGCCTGCAGGGTGGTGCGTCCGCCCAGGGTGTCCAGGGGCCATCCGGCCATGCCGTCGGCGACCAGAAAAACGGTTTTTGACATCAGATGATCCTGTAGTGCACCGGCGGATCGAGCACGAAGCTGAATTTTTTGATGGTGTCGAGGGCCGCTGTCACGTTCTGCATCTGCGCGGAATGGCTGATGAAGACGATGGGCACCCCGTCGTTGGGGGCGTACTGGCGCTGCACGACCTGGGCGATGCTGATGTTGTATTCACCCATGACCCCGGCGATGGAGGCCATGACGCCGGGCCGATCGACCACCGTGAAGCGGAAATAGTGGCGGAACACGGTCAGTTCGGGGGCCAGAATCTGGGCCTGGGGCAGTCTGGCCTCCAGGAATCCCGTGTTGTTGGGCACGCAGTTGGTGCGGGCCAGGGCCAGGACGTCGGCCAGCACGGCGCTGCCCGTCGGCAGATCGCCCGCGCCCTGCCCGTAGAGCATGACCGGGCCCACGGCGTTGCCTTCCAGCAATATGGAGTTGAACGGTCCGTCGACCTTGGCCAGGATGTGGTCCTGGCGCAGCAGGGCCGGGTAGACTCCGGCGTGCAGCATGCCGGACTTGTCGCGCACCTGGGCCAGGAGCTTGAGGCGGTAGCCGAATTCTTTGGCCAGGATGATATCAAACTGCTCGACCTTGGAGATGCCCTCCACGGTGAGGCGGCTCATGGGGAAATCCAGGCCGTAGGCCAGCCGGATGAGGATGACCAGCTTGTGGGCCGCGTCTATGCCCTCGACGTCCAGGGTCGGGTCGGCCTCGGCGTAGCCTTTGGCCTGCGCCTTGGCCAGGACCGTGGCGAAATCCTCGCCCTTCTCGGACATCTCCGACATGATGAAGTTGGCGGTGCCGTTCAGGATGCCGGTCAAGGCCTTGATGCGGTTGCCAGCCAGGCTCTCCTTCAGGGTCTGGATGATGGGGATGCCTCCGGCCACGCTGGCTTCGTAGTAGAGGCCCAGCCCCTTGTCGGCCGCCAGTTCGAAGAGTTCGGGGCCATGTTCCGCCAGGAGCGCCTTGTTGGCGGTGACCACGGACTTGCCGCTGTTCAGGGCGCGGGTGATCAGGGTGCGCGGAAATTCGACGCCCCCGGCCAACTCGACGATGATGTCGATTTCCGGGTCGTTTACCAGGGCGTCCATGCTGGTGGTGAACGTCGTGTCAGGAGACGGGATGACGTTTCTGGGTTTGTCCAGGTCGCGGACCATGATGGTCTTGACCTTCAAGGTCTTGCCCAGTCTGCGCTCGATCCAGTCGTTGTTTTCCTGGATGATCTTTATGAGCCCGGAACCAACGGTGCCAAGGCCGGCCAAGCCGAGATGGATGACGGAGTCTTTCAAGAATGCCTCCACGCCGTAACATTTAAAAAGAGATTATGGGGCGATGAAAAAATCTATTTGCCGCATCCTGCACGCGCTGTCAAAATGCCTCAAGTGGCGGCAACGGCGTATTTGGTGTTGACGGCCCATGCGCTTTTGGATAATTAGCCACTTCTTCAATGAACGGAGAGGTGGCCGAGCTAGGCTGAAGGCGCTCGCCTGCTAAGCGAGTATAGGGGCGTAAACCTCTATCGAGGGTTCAAATCCCTCCCTCTCCGCCATCCCCTGGAGGGTTGGCAGAGCTGGTTGATTGCACCGGTCTTGAAAACCGGCATGCCTTTGCGGGCATCTGGGGTTCGAATCCCTAACCCTCCGCCACTAGTGCGTTATCCGCTGAAATCTCAATGATTTCGGCGGTTTTTTTGTTTCTGGGGCGGCGCGTGGAAGGCCCGGCATCCGTGTCGGGCCTTTCGCGTTTGCTCTGTTCCGCCCGGAGGGTTTTTCGGCGGGGCATGCGCGGTCGCTCTTTCAGGCCGGCGGTTTCCAGGAATCCGCGTGCGCAATGTTCCGGGTGGCGACGTGATTGTTTTCCGTGCGCCCTTGCGCTACTCGAACAGTCTTGCACCTCAAACGAGAAGGACGGACGAACATGGATGCGACCCGGACAGGTATTCCCGGAGTGCTCTTGATCGAGCCCAGGGTTTTTGGCGATCACCGCGGATATTTCTGCGAGACCTACTCTCGCCGGCAATTTGCGGAGCACGGGGTGGATGTCGATTTCGTGCAGGACAACGAGGCGTTCTCTGCGCAGGCCGGGGTGCTGCGCGGATTGCATTTTCAGACTCCGCCCATGACCCAGGCCAAGCTGGTTCGGGTGGGGCGAGGCTCGGTTTTCGACGTGGTGGTCGATCTGCGCAAGGGATCGCCGACCTTCGGTCGCTGGGAGGGGTTCACTCTGTCGGCGGATAATTTTCTCCAGCTCTTCGTGCCCAGGGGGCTGGCCCATGGGTACATGACCCTGGAGCCCGGCACGCAGTTCCTCTACAAGGTGGACCGCTTCTATTCGCCGGAGCATGACTCCGGAATCTCGTGTCTCGACCCGGCGCTTGGCGTCGACTGGCCCGATCTGCCTCCGATCATGTCGGAGAAAGATTTGCGATTGCCGCTCCTTGCGGATTTCGATTCTCCGTTCACCGTTCAGGCGGTGGATTGATTATCGAGCGATTTGGTCGGGTTTAGCCCGCGCCGGGGCTGAATTTTCTTGTGTTGCAAAGGGGTTAGCGTGGCGCGGAAGATCGTGATTTTTTTCATTATCTCTTGACACGGGAGGACCCTCTTGAATACAGGTGGGCAATTATTCCGTGTCTGCTTTTTTCAAATTTCATCTCAACGCGGTAGGAGGAGAGGACTGTGGCAAAATGCAAGAGCTGCGTGGTGTTGCCATTCCTGGTTGGTTTGGTGGCATCGATCGTGCTTGGTTGGTGGGGCTTTCCAAAAGTCCTGTACAGTCAGAAGACCCAACCCATCCGGTTCGATCACGTCGTGCATGTGGAAGATCAGGCCATGGCATGTGAGGATTGTCATGCGTTTCGGGAGGATGGCTCCTACGCCGGTATGCCCACCAACGCGAACTGTGTCGGGTGTCATGAGGATGTTCAGGGGGAAGATCCTGATGAAGCCCGTTACGTGACCGAGTATGTGCAGCAGGAAAAGGAAGTTGAATGGCTTGGCTATCAGAAACAGCCTGACAATGTGTACTTCTCTCATATCGCGCACAAGGAACTCGATTGCACGACATGTCATCCGGACGTGGCCAACATGAGCACCCCGCCCGTCTACTATGAAAACAGGCTTTCGGGCTACAGCAAGGACACCATGAAGATGTGGCAATGTGAAGAATGCCATGCCCAGAGTGGCGCCAGCAACGCCTGTTTTGTCTGCCACAAATAAGAGAGGAGTGGATTTACGATGGGACTCGACAGAAGAAGCTTTATTTCTTTGGTGGCTGGCGGTGTAACGGGCAGCCTCTTCACTCCCGTAATTTGGAAAACCCTGGACGACGTGTCCATCTGGACGCAGAACTGGTCGTGGATTCCCCGACTGCAGTACGGCGAGGAACTGAAGGTTCCGGCGCTGTGCAAGCTGGGTTCCGACGCATACGGAATCAAGGTCAAGACCGTGGCCGGTCGGCCCGTGGTGGCCGAGGGCAACCCCGATCATCCGTTGAGCCTCGGAGGAATCTGTCCTCTGGGCGCGGCCAGCGTGCATCTTCTCTATAGCCCTTCCCGGATCAAGAATCCCAAGCTCAAGGATGGCTCCTCGTTCAAGGACATCACCTGGGATGAAGCCGAAGAACTGCTCGCCGGAAAGATCAAGGAAGCCGGAGCAAACGTGGCCATGGTCAGCGGCGACGAGACCGGCTCGGTCACGGACGTGCTGTCCGCGCTGGTCGGCAAGGCCGGTTCCGACAAATCTTTTCTCATGCCCGGCGAGAGTGCCCCGGCCTCCGCGGCCCTGGCCATGCTCGGCGGGGACGGCCAGGTCGGCTATGACATCGAGAACGCCAACTACGTGCTCCTGCTCGGTGCCGACGCGCTGGGTTCCTGGGGCAACGTGGCCCGCAACGGCAAGGCCTTTTCCGCCAGCCGCGAAAAGGGCGTGAAGTTCGTCTACGCGGGCCCCGCCCAGAACGGCACCTCCGCCGTGGCCGACTCCTGGATTCCCTGCGCTCCCGGCACCGAGCCGGTTCTGGCTTTGGGGCTTGCGGCCGTTATCGCCGACAAGGGACGGGACCGTTCGTTCTGGCCCGGCTTCTCCGCTTTCGCGAAATTCGCGCAGTCCACCTATCCGTTGGACAAGGTCGCCGAGATCACCGGCGTCCCCGCCGCGACCATCTCGGGTTTGGCTCAGGAACTGATGCGCGCCGGACGGCCGCTGGTCCTGACTGCGGCCGCCGCCGGACAGGGTCTGGGCGCGTACGAGCTTGCCGCCGGACTGAGCCTGAACATGCTTCTGGGACGGGTCAACACGGTCGGCGGCGTGCGCATCCTGCCTTGGGCTCCCACGGTCGTGGAAGCAGCCGCGGACAGGAAGGCGCTGTTCGCCAACGATCTTGTCGCCTATCTGGGCGCAGTGGCCGACGGCGGAGCCGATGCCCCGGCGCTCCTCATGGTCTACGGCGCCAACCCGGCCTACGCCCTGCCGAACCCCGCCAAGGCCCAGGCCGCCATCGACAAGGCCGGATTCGTGGTATCCTTCAGTTCCTTCATGGACGAGACCGCGGCCATGGCGGACCTGATCATGCCCGACAGCTACGCGTTCGAGCGCCTCGACGACGCCTATTCCCCGTACGGTTCGGGGCAGCCCAACTACAGCGTTGCCGCCGCCGTCATCAAACCCGTGTTCGACACCAGGCCCACCGGCGACGTGCTCCTGTCCGCGGCCGCCAAGGCCGAACTTGCTCTGGGTTTTGAGACTTTCGAAGACGTGGTCAAGGCCAAGGCCGAAGCCCTGGGCGCCGATTTCGACGAACTGGTCGAGGGTGCTGCCTGGGTTTCCGAAGAGTTCCCGGTCCAGGATCTGGCCCTGTGGCAGACTCCTCTTCAGGAACTGGCCGTGTCCGCCGCCGACGGAAAGTCCCTGGCTCTTGCTCCTGCGCTCCACCTCAAGATCGGCAGCGCCAAGATCGCCATTCCTCCCTTCAACACCAACGCCATCCGCTTCGATGAAATGCTCGGCAATGACATGTACGTGCTGATCAACGCGGCCACGGCCAAGAATCTGGGATTGAAGAAGGATGACGCCGTCAAGCTCGCCGGCGCTAGCGGGGAATGCAAGGCCCGCGTGCGCATCTTCGAAGGCGTGATGAACGATACCGTCGTGGCCCCGATGGGTCTTGGCCATACTGCATGGGATGCTTTTTCCAGAGGCAAGGGAGACAACGTCTACAAACTGTTGGCCGCCGAGACCGAGGCGCAGACCGGATTGTCCCGGTTCGCCACGGCGCGGGTCACTGTCAGCAAGGCGTAGGCGTTCGTTAAGCATCTGGAGAACATAAGAGGATATTCACAATGCAAGCAAAAGAATTCAAAGTGAAATGGGGCATGCTTGTCGATCTCGACAAGTGTACCGGCTGCGGTGCCTGCACCGTTGCCTGCAGGGCGGAAAACAACCTGCCCCCCGAGGCGGATGCGTCCAACAAGCTGCGCACCACCGATTGGATGAACATATACGAGCTGTCCAACGAGAAGCCCTTCCCCGACCATGAGGTCGCCTACCTGCCCCGGCCCTGCATGCAGTGCGGTCATCCGTCCTGCTCCACGGTCTGCCCGGTCGTGGCCACGCTGAAGGACGAGGAAGGAGGCATCGTCAGCCAGGTCTATCCCCGCTGCATCGGATGCCGGTACTGCATGGCGGCCTGTCCGTACCACGCCCGTTACTTCAACTGGTTTGATCCGATCTGGCCCGAAGGCATGGAAAAGGTGCTGACTCCTTACGCATCGGCCCGGCCGCGCGGCGTGGTCGAGAAATGCACCTTCTGCCACCATCGATTCATGGCGGCCAAGGAACAGGCACGCATGAACGGCGAGGACCCGACCCAGCTGGCCGAAGACGCCTACATTCCCGCCTGCGCGGAAATCTGTCCGACAGGCGCCATCAAGTTCGGCGATCTGAACAATCCCGAGCATGAAGTCAGCAAGCTGGCCGCTTCCAAGTATGCGTTCCGCCTGCTGGAAAAACTCGGCACCGACCCGCAGGTCTACTACTACTCCAAGCGCGAGTGGGTGAGGAAGCTCGGGGACAATTACCTGAAGAATGCCAAGGGGGGCGAACATGTCTGATAGAGCGTACTGGCCCGAAGGGGTGGAGCGTTGTTCTGTTGGGAAGTTCCTGGCCTGGTTGGGCGTCATCAGCATCTTCCTCGCGTGGGGAGGTTATGGCGCATTCAAGGTTCTGGGAACGGGTATCGGCGTGACGGGCTTGGACAACTACTTCGGGTTCGGCCTGTGGATCACCTTTGACCTGGCGGTAATCGCCCTGGGCGCGGGAGCCTTTTTCTCCGGATTCCTGCGCTACATAATCCGCATCGACGAACTCAAGAACGTCATCAACCTTGCGGTCATCGTTGGATTCCTGTGCTACTCCGGCGCCATGCTGATCCTGGTCCTGGACATCGGCCAGCCGCTCAGGGCCTGGTTCGGCTACTGGCATCCCAACGTCCACTCCATGCTGACGGAAGTCATCTTCTGCATCACCTGCTACTGCACGGTGCTGATCATCGAATACGTTCCGATCATCCTGGAAAACCGCAAGATCAACGAGAACCGGTTCTGCCATCATCTGGCTCACAACTTCCATGTCTACATGCCCCTTTTCGCGGGCATCGGCACCTTCCTGTCCTTCTTCCACCAGGGTTCCCTGGGCGGCATGTACGGCGTGCTCTTCGGTCGTCCGTTCGTGTTCCGTGAAGGCTTCTTCATCTGGCCCTGGACCTTCTTCCTGTTCATCTCCTCGGCCATTGCCGCCGGCCCCGGCTTCACCATGCTCTGCTCCGCGCTCATGGAAGCCATCACCGGCCGCAAGCTGGTCAGCTACGACACCAAGAAGCTTCTGGGCAAGATCTCCGGCCTGCTTCTTTGCGTCTACATCTTCTTCAAGATCATCGACACCTACGCCTGGGCCAAGGGCATTCTGCCCGGCATGGGCCTGACCTTCGACGAGATGTTCAACAGCGAATATGGGTACGGCAAGAGCCTGCTCTGGCTTGAGCTGTTCTGGTTCGGCGTGATCCCGGCTGCGATGCTGATCACTCCCGCCGTGCGCAACCGCCCCGCGCTGATGTACACCGCCGCCTTCATGGCCGCCATCGGCGTGACCATCAACCGTTTCGTCTTCACTGTGCAGGCCCTGGCCATCCCGGTCATGCCTTTCGATCGTTGGACCACCTACGTTCCCAACTGGGCGGAATGGTCGACCTCGCTGATGATCGTGGCGTACGGCTTCCTGGTCATGAGCCTTTCCTACCGCTACCTGCCGATCTTCCCTCAGGAAGCGAAGCTCAACAAGTAGCATCGGTTATTGTCTTTCAAAGGCCCTTCGGGGCCTTTTTTTTTGGTTCATCCGGCTGGAGCGTACTTTTGACAAAATGAAAGGACATGGGGTTCATCAAGTTTTCACGCCAATGAAAACCAAGAGGATGAACCGCCATGTCCACGAGCTTCTTGTACCATG
>JAEWKZ010000099.1 GCA_023393525.1 Pseudomonadota bacterium | reverse complement strand
CTGCACGCCCGTGTCGTGCACCGGCAGGACGGTGAGGAGCGCGTGCTCGGCGAGGCCGCCCTCGGTGCCGTCGACGGCCCGCTCACGCTGACGGTCCGGGCTCGGGGCGTCGACCTCGAGCTGCTCGCGGACACCGGCAGCGGCCCCGTCGTCGTCGGCACCGCCGACGCGACGACGCTCGACACGGTCGCCACCGGCGGCTTCCTCGGGCTGTGGCTCGGCGTCTACGGCACGAGCAACGGCGCCGCGACGAGCACCGTCGCGCACGTCGAGCGCGTGGAGTACGTCCCGGCCGGCTGACGGGTACCCGTCGTCGCTGACGTCGCTGACGCGTCCTCGGCGGCCTTCGGGGCATTCCCGGAGGCCGCCGGGGTGGATGCAGGACGGGCTCTCCAGTGCATGACGATACCCGCGGACTATGGTCCGGCACGGCAGGAACTCCCGCCGCGCTTCTCTAGACTATTCGCCCGCCGACAGACTATTCGCCCGCCGACGAGCGGAGTAGGGGATGCCCGACGGGCAGCGCAGGCGTGGGTGACTGGCATGCAACGCTGCTGGGCATCCTGTCCGCACGCTTCACCAGCCGCTAGGTGATCATGCCTGGCAGCACTCTCGTTGCGGGAGCTATCAGAGCGTCACCTCAGCCTAGCCCGCTTGTCGAGGCAGTTCGGTAGTCAGACCGTGTCAGCAGCACGGGCAACGTCTTGAAGCGTGTCATCTTCGCGGTGCGCTAGTGTCCGGCGCATGGTGGACGAAGAGGGCCTCGCACTCCCAACGACCGACTATGACGGCGTCGCAGACGGCGATGAGCGCGACGCGGGCGCCCCAACCGCGTCGCCGGTCTCATACTTTGGCACCGAGTTTGATGTCCATGGACTTGTCCGGCGATTTAACGGCGATGCTATCGTCGTACCATCCTTTGACCCTAGCACAACACTTCCTGACCCAAACGCGCATGGGTTTCAGCGAGGCCGGGTCTGGCGGCGCGCCCAGATGGACAGATTCATTGAGTCGCTTCTCCTTGGCTTTCCTGTCCCCGGTATCTTCTTGGTTGAGCAGCCAGGGAAGAAGTATCTGGTCCTAGACGGTCAGCAACGCCTAACAACTCTCGCAGGCTTCTACGCGGACAAGTTCCGTCTAGAAAACGTCGACGAAACCCTAAGGGGCCTCACCTACAGCACGCTCGGGGACGAGCGGCGGCGCTCGCTCGATGACACGTTTATTCAATCGATCATCATCCGCGCGCCTCAGAGTGTCGAAGACTACGAAAGTGTCTACCAGATTTTCGAGAGACTCAACTCGGGCGGAACGAATCTTCAGCCGCACGAGATTCGCGTAGCGCTCTACAGTGGTTCTTTCGCGGAACACATCCGGGAACTGAACAACGACGAGAGCTGGCGGAAGCTGTTCGGGAAGCGAAGCGATCGCCTCAAGGATCAAGAACTCATTCTCCGCGTTCTCGCACTCTTTGTCGATTCGGAGAACTACTACTCACCGCTGAAGACGTTCCTCAACGACTTCCTCGGGCGACACCGGGACGGTTCTGGTCTTGAGATCAAGCAACTCGACTCGTGCTTCCGTGGCGCGGCCAGAGCGATCTTGGATGCCGTTGGGCCTAGGGCGTTCCGTCTGGGCACGCAGGTTAACGCTGCCATCCTGGAGTCGGTGTTCGTCGGCGTTATGGAGCAGATCGCGCGCGACCCCGACTTTGTCCGCGAGTTTGACGTATCGGCAGCATACGAGTCATTGCTCAAGGATGACGTTTACATCGATGCAGTCACGAAGGCGACAGCGAATGAGGAGTCCGTGAAGGCGCGTCTCGCGGCCGCCCGGGGTGCCTTCCGGAGATGAACAGGCGCCGAGAACGATATGTTGACTGCAGGTCTCAGGTCCAACGGGATTTACGCGAGATTGACCAGATAATTCTCAGCGCTGAAGATGCGGAGGATGCTCTGGTGCGTGCTTATCTTTATCACTTCTCCGTAGTTCGCTTAAGCGGGTTTCTTGAGAAGAGTGTCGAGGCTATTCTTAGGGGGTACCTCGAGCATCACACGTCCCATCGTGTTCTGAAATTCGCAGGTCGCCAGCTTTCGCGGCTTCCAAACATGACCCCAGAGAAAATGGAGCAACTCGTCGGCTCTTTCGACGATGATTGGCGCAATGAGTTCTCAGAGTTTCTCGGTCGCGACGAGCGTCGCCAGACGTTGGGGAATTTGATCGCGGCAAGGCACAACCTGGCTCACGGCGGCGCCTCAAAGGTGTCTGGAACGCTTCTTCACGAGTATTATGCAATCAGCCAGGATACGGTTTCCTTCTTGCTTGAGAGGTTCCATCCTCGACCCTAGTGTTGAATGTAATGCAAGTTTCAAGAGATCAGTTGTGTGCGTGAGTGTGCGGCTAGAGCTTTGCGTAGTGGCAGAAGGCAATGGCGCCACGGACGCGTTGTCTCCTGCGATAGCAAGGAGGGAGCCTTTGCCCCTCTAGGCGCCTGCAGTAACGGTCACGGCTGGCCCGGCTCGCTTACTAACTG
>JAEWKZ010000089.1 GCA_023393525.1 Pseudomonadota bacterium | reverse complement strand
GGGGGGGGGGGGGCCCGCGCCCCCCCCTCTTCCCTATTTTTCGTCCTTGGCCCGGATCTCGGCGCGTTTGATCTTGCCGCTGATGGTCTTGGGCAGTTCTTTGACGTAATCGATGATGCGCGGGTATTTGTAGGGCGCAGTCACTTTCTTGACGTGGTCCTGGAGCTCCCTGGTCAGTTCGGGCGAGGGCTCGTAACCTGCGGCCAGGGTGACTGTGGCCTTGACGGCCTGCCCGCGGTCGGGGTCGGGCACGCCGGTCACGGCGGCTTCGACCACGGCGGGGTGGGTAATGAGGGCGCTTTCGACCTCGAAGGGTCCGATGCGGTAGCCGGAGCTCTTGATCAGGTCATCGATACGGCCCAGGAACCAGAAGTAGCCGTCCTCGTCCATCCAGGCCTTGTCGCCGGTGCGGTAGAAACCGCTGTGCATGACGCTTGCGGTCTTGGCCTCGTCCTGCAGGTAGCAGGAAAAGAGTCCCACGGGGCGTTTGGGGTCGATGCGGATGCAGATCTCCCCTTCCACGCCGGGGGGACAGGGCTCGTCGTTTTCGTCCAGCAGGCGGATGTCCCAGCCGGGGCAGGGTTTGCCAATGGACCCGGCCTTGGGCTTCATGAAGGGGAAGGTCGCGATCTGCAGGGTGGTTTCGGTCTGGCCGTAGCCTTCGTAGATGGGCATGCCCAGCTTCTCCACCCAGGCCTCGAACACGCTGTCGTTCAAGAGTTCTCCGGCGGTAGTGCAATGGCGCAGGGCGGAGAGGTCGTAGAGGGAAAGGTCCTCGCGGATCAGGAAACGATAGACAGTGGGCGGGGCGCAGAAATTGGTGACCTTGTGTTCGGCGATGACGTTAAGCAGCCTGGCCGGTTCGAACTTGCCCCGAAAGTCCCAGACAAAGACCACGCCTCCGGCCAGCCACTGCCCGTAGAACTTGCCCCAGGTGGATTTGGCCCAACCCGTGTCGGCCAGGGTCAGATGCAGATTGCCGGGCTCGATGTCGTGCCAGTAGGAACCGGTCATGATGTGCCCGAAGGGGTAGTTGAAATCGTGCAGCACCATCTTGGGGTGCCCGGTGGTGCCGGAAGAAAAGAATATGGTCGCCGGATCGCCGCCGCAGGCCGCATCCGCCGGGCGGGGAAAGAAAGGGGGGGCGGCGGCCGTGATGCGGGAAAAGCTGCGCCAATCGCCCTCATCCTGATCCAGCCCCGCCAGCACCTGCACGGTCAGGCTCGGACAGTCGGGCTTGGCCGCTTCCACGGTGCCGCGCACGGAGGTGTCGACGATGGCCCCTTTGATGGAGGCGAAATTGACCCGGTAGGTGATGTCCTTGGCCGTCAGGAGCGCCGGGGACGGCACGCCCAGGGCCCCGAGCTTGTGCAGGGCGAGCATGACGGTCCAGAATTCCACGCGGCGGTGCAGGATGATCATGACCTTGTCGCCGCGACCGATGCCCAGATTCTTGAGGGCATTGGCCAAACGGGCGGACTGCTCGGAAAAATAGCCGAAGCTGTATTCGCGGCGCACATCCGCGTCGTCCACGTGGACCATGGCCAGACGGCCGGGGTCCTGGGCGGCGGTGGCATCGATCATGTCGAAGGCGAAATTGTAACGTTCCGGGATGTCTAAAGAGAACGAGGACTGAAATTCCTCATAGGATGAAGGGCGCAGCTTGCTATACATTGGGTACTCCGATGGTGTTGGATTATTTCAGGGATGGCGGACTTTGGGGACCGGACTCTTCGCCCTGGCCCCTAGATAATCACATCCAGAAATTCGGCCGGCTGGCCGTCCAGACCACGCAGTGCGTGCGGAGTACGCGAGGTGAAATACAGGCTGTCACCGGGTTCCATGACATGGACCGTGGAACCGAGGGTGATTTCGAGCTTGCCGGAGAGGACGTAGATGAATTCCTGGCCGGGGTGTTCATTGAAGGTCAGGGCGTGTTTGTCCTTGGGAGGAACGGTGACGACGAAGGGCTCCATCTTGCGACCCACGAAACGGTAGGCCAGGCTCTTGTAGTCATAGTCCTTGCGCCGCTCCACGCTCATGCCCTTGCCCTTCTTGACCAGGGAGGCTGTGTGCAGGTGCGCTTCCTTGCCGGACATGAGCACGGTCAGATCGACCTGGAAAGCCTGGGCCACGTTGAACAAATAACTGACCGGGATTTCGTGCTCGCCGGATTCATACTTGAGGACATCGCCCGCGGTCACGCCCACCTGCGCGGCCATGTCCTCCGCGCTTACGTCCATGGCGTCCCGCAGCCCCCGCAAACGGGGCGCAATATCCTTGTAGGCGGGTTGATGCGCATCCATAATCTGCTCCTTGTGCTGAAAATGTATGAAAGCCGGAGCAGAAATTACGGGCTTCGGGGGCAAAAAGCAATGGCAAGCGATAATCGAGAAAGGATTGTCAGCCGTCGGCTAGACCTCGACTACGGAGTTCTCGCAGTTGCCGTACTCGCTATAGCAGTAATTGTCCGCGCTCCAGTCGTTCTCCCAGCGATCGTCGTCGAGGAGGTAGCGGAACTGGTACGACTTCCCGCTTTGCAGATCGACGGTCAGCTTGAACGAGCCGTCCTTGAGCCGTTTCATGGGCAGCGAATGCATGGACCAGTCGTTGAACTCGCCCACCAGAAAGGCCGTCTGGGCTCCGCCGGTGCCGCCGGCGGACAGGTGAAAGGTCACCTTGCAGATGTTTTTCGTCTTCAGATATTTCTTTTCGATGCTCATATCGTCCTCCATGTGTCCGACAGGTCTGCGTGCAGGGATTTGTACACATCCATATACTTTCGCGCCGAGTTTTCCCAGGAAAATCGCGTCCTCATGGCGCTGACCTGAATCCGTCGCCACGCGGCCCGGTCTTCCCAGACCTTCACCGCCTTGCTCACGGAGGCCAGCAGCGCCTCCGGCGTGGGGTCGGCAAAAATGAACCCGTTGGCGCCCGCTTCCGGGTAGGGCGTGATGGTATCGCGCAGGCCGCCCACCGCCGTGGCCACGGGCGGAGTTCCGTAGCTCAGGCTGTACATCTGGGTCAGGCCGCAGGGCTCGTAACGCGAAGGCATCAGAAAAATGTCCGCCCCGGCCTGAATGAGGTGCGACATCTCCTCGGTATAGCCGATGATGCCCACCACCCTGCCGGGATAGTCCTCCATGATGGCCATGAGCCGGGCCTCGAATTCGGCGCGGCCCTCGCCCAGAACCACCAGACCGACATCAAGGTTCATGAGTTCGGGAATGATGTCGAGCACGATGTCGATGCCCTTCTGCCCGCGCAAACGGCCGATGAATCCCAGCACAGGCCGTTCGGCAAGCTCGGGGGACAAGCCCAGCATGCCCATGAGGTGCTTCTTGCAGTCCTCCTTGCCCTCTGGCTCTCCAGCCGAATAGGTGCATTCCAGAACCTGGTCGTTCTCCGGGCTCCAGATGGAGTAGTCGGCTCCGTTCAGAATGCCTATGAGATCGGCCTTGCGTCGGGTCAGGATGCCTTCCAGTCCGCAACCGAACTCGGGCGTCATGATTTCAGCGGCGTAGCTGGGGCTGACCGTGGTGATCCTGTCGGCGTAGGCGATGCCGGCCTTGAGGAGGTTGAAGCTGTTATAGAATTCCACGCCTTCCATGTTCCAGGCCTCCAGAGGCAGGCCGGACTGCTCGAAAAGGCGGTAGGAAAAGCGCCCCTGGTAGGCCAGGTTGTGAATGGACATGACCGTGCGGATCCCGGCCCAAAACGGATCGGCGCGCCGCCAGAAGGCGAGGTAGGCCATGGCCAGACCCGCGTGCCAGTCCTGGGCGTGGACGATGCGCGCGCCCATGTCCAGCTGCCTGACGGCGGCCAGGGCGGCGCGGCAGAAGAAAATGAAACGTTCGCAGTTGTCGAAATAATCGCCCTTGTGCGTGCAGTAGTAATGACGGCGGTCGAAATATTCGCCGCGCTCGATGAAATAGACGGGCAGGCCGTGATAATCGGCCAGGTAGATATCGGCGGTGGTGTCGGCCCAGGGATATCCCACAGGGCAATTCTCGTGCACCAGGTGCACGGGAAACTGCCCCGTGGACAACCGTCCGTAAAACGGAGTGATGACGGCCACGCGCACTCCCATGCGGGAGAGCGTCAGGGGCAGGATGCCCATGACGTCGGCCAGGCCCCCGGATTTGGAAAAGGGGTAGATCTCCGAGGTCAGAAAGACGATGTCGTGAGGAGGCATGATCATGCGTACCTGCTCATGGTCTTGGCAAAGTCGGCGACGATCCGGCGGTGATCGAAGGCCATGTCCGCCGGCAATGCCTCCAGCGGAAAGAACCGCGCGTTTTTGGCGTCGTCGCCGGCGCAAGGCGCCGCCTCCTCGTCGCACTGCGCCACGTAGGCCACGCTCAGCGTGTGAAAGCGCGGATCGCGTCCGGGATCGGAGTACACACCCAGAAGCCCGGTCAAGCGCACGGCAAGACCTGTCTCCTCAAGGGCTTCACGAACGGCGGCCTGCTCGGCGCTTTCTCCGTAGTCGATGAACCCGCCGGGCAAGGCCCATCCGTGCGGGGCGTTCCGACGCTCGATAAGCAGTATTCCCTGACCGTGCCGATGCACAACGATATCCACCGTGGGAAAAGGATTTCTCTGCTTCACCGGAAAACCGCAGCTCGAACAGGGGACGGAAAAAAATTTTGCCGTATTTGTGGGTTCCATATTTGTGTTCATGCCAATTCTCTTGAAATTTGCATAGCACCATTTTTCCAGGACTTGAAGCAGGAAGAAGGCCTCCGCCAAATCGTCACAAAAAGCCACGGGATTCCACATGATCCACGCATTGCTCATGAAACACGGACACCACGCCAAAACATGCCTTCGCACCGACCGCGATCGCCAAGCACGATGGATGCATGCCGACGCCACGGCGCAATGAGACAGGAAAGAAGAATTCAGGCAGGACAGGAGGAGAACGAGGATCGCCAGCACAATTTTCGGGGCTCAAACAAAATCGGCCCCCGCACCTGCCGGTACGGGAGCCGATTTTGGCAAAAAGAGGAAGTTATTCGGTATTTAGCAAGGGGCGGGCCAAAATTAAAAATACGCACCTTTCATCAGCAATACAATCCAACCATCTAAATTCAATGACTTAATTTTCCAGAACGCCACGCTCTGGCAAGACCGGCAAATTCAAATTTTTAAACCCTCTTTTTATCAACCCCCGGAACATGCCGACGGCCGAAAAAAAATTTGTACTACGAGGTCACGTCAAATCCTTCGGCCACAAGCTCGTCCGCCGAGATCGCGCCCGCACGCAAAATTCTGAAAGCGCCCGTCTCCGTGATCCGCACCAACGTGGAAGGCAAGCCTCCGGCCGGCCATGGAGCGGCCTCGACGACCAACGCTGCGGACAACTTGAGAAGTTTGGGATCGAGGTCTTTTGGATTGGCCACGGGCGGATGGCCGCTGCGGTTGGCGCTGGAAGACACCAGCGGCCCGCCTGCTTCCCGGCAAAGCGCCGCGGCAATGATGTGCGGCGTCATGCGCACGGCCGAAAACCCCGCGCGGTCCCGCGCCAGCGCGCTCACTGCGGGATCGACCCGGGTCACGATGGAGAGCGGTCCCGGCCAAAATTTCCGCGCCAGCCGCTCTTCCGCACCGCGCAGACGGACAAAATCCGCGACCATCTCCCAATCCGAAACAATGAGCGGCAACGGTTTGTCCGCAGGACGTCCCTTGACCGCGACAACCCGCTCCACGGCCGCATGTATCGTGGCCAGACAGCCAAGGGCGTAAAAGGTCTCCGTCGGGTAGACCACAAGGCCGCCCCTGGCCAGTTCACGGGCTTCAACGGCAAGCGCATGTCTCATCGGCTCCACCCTTTCCAGTGCATTGACCGGGGTCCGGCGAGGCTGGTACATGCCAAGCACGCTGCCGCGCGGAAACGCCCGGCAAACCTTGCCGCCCCGTGTGAATAAAGTATCTGTATCTTCATATGTTACGACAAAAGCTCGTCTTGGCAGGGACTTTGCTTGATCTGGTAAAAAAGGAAGGAGATGGCCATGAAAATCACCCCGGATCAATTGGCTGCCCTGCAGCTCCAACAAAAAAACGCGGCCCGGAACACTCCCGGCGAAGGATTCGCGCAGACTCTGGCCCAGGAACTGGGGGCGCAGTCCCCGGCCTCGACCAGCGCGGCCGCTCCCGCGGCCGGTCCTGTGGTTCGACTTGATCAGGCCTTACAGGCCGCCATGCTGCAAAAACCAACAGAGCAGACGGTCATGGACAAGATGAATGCACTGCTTTCCAAGTGGGAAGATTATTCCCAAATCATCGGCTCGGAAGACGGCAATCTGCGGGACGGCTACACCCTGCTCGCGGACATTCGCCAAAACATTCAGGAGGTCAAGGGAGATCTGGCGCAGACCCCGGTTCACGGGCTTGCCGCCATGGTCGAAGAACTCGACATCCTGACCACCACGGAAGAATTCAAGTTCAACCGCGGCGACTATCTCAACTGACGCCCGGTTCCGGCGCCACTTCTCCCGTTTTTTTCGGCGCCTCGCCCGAGGCGCCGTTTTTTATGCTCAAAGCAGACCGGCAATGGCCTCGCGCACGCTCGACATCTTGATCTCGCCTCGCGTGCCCGCAAAGCGAAACTCGCGGCTCCAGACCCGCCGGGAAATCCGCCAGGCCATCCAGACCAGTCCCACGGGTTTTTCCGGAGTGCCTCCGTCCGGGCCGGCGATGCCGGAAATGGCGAGTCCGACCGGGACCTTCATGAGCGCGCACACTCCGGAGACCATGCTCTCCACGCAAGCCTGACTGACCGCCCCGTGGCGGATCAGGACCTCTTCCGGCACGCCGAGCAGGTTCATCTTGACGCGGTTGTCGTAGGCCACCACCCCGCCTTCGAACCAACGCGAACTTCCCGGCACATCGGTCAGGGTGCTGGCCGTCAAACCGCCGGTGCAGGACTCGGCCGTGGCCATGCGCCCCCCCTGCGACAACAGGGATTCCCCCAGCCGGACAATCATGGTTTCCAGATCACGATCCATCACCCCTCCATGAGGCGGATTCGGCGCTTTTTATGCGTCCGGGCCCAGACAATTCTTGAAATTCGAGGTTCCTGGTGACAGAAAAGGATTCGGCGCGACATCTCACGCGCCATTTTCACCCCAGCCCCGAGGAACACATGTCCCTGTGCAAAGACGAAAAGCCCACAGCCTTGCGCCCCGGACGCTACCGGCATTTCAAGGGCGGAGAATACGAGGTGCTGGGCGTGGCCCGGCACAGCGAAGGCCAGGAAGACATGGTGGTCTACCGCCCTCTCTACAACGACACAGGCCTTTGGGTCCGCCCGCTGTCCATGTTCATGGAGACCGTGGAGCGGAACGGAAAAACGCAACCACGCTTCAGCCTCCTGGAAGAAAGCTGACGTTTCATTCCGCCGGAAACATTTCCGTGCCATATACGGAAATCGCGTGTCGGCACGGCTCAGGGATGACCTGCCGGAACTCCTTCGCGGGCCTCGTAATGCTTCCCGGCCTCGAGATCCCGCCTTTTCTTGCCCTGTGCGCGAGGCGGCCGGGAAGCAAACGATTCCTGGCTCAGTCAAACAGCCGACACGCTTGAGGTGACGCGAAAGTTCTGTTGTAGATCCGGAAAAGCCACAAGCCCGAGTCTTCCCCCTGCATGGGGTGCAGGGGACGAGTCCCCTGCCCGCCGGAGGCATCTTCCCCTCTAATCTTTCTTGCGCACCAGGCGCGGTTTGCTGCCGTCCTGGGGGCCGATGATTCCGTCCATTTCCATTTGTTCGATAAAGCGGGCCGCGCGATTGAAGCCGATGCGCAGGCGGCGCTGGATCATGGAGATGGAGGCGCGGCCCTGGTCGGTGACGAAGTCGATGGCTTCGGCGTATTTGGGGTCGTCGAGGACATCGCTGGCTCCTCCGCCCCCTTCGCCGCCGTTGTCGCCGGCCGTGTTCCATTCCGCGAAATCCAGCTCAAAGCGTTGCGGGCGCTGTTTCTCCCAGTAGTGGACCACGCGGGCGATCTCGTCGTCGCCGACGAAAGCGCCGTGCACGCGCTGCACGTTGCCTCCGCTGAGTTTGAAGAGCATGTCGCCGTGGCCGAGAAGGTATTCCGCCCCGATGCCGTCGAGGATGGTCCGGGAATCGTGCTTGGAGCTGACCTGAAAGGCGATGCGCGAAGGAAAGTTGGCTTTGATGATGCCCGTGACCACGTCCACGGACGGCCTCTGGGTGGCCAGGATGAGGTGGATGCCGGAGGCGCGGGCCAGCTGGGCCAGGCGCACGATGCTGCCCTCCACTTCCTTGGCGGCGGTCATCATCATGTCGGCCAGTTCGTCGACCACGATGACCAGATAGGGAAAGGGCTTCAAATCGCGCATGTCCTCGGGAACGTCGTCGCCCATCTCGAAAAGCTTCTGGTTGTAGGTGGTGATGTGGCGCACGCCGGTGCGGGCCATGGCCTCGTAGCGCTGTTCCATTTCGTAGACCGCCCACTCCAGCGCGTTCTTGGCCAGATGCATGTCCGTGACCACGGGATGGACCAGGTGCGGCAGGGTTCCGTAAACAGCCAGTTCGATGCGCTTGGGGTCCACCAGCAGCAGCTTCACGTGTTCGGGATCGTGCTTGTAGATGATGCTCAGCAGCAGACAGTTCAGGCACACGGACTTGCCCGCGCCGGTGGCGCCGGCCACGAGCATGTGCGGCATCCTGGCGAGGTCGGCGATCTTGGGGACGCCCTGGATGTCCATGCCCAGGGCCAGAGGCAGCTGGGCCTTGGTGTCGGCGAAGGCCGGGTCGTCGAGGATTTCTCGCAGGTACACGATCTGGCGCTGTTCGTTGGGGATTTCGATGCCTACGGTGTCGCGTCCGGGCAGAGGGGCCACGATGCGCACGGCCCGGGCCTTGAGGGCCAGGGCCAGGTCGTCGCTCATGCCTGCGATGCGGCTGACCTTGACGCCTGGGGCGGGCTTGAATTCGAACATGGTGATGACCGGCCCCGGCTGCACGCCCTGCACCTCTCCCTGGATGCCGAAATCCGCGAAACAGGCGGTGAGGGCCTGGGATTGCTTGTCGAGAACGCTCTTTGGAATCGAAATGCGCGAGGCGGGCACTGGAGCCAGGAGATCGATGGGCGGAAGGCCGCCGGAAGCCGCTCCCTGTGAAGGATGGGATGCCTTGGCGGGTTTGGGCTGAATTGGCCGGGAAACGGCCCGGGGTTCTTCCTTGCGGCTCTCTTCCGCCGGCGGACGCGGCTTGGCCGCCGCCCGCCGCGCAGGAATCACGGCGGGAGCGTCGGCGTCGCCCGATTTCTCCTGTCGCCAGGCAGTGAATCTTTGCCCCAGGCGTTTAAGAGGAGACAGCCACAATAGGCATTTGTCCATCAGGGCGCGGTACGGCATGCCGAAAAGAAGACGCCCGCCGATGAGCGTCAGGCAGACGGCGACCAGGACAAACCCGTAATTGCCGAAGATGCGCTGCAACAAGGAGTGCAGGCTGCGGCCCACGAACCCTCCGCCGCCCATGCCGGTGCCCGGCAGTCCGAGGCGCAAGGCCGCGAAATGGAGCCAGACCGGCAGCAGGACGGCGAGCAGGATACCGCCGAGCCAGCGCAGCCAGGACGGCCGAAACGACGGAAAGAAGAGCATGGCCGCGGCCAGGGCAAAGAAAACGGGCCACAGCCAGGCGGCCGCGCCGCACAGGTCGACAAGTCCGCCGGCCACGTACGCGCCCAGGATTCCGACCAGATTTTGGGTCTTGTGCCCGGTCACGGCCTGATGGTTGAAACCGGGATCGGCGGGGGAGAATGAGTACAGTGCCAGGGTCACCAGTGCCAGGGAACAGGCAAAGACCAACGCGCAAATTTCCCGAACGAGCTTGTTGCCGTCTTTAGTCATGCTTTTCTTCCATGCGGGCAGTTGCAAAACAAAAGGCCACAGAGCACTCTCCATGGCCTTTTGGATGCTGTGGAACAACCAATCTATTCGCGGCCGAGATATTCGCCCGTTTCCGTATTGACCTTGATCTTGGTTCCGACCTCGATGAAGAGCGGAACGTTGACGACCACGCCGGTTTCCAGGGTCGCGGGCTTGGAGGCGCCGGTCACGGTGTCGCCCTTCATTCCGGGGTCGGTCATGGTCACTTCGAGAACCACGGACCCGGACATTTCCAGATCCAGGGGACGTCCTTGGTACAGCATGACCTTGTAAGCCTGGGCTTCCTTCAAATAGCCGCCCTTGTCGCCGACGACGTCGTGCGCGACGGAAATCTGCTCAAAAGTGGTCATGTCCATGAAGGCATAGCTGTCGCCTTCGTTGTAGAGATACTGCATTTCCCGAACTTCCAGGTCCGGCTTGGGGAACTTCATTCCCGAGCGGAAATTCTGTTCGACCACCGCGCCGGTGAGCAGGTTGCGGTATTTGGTGCGCATGAACGCGCCGCCCTTGCCCGGCTTGAAGTGGTTGCATTCCAGGATCTCACAGGGAGCTCCGTCAATCTCCAACTTCTTGCCTTTCTTGAAATCACTCGTAGCTAACATGCGTGCCTTGCTTCCTCCATAGATTTGTCCCGGTCGGCACCATGCAGGGCCTCAGGGCTGGCCCAGACGCTGCCAAAGCGCCTGGACTGCGAGCGCATAGCTCATTACTCCGAAACCGGCAATAGCCCCGATGCAGTGCCGCGCGATGAGACTGGTGTGCCGCATGGAGGATTGACGGGCGTGCACGTTGCTCAGATGGACCTCGACGCAGGGGATTCTGATCCAGGCAAGACAATCGGCCAGGGCAAGGCTGGTATGGGTATAGGCTCCGGCATTGAGGACAAGGCCGTCGACCTTGGCTTTCCAGGCCTCTTCCAGGCGATCGATGAGAAGGCCTTCGGAATTGGACTGGAACCGGGTCAGGCTGATGCGCCCGGCGTCGGCCCCGAGCAGCTTCTCGACCAGCGCGGGCAGGGCGTCCATGCCCTCGGTTCCGTACACCTCAGGCTGGCGCTGTCCCAGAAATCCCAGATTGGGACCGTTCACGATCAAAAATTCCATGCGCTATTTCTGCTCCGAAGGCTCGGTCACGGTGTCCGTGTGCGGCGGCAGAACGACCACGGTTTCGGGCTCGTCCCCGGCGATGACGGCATCGGGGTCCAGGGCCGCGACATCCACGTTCATGAGAAAAATGCGGTCTCCCGCCTCCACCTCGCGGTCGCTGACCACGATTTCGAGATTGCACAACGTTCCCGTCGAGCCGCCCTGTTCCTTGGGCAGGGCCACGGTGTCCTGCATGAGCTGCTTGACTTCGGCCATGCCGATGAGGCGGTAGAAGCTGGCGCCCAGCTCGCCGATCGGTTCAGCTATGGCCACATAGGAAGGCAGGGATTCGGGAACCGCCTGATAGAACATGGCGTAGAGCACGTCATGCATGCCGGCGATGTAGCGGTCCTCCTCCAGGGAGATGATCTGCCCTCCAAGGCTCTGATCGCCGACAAAACTGGCCGTGACCATGAAGTTCTGGACCAGGTCGCCGGTTTCGGGATCGCCCTGGGTGTTGAGCGTTCCGCTCTGGGAGAACTCCCCTTCCGCGCGCCCCAGCGGGGCCATGCCGGTCACGGGCACGATGACGAGGTCCTTGTTCACGATCTTGTTGAAGACCTTGGTCAGCCCGGCGTTTCTGGCTTCCGTCCATACTCCGGTGTCGGCATCCACGTACTTGGCCAGATCCATTTCACTCAGACGCAATTCGACGACGGCCTGTTCTTCAACCCGGATGGGCTCCTGGGCAGTGTTGGCCGAAACCAACTTCACTTCCTTGGAACACCCGCCCAAGACAAAGACGACGCTCAAGAGCACGAGCAACGCACGCATAGTATGCCTCCAATTAATTATTGATAACCAAGACAATTCTTTCTATCAGTGCCTGATCAAAACGCATTTCGTCAAGAACCCCAGCCCCAGGAAATGGTAGTTTCATGCCCAGCACCGTAATTTTGGAAAAGACAATCTACACCATCGACCAGCTGGAAGAAATGCCGCTGCCTCAACTCGCCCTCGCCGGTCGATCCAATGTCGGGAAATCGTCCTTGCTGAACAAGCTCACCGGCAGGAAAAATCTGGCCAAGACCAGTTCCACCCCGGGAAAAACACGCAGCCTGAATTTTTACAAGGTTCTCCCTGAAGACTTCTATCTCGTGGACCTTCCGGGATACGGATACGCCCGCTGCTCCAAAACGGAACGCGAAAAGTGGGCCGCGCTCATCAACAGGTATCTGCGCGACAACGTCCACCTCTTCGGAGTGGTCGCGCTGCTCGACTCGCGCCTGCCGCCCCAGACTCTGGACATAGAGCTGATCACGTTCATCAGGTCTCAGGGAATAGACGTGTTCCCCGTCATGACCAAGGCCGACAAATGCAAGCAGCCTGTGCGAAGCGCCAACCAGACAGCATGGCAACGACTTCTGGGTTCGGAAAAACCACCGCTGCTCACCTCTAGCCATTCCGGCATGAATATCGACAAACTCTGGCAATTCTTTCTGGAAAAATTCGCCGCAGTACAGCATGCCGAATAAGAATACCTAAATACAATACTACAAAATCATTTTGCTGTTGAACAGTTTTTTATCCCTGTTGAAGTGAAAAACACACCACCGATTCGTGAACGCATGCCGCGCTTTGGCATCTGAACGCTGTCGAAACATCTGTGTTTCGCAGGGCCAATTAGCCGCGACACATTCCAGGCCCGCTGATTCACCGCCACGCCGGCGCTCCGGGACAACCCCGGAGGGTCCTCGTTTTTTTCTCCGTCGGGCCGTGGAATTTTCCGCAAAAATACGGTAACGCGTTGGACGCAGCGCATCCACGGCGCCGTGACGCCCGCGTGGACGCTGTTTTTCTCCGGTTCCGTCAACCGCATTTTTTCCACACCCAGCGTGAGTCAGGCATGAACGTCCTCATCCTCGTCCTCGTCCCGCTTCTGGGGTCCGTGCTGCCTCCATTCGCCATGCGCCGGGGACGCGACGCCTGCGCCTGGTCGGCCATAGTCGTGACCGCATGCGCCATAGCCTTGGCCATACGCCCGATCATGCTGGCCTTTCGGGGAACACCCGCATCCATGCGTCTGCCCTGGCTGGATGGGATCGGCCTCGATCCGGCCATGCGCATGGACGGCCTGGCCGCCCTGTTCACGCTCCTGATTCTGGGCATCGGGCTTCTGGTCATCATCTACGCCCGTTACTACCTTTCGCCCAAGGACCCCATGGGCCGCCTCTACGGACTGCTGCTTGTGTTCATGAGCGCCATGCTTGGGGTTGTCCTGTCCGACAACCTGATCCTGATGCTCATTTTCTGGGAACTGACATCCCTGTCCTCCTTTCTGCTCATCGCCTACTGGCAACACCGCGCCGACGCCAGACAGGGAGCGCGCATGGCGCTCGTCGTCACCGGCGCGGGAGGACTGGCCCTGCTGGCCGGGTTCCTGCTTCTGGGCGGGATGGCCGGAACGCACCGCATCTCCGAAATCCTGCCTCAGGGCGACCCGATTCGCGCCCATCCCCTCTACGCCCCGGCCCTGATCCTCATCCTGATCGGCGCGTTCACCAAATCGGCGCAGTTCCCCTTCCACTTCTGGCTGCCCAGGGCCATGGCCGCGCCCACGCCCATCAGCGCCTACCTGCACTCGGCGACCATGGTCAAAGCGGGAGTCTTCCTGCTGGCCAGACTCTACCCGGTCCTGGCCGGCACGGACCTCTGGTTCTTCGTCGTGGGCGGGGTCGGCCTGGCCACCCTGCTCATGGGCGCCTATGCCGCCATCTTCCAACACGACCTGAAGGGGCTGCTGGCCTACTCGACCATCAGCCACCTGGGCCTCATCGTGCTGCTCTTCGGGCTGGACACTCCCCTGGCCGCCGTGGCCGGAGTCTTCCACATCATCAACCACGCCACCTTCAAGGCCTCGCTGTTCATGGCCGCGGGAATCATCGACCACGAAACCGGAACGCGGGACATGCGCAGCCTGAACGGACTGTGGAAATACATGCCCCACACCGCGACGCTGGCCATGGTCGCCTCGGCGGCCATGGCCGGAGTGCCGCTCCTGAACGGATTTTTGTCCAAGGAAATGTTTTTCGCCGAAACCCTGCACGCGGACCTGCTCGGCTCCGCGAGGCTAGTCCTCCCGGCGGCCGCGACCCTGGCCGGAATTTTCGCCGTGGCCTATTCGACCCGCTTCATCCACGACGTCTTCTTCAACGGCGAACCGCGGGGGCTGCCCAAATACCCGCCCCACGAACCGCCGCGCTTCATGAAAGTGCCGGTGGAGATCCTGGCCGGACTGTGCCTGCTGGTGGGCGTGCTGCCGTCCCTGACCGTCGGACCGCTGCTGCGCCTGGCCGCGACCAGCGTGGCCGGAGAAGCTTTGCCGCACTACAGCCTGGCAATCTGGCACGGGTTCAACGCACCCCTCGTCATGAGCCTTGCGGCCCTCGGCGGCGGAATCGCCCTCTACGCGACGCGGCACAGGCTCTTCGCCCTGCACGACCGGCTCCCCTTTCGCGCCGACGCGGCCGGGATGTTCCATGCCGTCGAAAACGGTCTCGTCCGGTTCGCACGCCTCGTTTCCCGAAGCCTGGACAACGGCTCCCTGCAACGCTCGGCGGCCCTGCTGCTTGGCGCGGCGGTCCTGGCCATGCTCGGGCCCCTGGCTGGCGCAAGCGTGAAAGGCCCGCTCCCTTCGACGCCCCTTGACCCCCTGACCCTCCTGGGCGCGGTGCTGCTCATGGGCGCTGGCCTGCTGACCGTGCTCTGGCACGAACACCGCCTGTCCGCGGTCATCTCCCTGAGCGTGGTCGGGCTGCTGGTCGCCCTGGCCTTTACGCGCTTCTCCGCGCCGGACCTGGCCCTGACCCAACTCAGCGTCGAAGTGGTGACCATCATGCTTTTGCTGCTGGCCCTCTTTTTTCTTCCAGAGCGACACGCCAGATTGACCCGTCCCCGGGTGCGGACAAGGGATTTGCTCCTGGCCGCGGGCGCGGGGGGCGGCTGCGGATTGCTGGCCTGGGGGATGTTGACCCGCCCCCTTTCCTCCATCTCCTCGTTTTTCATGGAACACAGTCTGCCCGGCGGAGGCGGGAACAACGTGGTCAACGTCATTCTGGTGGATTTTCGCGGATTCGACACCCTGGGCGAGATAACGGTCCTGGCCGTGGCCGCCGTCGGCATCTTCGCCCTGCTCGACAACCTGCGCCTGCCCGTTTCCGCCCTGAATCCCGAGGGCCGTCCCTGGGCCGACGAGCCCCATCCGCTCATCCTGTCCCAGGTCACCCGCTTCCTGCTGCCCCTGGCCCTCATGGTTTCGGCCTACCTGTTCCTGCGCGGCCACAACGCGCCGGGCGGAGGCTTCATCGCCGGGCTGGTCGCTGCCGTGGCGCTCATCCTGCAATACATGGCCAACGGCATCGCCTGGACCCAGCGCCAGTGGCGACCGCCCTTCCATCCGCTCATCGCCGCCGGGGTGCTCATCGCGGCCGCCACGGGCGCGGGCAGCCTGCTCCTGAACCACCCGTTCCTGACCTCCACCTTCGGACACGCGTCCCTGCCCGTGGTCGGAGAATTCGAGCTGGCCAGCGCCATGATCTTCGACCTGGGCGTCTTTCTGACCGTCGTGGGCGTGATCATGCTCATCCTGGCCAACCTGGGCACATTGACGCGGCGCGAAAACGCCCGCCGGGAGAAACGCTGATGGAAATTCTCGCCGCCTGCGTCATCGCCGTCCTCGTGGCCTGCGGAGTCTACCTGGTGCTGCGCGCCCGCACCTTCACCGTGGTGCTTGGGCTTTCGCTCCTGTCCTACGCGGTCAACCTCTTTCTCTTTTTCAGCGGACGCCTCACAACCGGGGCGCCGCCCCTGGCCGCAAGCCCGGCCACCACGGCCGACCCTCTGCCCCAGGCCCTGGTCCTGACGGCCATCGTCATCGGCTTCGGCATGACCGCCTTCGTGGTCATCCTGGCCCTTCGCGCCAGGGGCGAACTGGGCAACGACCACGTCGACGGGCGGGAGGACAGGCCATGAGCCACTGGATCATCCTCCCGCTGCTCCTGCCCCTGGCCGCGGGCATGCTCAACCTGCTCCTGGCGCGCGCAGGGACAAACGCGCAGCGCATGGTCTCCTTCGTCATGGCCTGCGTTCTGCTCGCCATTGCCGCGCTGCTGCTGAACCGGGTCGCAGCCGGACACATCGATGTCTATGAACTTGGCGACTGGCCAGCTCCTTTCGGCATCGTCCTGGTTCTGGACAGGCTTTCGGCGCTCATGCTCGCGCTGACCGCGCTCCTGGCCTTGCCGATCCTGGCCCACGCCTGCCTTGGCGACGATCGGCGGGGCCGCGATTTCCATGTCTTCTTCCCCTTGCAGCTTCTGGGCATCAACGGAGCGTTTTTGACCGGCGATCTGTTCAACCTCTTCGTCTTCTTCGAAGTCCTGCTCATCGTCTCCTACTGCCTGGCCCTGCACGGGCACGGCCCCGATCGCACCCGCAACGCCCTGCGCTACGTGGTCCTGAACCTGATCGGATCAAGCCTTTTTTTGATCGCCCTCGGCGTCGTCTACGGGATCTGCGGCACCCTGAACATGGCCGACCTGGGGCTCAAAATAGCAAGCTTGAGCCCGGGCCAAGTCCCCCTGTTGCAGGCCGCCGGCCTGTTGCTTCTGACCGTATTCGGGCTCAAGGCCGCGATCCTGCCGCTGTTCCTGTGGCTGCCCGGGCTGTACGCGGCGGTGCTGCCATCCGTGGCCGCGCTATTCGCCATCATGACCAAGGTCGGAGTGTACGCCATCCTGCGCGTCCAGTCCCTGATCTTCACGGTCCACGGCCCCGTGGATCACGGCGCGGCCCTGCTCCTGCCATTGGCGCTCATCACCCTTGGCGCCGCCTCCCTGTGCGTCCTGGGCAGCACCGGGCTGCGCCAACTCCTGGCCTGGCTGGTCGTTGTCTCCGTGGGCACCCTGCTGGCGGGGATCGGACTCTGGAGCCCGGACGGAATCAGCGCCAGCCTCTACTACCTGCCGCACACCACCCTGGTCACGGCCGGACTCTTCCTGCTTGCCGACCACATCGCGAACCAACGCGGCGCTGCGGGAGACCAGTTCAAGCCCGGCCCTCCCATGTCCCGACCCGACCTGCTCGGCACGCTTTTCCTCCTCGGAGCCATGGCCGCCGCCGGCCTTCCGCCCCTGTCCGGTTTCGTGGGCAAGGTCCTGCTCCTGCACGCCGCCGGGCCGGCGCACGCCGTGTCGATATGGACCGTGGTTCTTGGCGGCAGCCTTCTTGGCATCGTGGCCCTGGGCCGCTGCGGAAGCACGCTGTTCTGGAAGACCGATGGGGTTCCCCTTTCCGGCTCCACTGTCTCCTGGACGCGCGTGGTCCCAGCCGCCGGGCTGATCCTGGCCTCCGTGGCCCTGGCGGCCATGGCCGGTCCCGTCACCGCCTACACGAAGGCCGCGGCGGAACAGCTTCTGGCGCGGCACGAATACATCGAAGCCGTACTCGGCGGAGGGAACCCGTGAACCGCTGGCTGCCGCAACCCCTGTTCAGCCTTTTCCTGTGGCTGGTCTGGCTCCTGCTCGCCAATTCCCTGCACCCCGGACACATTGTCCTCGGAGGCGTTCTGGCCCTGCTGCTGCCTCTCTTCACATCCGGATTCTGGCCCGACCGGCCATGCATGCGCCGGCCCCTGGCCTTCTTCGGCTATCTGGCCGTGTTCCTGTGGGACATCATCGTCGCCAATCTTGCCGTGGCGCGCCTCATTCTGGGTCCGGCCCGGCGGCTGCGCCCGGCGTTCATCGCCCTGCCCCTGGACCTCAAAAACGACTTCGCCATCACCGTGCTGGCGCACTCCATTTCCCTGACTCCCGGGACCGTGTCCTCGAAAATCTCGGAAGACCGTCGCAGCCTGCTCGTGCACGTCCTGGACCTGGAGGATGAGGCCCTGCTCGTGCGGCGCATCAAACAGCGCTACGAAACGCCCTTGAAGGAGATCTTCCAATGTTGAGCACCGCAGTCTCCATTGCCTTTCTGTGCATCGCCCTGGCCCTGACGCTGAATTTCTGGAGGCTCTTCGCCGGGCCGAGCCTCCCCGATCGCATCCTGGCCCTGGACACCATGGCCATAAACGCCATCGCCCTGCTGGTGCTGCTTGGCATCCATCAGAACCTGACGGAATTCTTCGAGGCGGCCCTGCTCATCGCCATGATGGGTTTCATCGGCACCGTGGCCCTGTGCAAATACTTGCTGCGCGGCGACATCATCGAATAGGAGTCCGCAATGCCTGATTCACTAGTCGAAATGCTCATCTCTTTTTTCCTGCTCCTCGGAGGAGCCTTCGCGCTCATCGGCTCCATCGGGTTGGCCCGCCTGCCGGACCTGTTCACCCGTCTGCACGGGCCGACCAAGGCCACGACGCTGGGCGTCGGGGGGATACTCATCGCCTCGGTCCTGCATTTCAGCAGCAACGGGCAAGGACTGAGCCTGCACGAACTTCTGGTCACCCTTTTCCTTTTCGCCACCGCCCCGGTCAGCGCGTACCTCATCGCGAGCACGGCCCTCTATCTGCGCGGGCCCTTGTCCGAGGGTAAACGCCGTCTTGACCGGACAGAAGGGGAAGAATAGGTAGGGGCACGCAAATTCGGACATCACGACGCAGCAATCCCATCGACCATGGCAAGGAGAGACTCACATGGCAGTATACGTGGCGGACCACCCCCTCATCAAGCACAAGCTCGGACTCATGCGCAAGCATGACATCAGCACCAAGAATTTCCGCGAACTCGCTTCAGAAGTGGCCAGACTCCTGACCTACGAGGCCACCAAGGATCTGGAGACGGAGAAAAAGACGGTGCAGGGCTGGGCCGGACCCGTCGACGTCGATGTCATCAAGGGCAAGAAGATCACCGTGGTGCCGATCCTGCGCGCTGGCCTTGGCATGCAGGACGGGGTGCTCGATCTGGTTCCCGGAGCCAAGGTCAGCGTGGTCGGCTTCTACCGCAACGAGGAGACCCTCCAGCCCGTGGAATACTACGTGAAGCTGGCCAAGAACATCAACAAGCGCATGGCCATCATCCTCGATCCCATGCTGGCCACGGGCGGCACCCTGGACGCCACCATCCGCTGCCTGAAGAACGCCGGCTGCACGAGCATACGCGGGCTTTTTCTGGTCGCCGCCCCCGAGGGCCTGAAACGCATCACCGAGGCTCATCCCGACGTGGACATCTACGTCGCGGCAGTGGACGAACGCCTGAACGAGAACGGGTACATCCTGCCCGGCCTGGGCGACGCGGGCGACAAGATCTTCGGCACCAAATAGCCCGCTTTCAAGCTTGCAAAAAAAAGAACGCCCGGTCTTGCGATCGGGCGTTCTTTTTTTGAAAACCAATGCGAGCGTCTAGTCTTGCGCGGCCAGCCAGTCCAGGGCGGCCTTCAGATCCAGGCTTCCGGCGTAGATGGCCTTGCCGGTGATGACCCCGGCCAGCCCCTTTGGGCGCAGGGGAAAGACGGCCTGCACATCCTCCAGGGTGGAGATGCCGCCGGCGATGAGCACGGGCCTGTCGGTCATGGCCAGAAGCGCCTCCAGGGCCGGGATGTTCACGCCGGACTGCATGCCGTCGCGACTGATGTCCGTGTAGATGAAGAAGGCCGCGCCCGCGGCCTCGAGCTCGGGAACCACGTCGGCCACGGTCTTGCCGGCGTCCTCCACCCAGCCCTTGGTCTTCAGGCGTCCGTCCCGGGCGTCCAGGGACACGCCGATACGGCCCGGATAGGTCGCGCAGAGTTCGCGAAACAGGGCAGGGTCTTCGAGAGCCACTGTGCCGATGATCAGGCGCGTCACTCCGGCTTCCAGATACTTGCCCGCGACCTCGACGCTTCTGATCCCGCCGCCCAGCTGCACCGGAATGGACACGGCCGAGCAGAGTTCGCGGATCAGCTCCATGTTGCGCGGCGTTCCGCTGAACGCTCCGTCGAGATCGATGACATGCAGCCATTTGGTCCCGGCCTGAACCCACTGCCGGGCCATGGCCGCCGGATCGTCGGAAAAGACCGTGACCTGATCCTCGACGCCCTGGCGCAGACGCACGCACTTGCCGTCCTTTATGTCCACCGCCGGAAAAATATTCATAACCCGAGCACCCTCGTTCCTTCCTCCAGGGCTTCAGCGGAGATTTCAAGCGGGGTCAGCCAACGTCCCTTGCGCTTGAAAAAACGGCCGCCCTTGAGCAGATTCTCGGCCAGACCCTGCTGACGCTCTTCGAAATGATAGCGCCGGACCTCGTCCGTGGCCGTATTGATGAGATAGAGATCCATGGTCAGGCTGGCGGGACTGATCACGCCCCATTCGCCGCCCTCGCGCTCCTGCCAGCGGGAAACGTAGGGTACGAGCAGAAAATCCGCCTTGATGCACTCGCCCACGCTTTTCCAGTACTCCAGGGTTTCAAAACGCGACCTCTCCTTGGCGGCCTGCACGATCTCCTCGCATTGCCGGACCGATGCCGCGTGCACCACCATGTCGATGTCGCTTTTTTCCAGCAGCGAGGCCAACTGGTTGTCCAGGGCCTCAAGAGACTCGGCGGAAACGACCGACGTCTCTTCCGGCAGCACTCCGGCCATGAGTTCCCAATCATGCTGTGGGTGGACGAAATGCGCCACGGCCAGGGTGGCCTTGTTGTCCACGGCCGGCCAGCGGGATGTCCCGGCGCAGGCAGAACATACGATGAGCAGAGCCAGAATGATGTATCTCATGCGTCAAGCCCTCCCTTGGTGCTGAGCACGTCGTCGCGTTCCACGCGCACGGCCTGCCGCAAGGCCAGGCCGAGCCCCTTGAACACCGACTCCAGCAGATGATGTCCGTTTTGGCCGTAAAGCATGCGCACGTGCAGGTTCATGCCCGCCGTTGCGGCCAGGGATTTCAGGAATTCACGCCACAGGTCCTTTTCCTGGCCCGCGACGATCGCCGGAAGCACGTTCTCCTCGTAGACGAGGTAGGCACGACCGGAAAGGTCGAGACAGACCTCGGTCAGGGCCTCGTCCATGGGCACCTTGGCGCAGCCGACGCGGGCTATGCCCCGGCGTTCGCCCAAGGCTTCGCTGAGGGCGCGCCCCAGACACAGACCGATGTCCTCCAGGGAGTGATGCGCGTCGATGTGCATGTCACCCGCACAGGTGACCGTCAGATCAAAACCGGCCCAGTGCCCCAGCAGATCGAGCATGTGGTCGGCGAAGCCGTACCCGGTCTGCACGTCGCAGACGCCGTTGCCGTCAAGGGTCAGGACCACGGAAATCCGGGTCTCGCGTGTCTGCCGGTCTATCCGGCCTGTACGTTGCTGCATAACGGCTCCTTCGAAAAAAAGGCCGGACCCTGGGGCCGGCCCGTGTTTACGCCTTGGCTTGCGACGCGTCTTCCTCCGTCGATTCCTTGGGCTTTTTCCCGAACACGTAGGAAACCCAGATGCCGATCTCATACAAGAGACACATGGGCCCGGCCATCAGGCACTGCGAAACCACGTCCGGCGGAGTCAGGATGGCCGCGACCACAAAGCTGCCGAGAATGGCGAACTTGCGGAACTTGCGCAGACTCTTGTAATTCACCACGCCCAGAACCGAAAGGAAAAACATGAACAGCGGCAGCTCGAATATCAGGCCAAAGGCGAAAAGCATGCTGGTCGAGAAGCTGAAATACTCCCTGACCGAGGGCATGGGCCGAATGACCTCCGACGCGTAGCCGAGAAAAAACTGAAAACCGAACGGAAAGACAACGAAATAGCCGAACAACGCGCCTGTGACAAAGCAGATCGCCGAGCACAGGGCGATGGGAATCATGTACTTGCGCTCGCCCTCGTACAGTCCGGGGGCGATGAACATCCAGATCTGGTAGAAAATGTACGGGCTGGCCACGAACAAGCCGGCCAGGGCCGCGACCTTGAGATGCGTGAAGAAGGCTTCGGGCAGTCCGGTGTAGATGAGCGAGCCGCCGGAGGGTTCGAGCAGGGTGATGAGCGGCTGCATGAGCAGCATGAAAAGCTGCTCCGCAAATCCGTAACAGGCCAGAAAGCCGACAAAGGCGCCGATGAGGCAGCGCATCAGGCGCACCCGCAGCTCGTTCAGGTGCTCGGTGAAGGTCATTTCATGGACGGGCTCTTCTTCAGCCTCCTCGTCCTTGACAGCGGCCTCTTCCGTGCCGGTCTCGCCGCGCACCTGCACGCCTGCGGAACCGTCCTCCGCCACCGGGGCGGAGGGGTCCTCATGGGCGTCGGAATCCCCGCCGCCGGGTTCGCCGCCGCCTGACCCGTCAATGTCGGATTCGTCAGCGTCGGCGACGGAAGCGTGATCGTCCTGGGACGCAGGGTCCGGGTTCGTTCCGGAGGCTGACGTTTCGGGAAGGACGGCGTCTTCGGCCCCGGTCCGGGTTTCGGAGGAAGCTTCCGGCGACGCGGCCTCGACCTCGTCCGCCTGGCTGCGGCGATCCGCTTCCTGTTCCCTGCTCATGCCTTGTCCTTGGCGCTTTCCGCGGACGCGGGTTCTTCAGGCGCCGCCTCAGCCGGCGTTTCAGCAGGCTTCGGCTCGTCTGCGGCCTTGGCCGTCTCGGGGAAGAGCTCCTTCTTGGCCTGCGCCGTCTTCTCCTTCTGTTCGGCCTGCTCCGCTTCCATCTCGATGGTCCGCTTCACGTCCGTGCTCACGCGCCGGAATTCACCCAGGGCCTTGCCCAGGGATTTGGCCATTTCCGGAAGCTTGGCCGGCCCGATGACGATCAGGGCGACGATCAGAATGACAATAAGTTCAGTGGACCCAATTCCAAACATAGATTCATCTCCGTAAGAGGTGTGCGTTGGACGGCTATTCCCACTCTATGGTGCTCGGCGGCTTGGACGAGATATCGTAGACCACGCGGTTGACGCCCTTGACTTCGTTGATGATCCGGCTGGACATCCGGCCCAGTATCTCCGTGGGGATTCTGGACCAGTCGGCGGTCATGGCGTCGATGGAATCGACGATGCGCAGGGCGATGACGTGCTCGTAGGTCCGTTCGTCGCCCATGACGCCCACGGTCTTCAGCGGCAGCAGCACGGCAAAACCCTGCCAGACCTTGTAGTACCAGTTCGAGGCCATGAGTTCGTGCTGTACGATCTTGTCGGCCTGACGCAGGATCTCGAGACGCTCGTCCGTGATCTCGCCGATGACGCGGATGGCCAGGCCGGGACCGGGAAAGGGATGACGCCAGACGATGAAGTCGGGCAGGCCGAGTTCCTGGGCGACCTTGCGCACCTCGTCCTTGAACAGCTCGCGCAGGGGCTCGACCAGGGCGAGGTCCATCTTTTCGGGCAGCCCGCCGACGTTGTGATGGCTCTTGATCACCGCCGAGGGCCCCTTGAAGCTGATGGATTCGATGACGTCGGGGTACAGCGTGCCCTGGGCCAGATACTTGACCCCGGGGATCTTCTTGGCCTCTTCCTCGAAAACCTCGATGAAGGTGTAGCCGATGACCTTGCGCTTCTGCTCCGGATCATCGAGGCCTTCCAGGCGGGACAGGAATTTGTCCTGGGCCTTGATGTAGTGCAGGTTCAGATCGAAATGCTGGCGCAGGTAACCGATCACCTCGTCGCCCTCGCCGGCGCGCAGGAGGCCGTTGTCGACAAAGATGCAGTGCAGGTTCTTGCCGATGGCCTTGTTCAGGAGCACCGCCACCACGGTGGAATCGATGCCCCCGGACAGCCCGCAGACCACCTTGTCGTCGCCGATCTGCACGGGCAGCGACTGGAGCATGGAATCGACGAACGAGGACATGGTCCAGGACGATTTGAGCCCCGCGACATGGAAAAGGAAATTGCGCAGGATCTCGTCGCCCTGCTCGGTGTGGGCCACCTCGGGATGGAACTGCAGGGCGTACATCTTGCGGCTCTCGTCGGCCATGGCCGCGATTTCGATGTTCTGGGTCTTGGCCACGACAGAAAATCCCGGAGGAACGGCCAGGACATGGTCGCCGTGCGACATCCAGACCGTCAGCTTGCCCGCTTCGGCCACGGTTTCCCACAGGGCGCACTGCGTCTCGAAATGCAGGTCGCTGCGCCCGTACTCGCGGTCCAGGGAAGGTGCGACCTTGCCGCCGAGCAGATGGGCCATGAGCTGCATTCCGTAGCAAATGCCCAGGATAGGCAAGCCCCACTGGAATATGGCCGGGTCGATGCCGGGCGAATCCGGGCTGGAGACAGAGGCCGGACCGCCGGAAAGGATGATGGCGCTGGGCTGAAGGGCCTTGAGCTCATCCAGGGTGATGGTGCAGGGATGAATCTCGGAATAGACGCCGGACTCGCGTGTGCGCCTGGCGATGAGCTGGGTGTACTGGGAGCCGAAATCCAGAATGATGACTTTTTCTTGTATGTCCATATTTCCCCCCATCCGTTTTCACGGATGGTCATGTTCTCGAAAGTTTCAGTACGCGTCCACCCTGTAGTTGGGCGCTTCCTTGGTGATGATCACGTCATGCACGTGACTTTCGCGCAAGCCCGCCGCGGAGATTTCGACGAACTGGGCTTTCTCCTGCATGGCCGGGATGTCCTTGGCGCCGAGATAGCCCATGCCGGAACGAACCCCGCCCACAAGCTGATCGATGGTTTCAAGGACCGAGCCCTTGTAGGGCACCCGACCCACGATGCCCTCGGGCACGAGCTTTTTCGATCCCTCCTGGAAGTAGCGATCGCTGCTGCCGTCCTTCATGGCGTCGATGGAGCCCATGCCGCGGTAAATCTTGTAGGTCCGGCCCTGGTACAGGATCTTCTCGCCCGGGCTCTCCTCGGTTCCGGCGAACATGGAGCCCATCATGACCGTGTCCGCGCCGGCGACCAGGGCCTTGACCACATCGCCGGAGAACTTCACGCCGCCGTCGGCGATGCAGCACCGCCCTTCCTCGCGGCAGGCGCGCACGCATTCCATGATGGCCGTGATCTGGGGCACGCCGACACCGGCCACGATGCGCGTGGTGCAGATGGAGCCGGGTCCGATGCCGACCTTCACCGCGTCGGCTCCGGCGGCGATGAGGGCCTTGGCCCCCGCGTAGGTGGCCACGTTGCCGGCGATGATCTGTACGTCTGGCCACTCGGTCTTGGTGGCGCGCACCGCGTCGAGGATATTCCTGGAATGGCCGTGGGCCGAATCGAGAACGATCACGTCCGCGCCGGCCTTGACCAGGGCCTCGACCCGTTCGGCGCGGCCCGCTCCGACGCCCACCGCCGCGCCGACGCGCAGGCGGCCCATGTCGTCCTTGCAGGCGTTGGGGTATTTGCGCACCTTGTCGATGTCCTTGATGGTCAAGAGCCCCCGGAGCTTGTTGCTTTCATCGACCACCAGCAGCTTCTCGATGCGGTTGTCGTGCAGATGGCGTTTGGCGTCCTCCAGGGAGATGCCCACCGGCACGGTGATGAGCTTCTTGCTGGTCATGACCTCGCTGACCTTGGCCGTCATGTCGGTCACGAAACGCACGTCGCGGTTGGTCACGATGCCCACCAGCTGATCGCTGAGAACCACGGGCAGGCCTGAAATCCGGTAATCGCGCATCAGTTCCAGCGCATGTCCCACCGTGTCGTCGGGAGCCACGGTGATCGGATCGACGATCATCCCGGACTCCGACTTCTTGACCTTGACCACCTCGAGGGCCTGCTGCTCCACGGACATGTTCTTGTGCACGATGCCGATGCCGCCCGCCCGGGCCAGGGAAATGGCCATGCGCGACTCCGTGACCGTGTCCATGGCCGCGCTCAGGAAGGGAATGTTGAGTTCGATGGAAGGGGTCAGCCGCGTGTTCAGCACAACCTGGTCCGGCGTCACTTCGGAGTACGCCGGGACAAGCAGGACATCATCGAAGGTCAATGCCTTGCCGAGAAATTTATCCATATTCGTCTCTCCCGATGTTGGGGATTGGGTGTTCATTCCAAACAGGGGCTACAGCCCCAGATAAGCCTTTTTGACATCCTCGTTGGAGAGCAGGGCCGCGGCCGAGTCTTCAAGGGTTATGCGGCCGTTTTCCATGACGTAGGCCCGGTGGGCGATCTTGAGCGCCTGGTTGGCGTTCTGCTCGACCAGAAAGACCGTGGTCCCGGACTCGTTGACCTTGCGAATGATGTCGAAAATCTGCGCGATGATGATGGGCGCAAGACCCAAAGACGGTTCGTCCAGAAGAAGCAGCCTGGGCCTGGCCATGAGCGCCCGCGAAATGGCCAGCATCTGCTGTTCGCCGCCGGACAAGGTGCCGCCCAACTGCTTGCGCCGCTCGGCCAGAATGGGAAAGAGCGAGAACACGTAGTCCAGATCCTGGGCGATCCCGGCCTTGTCGTTGCGCAGAAACGCTCCCATATCCAGATTTTCCATGACCGTCATTTCCGGAAAAATGAGCCGCCCTTCCGGCACCTGCGAAATACCCATGCGCACGATTCTGTCCGCCTTGACCTCGTGAATGGGCTGACCCTCGAAAATGATCTCGCCGCTTCTGGGCGGTACTCCGCCGCAGATGGACATGAGCGTTGTGCTCTTGCCCGCACCGTTGGCGCCGATCAGAGTCACGATCTCGCCCTTGTCGATGCGCAGGGAAATCCCGTGCAGGGCCTGGATGTTGCCGTAGAATGTGCTGACGTTTCTGAGCTCAAGCATGGGCTTCCTCCCCGAGATAGGCTTTGATGACCCGAGGATCGCTGCTGATCTCGGACGGGGTGCCGCTGGCGATGAGGCAACCGTACTCCATGACGTAGATGCGCTCGGACAGGCTCATGACCATGCTCATGTCATGCTCGATGAGCAGAATGGCCATGTCCATCTCATCGCGGATCTTGAAAACCAGATGCTTGAGGGTCTCCGTTTCCTGCGGGTTCATGCCGGCCGCCGGCTCGTCCAGCAAAAGCAGGGTCGGGTCGGTGGCCAGGGCGCGGGCGATCTCAAGACGGCGCTGGGCCCCGTAGGGCAGGTTGCAGGCCAGCTCCTTGTAGAATTTGTGTAACCCCATGTACTTGAGCAATTCGTAGCTTCTGTCGACGATCTCCTTCTCTTCCTTGCGCACGCCCGGCGAACGCAGGAGCGCGCCCAGAATTCCGGCCCTGGTTCGGCAATGACGGGCGATCATGACGTTTTCGAGCACGCTCATGTTCTTGAAGAGGCGGATGTTCTGGAACGTTCTGGCCATGCCGAGCGCCGTGACCAGGTTGGGCTTCATCCCGTTGACCTTGGTCCGGGTCCCGCCTCTGGGGCTGAACCAGACTTCGCCTTCGGTGGGCGTGTAAATGCTGGTGATGCAGTTGAAGAACGTGGTCTTTCCCGCGCCGTTGGGGCCGATGAGGGCCACGATTTCCCCGGAGCGCACTTCCAGCTGCACTTCGTTCAGGGCGCGAAGGCCGCCGAAATTCATGGACACGGCCGTGACGTCGAGTACCGGTTTCATCTAATTGCCTCCTCCGTTGGCCGGGTTCAGATCGGGATCGTCCACGGTGTAGGATCGCCCCTTGGCCGGAATGAGGCCCTGTGGCCGAAAGACCATCATGAGCACCATGGCCGTGGCGAAAAGGATCATGCGGTACTCGGAAAAGGCGCGCAGGTATTCCGGCAGCAGGACCAGAAAGGCGGATCCGAGGATGACCCCGAGGTTTGAGCCCATTCCGCCGAGCACGACAATGGACAAGATGATGGCCGATTCGAAAAAGGTGAAGCTGGCCGGGTTGATGAAGGTGGTCTTGGCCGCGAAGATGACGCCGGCGAACCCGGCCCAGGCCGTGCCCAGCCCAAAGGCCATGACCTTCACTCCGACCCTGTCGATGCCCATGGCCTCACAGGCGATCTCGTCCTCGCGCAGGGCCTGCAGGGCGCGGCCGATGCGCGAATCCTTGAGACGGGTGACGGCGATGATGGTGATGATGGCCAGGGCCAGGACGATGTAGTAGATGTAGATGTTGGCGTCGGCCACCGAAAGCTTGATGTCGAAAAGGCCCGGTCGCGGGATGTTCGATACGCCCGACGGGCCGCCGGTCAGATCGCTCCAATTTTCGAGCACCAGTCGCACTATCTCGCCGAAGCCGAGGGTGACGATGGCCAGGTAGTCCCCGCGCAGCCGCAGCACCGGAAAAGCCAGGGCGATCCCTGCCAGGGCGGCGATGACGCCGCCAATAGGCAGCGCGACCCAGAAGCCCAGGCCGAAGTACTGATTCAAGAGCGCGTAGGAATATGCTCCGATGGCGTAAAACGCCGCGTGTCCCAGGAAGAGAAGGCCCGCCACGCCGACGATGACGTTGAGACCGAGGCCCAGAACCACATAGAGCAGAAAGGAAATGAGGATGTTGGTCTGGTACGTGGTCACCAGCCAGGGCGTGACCAGGAATCCGAGCAGAAAAATCGCCCGGAAGGTGTTGGTCAGGGCCGGATTGTTGGCCCATTCCGCTACTTTGGAACTCTTCTTTTCCCCGGAAGCCGCCACCGCGTCTCCCGCTTCCTTGCGCCTCATGGCCCAACGCCAGACAAAGGACAGCACAAAACTGCCGATGCCGATCAAGGCCATGTTCTCCCAGCGCCACACCACCGTCTGATCGATGGTGTTCACGCGGATGACCATGAGGGGAAAGGTCAGAAACATGAACCACAGGCTGACCAGGATGGATTTCTTCAACTCGTTCATTATCGTGTCCGCCGTTGGGAAAATTTACGTCCGTCGATCATACCTTCTCCACCTTGGCCTTGCCCATGATCCCCGAAGGACGGAAGATCAGGAAGACCACCAGCAGGGTGAAGGCGAAGACGTCCTCGTAGTCGCTTGAAATGTAGCCGGTGGCGAAGCTCTCGGACAGGCCCAGGAAAAGTCCGCCGAGCATGGCTCCGGGAATGGAGCCGATTCCGCCCAGCACGGCGGCCGTGAAGGCCTTGATGCCCGCGAGAAAGCCGATGGCGAAATTGACCATTCCGACATGCGAGGCGATGAGCACGCCGCCGAGCGCCGCCAGGGACGAGCCCAGGATGAATGTGATGGAGATGACCTTGTCCGAATCGACGCCCAGCAGCATGGCCATCTTGCGGTTCTGGGCGGTGGCGCGCATGGCCTTGCCCATCTTGGTGTACTTGATGAACGCGGTCAGGCCGGCCATGAAGAGCGCGCTGGTGACGACGATGACAAAATCCGAAGACCCGAAGACATGGGCGATGGGTTCAAGAAAATCGAAGTCCGGAATCAGGCGTGGAAAGGGCAGAAAGTCCGAGGTCTGGGCCAGAATGATGTAGTTCTGCAGAAACAGGGACATGCCGATGGCGGAAATGAGCGGCGAGAGGCGGCCGGCCCCGCGCAGGGGCTTGTAGGCGATTTTCTCCATGGTGTAGCCGTAGCCCGCGCAGTAGATGATCGCCACCACCGCGGCGATGACCAGGATGGCGGGCGCGGGAAAACCCATGATCCCGAGCACCCCGGCGATGATCAACCCCACGAAGGCTCCGAGCATGTACACCTCGCCGTGCGCGAAGTTGATGAGCTCGATGATGCCGTAGACCATGGTGTAGCCGATGGCGATGAGGGCGTAGATGCTCCCTCGGGTCAATCCGCCCAGAAAAAGTTCCGTGAAATATTGCCAGTCCATAATTCCCCGTCTGCGCCGGCTCGGGACCGCTCCCTGCCGGACTGTTGAAAGAACCGAGGGACAGGCCATGCCCGTCCCTCGGTTGAAACTGCATTGTGAGAGGGAGCCTACTTCAGTTCCACGTACTGGCCGCCCTGGACCTGGTACATGGAGAAGCCGACACCTTCGGCGTCGCCGCGCGCGTCAAACTTGATCGTACCGACGGTGGTGTCCACGTTCTCGGTGCGAAGCGCGTTCATGATCTTGTCGGAATCGGTGGAGTCGGCCTTGTCGATGGCGTTGACCAGGGCCTGCATGGCCGCATAGGCGGCGTCGAAGAAAGCGCCGGCCTCGGTGCCGAATTCGGCGACGTGGGCAGCCTTGGCGGCCTTGTTCATTTCCAGGCCGCTGACATCCTGCGGGCCGGAAGCGTAGACATCTTCGGCATCGGCGCCGGCGACCTTGATGAAGGTGTCGTCCTTGACGCCGTCATCGGAGATGAAGTTCACCTTGACGCGCTTCTTCTTCAGCTGGGACACGATCTTGGAGGCCTCGGGATGATAGCCGCCGAACATGACCGTGTCCGCACCGGCCTGGCGAACCTTCTGCACCACGGCGGAGTAGTCCACGGCGCCGGGAGTCACGCCCTCGAACAGGACCACTTCGGCCTGGCCGCCGTCCTGGATGAACTTCTGGGCGTATTCGGCGTAGCCCTTGCCGTAGTCGCCCTTGTCGTGCAGAACGGCGATCTTCTTGGCGGCGAGCTTGCCAATGGCGAAATCAACGCCGAGCTTGGCCTGTGCGTCGTCGGAAGCGATGGTGCGGAAAAACGTCGGGTACTGGCCGCTCTGGGTCAGTTCGGGATTGGTAGCCGAGGGAGAGATGGTCACGATCTTGGCTTCGGTGTAAATCGGCAGGGCGGCCTTGGTGGCGCCGGAACAGATGTGCCCGAGCACCACGACGGCGCCGTCGGAGATCAGCTTGGTGGCCGCGTTGGTGGCCTTTTCAGGCTTGCACTCTTCGTCCTGGATCAAAAGTTCGATCTGCTTGCCGTCGATGCCGCCCTTGGCGTTGACATCCTTGGCCACGAGCTTGGCCGCATTGACCGTGGGCAGGCCGTAGGAGGCCAGATCACCGGTGTGGGCGCCAGCCACGCCGATCTTCACGGTGTCGGCGCCGAAAGCGGTACTGGTCAGCAGAGTCAGACACGCAGCGATCACGAGACCAGAAAAACGTTTCATCAGTTCCTCCACAAAGTTCGAGTTTAGGATATGATTCATGGCCCGTCTAAGCGGGCCACTAAAGCTTGCGGAATCGTGGGCTATTACCATCAGCCCTGTGGAGGTGTCAAACAGAGCCGTGGCGGCTATTTCGCCTCAAGTTCCCGGCGGGCGTTGCTCATGAGCCCCGGATCGTCCGGAGCGGCGTCGATCACGGCCTGGAAATGCGCAGCGGCGTTCTCCGGCTTACTCAGGTAATACTTGTAGATGACGCCCAGATTATAGTGGGCATGGTAATTATGCGGCTCGATGGCCAGCATGCGCTCGAAAAGCTCCGCCGCCTCGGCGTGCCTCTCCAGCTCGAAAAGACAAAAGCCTTTCTGGTTCAAGGCCATCACGTCGTTTTCGTTGCGCTCCAGAATCATTTCCCAGAAAGACAGGGCTTTGTCCCAGGCCTGCATGTCCATGAAGGACATCCCCAGCGAACGCATGGCGTCGACATCCTCGGGATTCTCCTGCAGCTTCTTCATCATGACCGACACGCCGGCCATGTCCCCGCCCATCTGGCCCATGGCTCCACCGCCCGGCATCTCGCGAGGCTGCTCATGCTGCACGATGGACGGATTCTCCACCCTGTAGGCCACGGCGGCGAACACCATCACGCCCAGGCAGGCCATCAGGAAAACAACCGCCCGGCCACGGGCGGCGCGGGGGAAAGCGCTATTCTTCTGCATCAATGATCTCCAGTTGCCGTACGCGACGTTCCAAAACACTGTGCTGCCGGGCCAGGAAAAGGACGTATCCGCCCACGCCCAGCCAGATGCACACATTGGCGATAAAAAGGTAGTTCATGCCCATCCCCTTATTGCAAGGTCTTTTCCTGGATTCTGATCAGGGCCGCCTCGACGCGGCGCTTCAGACCAGCCCCGTGGTAGCGCGCCAGAACCAGCGTTCCGAACAGCGCCCCCCAGGCCAGGACATTGATCCACACCGCGGTCCACATTTCCGGTTCCAGTCCGCCGCCCCTGGAGGCGAGAACCGCCGGATGGATGGACCGCCACAGCCTGGCCGACAAAAACACCAGCGGCACATCCAGAAAAGCCACGATTCCAAGCACGGCCCGCACCTTCGCGCCCTTGCCTCCGCCCACGTCGGCGGAGCGCAGGACCAGATACCCGGCGTACACGAACCACATCACAAGCGTCGTCGACAGGCGCGGGTCCCAGGTCCACCAGGTGTTCCAGGCGGCACGACCCCAGATGGAGCCGGTGACCAGGGCCAATCCGCTGAACAAGACCCCGATCTCGGCCAACACGCCGGCCAGCACGTCCCAGTGCTCGCGCCCGGTCCACAGCACCATCGCGCTGGCGGCGCAGACGCCGAAAAATGCGACAAAGGACCACCAGGCCAAGGGCAGATGGAAGTAGAAGACCTTCTGCACCAGCCCCATGGTCGCCTCCTCGGGCGCGTGGAACCAGATGGCGTATTGTCCCACCGCCATCGCAGCCATGCTTGCGCAGGCCAGAATCATGAGTATTTTTGGATAGATGCGAAACATGCTCATCCTTTTATTCCCCTCTGAATACATGGGGGAACAGAAAAAGTGCCGCGCCCGCAAAAACTGCGTCAAACGCCATGACAAGCCCGAACCAGTCCGCGACCCCGGAGAGCGGCAGGCCCTGCGCGAGTCCCACCCCGATGCGGATGCCCCCGAGAAGCAGCGGGATTTGCAACGGAAAGACGATGATGGTCAACAGCGCGTCCTTGGCTCCCTGCCCATGCCCCATGGCCCCGATGAGCCCGCCCAGGATGCACAGGCCAAGGTCCACGCCGAGCGCCATGAGCGCCAGGCCCGCCCAGTCGCCGCCGGGATCGAGGCCGAGAAAGACAAGGGCCGCCGGGAAAAAGAAGACCTGGCACATGAGCAGCAGCGCAAGCCCCGCCATCGTCTTCCCCATCCACAATCCCTGCACCGGCAGTGGAGACAGCAAGAGGGCCGTGGCCGTGTCATTCTCCTCTTCGAAGCGGAAAAGCAGGGAAAAAATCAGGACCACGGCGAAGGAACTGCACAGCCAGAAGATGGCCATGGCCTGTTGCGGTGTGAAAAGCTCCCCCGGCGCCGCCGAAAGGCTGAAGATGAAGACCAGCAAAAGCCCCAGCAGAATCGCCTGTACCGGTCCCTGGCCTCCGGCGAAGGCCAGGCGCAGATCCTTGCGGGCCACGGCCAGCGAAGAGGTTATCACAGGCCCTCCAGGATAAATTCGTTGGCCGGGCCGAAATAGCTCATGCCCCGTCCGCCAAGCCCAAGCACCGTGTCGGCCCGTCCCAGATCCCGCTCCAGGTCGTGGGAGATCCAGACGATGCCCGCTCCCCTGGCCCTGGCCGCCTCCACTTCGCCGTGCAAAAGGGCCTGGGAGGCCGTGTCGAGGCCCGTTGACGGTTCATCGAGAAAGACAAGGCTCGGTTCGACCAGAAGGACCCGGGCCAGGGACAGGCGCTGGGCCATGCCCCGGGAAAAGGTGCCCGCCGCCTCCAGGGCGAAGCCCTTCAGCCCCACCCGGTCCAGAAGGCCGAGCAGGGCCCTGTCGTCCAGTCCGCGTCCGTAGACGCTGTTCCAGAATTCAAGGTTGCCCAGGGCCGAGAGGGCCGGATAGACGAAGGTCTGATGCCCCATGAAGGCCATGGCCCGATCCGGAACGCCGCGCAGGACGGTTCCGGCCCGGGGTTCGGTCAGACCGGCCATGATCTTCAGAAGCGTAGTCTTGCCCGCGCCGTTGGGACCGGCCACGAGCATGATGCTGCCCGGGGCCAGCTCGCAGGACACCCCCTTGAACACCAGGCGTGAACCGAAGAAATGACTGACCCCGCGCAGGGTCAGAAGCGCGCCGGAACTCATCATCGCCGCTCGATCTTTCTCCAGCACAGAAACGCGATCAGGCAGGACAGGGTGCCGCCGATCCAGATCCAGTTGACCAGCGGATTGACGCTGATCTTCAGGCTGACCGCCCCCTCTTCGTTGAAACCGAGCAGTGTGGAGTAGATCTCCTCGCCCAGGGACGGGATGACCGAAACCTCGGCGAAGGTCGACTGCTCGAAATTGCGGTACAGCCGCTTTTCCGGAGCCAGGTCGCCCACGGCCTGGCCGTCGCGGGTCACGGTCAGCAGGGCCGCGTGCACGTCCATGGCCGGATTGTCGTGATCATGGGTCAGCTCGTTGAACACAATCTCGTAATCGCCCACCGTCATGCTCTGTCCCTTGGTCAGCACGGCTTCCGACTCCACCTTGTAGGGTCCGGAAAACGCCACGCCGACAACCATCAGCGCCACGCCCAGATGCACGCCGTAAGCGCCCCATGACGGCAGGAAGGCCCGCGCGCCCTTGTTGCGGACGAAATAGAGCGTGATGGAGAATATCATCATGAAGCCGGACGTGGCGGAGAAAAGGGCCAGCGGCTGCGCGTAGCCCAGGGCGAAAACGGCCACGGCCGCGCCCACCCCCGCGCCCAGGACGAGCCCCAGGCCCGTCTTGTCGCTGATTCCGCTCTTCTGGGAAAACCAGGGGCACACAGCCATGATCAGGGCCAGCACCGCGAAAAGGGGCAGGCAGACCCGGTTGTAGAACCCGGCGTCCAGACCCACGGGATTCTCGCTCCAGAGACTGCTGATGACCGGCCAGAGCACGCCGAGAAAGACAATGCCCCCCAGGCACAGAAAGAGCCACGAAGTCAGGAACAGCATGCCCGGACGACTGGCGAAGTCGTCGATGTGCGCGCTGTCGTCCTCGCGCTGGACCAGGCAGACATACAGGGTCAGCAGCAGGGCGGCGACCATGAACACGAGCAAAGGGATGCCCATGCGGCTGCCGCCGAAGGCATGCAGGGAGTCGATCATGCCGCTGCGGACCACGAAGGTGGCGAAGAAGCAGAGCAGAAAGGTCAGGGCGACCATGAACACGTTGGTGCGCAAAAGGGACTTGCGCGTGCGCCCTACAATGGCGGTGTGAATGAAGGCAGTTCCGGCCAGCCAGGGGATGAGGGAAGCGTTCTCCACCGGATCCCAGGCCCAGTATCCGCCCCAGCCCAGTTCCATGTAGGACCACCAGGCTCCCAGGATGATGCCCGAGGTCAGAAAGATCCAGGCCACGATGTTCCAGTTGCGGCACAGATCGAGCCACTGGCGGCTGTCTCCGGAAAGGCGTGAGGCCAGCGCCAGGCAGCAGGGGATGGTGTAGCCCGCGTACCCCAGAAACAACAGCGGCGGATGGAAGATCATGCCCGGATTCTGCAGCAGGGGGTTGAGGCCCCGGCCTTCGGCTGGGACGGGATCGAGCTTCATGAAGGGATTGCTCGGTCCGGTCAGGGCGAAGAGAAAGAATATCTCGACCAGGAAAAAGAGAATCCAGAAAAAAACCTTGGTCCGGCTGTCCAGCCGGGAATACCCCGGAGTGTAGATCATGCACCAGCCCATGATCGCCACGCACAGATACCAGAACAGGAAGGAACCGTTCTGTCCGGCCCAGAAGGCCGTCACTGCGTAGAACAGGGGCAGGAAGGTGTCCGTGTAGTCGCGCACGTAGACGTAGGAAAAATCACGGGCGGCCAGCGCCTGCAGGAGGACGGCGGAAACGGCCAGCACCACGACGGTCAGCAGGATCTGACCTTTTTCCAGCAGGGCTACGGTGTCGAAATCGTCTTTGAGGGCCTTCATCCCGGCCGTCGCGGTCAAGCCCACGGCGGCCAGCATGCTCAAGATGAGTGCGGTGAAACTGATGGCGTGCATGAAGCGGGGTATCCTCGTGGAGGTTCTGGTTGGAAAAAAAGGGGGACCGGACTAGCCCGCGAATCCCGGAGGACGCATCCGGCCCTTTTCGTTTTTCTCGTACTTGGACGGGCATTTGGTCAGCAGGCTGGTGGCCTCGAAGATCCGGGTGTCGGCCGCGAAGGAACCTTCGAGGATGACCTCGACCCCGACCTTGAACGTGTCGGGCACGGCTCCCTTGTAGTGGACGCGGATGGCCTGGGCGGGATCGTCCTTGTCCTGGACGAAAAAGGACACGCCCATGGCCGAAGGATCGTGGACAAGATCCTTCTCGGAAACCGAGCCGAACAGTCTGGCCTGGGTCAGCTTCTCGGCGGGCATGGCCAGCGCCTCGGAAACATTCAGGAAGTACACGGAATTCTGGGACAGTCCGCTGAAGAGAAGGTAGCCCACTCCGGCTCCGACCAAAAGGACGGCGGCCAGGTAGACCCATTTCTGATTTTTTGCGGTGCTCATTACACTCTCCGGTTTCATTGTGGTCCGGCTCCTAGCATGAACCGGCCTCACCTGTCACGACGCCCTGCGCGCCGGTACGAACGCGCATATCCACAACCCGATCAGTTTCGTCAACATTTTCGTCCGCCAAAATCCGTCCCCGACCGTCCCGGAACCAGGCTGGGCGGGCCGCCGGACGGACGATCCATTTCCTTTCTTGACCTCGCTGCGCTTACCGATCAAAAAAGCCCATCTTCGGCAAGGACAAATATGACCGACATAGACACCATACTGCTCGACCGCGACGGCACCCTGATCGAAGAGTGCCATTATTTGAGCGACCCCGCTCTGGTGGCGCTCATCCCCGGAACGACCGCGCCCATGCGCCGGCTGATAGAACTGGGCTGCGCCTTCTACCTGGCCAGCAACCAGAGCGGCATCGGCAGGGGGCTCTTCAGCCCCGAAGACTACCGCCGGGTGCATGCCCGCCTGGAGGAGACGCTCCTGGCCGAGGGCGTCACGCTGGGCGGGGCCGCTTTCTGCCCCCATGCGCCCGACGACGATTGCGACTGCCGCAAACCCCGTACCGGCCTGTGGCGGGAACTGGCCTCCGCCTTTGGACTGCGACCCGAAAAAACGGTCATGATCGGCGACAAGGTCGCGGACATCCGCTTCGGACACGCCGTCGGCTGCGCCGAAACCGTCCTGGTCCTGACCGGGCATGGCCGGGACGCGGCCGCCAAGCTTGGCCTGACCCTCCTCGACGAACCCGTGCGGCCCTGCGCGCCGGGTCCGGACAATCCGACCTGGCTGGCCCGCGACCTGGGGGCGTACCTCGCGCTTCTTGTGCAAAAAAAGGAACATGTGCATGCACATCGGATTTGACGCCAAGCGCTTCTTCCACAACCGCACCGGACTCGGCAACTACGCCCGCAGCACGGTACTGGGGCTGGCCGAGCATTTTCCGGAACACCGCTACACGCTGTTCACCCCGCGCATGTCCGGACCTTTTTGCACGTTGCCCGCGCAACGTGGGCTCGCTGTGCAGGAAGCGTGCCCGGCCTGGCGCCCCTTTCCGGCCCTGTGGCGCAGCCTGGGCATTCCCCGGACCGGCCCCGCCCGCGACCTGGACATCTACCACGGCCTGTCCCATGAGCTTCCGCTGACCGCTTTCGGCCCGCGCACGCGCACCGTGGTCACCATGCACGATCTGCTTTTTCTGACCCATCCCCAGCTCTACCCGTGGATAGACCGTCGGCTCTATACATATAAATACAGACGCAGCTGCCTCCGTGCGGACATGGTCGTGGCCATCAGCCAAAAGACCGCCGACGACGTTCGAGATATCTTCGGCGTTCCCGCCGAGCGCATCCGCGTCGCCTACCAGAGCTGCTCTCCGGCCTTCTCCGCTCCCTGGGAGCCGGGCGAGGCCGACAGGCTGCGCCGGATTCACGGCCTGCCGGAACGCTTCGCGCTCTTTGTCGGCTCCCTGATCCCGCGCAAGGGAGCCCAGACGCTGCTCGGGGCGCTGGCCGAACTGTCCGCCGCCACACGCCCGGATCTGGTCATCGTCGGCCAGGGGCCCATGGAGGCGGCTCTGCGCACCCAGACCCGGGCCCTGGGTCTTGAAGGGCGGGTCCATTTCCTGGGCCGGGTCGCGGATGAGGATCTGCCGGGCCTGTACCGGCTGGCCAGCGTCTTCGCCTACCCGTCCGTGGGTGAAGGTTTCGGCATCCCCATTCTGGAAGCATTGAACAGCCGGGTCCCGGTCGTCACCTCCACGGGCTCCTGCTTTGCCGAGCCCGGCGGCGACGCGGCCCTGTACACCACGCCGGGGAACGCGTCGGAACTTGCCCACGCCCTTGAGCGGGTCCTGGACGACGACGGCCTGCGCCGGGCAATGATCCAAAAAGGCGTGCGCCACGCCGAAAATTTCCATGCCTCGCGCACCTCGGCCGCGCTCATGCGGGTCTACGCCGAACTGCGCGGCGGCCATTAGGAGCCTTCATGTCTTTGCCATTCAGCAATCAGGAATGCCTGACCGTGCGCCTGAGCGCCCTGGGCGACGCCATCCTGACCACGGGCGTGCTCGCCCACTGGCACCGGCAGGCCGGACTGACATTCCGGGTGCTGACCAGGCCCGCGCTGGCCCCGGTGTTTCACAACCACCCGGCCGTGAGCGGGATCATCGAGGTCGAGGAGCGCGACCTGCGCGGCTGGGCCTGGCTGAGCTTCTGTCGTGGTCTGGCCCGCGAGTCCGGCCATCTCCCGCTGGTCGACCTGCACGGCAGCCTGCGCACGCGGCTGTTGCGCCTGTTCTGGCCTGCCCCGACCCGCGCCTATCCCAAATTTTCCCTGACCAGACGGCTTTTCCTGGCCACCCGTCACCCGCTTCCCGCCGCCAGACTCAGACGTCTGAACGTGCCCCAGCGCTACTGCATGGCCCTGGACCCCTCGCCGGCACGAGCGGACAAACTCATCCCGCGCATCTTTCTGGATGAAGGCGAACAATCCATGGCCGAGACCACGCTCTCGAACCTGGGCCTGAATCGGCCCGTCGCCATCCACCCCTACGCCACCCACCCGGCCAAGACCCCTGCCCCCGACGTGTGGAAAAGCCTGGTCCGGGCTCTCGAAGCCAGAGGCGAGCAGACACTCGTCTTGGGCCGCAACCATCATCCCCTCTTTCCCCACTCCCCGCGCGACCTGACCAACGCCACCGACCTGCGCGCCACCTCGGCCATCCTGTCCCGGTGCCGCGCCCTGATCACCGGCGACTCCGGCCCCATGCACCTGGCCACGGCCGTGGACACTCCGGTCATCGCCCTGTTCGGCCCCACCACCAGGGAATGGGGCTTCTATCCCTCGGGCCCGCGCGACATCGTCCACCAAATCCCCTGCGCCCAGGCGCCCTGCTCCCTGCACGGCCAGGACGCCTGCGCCCTCGGCAACGCCTGCATGCGGGACATCTCCGTGGCAACGCTGCTGGAACTGCTCGATTCCTTACCCGACTGAAGCAACCTCGCCTTTTTGTTGACTTCGAGTCCGAATTCTATTAGGAACAATTATCAAAATTTGACAGAGGTATCCTCATGAAAGAACTCTTGGGAAAAGACATGCGCTTGACCAATCAACGCAGGCTCATCCTGGAAGAACTCCGGTCCGTGACCACGCACCCCACGGCGGACGAGGTCTACGGCATGGTGCGCCGGAAAATGCCCCGCATCAGCCTGGGCACCGTGTACCGCAATCTGGAGGTGCTCAGCTCCCTGGGGCTGGTGCGCAAGCTGGAAAACGCGGCCGGCCAGAAACGCTTTGACGGCGATGTCTCGCCCCACCACCACATTCGTTGCGAAGTCTGCGGCAAGGTCGGAGACATTTTCGACGCCCCGGACATTTCCGGCATCGAGCAGGCCGTGGACACGGACTTCCGGATCACCGGCGTCGCCCTGGAATTTTCGGGCGTCTGCCCCCAGTGCCAGGCGGAAAAAACGCCTACGCAATAGCCTTTTCGCGGCGAACGTGTCCCAATTGTCAAAATTACTGGAACAGCGTGCCCTTCCGTGGTACCGTTCTGCATATTCACACCTTGAACACGGAGGAAAAGATGGCGCAACGACTCGAAGTGTATAAATGCGAACTGTGCGGCAATATTGTTGAAGTCATGCATGGCGGCGGCGGAACCCTGGTCTGCTGCGGCGAGGACATGGTGCTCCAGGTCGAGGGAACCGTGGACGCGGCCCGCGAAAAGCACGTCCCCGTCATCCACAAGACCGCAAACGGCTACAAGGTCGTGGTCGGCGACGTGGCCCACCCCATGCTCGAAGCCCACTACATCGAATGGATCGAGCTCATCGCCGACGGCAAGGTCTATCGCCAGTACCTTGAGCCAGGCCAGGCTCCGGAAGCCGAATTCTGCATCCAGGCCGACAAGGTCACGGCTCGCGAATATTGCAACCTGCACGGGCAGTGGAAAACCGAAAACTAAAGGGAGATGATCATCATGGATAAGTATGTCTGCACGCTCTGCGGCTATGTTTACGACCCCGCCGTCGGCGACCCCGACAGCGGAGTCGCCCCCGGAACCACGTTCGAGGACATCCCCGACGACTGGTCCTGTCCTGTCTGCGGAGCCGGCAAGTCGGATTTCGTCAAGGAAGACTGATTCACGAAAAGCCAGCCCGCATGGTCCGGGCTGGCTTCTTTTTTTCGCACACCTCCCCGCTTTCGCGGGGTCATCACGTTGTAAGGACATCCCCCCATGCCTGCTACCGAAATCAAGAAAGACATCTACTGGGTCGGAGTGGTCGACTGGAACATCCACGATTTCCACGGTTACTCCAAATCCCCCCAGGGAACGACATATAACGCGTATCTGGTCATCGACGACAAAGTCACCCTCTTCGACTCCGTCCCGGCCAAGTTCCAGATGGATCTCTATCACCAGATCCGCTCCATCATCGAGCTCGACAAAATCGACTACATCGTCTGCAACCACATCGAGCCCGACCATTCCGGCGCCATGCCCTTTCTGATGGACAAGATACGGCCCGAGAAGGTCTTCTGCTCCAAGATGGGGCACCGCATGCTCCTCGACCATTTCCACCAGCCCGACTGGCCCTACCATCCGGTCCAGACCGGGGACTCCATCAGCCTGGGCAAGCGCACCGTGCAGTTCATGGAAACGCGCATGCTGCACTGGCCGGACTCCATGTTCTCCTACATCCCGCAGGACAAGCTGCTCATCTCCAACGACGGATTCGGGCAGAACATCGCCTCCAGCGAGCGCTTCGACGACGAGGTCGATCTGGCCATGCTCATGGCCGAAAGCTCCCATTACTACCACAACATCATCCTGCCCTACTCGCAGCGGGTCACGGCGGTGCTCGACGAGGTGGCCAAGCTGGGCCTCGAGATCGACATGATCGCTCCGGATCACGGCATCATCTGGCGCTCCAACGTACCGCTGATCCTTCAGGCCTACCGCGACTACGCCGAGCAGAAGCCGAACAAGAAAGCCCTCATCGTCTACGACACCATGTGGCATTCCACGGAAAAAATGGCCAAGGCCATCGCCGAGGGGCTGATGGAGGAAGGCGTCGCGGCCAGGATCATGCACCTCAAGCAGTACCACCACTCCGACGTCATGGGCGCCATGGCCGACGCCACCGGCATCATCTGCGGCTCCCCGACCCACAACAACGGCATCATGCCGCTGATGGCGGATTTCCTGACCTACATGAAGGGCTTGAAACCTGCCGGACGGGTCGGCGCGGCCTTCGCCTCCTTCGGCTGGAGCGGGGAATCCCTGAACATCCTGACCGAATGGCTCAAGTCGGCCAAGATCGACGTCGTGGAGCCCGGCGTGAAATGCAAGAACGTGCCCGATCACGAAAAGCTTGCCGAATGCAAGGAGCTGGGACGTCAGGTGGGCAAGGCCATCGTGGCCAAAGTGGAAGCCGGAGCCTGAGGCGTGGCACCGTGACGCGCAGCAGGGAAACAAAACGTCTCGTCCTCGACCTCCTGGCCGGAGATGGCTGGGAGGCGGGGCTTGACGGCCTGGCGGAGCTCGGCCAGCAGGCCGTGGCTCCGCTCTTTTCGGCCCTGTGCAATCCAAAGCCGCTGGTCCGCTGGCGCGCGGTCACCGGCTTTGGAGCCGTGGTTGCGGCCCTGGCCGGGAAGACTCCGGAGAAGGCGCGCGTGGTCATGCGCCGCTTCATCTGGAGCCTCAACGACGAATCCGGCGGCATCGGCTGGGGCGCGCCCGAGGCCATGGCGGAGATCATGACCCAAAGCCCCCTGATGGCCACCGAATACCACAACCACGTCCTGGCCTACATCCACGAGGATCACTGCCGGCCCGATTGCTATCTGGAACACGCCCCCCTGCGCCGAGGAGCGATGTGGGGCGTGGCCAGACTGGCCCAGGTCCGCCCGGAACTGGCGCAGGCCGCAAGGCCCGATCTGCTCTGCGCCCTGGACGACTGCGACGGGGCCATACGCGGCCTGGCCGCGTGGGCATGCGGCCTGCTGGGCTGCACGTCGGCCCTGCCGCGCCTTGAGGCCATGCTCGCCGATCCTTCGGCCATCGAACTCTACCGCGACCGCGTCCTGACGGAGACCACCGCCGGAGCGCTGGCCCTGGAAGCCGTCACCCGGATCACGGGCACCCTGCCCGTACACAACTAAAGGAGACTCACTATGGATGTGCTCATGTTATCCAGGCTTCAATTCGCCATGGCTACCATGTTTCATTTCATCTTCGTCCCGCTGACCCTCGGTCTGTCCATCCTGGTGGCCGTCATGGAAACCAAGTACGTACGTACCGGCGACGAGACGTACAAGCGGATGACCAAGTTCTGGGGCAAGCTTTTCGTCATCAACTTCGTGCTCGGCGTGGTCACGGGCATCACGCTGGAGTTCCAGTTCGGCACGAACTGGTCCCGCTATTCCGAATACGTGGGCGACATTTTCGGCTCCTTGCTGGCCATCGAGGCCACCGTGGCCTTCTTTCTGGAGTCCACCTTCCTGGGCGCCTGGATCTTCGGCTGGAACGTGCTCTCCCCGAAAATGCACGCGGCCTGCATCTGGCTGGTGGCCATCGCCTCCAACGTCTCCGCCCTGTGGATCCTCATCGCCAACGCCTTCATGCAGCACCCTGTCGGCTACGTGATCAGAAACGGCCGGGCCGAACTCGAGAACTTCTTCACCGTCATTTTCAACCCCTTCGCCTGGCAGCAATACGTACACACCCTGAGCGGCGCCTTCACCCTGGCCGGATTTTTCATTATGGGCGTGTCCGCCTACCACCTGCTCAAAAAGCAGAACATCGACTTCTTCACCCGCTCCTTCAAGATGGGCATGGTCTTCGCCCTCGTCTTTTCGGTGCTGGTCGCCGTCCAGGGGCACCATCACGCCCAGGAGGTGACCACGATCCAGCCCGCCAAGCTGGCGGCCATGGAATCCCTGTGGGAGACGCACGAGGACGGAGCGCCCATGTACCTTCTGGTCCTGCCGGACGAGAAAAACGAAAAGAACGCCATCGAACTCTTCGGCATCCCCGGAGCCCTGTCCTTCCTGGCCCACAATTCCTTCAGCGCCCCGGTGCAGGGCCTCAAGGACTGGCCCGCCGAGGAGCGTCCGCCCGTCATGCTGACCTTCCTCTCGTTCAGGACCATGGTCGGCATCGGCACGCTGCTGCCCATCCTGTGCATCTGGGCATTCCTGCGCCGCAACAAGCTGACCGAGACGCCGCGTCTGCTCAAGGCCATGCTCTTCGCCATCCCGCTGCCCTACATCGCCATCGAGGCGGGCTGGGTCGTGGCCGAAGTCGGGCGTCAGCCCTGGATCGTGTACGGACTCATGAAAACCTCCGAGGCGGTTTCGCCCATCGTCACCTCCCAGGTGGCCTTCTCCCTGGTGGCCCTGACCCTGCTCTACGCGCTGCTGGGAGCCGTGGACATCTACCTGCTCTTCAAATTCGCCAAGAAAGGCCCGGCCGAGGCGTAAACCCGTTCGGATCACAAGGAGGATCGATTCATGCTTGAAACCATATGGTTCCTACTCTGGGGCGTGCTCTGGGCCGTCTATTTCGTGCTGGACGGGTATGATCTGGGCATCGGGACCCTCATCCCGTTCCTCGGCAAGTCCGACACGGACCGCAGGGTCATGCTCAATGCCATGGGCCCCTTCTGGGACGGCAACGAAGTCTGGCTGATCACCGCCGGCGGCGTGACCTTCGCCGCCTTCCCCAAGGCCTACGCGGTCATGTTCAGCGGACTCTACACCCCGCTCATGCTCCTGCTCTTCGCGCTGATCATCCGGGGCGTTTCCCTGGAGTTCCGGCACCAGGTCGACAGTCCGGTCTGGCGCAGGGTCTGGGACTGGGGCGCGACCCTGGGCAGCTTTCTGCCCGCCCTGCTGCTGGGCGTGGCCTTCGCCAACATCTTCATGGGTCTGCCCCTGGACGAGAACGGCGTTTTCCAGGGCAACCTGCTGACCCTTCTCAATCCTTACGGCCTGGCCGGAGGAGTGCTTTTCGTGCTGCTCTTCGCCATGCACGGGGCCCTGTGGCTGACGGTCAAGAGCGAGGGCGACCTGCAACGCCGCGCCGCCGCCACGGCCCGCAAACTGTGGCCCGTGCTCTTGGCGCTCATCGGCGTCTTCGTGGTGCTGACCGTGGTCTACACCAACCTCTTGTCCAACTACCTGCGCAATCCGCTGATGCTCGTGCTGCTGGCCGTTCCGGTCCTGGCGCTGATCCTGCTGCGCCTCCAGATCGGCAAGGAGGACTGGTGGTTCGCCTGGGGGCTGTCCGCGGCCATGATCGCCGGCCTGACCCTCTTCGGCGTGGTCGGCCTGTACCCGGCGCTGCTGCCTTCGAGCATCTCCCCTGACTACTCCATCACCATTGCCAACGCCGCCTCCAGCACCCTGACCCTGTCCATCATGCTGGGCGTGACCCTGGTCTTCATCCCCATCGTGGCCGGCTACCAGTTCTGGCTCTACCGGACCTTCTCGCACAAGGTCACGGAAAAGGAGCTCGGCCAGGACGGAGCCTACTAGCCGTAAGCGCTGTTCGACGCGACAACAAAAAAGGGTGGCCTTGACGGTCACCCTTTTTTGTTGCGCGAGTACACGCTGTCACGATGCGAAATCGTGCGGATTCGCGGCTAGAACACCCGGCTTGCGATCCAGCTTCCGGAGACAAAGACGCCGATGGTCGCGCCCAGGTTGGCGAAGATGACCACCAGCAGGATGCGGCTGACCGGGTTGATCCAGAAGCCCTTCACCGTCATGACGCTCATGGGCAGCTCTTCGAGGTCCGAGACCGTGGGTTTCTTGACCCAGGCCTGGACCAGCCCCGCCACCCAGCCCGCGGCGATGAGCGGGTGCAGGGTGGTGAAGGGTGCCGCCAGGAAGCTCGACAGCACGGTCAGGGGGTGCCCGAAGGCGGCCAGGGAACCCAGGGCCGCGCCGATGCCGGTCACCAACACCCAGATGGAGAGGGCGTCCACGGAGGCGTTAGCGCCGCCGCGAAAAAAACCGATGACCAGCAATGCGACGAAAAAACCGGGCAGCCCCCATTTCCAGAAGGCGCCCCATTTCGACGGCGGGGGAAGCTCTTCCAGCGGGGCCAGATCGACCTCCCGACCGAAATGTTTCTGCATGCCCGGCACATGTCCTGCTCCGACCACGGCCACGATGTTCTCGCCCGGAGCCTGGCGGATCTTCTGGGCCAGATAGATGTCGCGCTCGTCGATGAGGCGCTCCTTGATCTGAGGGAATTTCTCCCCGAAGGAGCCCATGATGGAGGCCAGCTGGTCCTTCTTCTTCATGTCCTCGATCAGGGCCTTGTCCACGTCCTCGTCAACGAAAATGCTCGTCAGCAGTTGGCTCAACAGCTGGAACTTCTTACAGAAACCAAGATACCCCCAGACCCGTTTCAGCGTGACCTGCACGTCGCGGTCGGCCAGCACCAGGGTGGCGCCCGTCTCTTTGGCCAGGCGCACCCCTTCCATCATCTCCGCGCCGGGCTGCACGCCCAGCTTGTCGCCGATCTTGCGGTAAAAGGCCTGGAGCACGAGCTGCACCATGAGAAAGACAGCCTTGCCTTCCTTGATGACCTTGTAGATGTCCATGCGCTTCCAGTCGTCGCGGCGGGTCATGGCCTGGTGACGGGCCGGACAGAGCTCGACGCAGATGGAATCCGGGGCCACGATCTCCACGGTGCGACGCACGTCCTCCACGCTTTCCAGCGAAACATGGGCCGTTCCCACCAGGAAGAAGCGCTTTCCGCCCTCTTCGACCACGGTCACGCTTTCAGGCAAATTTTCAAAATCCACTCTCTACCTCACGGGCGAACGCCCCTGTTTAATGACAAGATCCGTTCCGTTATCCGCAGCCTCACGGGAAAGCAAGCCTGGACGATCTTCGACGCCCGGCGGACACATTTATGCTTGTCAAATCAAAGTCCCTGAAGCATGCCGACCCTGACAAACCCACCCGGAGCAGACATGTCCCACACCGAATTCGATCAGCGCATGCAGCGCGCCCCGTACGCGACCATCTGGAACCTGGCCTGGCCACAAGTGGTCATGATGTTCTTTCATTTCCTGATCGGATTCGTCGACGTCTGGGTGGCGGGGCGCATCGGCCGCGAGGCCCAGGCCTGCATGGGCGTGATGAGCCAGGCCATGTTCTTCTTCATGGTCGTGGCCGTGGCCCTGGCCAACGGCGGCGTGGCGGCCATCAGCCAAAGCTCTGGCGCGGGCCTGCCGCGCCGCATCAAGCGCTTCGTGGGCCTGGGGGTGGGACTGGGTTTCGTGACGGGTCTCATCATTCTGGCATTTGGGCTTTGGTTCGACAAACGGTTCCTTTTCCTGCTGCAGATTCCCGCCGATGTCATGCCCATCGCCGAATACCTGCTCCAGGTCAGTCTCTACATCCTGCCCGCCTACTACCTGTTCACCATCAGCAACGCCTTTTTCCGGGCCCAGAAGATCGTCACCCTGCCCCTGTATTCCATGATCCTGGTCACGGGCGTGAACACCCTGCTCGACCTGGGCCTGGGCCTGGGCCTGTGGGGGCTGCCCAACCTCGGCTACAAGGGCATCGCCTGGGCCACTTTCGCCTCCATCCTGTGCGGAACGGTCTACAACTTCGTGATGATGGTGCGCTGCGGCCTGCTCTCCCGCCAGAGCCTGGCCCCCTGGCGCTGGGTCCGGCTGGCCCTGCCCTATCTGGTCAAGGTGGCCTGGCCCGCCGGACTGATGCAGCTGGTCTGGCATTCGGCCTACATGGTGCTCTACGCCATCACCGCCAGCCTCCCCTTCGACAACGTGGTGGCCATGGCGGGCATGAGCGCGGGCATCCGCGTCGAGGCCCTGCTTTTTCTCCCTGGCATCGCCTTCAACTTCACCGCCTCCATCCTGGTCGGACACTACCTCGGACAAGGTCGCAAAGAGGAGGCCAAACGCATCGGCTACAAGATCATGGCCGTGGGCGTGCTCGCCATGAGCATCATCACCGGGCTGTTGTGGCTGGTCATCGAGCCGGTCATCGCCTTTGTCGCCCCGGACCTGCAGGTGCAGGCCGAGGCGGTGCGCTATCTGGCCTGGAACATGGCCGCCACTCCCCCGCTGCTGGCGGCCATGATCCTGGGCGGCGCCTTCACCGGAGCCGGAGCGACCATTTACCAGGCCGTGATCTTCGGGTCCGCCGCCTGGCTGGTGCGGCTGCCGCTGGCCTACCTGCTGGGGCACGTGGTGATGCAAAGCGCCAACGGGGTCTGGATGGCCATGTTCGCGTCCGTGCTGGTGCAATGCGCCAGCGCCCTGTACATCTACCACTACAAGGATTGGTACAAATTCACCCTGCGCAAAGACAGGAGAACAGCTTGAAATCCCTGCCCGGCCATTATCTCGGCTCCGTGGTGAACTACGCCTCGGACACCCCCTGGGACCTGGAATACTCCATCGTGCTCGACGCCCTGGGGCATTACCAGTTTTTCTCGCGCGACAACGAAGGCCTGATCCGCCAGCGCCACGCCGGCACCTCCGGCCGGGCCTTCGCCCAGTTCGCGGTGCAAAGCGGCTTTGACGTGGACGAACTGCTGCGCGACTTGAGCTACATAGATAGCGGTTTCGCCGCCGACTTCGAAAACCACATCAATAGCCGCAACAAGACGAGCTAGCGGCCATGCGCGCAACAGGCCGCAAATCCGTCCGGAAAACCCGTGTCCCGGCAATTGTCATCCACCGCATAACGCCCTGCCACGGCGCTGTAGGGGCAAAAAAATTTTTGCCCCTAGAATTTTTCGCCCCTACGCCTTTGGCATCGTCCCCGCCCATATCCAGACCTGCCATCGCCGGAGACCAAGAAAGAATTGACGCTCATGAGCCCCGTGTATAATTGAAAAACCTCCCTGCCCGGGTGGTGGAAGTGGTAGACGCCAGGGATTTAAAATCCCTTGATCTTCGGATCGTGCGGGTTCAAGTCCCGCCCTGGGCACCAAAAAAATCAAAGGCTTATCGCAAAATTGCAATAAGCCTTTTTCTTTTTCTCTTGATTATCAAATTAGTTTTGCCATTTTTTTGCCACTTTTTCCACTGGCAATCCTTCACTCATGGACACATGCTCACTCATGGACACATGCTCACTCGTGGACACATGCTCACTTATGGACGATCGGCCATGGCATCTAACGCCGCAACCGCATCTTTTGCGGCGTGGTAAGAGTCGAGAAACTTGGGGTCTTTTTCAAGTTTGAACTTGAGGCCGAGGATTCCTTTTGGTGAGGAAGGAGTCAGGGCTGTTTTGAGCTTAAACGCGTCCAATGTGGACGGGATGATGCTTACCCCTTTGACTTTAGACGGGGTGGTGCATGCCGAGATCTTGATATCGTCATCGAGAAAGACGTCGACGATCGTCTTGTCTCCACCTTTTGGGTTTTGACTTAAAATGGCTGTAGCATTGGACTGAGGGTCCATGTCGATAACCAGGACCCTCTTATTGAATGGCTTGTAAGCCAGGGCATGGGCGAGGTTGACGGCGGCAGTGGTCTTCCCAACCCGGCCCTTCTGGATGGCGATGGTTATTATCTGTGCTGGCATGCTTTTCCTTCCATCAATATCTATGAAGAACGCACTCTAGTGCAATGTAACAACTATCATTTCGTTTATTCCTTCTTTTTTGTAGCCGCACTCTATACAAAACAGAGTGGTCAGAGGGTCGTATTACTCATGATTGAACGTTTTTAAAATTTCAGGATTGTTTTTTTCATGACCCAATCTCAACATCACTGAAACGAAATTCAAGATCTGAAATCTCTCTGTCTGTTACTCCGTTTTCTTTAAAACATGTTTTCCATGTTTTAATTGTTTTAATCATATCAAACACGATTTTTTGTGCTTGCGAGTATTGAAGTCCAAATGCACTTGTTGCGCTTAAAGCGTTATTGAGATTAGCCTCTCGCCCATAGAGACCACATCCAAAAGCCAAAAACTTTTCTATAATTCTGGTTTGTGTAGGAACTATGCCATATGCTGGAGTAATGCTCACGCCATATCTATCAACAAAAAAAGCATGATTTCTAGGATGGTCATCAATGTTCGAACATAATACATTGAAGATCATTCTTCGAAAAAGTTCTGGCCCAGCAAAACTATCTCCGTGGCGCCTGGCGACTTGAGCCAGATCTGGATAGCTCCCCCACTCTTCTTCCTCTGAAAGGTTGAGCATAGTAAGCCCAGACACAAAATGTCGGGGTTCGCAGTCCTGATCTCGGTCAAATCTTTTAACCAGCAAGACGCAGGTGTTATTGCAGGGTATTAATTTCATATCTACAGTTTTAATGCCACACTTCTTTGCGAGTTGCATGGTTGCAAATTCGATACGTGGCTCGTTCCAAAGATCCCCGCGTTTGGAAAATTTAGCGATGTATTCATTTCCGTTTTCGGAAATTAAAGCTTTTGGCCTACTGCCACCAACATTCAAAGATGAAGTTAGGGCTTTAAAAAAAGCGTCTTCCAATAATATTTTGCGAAGATGGTCCATTTCGTCATCGCCTTCAACCTCGTCGATGGCTTCGACAACCTTCACCACACGTTCGAGGTCATCTAGCCTTAATGTCTGCGCTGTTCCATCTGCCCAAGTAGCAAAGGAAACAGGGCCATCGCTTGGAGAACGGCCGAAAGCGATTGCTCCAATTCTTTTTTTGCTGTGCACGGCAGTCAGAATGTCTAGTTCTGTTAAGGCTTGAGAATGTCGTCCCGCCATGAGGCTAAAGAGTTTTCTCCCCCATTTGTCTGGAACCATATCGCCTAAAGCTGAAAACATAGGGATATTTGACTCGCTGAAGACCGAAGATAATCCAAAAAGTGGCAAACAGACTGGATCGACTGGTATAGAGCTCGCAGACTTTAAGTACCTTGCACCATACCCAAATTCAAGACAACTGCGGGCATCATTGTGTTTGATGATTTTTGCTGCCGGGACATACCCTTTACCCTTTAACCAAATAAAAACGATGATATCAGAAGTCGAATTTCTCATCTTTTTTTTCTCGAATTCGCTGAGGCAGCTTTGAATTTGCTAAAAAAATTCCTTGCATATCTTTTTCTGGATTGGCGATTAAATCTAGATCTCTATCGAGTTGAAGAATATAAAGGATACTCGCTAGGACACCAATCCCAATCCCTGGCTCCCCTGCCTCAGCTCTACGAAGGGTTTGCTTAGAAATATGCGCAAGTTCGGCAAGTTTTGCTTCGCTATACCCTCGCCTTTTTCTGGCAACTTGGATGTTGCTACCCAAAGTCTCGATCGCTTTTACAACTGAAAGAGGAAGCGAGGTGCTTGCTCGCTTCGCAAACTTTTTTGAAGGATTTTTGTTTTGCTCAAATGCTGTATTCATGATGATATTTTAATCTTTATCTCGGATAAATCAACAAATATCATCATTTTTGCCAAAACTAGGCCCCAAAACAAAGAAGGCGGGGCCAACGACTGCCTTTAAGCACCTCTGCCCTTACCCCTCTTGCCCTGCAAATCGCGACACCCAGGTCGAGAGTATCGTCGACAAAAGACCAACCATGGCGACCTGCGACCGTGGCTACCGAGGGAAGCTCAGGGTCAAGGAACCCGCATCGAAACTCCAAAATCAGGCAAAGGTCCAAATACTGAACATGAGAAGCGCAAAGCCAGAGAATGAGAACGTTATCGCCGCAGCAGGGCCGCCATTGAGCCAATCATCGGCCATCTCAAGAGTGATCTTAGGACGTTGCTAAACTACCTCAAAGGGCAGATCGGCGATTCCATAAATCTGTTCATGGCCTGCGCTGCGTTCAATTTCCGGAAGTTCATCCGGATACTGTATTTTTTGTGCCTAAAATTGCTGGGGTACGTTTTTCGAGCAGAAGTTTGATCGGTACAGGCTTGTGTCTCACGGCCCGCTTTTAGATTTTTTAGGAGTGACTAACTACAAAATTACATATAATTACTACATAAACCACTAGCTAATTTTTGGAGATCAGATTTTTTTGCTTTAATTTTCCCATTTTTTACAGCATCTTGATAGAGGTCATATAGGCATTTAAAATCGCTAGATTCGATCAGCCCACAGTCTCTTGCAGATCTAGCTGTCTCAATTATTTTATTTACAAGCAACATAGAGCGAACATTGCTAACCCGCTCAATAAGAAAAAAAGCCTGTGCATTATCAGGACGTTCTACAATCTGCCCCCAATAGAACTTCATCGCCTCGACTACACCAAAACGTCCCCGCTCATAACGAACAGAAGAAATATACATATCTAAAATTAGATCTTTTTGTAACACAGTTGTAATCCACGGGGCTAATCCAAGCTCAACAAACTTTCTTCGTATTGTTTTAGTCAAGTCCTCAATAAATAACGTTCTGACTAATTGTTGAGCGATTGTTGATCCCCCAGATTTTGGCCTAAAACCTAAAACGCCAAGCATACTTCTTAACAAAGACCTATAGCTAATCCCAGAATGTTTATAAAAATCTTTATCCTCAATAAAAACTAAAAACTTACGAATATTTTTTGTAGAAATTTTCATCCTATCAGTTTCATAGCACGCTAACTTAGCTCTATATATAACGTATTCTATATTACTTGATAACGGTAGTTTTATTAAATTGGACAAGCTTTTGTAAAAAATTAGACGCAAGCTCTCATGCGTATCAAGCAACAGATACCGATAATATATCATTGAGAATGAAGTCCATATCAAGAAAGAACCGATAACAACTTCACTGATTAAATCTTGAGGAACATAATCTGGAATCTGATTCAAAAACAAAGCACTTAAAAATACAATTACTGAAGTAGAAATAATAGACATCACCCAAAATGGGTATGTTGCAGATGTCAACCATCCTGGGAATACACTCAAAGCCAATGGCTGATCAGCACCCTCAACTCTCCAATTAGGAAGAATCAATTGCACCTGCCCGTAGCTCAATCCTAACATTCTCCTTAAAATAACAACTTTCCGTCCAGCAAATATTACAGACTTATGTCTATCTGAAAAATATTTTAGACTAACAAAAGAAAATCCGACAATTACTGCCAACAAAATAATAAGAACAAGTCCAGATGAAATTACATTATCAAAAATCAACATAAGTCTATTGGACGAACCAATCAGCAACGTACCTAGAGCAGTCGTAATTACAGCTATATAATTCGATGCATTTATAAAAATTCTTTCTTCTGACTCCAAATTTTTCGCAGCAACTTTGTATTCCTCTATAGCGATATCTCTATCACTAAAATGATATGTAGGAAAATGCTGTCTCCAAACATTTTTATAATCTTCTTCAGCCAAGACATCACTCCGTTTTTAACACTTAGCAGAAACAGAAGAAATTTAAAACCACATACCTACCGACTGCTTTTCATAGCCGCAGCGCCATGTTATTTTGGTATTTCAAGAAAACTGAACGTAAATTTTGAGTAAGTGGCCTAACTGATACTGCGTTAATTGATTCCACTAAGTTTCTGAACGACCTTCGTAGAAATCAGAGCCTCCAGATGCCGATGGAGCTCGAAGGGGAGTTCACCGCCCTTGACGAGGACGCCGAGTTCCATGTTGCGCTCCATCGCGGCGGAGGTCAGATTCGCACTGGTGATGAAAGCCATTTCACCATCGGCGACGGCACATTTGGCGTGAACGGATCCCGACAATTGTCCGGGAAGCGACTTCTTGTCCGACGTCCACACGTAAACGTCGATTGATGGAAGAACGCTTTTCAAAGCCTTGATGGAGTCATGGTCAACCTTGCCACCGTGTTTGCTGGACGACTCCAGCAACACGTCGATCTGAACCTTGCGGCCTATCGCCCTGCGCAGAGCCTTGATTATCGAATCGACTTCGTAGGCGACGAAGCTGACGAGAAACAACCTTCTCTTGGCGGCTTCGATGACTTCACAGAGCACCTGTTCGGTATGTCTGACCGGAACTTGACCCGTCGAGGGGCCTGTCCATACCAATTCCACTGCCCCACGGTTCTCTTTCAGTACTGCCGCCGCAGACGCGCCTCTGAGAGCGGATGCCACATCTCGTGGTGAAGCCTCCCTGCTGTTACGCCACGCAAGGTCCAAACGTCCTATCAATTTCTTGTCCGCGTTTGGGCCAAAGCTCGACCTGATCAAAGCAAACTGCTCGACCGAGCCCAGCGTCTCTATCTTCGACGCGACAGTTGAGATCCGATCCGGGTGTAATTCTAGACCGAGTTCGGCTATCACCGCCAGGAGGTCATCCACGCAACGCTCCGGTACCGGCGAAGAACGCGCTTTCGGTCGCCTCGAAGGTTTTTACGAGCAGCGCTCTGTCCAAATATCGATTTCCCCGTTCACAGGATGTTTCAGCGACGAAGGTGCAGGCATGACAGGCCGCGGAGTGCAACGATCGATCGATACCGGGATTGTGTTCCGAGCAGAGAGGATCGGAAGAGCAGACCGTGGCGCGATCAAGTGCCTGTTCGATAAGGCGTCCCAGATTCTCGGGTTTACCGAGCTCAACGAGCCCACCGAGGGTGCCATCGGAATCGGCGGCCGCCGTGTACAGCAACACGCCCGCCATGGGTGATGCTCCATCGACCTTAGCGTAGATTCGTTCCCGAATGCTCGCAGCGTTGTAACCACATTCGAGAGCCAATTCCCGGATGAGAAGATGGGCGAACGTGTGCAGCATGGCATATCTGATCCCGGGATAGCCCTCGTCGGGGTCGAGTCCACGGGCATTTCTCCAGCCCCGGTGACCAGCTTCCAGCTTTTTACTTCTCGCCTTCACCGCTGTCCGCTTTTCCCATTCCGCTAAGGTTGCCTCGTTGAACCTGATGAATATCCCTTCACCGTGCACTTCACTGGCCGGCACCCACTCTGGTCTGTTTCGGCTGAGGTCGGCCATCGGTGGGCGCTCGTCCGGATCGGTCGATTCTTCGGGTGCTTCCACCCGAGTGTAGCCGATCAAAGCGTTCACTTCGCGGAGTCGTTCCAAGAGCAGCACGCTGTGCAATCGGTCTCGATAGCCCTCGGGTGTTTCGGTCTTGCTGCTCATGAAATGCGGCCAATCCGTCGGAGAATTGTCCGCCGTCAAGACGTTCCACTCGGGCCCCTTGATGTCACCCTCGGAGATCACGGTTGTGCCCGATCTGCCTTCCTTTCGGTCTTCGACCGCCTTCCAGACGTCCTTATGATCCCATTTATCGATTCCCGGCAGGCTGCCGCTCTTGACCAAGGTCTTTATGATCACCTTGACTTCGTCAGCCGATTCCGCATCCGAGAAATACTCCCAACCATCCAGAATCAATTGTCCGAGTTGGTCCTTCTCCATAGGAATCGCGAGGACGGACAAGGTGATGGGAAACCAGCCATTGGTCGCTCCCAAAAGGATTGTTCTAGACTCCTCTTTGCATTCCTCGAACTTGTTGAGATGGGGATGCCGTCCTCTACAGGCGGGGAGGTTTTTTCGCGCTTCCCTGCCGAAGGCATGAACCAACGAACGCGCCGCATCGCAGGCGTCGCATTTGACCCAGAGGTTTTCTGTCTGCAGCGACGCACCTCGCTCGAAGAAACGCAGCGTCCCTTTGCAGTCGGAAGGACCGCCATGCACGAACCAATGCCATGGAAAATCATCGAGATGACCGTTTCTGCACGCGAGCAGAAAACGGGCGGGAACCGCGTCGGCGTTCTTCCCTTTCTCACAGTTGGAATGCACGAAATGGGTCTGCTCCGGTCGATACGGGTTGGCCTTGATGTCGAACAGGCCCGTATCATACTCGGCCAGCAAACCGCATTTGACGCACCGCAACCAACGCGGAAAGGGGCGGACCGGTACGCCAATCTTTCCCTCGGCGGACAAGGGGTCTACACCATCCTCTTTCAAAAAAGGTGGCATTCGTAATCGTTCCACCTGGGGGCCGAGCACTCGGCGAACGGCATCAAGAAGGCGAGCTTCCTCGATAGGAGGGCATCGGTCTGGATTCCAGCGATCCAAGCCCATGGTCAACACCGAGAGATTCGGGAGATCGATCAGAGCTCCAGGACCATAGGTCCAAAGCAATTGACTGGGACGCACCTGACCGACGAGATACGAACTCATGCGTCACCTCCGTTCGTCTTCTCAATCCGAGGTTTCCAGGACGGAGGCTCCGTGGATTGCTTCGAAGCGTCCATGATCAATTGAACGCCGGGTTCCACTTCGCGCATCGACATGGGAACTGTGACTTCATCCCAGGCCGCCGCACCGGGTTTTTTCAAGAAGGCGGCAAGGTCTCCTTTACCTCTCTCCGTCTCGTAACCCAGTCTGCGCCCAGGTTTTACCGCTTCCTTCACCCATCGATCGATTCGATCCGCGACCATGCTATCGGCTTTCGTTTTCGCCGCCATCTTGTCCATCACTTTCCAAGCTCGTTCCGAAAAGACTTTTCGTGCCCTCAATGCTTCAACTTTTCCTACGCTGTCGAGAGACTGCGCTCCCGGATTCGGGTTCATGGAGTCGTTTTCGAGCCTAAGGAGACTCACCATCGCTCCAGTCAGACCACGATCCAGCGCTCTCGCAGCGAACGGTGTGACGGACTGGGCTTCGACATGCTTGTAGAATGTCGCGTGATAGTGCTCGAAGGTTTCGTAATGGGACAGATCGCGAGGCCGCGACCAGGTGAGCACGGTACAGACGAGCCCCGGAAAGGAACGGCCGACACGGCTCGTCGCCTGAATGTACTCGGCCGTGTTCTTAGGCTGTCCGTTGACGACCATCAGTCCGATGCGATTGACGTCGACGCCCACAGACAACATGTTGGTGGCCAACACGATGTCGATAGCCCGCGTCTCTCCCTTTTCCCATGTGGCCTTGAATTTGACCTCCAATTGGTCGAGCTTCTTGGGAATCTCCTTGTTCGAAACCCGAGATGTCAGTTCGTCCACGATGCGGACCGAACGTTGGCTCAGCCCCGGTCGCATCACGTCGCTCATCTGCACTCGATAGGCACGGGTCTGCACATCGTCTTCGGCCAGCCGCCGCATTCCCCCCAATTCGCGCAGGGAGTTGAAATACCCGACCACGGTCATGTACGGGTCTGCCGCGGCGCCGAAGCGCTGGAACAACGACTGGGCGGCGGTCAGCAGGGCGACGTAGACACGGATCAGAACGGCGGGACGGGAACTGCCCGGCGAGCAGATCCCCATGTAGAGTCGTCCCGGCTTGTCTTTCACCGAGCGCTGAACCGAGAAGAAGTTGTCCTCGACATCAAGGCCATGGGGCGGAAACACCGAAACCTTCCTGAGAAAGACGTTGTTCACCTGTTCCTCGGCCTTGCGAACGGTGGCGGTCGAGGCGATGATCTTGGGGCGGATCGTCTTTCCATTAATCGACCAGGTAGACAGCTCGTCCACGGCGGTCTCGTAAAGACCAACCATGGTTCCCAACGGTCCACTAATCAGATGGAACTCGTCCTGAATGATTAGATCCGGTGGACGGATCGGCGTGATTTCCTTGACGCTCACGCGTGGATGATTGCCCTTGGCGTTGTGATTGCCATTGCAATCGGCTTCAGGCCAAAGCAATCCATGGCGCGGGCATTCCTGCGTTGCCTTGCCGAAGAGTGTGCGCACCTGACCACGCCAAGCCATCATGGCGAACTTATCCACAGTGGCGATCAACATTGAAGGCGGATGGCGATAGATTTCTTCGTCCACCACCAGCACAGGAAGTCCCAGATTCTTGGATTTAGCCTGACTGAATTCGCAGCGGCCATATTTGTCGCCGCAGTATATGAAAGTCCTGCCGAGATCTCTATCGACTTTGATCTCACGGCCGGGGGCGATCTCGGAGCCGCACCACGGACAAAAGGTCAACTGGGCCGGAGTCGAGCCTGTGCCATATTTGCCGTCGCGCTCCTTCTCGATCGCCGCATGGCTCTCATCGGTGGTGTTTGGTGTGACTCGCTGGCCGACCCAGAGGCCAATTGTGAAAGGTTCCTCGCCCCAAACTGCCGGTTCGGCCCGGCGGAGCACCTCCATAGCGCAAATCAGCGCAGTGGCTCGTTGAAACTGTTGCAGGGTCAACAAGCGTAAGGTGTAGCGCATGATCACGGCTAAGCCGCGCCCACCATTGCCCCCCCCCAGTTCGCCCTGCAAACGTCGAATGCCCATGGCGAAGGCCGCCACTCCAAGATAGGCTTCGGTCTTGCCGCCACCGGTTGGGAACCAGAGCAGGTCGGCGAAGGCCTCCAACGGTTGGGTGCGGTCCCGGTGAGTGGGGTCGGCAAGCGCCGGAATGGAAAGCAGGATGAACGCCAACTGAAAAGGTCGCCACGAGCGGTTCTTCCGGATGTTCAAGGCATCTAGTGTGACCGCGTCTCCACGGCGCTTGGCGAGCGAGTGAAGGCTGTGAATACGCTGCGAAGCCATGGCCCGATTTGCAAATCGAAAGGCCGCCAGCGCCAGGTCGTCCACCGCGAGAACCTCGATGCCTTCCCTCAATCTCTCCAGTATAAGAGAGCAACGATCCATGGCCTCAGTGGCCGGGATGTCGTATTCCACAACCTCGCTGCCGATGGCATTCCGGTTTTCGGCGATCCACTCCGCGTAGTCGTCCAACAGCACTTTCAGCCCGGCGACCAGTTCGTCGCGTTTCTCGGGTGTGGCGAGCTTGGCGAGGTGCTCCATGTCGAGCAGGCCGTCCTTGATCATCCGTCGCATGGCCGGGCGGTCTTCCGGATCAAGGCCTGGGGTTTCGGTCACCTGAATCTCGTACTCAGGTAGGATGGTGGTTCCGACTGCAGTGGCCCGTTCGCTGTCTTCTTTCGAGACGGTCGCGTGAACCGAGACGCCATGTCCGACGGCGAACTCGACCCGATCCCGGTAGATCATCTCCAGAGCTTCGCGTTCCTCGTCAAATTCATCGGCCCGAAGGATCGGGCGACGCCGGAATACGGCCTGTCCCTCCCTATCTCGCACAATCAACTCGGGCTGGAAGATCCAGGCTTCATCTTGATTCTGTTCGGGCATGGTTTGGGTATTGACCAGAAAAAGCGTCACCAGTCGGTCGCTGTTCTCCAGAGGTGCACTGACCGAGCCTTGCACGACTACGGAAGGACAATCGGCATCGACCCTAATTGGATCAATGGTTCGTTTATTCAAGGAGACCACGGCGGAGCCGCCTGACGGGATACGCTTCCAGCAACGCCTCGACTTGCCTGTTTCTTCGTCTTCCCGTTCGCTCTGGGTCCTTTCATAGCGTCCCCAATTGGCGAGCAGTTGGACGCTTTCAAGCTCTCCGTCGACGCAAAAGGTGAATCCCATGGACGATGGGACGAGAGAATGGCTTGAAGAAGTCTCGACCTCCTCCCCCTGATCATCCGGATCAACCTTTCCGGATGTCCCAAAATTGTCCGCTTCCACAGCATCCGGTTCAGTATCCATTGGAGCAAGCTTGCCGACTAGATAGCGATCGCGAACGCTCATGCCCACGATCTCCTCAAATGGGCCGTCCGCCGGACCGAGAAGGTCGTCGATGACAGCCAATTGAAGCAACTCCCGCACGTATGCCTGCTCCTTGACGGAGCCACCTGCCAGCACGGGCAGGGTATCGAAGGCGATATCACAGGTTGTTCTCAGCGCCGCCTCGAAAATTGGCCATTCCAGTCTCGACATAGCGGCCTTGGATTCGGGAACGGTCACTCCGAGGTCGGTCAACGATTTTTCGCCGTTTATGGGGAGGACGCCATCGAAGAAGAATGTCGTTTCGTCGAGCTTGGCGCGAATACGGTAGATACGGGCGAACGAGAACGCAGCCAACGGGTCGCCACCTGCGATCAGCACGGCGTCACCTTCCTCGACACCCCGGAAGAGCGAAGAACCGTGATCAATGGTCACCGAAAAGCGCCGGTTGTGTGCTGCGTCACCGAGACGGATGAGCCAGGCGGCGTTAGTTTTCTGGGGCTTGTCCATTTTCTGATTCCTCATTCGTTTCCTGTTCTTCTCGGCGTGCCGCGTTCCAGAACGTGTTGAAAACCAGTTTCAAGGCAAGCCACCAAGCATAGATCGCATAAATGGAATGACAGTCTTCTTCTGTTATCAGGCCATGCGCCAATTCGTTGCGGAGATTTGGGCCGAAAGGGTCACAGAACAACGTCTTGATTTCGAATGACAAATCCTCGCCGAAAACCCGTATGGTTTCTGGGAGATCCATCAAGGTGCTCAATCCGTTTTCATTTTCGATGCCGTTGATGTCCAAATTTGTGGTCTTTGCACCAGCAGCTTTTAGATGAAATCTAACCATGTGCTCTATTTGTGGCACTAGCAAATGGAGAGCTGTCACAAAGTCGCGATCATATCCAGCAAACAACGCTTTTCCGAAGAGTCCTTCTCGTCCTCTCGGAACGATAGGTGATTGCATTGCTAACCCAACGAAATCAGATTCCCTTAAGCGGTGTTCCATCTGTATAACTTCAAGGGCAGGCCAGATATCTCCTCGAATGACGATACCAACCAGTATTCCGTAGTCGCGAACCATTTCAGAATGGATGACAGCTTCATCATCCGAGGATTCTCCTCCAAAGCTCATTCCCGGACGTTTTGCTATGACACGCCCGTCACGGCTCATGACTGTTGCGGGAAACAAAGCTTGTAGAGGATGGTTGCGCAATCTTTCGATAGCGTCTTCGCGAATCTGTTTGGCCCTGACTCCCTGATATAGATTTGCAAATGCCTTGAGTGCATCCTGCGGAGTCTTACTTTTTACAGCACTTCTGGCATGTTCTACCATCTCGCTGATGTCGATGCCAGGTGTGGTAATCAATCCCATCTCCTCCAACGATTTTCCGCCGGATTCATTGAGGTGTGCACGTAGCTCCGCTATGCGCTCGTCCACGCGGTAAACGGCTCTTTCGGAGCGAGGGATAGTCCGGTAGACTTGAATGGCGTTCTCGTAAAAACTCGCTGCGACCATGTGACTCGGTTGATCAGTCGATATTTTGGCAATAGCCTCCTTGACCCAACCTTCAGCGACGCGCATGGTCATCTCGGCCGATTTTGCAGTGTCACCGGATATGCCGAACCAGTTGAGCGAAGCCTCGTAATATTCTCGGGCTCGATGCAAATCGCCAAGAGTATCGAACTGTTCCGCCAAAGATTCGAGCTTCTGTGCTATGTGGATAGACTTGCTGCGACCGAGCCCATATTCATTGAGCAAATTCGAAAGCCATAAAGATAGAAATCCTTCGTTTTCCGTTGCGGCATCAAATTTGGCCACAATAGCGGACTCCATTTCTTTGAGTCGGTCGCCAGCACCTCCTCTGAGCATGCGAGCCAAACTCAAACCTCGTCCCCAGCATTCGCGTCCACTACTCATCCAACTCTCGGTATCGAGATTTATCGAGCGATATGCATCTATCGCAATCAAGGCGAACTTTATTCCAAGATCCCGCCGCTTCAACCAGACGAGATCAGCCAATCGAGCCTTCAGCAAAGGATCATCAATTTGATCGACTATCTGAGAAAAGAATAGGATGTCGTCATCGGACAGGTCGTCAGGTATAGCCGAACGCCAACCCTCCATAACCATTATTGGGCTGAATGGCTCATTCGTGCTATTGGGAGATAGTTTCATCGAACACGCATCACCCAACAGCCAAAGAACTTTGCCGTGGGCTTGCCGATTTTCCTCCATGGCCTTCCGGGCACCGGAGGAAAAAGCCTGCCACATAGATGAATAGCCCTCTCGCGATGCACCGGACAGGATGTCATTCCACTCGCATGCCATGAAGTCTTCGGCATTGATTTGCAGGTCGACAGGGAAGCGTTTTTCACTCATCGAAATCCCCCTTCCTTACCGCACGGTAACGCGCACCTCGTCGTTCGCCCTGGCGCTCGACCAAGCCGTCGGCGAGAAGTTGGTTGATTGTCGATTGCCATTGGTTGGCCGGAACGCCGCAGCCCAAAATGATATCTTCCTTTGCGAGCCAATTGGAAGATGTAGAAAGATAATTCAGTATGTTTTCAGCAGCCGTATTTGGTTGTTGTTCTAATTTTAGAGAGCGCTCATCATTGATATTGGCATTGTTTGCTTGGGAATTCCGCTTTCTATTTTTCACCTTTTTGCATGATTCTGTATTTTCTTCTTGTTCATGTCTTTGGTTATTTATTTTCAACAATCTCTGTAGAATGGTTTTTCTGGCGTCTTCAGAAACGACAAAACGGGTACCCTGTTTCGTTTCATAAAATCCATGCCCAAGCTGTAAATCATCCCATCCATATGCAGTAAGAACAATTCTGTCTAATTCTACCTCAATATTCCTTAGCTGCTGTATATCTTCGGATTTTTCACGGTTATCATGAAAAATGTTGTACAATTCTGTTAGGCCAATCCCTCTTTTAGTTAAGATACTATCACGATATTCATAATGCTTTTGTCCGATGTAATGAATTTTCTTTTCTTGCTCTGCGTCAATTAGTGGACGCGGAAAAGTTTCAAAACAATCAGAAGGGGTATAGCGCAAAGTCGTTCCCATATTTGACACATTCTCTACCCAGAACTTATGAAGCGAGCTTTGAAGAATGGCGAAAAATGTATATTCGCTCGACAAGAAGACCACTAATGGCGCAACAAAAATTGAATTTGAAGAAACGAATCTAAAAGCCACATACTTACTGGTAAACCCATGAACTAAGACTCTATCGAGCTTTTTGGCTTGTTCATAAAGCGCCAGCGTCGGTCGCTTATATATCCACCAGTACTGCGCAAGTTTTTTGTCTTTGCCTGCCTCGCGTTCAGGTTTTACATGCTTTTCAGCAAGAGCATACGCATTTTCAAAACGCCGAGCCTGATCTTGTGTTTTGTTGGAGAAATTAATCCCATAAAAAGGAAACTCGTATGTAGGGCTGTTGATAATATCATCTCCCCTAACCAGCTGCTTTATGACTTCTTTGTGGATCGGGCTCTCTTGCAGTATTTTCTCGGCCTTGTCTCTCTTAATGTAAAAACCAGTCCCTTGTAGGTAAGACCCAATACAGCTAATACCCTTATTTTCGTCCAGAACAAATCTTTGCTTTATCATCAAAGTTCCGTCAGAAAGTGACGAGTCTATAAAATCAACGCTATTGCCATCAATAATGTATTTATTTGGCTGATGCTTTGATATTGAAACGATGGAAACAAGAACTGCTGCTTTTCCTGGCCATTTATATGCACTGGAAACCTGATATATATGTCCTTGATTGTCGATAATTTGATCAAGTCCAACTTCTCTCGTGTCACCTTCGCTGATTGTTTTTGTGGCAACAAACGTAAACGAACCGGACTGCCTTATGAGATTGAATGCTCTCAGAAAGAAGTACGCGACCAAATCTGCCGAACCTCGACGTTCGTTCCCAAGAAACACTACAAAAAATTCTCTTAGAGCACTGCCCCAGTTTCCTGATATTTTTTGCCCACCCATAAATGGTGGATTACCAACTATTCCATCAAATCCAAATCGTTCGAATACCTCAGGAAACTCCAAGGCCCAGTGGAATGGATTTCTGATAGGTTTTCCAGCAGGCAAGTCGATAGCCAAGGAAGCTTTCGCCTGACGAGCGATCTGCTCGCCCATCCTTTCGTTGCCACCCAGGAAATCACCGGCCATGGTCGCGAGCGTGTCCAGTACGCTATCGAGAGCCCGGGAATTGCCGCCACACCGAAGCGCCTCGCCGATCATGGCGTCGGCGATCAGTTTGACGGATTCGAGTTTCCGCCGTGCCTCGCAGTCCAGCCGAGCCATGGCCTCTACATCCCTTATGTCCCGAATGGTCGTTGTGCGGAGCCGCTTGCGGAGTTCAATGGCCTCGTTGACCGCCGCCTCGACGTTTTGCCCGAAGATACGAAGCTGGTACTGCCGACCGGATTCCGTATTCATCCGCAATCGGGTGAGCTGCTCCAGCCGGTGGATGCCCAGCAGGCTGTCGCCGGAGCGGAGGTTGTGATCGAGAAAACCGAATGGCCTGCCCTTGGCGAGGGTCACCAGCCAGATGGAGAGCTTGGCCAGTTCCACGGCCATCGGGTTTACGTCCACCCCGTACAGACAGCACTCGGCCACCAGACGGCGAGCGATGGTCAGCCGTTCGTCGAGCTGGGACGTCAGGGGTTCCTCGGCTCCGAGCTGGTCGAGCGCCTCGCCGTCGACGGTGATGGCCTTTCCGGCTGACTCTTCGTGCAACCAAGCCTCCACCAGCTTCTCGCCGAGATAGCGACAGGCCTGAACGAGGAAAGCCCCCGAACCCATGGCGGGGTCGCAAACCTTGAGGTCGAGAATCTCCCGAGACGACTTGAGAGCCCATTCCTCGCGGGGCTTTCCTTCGGCCGGACCAACGTAAACCACCGGTTCCAGCGTGGTGGTAACAATACTCTCAGTGAGGGATTTCGGGGTGTAGTGTGTGCCGGTCTCACGCCGGTCGGCCCCAAGAGTGACCATTATCGAATTATCGCGATAGACGATCGGATCGTCCCAGGCGTCGGTGCGGAGAAGGTGCGCGAAGGGACGGATACGCTCGGCCAATTCGGCGTCTCCACCACAGACGCTCAACACCCGACCGAAGACCGTGTCTTCGGCGGGCTTGGATAGACCGTTCCTGATGGCCGATTCGCTCCGCCCGGTAACGTCCAATACCAATTTGACGAGCGCCGCTTCGCCGTCCAGACGGGCCGATTCTAGTTCCGCGAGAGCCACGTTTGGGTTCTTCGCCTTCTGTGATCCCTGCAGGCCCAGGGTCACCCGGGGAACGCGAGCCACGGTATGTTCGAGCAGACCTTCGTAGACATGCCCGACCTGCTCTACATCAAGCGCACGGTATGACAGCAGCAACGCACCACCGGACTGTTCCAAAATCTGCAACGAATTCAAAAGCAGCAGCACGGTGCGGTTGTCTATCGGTAGCGGCGCGGCCGAGGTGTCCCGCCAACGAGTGCCTTTGGCTCGGCCTTCCAGGAACGGAAAACGATCGGGATCGAACAGCGAGCCGCCCAAGGCTGGCATTCGCAGGCTTTCATGCTCTATGCCGCCATAGACTGCCCGGAAGACGGCGAGCAATCTGGCCCAGGCATCGTGACGACGATCAAGCACTTCCGGTCCGTGACGATCGGCTTCTTCTGATAGTTGACCGCGCAGGGTGGAAACGGCGTAGCACCGATCGTAGACCGAATCGCCGAGAAGGAGAAGCCCGCGCTCTTCGGCGCACAAAACGAACACCAGCCGCATCATCACCGTCAGCCCAGCCTCGTAGAGTTCGGCGGGCTTCACGTCGCGGAGCAGTTCCCGGTTGCGGTCCTCGTCTGCCTTGTCGAGACACTGCACGAGCACCTCGACCGCGCGACGGACCTGTTCGCCGAGGGTGTCCGTGACCTCTTCATGATGTTTGAGGGATTCGTCCAGAAGCGATTCCAGGGTGTCTTCCGCCGGGCCAAAACAGCGCCGGACTCCAAGCAACGACTGGAAGGCCTTAAGAGTGATCGACTCCTGGAACCAAAGGCGGACGTACCACGACGCCTGACTGGAGGTAGAACCGACCGGTGCGTTGACCAGCATCCAGCGTTCGCCATCGGTCAAAAGCCCCACTCGCACGCCATGGGCGCGGCAGAGCAACGTCATGCGCTCTTGGAAAGAAACGGGCCAGCCGTCTCCTCGTTGGACCGATTCGAGATCGGTATCAGGAGGCAAAATGGCGATGAACAGACGTGGCTTTCCGTCTGCGGGAGAGCGGACGATCCAGTCGGGCTTGAAAGTCCCGGCGTGTTCCTGCGACGATACGCTCGGGAGTTCGTCCGGCCAGTCGACTGCATGGACGAGGGATTCCTGATCGTATTCGAGCATTTCCGTCAGCACCAGACGGACCCATTCCCGGTGTAACTCCGGCAACAGTCTGTCTTCTTGGTCCACCGCCTCGCGCCATTCCTCGTAGGCGGCCCTGAGTTTCTGGCGTCGCGGAGTTTCGACCGCTTCCAGCCCTTGCGGGAACGCCTTGCCCAGCATGGACACGGTTAGGAAAGGACCGGATATCTCAATCAGAGAGAGCCATTCGGCGTGTTTGGATAGATTCTTCATGCCGGATCAGACCCTCCTTGCCTGTGATTGCGGAACGAGGAATACTACGGCGACCGGAAACGTTCGATCCACAGGGGTGGCATAGTGTTTTTCGATCGCGGTCTTTTCTTCTTTCCGCTCTTCCGGAATCCGAGCCAAACGTGCTTCAAGGGCCTGGACGTCTTTCTTCACCTGGGCCATCTCTTCGGGTGAAAATCCAGGCAGATAGAGCTGACCACCTCGGCGCTCCGGCTTCAACTCCTTCCGAATGCTGGCTTCCAGTTCGTCCAATACCGTCAGGACATCGGCGATTTCACTTTTCATACGCCTGTCGAGAGTATTTTCGAGAAACTTCAATCTGTCTCGGGATCTCGCATCGACGGCTGCCATGAGAGCGTCTTCGTGACGCTCGAACCTGTCTTTCAGAACTTGGAAAAGCCTCTGGTCGGGGGCAATAGGCGAACCTTGGGCGACCAGAGTTTCCAGTTTGCCTACCTGGGTGAGTCGAGCGAACCGTTTGTGATCAAGTTCGCCGCCTGAGAGGGTCAGCTCTTCGTGAAGACGTCGGTGGTCGCCGCCGGTGATCACTAAACGAGACCAGACCGCCACTACTGGGACACTCAACTCGGTGTCCGGAACGGTGCGAATCGCCACGCGGTGAAGCCGTTTGACGTCGTCGAGTTTCCAGATCTCTTCACGGAGCAAGCGCAGACACATCTGCACAAGTCGATGGTTGAGATGGGCCAGGACGACATCATCCCTTCCTTTGGCGATTTCGTGATCGAAAGTGATAGGACGGCGAACTTTGGTATGGGGATGCTCCAATCCTTCGGTGGCCCTACCCCAAGAGCCGGGCAGAATTGGAACTTCGAAAGCACCGTTCTTTTCGCCTTTGGCTGACCCAAGGGGCTTGAGCGCTGGCTTCTCGGCCAGATCCAACGCGACCTCGACCGCACGCGAAATGTGCTCGGGAGATAGATGGAAATCGTTCTTCGCTTCCATCAGTTTTTCGTGCAGACGGGCAATACGCTCCTGGAGACGTTTCTCCGCCGCGACGAATTTCCTCGCCTTGGCGGCTTTGGTCTCCGCCAAAGCGGTGTCCAGGTCGCTGCGCTTTCCGAGCATGGCCTCCTCAATCTGACGGGCGATGACCGGGCCGACACTACCGAGATCTTCCCGGATTGTGTCGATCTTGAGGACGGCTCGCATCAGATACTCGTGGTCACCCGCGACATCACCGGGCCTGGCGGATCTATCGGCGTTTCTCGCCGAGAAGCCCTTTCCCACCGGATGCCAAATGAAAACCACATCTTCCTTCTGCCCATGGCGGTCGATACGGCCATTGCGCTGTTCCATGACATTTGGATTCCACGGGATCTCGACATGGATGAGGTAGTTACAGTGGTTCTGCAGGTCGATACCTTCCGAGGCCGCATCGGTCGCGAGTAAGATGCGAACCGGAGAAATGTCGGGATGCGCCTGGAACGCGGCTTTGACCGACTCACGCTCTTCCGGGAGCATGCTTCCGTGAAGGTACTGCAGTCTGTCTCCGCCAAAGCCGTTTGCGGTCAAAATCTGTTGGAGCCAGGAATGCGTAGCCCGGTATTCGGTGAACAAAATCACCCGCTTTCCATTCCAGCGACCATCCGTTTTCAGATGGCTTTCGAGCCAGTCGATGATGGCCTTGGCTTTCGCGTCGACACGGTTGCGCGCCTTCTCCGCCCATGCGGAGAGGTGGTCGAGCATGTCTCTTTGCTCACGTGTCAAAGGCGGAGCGAGTTCACCCACCACCTCGACCGCTTCGTTTTGGGCCGCTTCTACCAGTGAATCGTCCGAGTATTCCTCTTCGGTTTTCAGGATCGCCTTACGCAGGATGCGATCGTCCATTGTGTCTCGATCGCTCTTGGGCTTGCCACGTTCGAGAGTTTCCCTGTGTTTCGCCAGCGTAAGCGCGAAAGCCATCGGCGAGGAAAAGAGTCGCTTCTTGAGAAGCATGTGAACGAAATCGGTTCCATACTCGAAGCGTGTCCCCTTGACGGTCTTCGAGCGATCGGCCGTGTATTTTCCGAGCAAGGAATGGATCTGCCGCTCCTCCTCGGAGTAGTCGATTTCGAGACATTGGAGCTTTCGCACCGGAAACACCGGCTTTCCGTTCGTGTCGACGATATCGCTCTTCAGACGCCGAACCATGACGCGATGAAGTTGCTTCTCGTCGGGCATCACCGTTCTGGCGAATCGCTGGTCGTCCAGCAGTTCCAGTAGCGAAGTGAAGGATTCCTGATAACCGTTGTGGGGAGTGGCACTCAAAAAAAGACGATGGTTGAAATGTGGAGCGAGCGCCCGGATCAGTCGCGTTCTCTGACTCTCCAAAGCGTACTTGGACGCCGACGCCGGCGCCACATTGTGCGCCTCGTCTACGACCAGAATGTCGAATTTTCGGGGATAGGTCATATGGGGAGGGAGGATGTCCTTCAGCAAACGGAATCCTTCACCGCTCTTCATCCAATCCATGGAAGTGACGAGCCGTGGATAGGAGGTCCAGGGATTCACGTGGATACCGCGCTCTCGCCGGAGGCGCTTGACGTACTCGGTATCTACGATCCGAAACTCAAGTCCGAATTTTTCCTGCATTTCCGCCTGCCATTTGACCTGCAGGCTGGCGGGGCAAACGACGAAAACGGTTCTGGCGCGGTGCCGAACGAGAAGTTCCTGAATGACCAGCCCAGCCTCTATCGTCTTGCCCAAGCCGACGTCGTCCGCGATGAGGAGGTTGACGCGGGCCATTTCGACGGCTCGAACCAATGGATCGAGCTGGTAGTCTTCGATCGTTATTCCGCTACGGAAAGGCGCCTGCAAGAACGAGCGATCCGCGTTTGTGACCGCGCCCCATCGAATGGCGTCGAGGAAGGCTTCGAGCCGATCGTCGCTATCCCAACCGGTGATTGATGGCAGGCCCGCCTTTTCCAGGATCTGGGCTCCGGCTTCCACCTGCCAGACGACCTGGATCTCTTCGCCCATGGAATCTTCGTCGAGAGATGACAGGCCAATGAGATGTTGGTTTCCATTGTTCGATGAAGAAAAGGCTCCACCGGATACATCGGTGACGACCCATTGACGACGGCGAACTTCCACGAGCTGGCCAGGCTCGGGAATATCGCCAAATCGAATTACATCGGTTTCCGAATTCGTATCGATAATTGGCATTACGCACGGCTCCCACGTTTCAAACGGTACGCTCTTTTGGTCGCTTCCGAGACGTGCAACAACAAACTGGCGCCTATGGCTTCTCCAAGCGTGACGGGGACGGCGTTGCCTATCAATCTACCGATGGCTTTCAGGCAGACCTGTTCACGTGGACGAACGAATTTGTATCGTTTGGGAAAACTTTGCAAAATCGCTCCTTCTCTCAAAGAAATGGCCCTGTTTTGCTCTGGATGGCCGAAACGCCCATTACCGAACCCGAAAAACTGAGTCGTCATGGTTGGCGCCGGGTTATCCCACGTCATACGCCCATAAACGCTTGGATAGGTTTTGCCGGAAGACCGCTTGTGGCAATCGGCCACCAACTCCTTGGGCCAGTCTCGCCAAGTGCCGCCAGGCTTGGAGGCTTCCATCCGTCGCATGTTGATTGCCGAGAGGGTCGAGCACTGGTGAAGAGAATCCTTGGGATGCTTCGTTCCTGCAATCAACGGGGGCAAACTGCCTATGGCTTCTCTGACTGTTTTCGGTTTCTTGCCGAATTCCTGCGGAGAAAGGAGTGAAATCGGGCCGAGTTTGGAAGCCAGCAACACCAAGCGGTTGCGTTGCTGTGGAACACCGTATTCAGCGCAATTGACCACCTTGTAGGTGACGAAATAGCCACTGGTTTCGAGATTGGAGACGAACTCGTCGAATATGTTTTGATCGACCAGTCGCGGAACGTTTTCCATGGTCACCAAATCCGGTTGCAGTTCGTTCACGAGCCGAACGAACTGTAACAAAAGCCACCACCGCTTGTCGGAATCAGTCGCCTTCTGGTTGTAGGTGGAAAAGGTCTGGCACGGAGCACAGCCCGCCAGGAGCTTGATTCCGTTCTTCCTGTAATGAGGTAGAAGCTCGCCGGCTCCGAGTTCCTCTACCGATTTGAGCAAAAACTTCGCTTTGTTGTTGGAGACATAGGGATATTCACAAGCAGGATCGATATCCACTCCGAGTCGAACATCGACGCCTGCCTTCAAGAGGCCATGCGTCAGGCCGCCCGCCCCGCAAAACAGGTCGACGGCATAAATTTTCCGTCCTTGCGTCGTTCTATATTTTTTCCGTGCTCCGCTCAGCATTTATTCAATCCTTACCTGCCGTTGTCGTCGATAATCCTGAAACAATTTCTCCACCCTCGGCCCTAACGTCAATTAGGATTCTTTCTCTAAATATCGTATTTTTGAATTTTTAAACGAATTACATTTTCATGAACCCGCCAGCATTCTTGAAGGCCGCATTTATCCACGCTTTCGCTTCTGGAAGGGGGCTTTGGACTCCCTTCTGAACGAACATGCTAGATGTCGCTCGAATGGACGTGACGTTGCCCGCTTTCATCTGAGAACTCAAGGTAATAAGGGCTTTCTTCGATTCTGATGCTGGGCCGAACAAGTCTTCGTAGCCCTGCCAGGCAGGTCCGGTGACGATGATATAACCCAGGTCGGTACGCGGGAGTGTCGTGGTCAATTTTTCGTTGGCTCGAACACAGGCCCTCAAGGCGAGGGTCTTAGCTTTGGTGTCGAAAAAAAGCAGGATGACATTCTGTCCCCGATCTTCCTCAAAGACGAAAGTGATCGCCTTTGCCGAATTATCCGACGAGACCGCGTGGGTCAGTGGAAATGCTAGGGCTTGAATTGGATGCTGCTCATTTGGGATAGGCTTTTCAGGGGGCTGCTTGGCTTGCGTTTGCGGTGGGCTGAAAATGCTGCTCACGGTGGCCTGAATGGTTTTGAAGGCACCGATCAAGAGGAGGGCGGCCAGGGCGCATGCTGCGAATTTGAGCGCCAGGATATTCCAAAAAAATTTGGGTGTTGTCGGTTTACCTTTTGCCATGGCAACGGCTGCAAGCAGAGTGAATGGGAATCGCATTGGCAGAAACGATAGCAAAGCGATTACGAATGGGGGGAGTTTTTTGGTGCCTGTGGTTTCAGCACTAGGGTGCGTTTCATGCGTGTTCGTTTGAACGTGAGCGTAGATGACGCCGCATTTTGGGCATTCGCCCGCGCTAAAGTGCAAATCATCGTTTCGTGTGCGCTCATGAAAGCATTTCGGACAGACAATGCCGCCGGTCTTGGACTGAGAGGCCATTGGGCTGGGTTGTGCAGCCGGGTTGGACAACGCTGCGGCCAGCAGAGGGATGATTTGATCTCTTGCCTGGGCCGGAAGGCTCCCGCGTTGCGAGAGAATATACGGCCGTAAGAAGCGGATATTCAGCACCTGCGTGCCTCGTACAGGTCCGCGAATTTCGACAAATCCCCGCGAGAAGCATAGGATTGGCTTGATCGACAGTCCTCCAAGCCTCTCCGCGCCCAGGTGGTCGCGGAGCGAGTAGGTCTGGCTCCAGCATTGATTCAAAAAATCCTTGAATAATTTACGCCCGTTTCTGAGCAGGACGTCGTTTTTTTGGGTTATGTTCCCTTTTTGGCTCTTGGTCTCCACCAGAAAAATGCCGTTGGGGCCGAGGACAACATGGTCGATGTTGAAACCGGGGAATTCGAGGTCATGGAAGACGTAGTAATCGTCTGGGAGTTCTTGCAAGGCTTCGGCGACGGCTTGTTCAGCTTTGGCTCCTGTGTCGGCGTCGGAAATCCGTTTTTTAAGCTTGAGCCCAGCTTGTTCAAGCGACTTGATGGAGACGAAATAGAAGACAGCGACCCCGAGACCCCAGTTAAGGTGCCCATGTGTCAGCAGATAATAAGCGACAGGTATCAGCAGCAGTGACGAAAGCATGGGTAGGGCGATACGAGAAAGCATATCCTTGTACCGCGAATTCCCCATGGCAAAAGCACTTCTGCCAGCAGATCCAAAGACCTGAGCCATTTCCTCCTCACCCTCCTGGAGCATGTGCACCTGAGACGTGCTGCACATTTTGTTGCAGCTATTTTGATAAGCCTCAGCTGGGTAAGAGTGTCAAGGATTTTAGGATGTAAGACACATTGGTCGGAACTGTTGTCTTTGTGTTTAAAATCGGCCCTCGTCAGACAGTTGCCGAAATATGCACTCCATAGAATATCGCTACAGCCAGTTTGTCGAGAATTTTGGACATTGTCCCATGCTGCTGGGACGATGTCCGGGCTTGGTATCAAATTTGGCCGTCCAGCTTTCGCTGAACGGCCTTGTGTCGTGCTTAGAAAGCGTCGAGAACGTCCTCCACTGACGCTTTAAGCTTCGTATCCAGCGCAAATTTGCCCATGGCCTGGCGCAACAACCTCATATCATCCCGCTTGATCGATACCTCCCTCTTTGCAGCCAGTAGCACCAATAAAAGCGAGATCGCAGTCTCCGTTGTTTGAATTGTTTTGGTATCCGCCTGGGCTGTCGCGATGCCAAGATTTGTGTCTTGCAGCAAAGCGCTGAGAGCGTCGAAGATTTCTTCCGGGAGTCCCCAATCCTTGAGCATGACAAAGGTGATGCCAATGTCTTTGCTGGATTCGAGATATTTCACAGTGTGCGAGATGACGGCTTTGATCCAAAGGGCATCTTCATCTTCGAGATGTGCGCGAGGCTCTTCGAGATCCAGCCTTTCGCGGCAGATGCTCATGCACGGCTGGATAGCGTCTGAAAGTATACTGCGGTCGATGCCTCCCCAACCACGCGGAATATTGTGTTCCACGCTTCGCAGTTGCGGCAGTCCAACCGGTTTTTCGGATTCGGCCCTTTCCAGCACGGCCAGGAAGTTGGTGAAGGGGCTTACCAGGTTGTACTCGACCGCGAGGGCCGTAGCCTCGGGTTCCGGCAGGAACTCTAGTTTCATGGCTGCCGCGAAGCGGGTCAGGCCGATTGCCAGGGCCGGGGATTCGTTCACTTCGGTCCGCTGTGGCATGGAGCCGTCCGCAGTGTCGAACCTGAAGGAGACGGCTTTGGGCGGCGTTGCGAACCAGGCGCAGCCGAGCACCATGTCGCCATCGAAGACGGCCGGCAGTTTCTCCGGGCAGATAGCCTTCGGCTTTGCCCCGCCGAAATCAAAGGCCGGGTTTTGGGCGGGGATGAGGGTCATGCGTTTGAAGTGCTCGAAGACCTTTTTGCCCATGTCTTCCTGAACGCTGACGAAGATCGCGTCGCCATCCGTTTTTGAAGAGAGGGCGGAGAGGACGCCGCGTTCGACGGCGCTGCCGACCCCGATGCAGAACACCCGGTGCCGTTTTCTGGCCAATTTGCCGGCGACTGCGCCCATGTCCCAGACCTGTCCGTCTGTGATGAGCAGGATGTCTTCGGGCATGCCTGCCGGCGAGGCGGAGTTCAGGGCTTTTTCCAGGGCCTTCTCCATCTCGGTGCCGCCCATATTGGCGTTCATGGATCTTGTCAGCGTGTTGGCGGCTTCGAGGTGCGTGGCGTCGGCCGGTTCCTGCCTGTTGAAAAGCGCGGTGCAGAAAGACCCGAAGAGGATGATGTTGAAATGGTCTTCGGGGCGCAGGCGGTCCAGGGCCCGCAGCAGGGCCTGCCTGGCCTGGAGGATGGACTCGCCGCCCATGGAGCCGGAGCAGTCGACCACGATCTTGATGCTCCTGGCCGGAGCCGGGGCGCTGAATTTCGGGGTGAAGCCGGCCAGAACGACATGCCCGCCCTTGTCCGGTGCGCACACGGCAAAGGACCTCGGCATGTCCTGCGCAGTGAAGGCCATGATGAAGTCGCGGTCCATGGCGGTTGTCTCTGTCAGGAGCGAGATTTCGACGCGGCCGGCGTCCCTTTTCATGACGGTCTTGTGGGCGGGGGTGAGGATGTCCGCAGTGGCGAGGCACCCCTCGATGTCAATGTGCAGGCTGAATCTGTTGTCAGCCAGGAGACTGTGCCCCGGGATCTGGTGCGGGGCCAGGCCGCGCGCGGCCGGATCGCCGTAGAGGGGAGCCAGGGTCGTTGGCAGCTCGTAGCGCACCTCGTCCGCCTTGGGGCTCAGAACTTCCAGGAATTCGACGCTGACCACGGCCTTTTCGCCGGGCATGATGTTGCCGACGTTCAGGCTGTACAGCCCGGAGTCGAGCCGCTCCAGCATGATCGGGGAGTCGCCGTCAGAGATGGCGTCTTCATAGCGCTCCTGGGCCTCCCGTTTTTCCACGGCGATGCCTTTGAGCTCCCTCTGCCCGATCACGATCCCCAGATCCGTGAGCACTCCGTCAATGGGCAGGGCAAAGGTGTACACGGCCTCGATGTTCACGTCTTCGCAGTTTACGAAATGATACTCCATGCGCGTGCGAGCCAGGTAGTCGCGGATGTCGACGCGCACGTTCGCGCTCTGCAGGAGGACATTGCGCGAGTCGATGGTTTTCAGGGAGGGGGCTGATATCTCGGAATACATGTTTCACTCCTTGGGGTTCATGGCCGACACCAGGGCGGAGATCTGTCCTGCCAGGTGTCGAAGCTGGTTGTTGTCGAGTTTGAGTTCCGACGGGTCGAGATGCAGCTCCAGACCCGGCGCCAGCCAGACCCGTGAACAGATGCGGATCTCGCCGGGTCGCTGGGTGCGGGGCAGGGCGGCGGCATCGGGCCCGGCCAGTTCGCCGGTCATGATCCCGCGAATGGCCTCCAGGGATACCCCGGCCGCTTTCCATTTCTCGATCTCCAGCAGCTGGCGCACATGCTCCCGTGTGTAATGGGCAGCCTTGCGCTGACCCACCGGGCGGTCCACCAGCCCTTTCTGGATGTAGAACCGGATGTTTCGGGGCGACACCGCGGTCAGCCCGCTGACTTCGTCGATGGTGAGTTTGTTTTCGTGTGAGCTCATGGGGTCTTTATGAGACATTTTTAATGTCATTGTAAAGTGTCGTAAAAAATATTGGGCGTGATTTTGCGCAATGAAAAAAGAGGGATGGAACTTCAGTGATAATTGAATGCCAGTGTCTTTGAGGTAAAATTTGGAAACAGTCCGAACTCGGTTTACCGGGATTAGGAGATGGTTTTGCCAATGTGCAAGCGGAATTTGAATGTAGCTTGCAAGTTGGTGGGTTTGATCACGATCAATCTGGCGCTCTCTTCTTTCCATTCAAGGGCTTAGATTGATGTTTGAGTTTAAATCTTGTAAAAGCCCCCACTTACATGACGTTATTCGCTTAACATAAGGATTTTATTTGTGATTCGAACGCTTGTTATCTGTCCATGTTTTTTTTGGGTTTTCATCAGTTTGGCTTTTGCTGACTCGAATTCAGTTGTCCTCAGAGATGGAACCCCCGTTTTTTTGGAACTTGGCCAGACAATTTCCCCCGAACAGGTTTTTGAGGGCGAAATTGTAAATTTCGCAGTAATTCGAGATGTTATCGTTGATAATGCTGTTGTCATTGAACGCGGATCTTCTGCGCAAGGCATGATCACTATGCTAAAAGAACGCGATTATATGGGTCAAAAGGCCAAACTTTCTTTTACTATGGATAGTGTTAGCACTTTAGAAGGTCGCGTTGTTAATCTGCGTTCTACAATTCATGTCAAAGGAAAAGATCGGGTTGCAGCAACAGCAGTGGCTAGCTACACGATATGCCCTGCATTTGGGGCTATAAAAGGTGGTGATGTCGAAATATCTGCTGGTACGGAATATAAGGCATATGTAAGTGGAAATTATAAGTTCACTAAATAAAAGGAGGCTTGTCCGATGTACTTCAAATCTGTCGCTTTCCCCGTTCTTCTGATCTTCATTCTCGCTGTGCTTGTACTTCCGGCGCTGGCCATGGACCAAAAACAAGTAACTCTTAAAGCTGGGATGCCAGTTTTTCTCAAACTTACCGAAACCATTTCGAGCGAAATTCAAGGAGTCAGTGACGAGGTTAATCTTGCCGTATCCAAAAACGTCGAGGTGGATGGTTACATTGTCATTGAACAAGGTACTCCGGCCTCGGGCAGTATCAGCATGGTTGAAGAAGCAGGGCGTGTCGGCACGTCAGGAAAAATATACTTCACGATTGATACGACCAAGGCAGTCAATGGAGACATGATTGTACTCAAGAGCTCTCTCGGCCAGAAAGGCAAGGACAAAGAGACCGCATCTGTAGCTCTCGGAGTTGTGTGCTGTCCGCTTTTTTTGCTCATGAAAGGTGACGAGGCTTCTTATCCTGTCGGTACTGAATTTAAAGGTTATTTGGCTCAAGACTATACCTTTGACGCAACTGAACTCAAATCAATTGAGTGAGTTCTTACTTCATGAGGCGATTGTTCATTTTTTGTATGCCTTCATGGAGGACGATGGTCGTTGGTCTGTTAATTATAACTCCATATGCATTGACTGCCGTCATCGTCCTCTATTCTGTTCTTGCGCCATGGTTGGAGTATCTTCGTCTTCCAATTTCTGCTCATTTCTACGCTACTCTCCATAACTTTTGCCATCAACTTCCCTCACGAAGTTTTTTTTTAATGACCTCCAATTTTGGATTATGCGCCAGATGTGAAGTATTGTATGCTTCGATATTTATGACATCAACTGTGGTACTGCTTCGCCCTGAAACTCGTATCAATTTTAATATTTTTTTGCTTATGCTTGCGCCTTGCATTATAGACGGTGCGACTCAATACTTAGGTTATAGACTTAGTACTAACACATTAAGAGCGTTTACAGGATTATTAGCAGGAGCTTCTTTTGCACTTTATATGTATCCTCGTTATATATATATTGTGAAAAAAATTATTCAGGTTGATTATGAGCAGTAACGGTCTACGAGTTGAGGCTCTCACTAAAATTTATGGATCGTTTATGGCTCTCCGAGAAATCTCTCTCGAGGTTTCTCCAAATTCCATTCATTATCTAGTCGGTCCTAACGGAGCTGGAAAGTCTACACTGCTCAAACTCCTTGCCGGTATTGCACGTCCCGATAACGGACGTATTACCCTCAATGGGGGATCGTTGTTGGACGCGATTACTCACTCTATGGTACGCTACCTTCCTGAAAGGGTTTCACTACACAGAACCATGTCAGGGCGCCAGAATCTCAAACTTTTTGCGTCGCTTTATGGCGGAAGATACGAAGATCAACTTTCCGTTTGCAACAGACTCGGCCTTACTCCATGGATTGACAGGCGAGTTGACTCCTATTCAAAAGGCACACTCCAAAAACTTGGTCTTTGTATAGCTTTATTAGGGTCGCCAAAACTTATATTACTGGATGAACCCTTTGACGGACTCGATCCCTCAGCCACGTATGCCGCACAAAAATGCCTGCTCGATAAAAAATCAGAAGGCACCGCAATTGTCATTTCAAGTCACAGGATCGACGATGTCATGGGGATTGCGGATGACTACGCATTCATTCGTGCTGGCGAAATCGTGGAGAGCGGTTGCCTGCAGGATGCTAAACGTTTCAAGGTATCTTTTTTTACAAATGATCCAGTCCAGGCTCATCTTTTAATTGAAGAAAACGGTTGGGAAGGGTTCTGTGCAACCCCGGCTTTGGAAGATCTTAAACGGCGTTACATCGATCTTTTTGATGCGGAGGCTGGATGATAAGGCGCACTTTACGTGCGGAGTTCTTCCGCCAAGTCCGTAGTCCATCCCTTGTTATTCTTCTTGGAGTGCTATTAGCGGCATGGTGTATCGCCTTGGTCGGTAACATTATAATATCTCGAGGTGAAGTCGCGCCATTATTTGCGGGACAGACAATCCAATCTCTGGTCGCGAGCCTCTGGCCTTTTCTGGTTCTATTGCATGCAGCTGGGTCCCTGGCCATTGATAGGGAGTCTGGAGTCCTTGCTTTTTGGCTTGTAAGCCCGATTTCAAGGCAAGCACTCTATTTTAGCCGAGCTGTAGCCTCGATCATTTTTCTGATGTTGAGCATTGTTTTGATTCATTCTTTAACATGGATTTTTGTGACTGTACTGAGTCCAAATGTATTGGAACTTAATTTTGATGTTTTTTTATCTTCCTCCTGTGTTATGGCGATTGTGCATTTTCTTGTTTTTCTCCCCCTCGTCTCGCTCGGTATGTTTTTTTCAGCTCTTGGGGTACGATTGTCCGGCACGTTCGCGTGCACTATAGGATCATATTTTCTTTTGGATCTTTTGAGCACTATCACAACAATCCGAGAATTCATTTTCACGTCTTATTATAGGATTCCGTTTGATATGTTTTATGACATGACAGCCAGCTTTCCAGTGACTTGGCCCAGCATTTCTTCTTGTCTATTCCTCGCGACTTGGATTGCTCTTCCTTTATTTATTGGGCTTTCAATTTTTAGATCAAGAGATACTTTTTGATGCATTTTTTTATTTTCTGCGCGTTTATAGCTCTTTGTTTTTTATGTGATCAAGGTATCGCTGCAGATATTCAGATGAATCATAGGGTTGAAATTGCAAAATTTATTGACAACAATGCTGTTTTTTATGGTGAAAAGTCCGCTACCTTCCTTAAAACTAGTCATAGTAAAATCGAAATTGTTTGGAACATAAATAATTTAAAGTCAGCAAAGCGTCTAGTATGTGGTGTTTATAATTCAGTACCTGCTCTTTTTTTGATGGGAAAAGACGTTCAAGTATTGTCTTTGAGTGATGGTGCACTTTTGGATACATTGAGTCCAATGAATGCCTCTCCCTACGAATTCTTTGCGGGAGATCTAAATGGAGATGGGCTTACCGATCTGATTGGTGTCGATCTCAATCAGCTAATTGTTATGCTCCAAGAAAAAGAAGGGATATTTAGCTATAAGCGCGTCTTGTTGCCTACATCCGAGCCAATACCTCAGGATTCAGATAGGGATGGCGCTCTACGAATGAAGCCGGATTTCCGTGAAAGGAAGCGGAGTGCCAGAACCATCTGGACCGAGGACTTAAATAATGATGGCTACCAAGAGATTCTAATGCGCCATCACTCCAGGCATGCGAGTCGTCTCGTTGTCTATTCGCTTCGCACCAACATACTTCAAGAGATCGAACAACGAAACAACGATTTTAAAGATTTTACAACAATTCTAAATATAGACGGTCATGGAGACGCCGAGCAACTGAATGCGATACTACACTCCCCTGGTTCGCAGGGCGCTGTTCTGCCTATGGTCGAATTTCAATTTTCTAAAGTGGATAAAAATACCGGTAACTTGTCCACAATTTCTCTTATGAGTGCGTTTATGCCGCACTTGGAATACTTTCCTCTTCGCCCGGAGGGTGGCCGCGGGATAATACTGCTCAGTCCGCGAATCGGTCCTACTCACCGAAATGAATTGATTCGGCTTGTTAAAGACCACGAAGTATGGTTCAAACTTGTTTTCGGTGTATTGGAACCAGAAGGCGTCAAATGGCTTTCCACAGCTGAACTATTTGCCAAACTGGAAGGTGACGGACTTCAAGGAATGCCAAGCGTTCGTCTTCATGACAGCGTTTGGCCCCCTGAACTCATATGGCCGGTGGAGCCTGGCGTTGTTTCCATTTGTTCTATGAATGGTGCCTGTGTCCGCTACTTGGTTCCTGAAGACTCCCTAATAATTGGATCATGGCGAATTTTTAATCAAACAAGGCCCGTGTTTCTCGGCCCGTCACAAAAAGAAATCATTATACCAGAGCACTCTATACCATGATCCGAATTGTCCTTGTGCTGCTTATCGTATTTCTTTTGAATAATTATCTGGTTGCTCAAGCCCAGGATCCGTGCGGCTTAGCTGAGCTAGAGACAGGCGGGGGGGTTCATGCGTTTTCCTTGGGTGAGGAACTGTTTGCCACTATCACTCCGAATCCGTTGCCCTCATGGAATACTCCCTCTCTTGGTGCAACGCTGCATATTCGATCGACAATTTGGAGCAGATCAGGAATTAAAGCCGGGTTTCTCGATGTAGATAAGGATGGGCTAATGGATCGTGTTTGTATAGGTCTACCCCAAAGTAGTCATGGCTCACTCCATAAAATTTATCTTGCTACAAAAGAAGAGGTATGGGCGCAATCTCCGATATGGCAGATTAGGACGCCTATAGGATCCTGGTTCGATGAGAATTATGTAGATGTAAATGCAGATGGATGTCCTGATTATGTTACTGCAGAGTTTATTCCATTTGGGCTAATGAATCTGCGAACAATTTCAAAAGTCAGAGTCTTCTTATGTAATCCCGCAGCTGGCCGATATGAAACAGATTATGTGCAACTTGTTCGTGAGAAGGGGCACTTTTCTACTAAATCTGGGCTTTATGATTTAAATGGTGATGGACTTCCGGAAATGATTTTTCTGGATGTATTGTCAGATGCCGCAACGGTGTCAGGTTTAGTCGCAGACATAGCTTCTGGTGGAATTGTCGCAACAATCTATATCCACGAAGGAAAATTCGGGATTAGGCCTTTTGATGAGCAAGCAACGGCAAAGATTTCTTTTAAAGTGAACGCCATGTCACTTCCATCTCTACAAATTGATAACCGGCAAGGGGTTCCGCTGCTTCGAGTCTCATATTCTGGCGACAATAATTTTCGTTATTTCCGTTATTTAGACGGAAAGATCAGGGAAATTCAATGAGCTAGGTCTGCTCCTTTCGCTCGCAATCTGAGGCTTCCTTCATGAAATCCAACTCCGCAACCGCATCCTTGGTGGCGTGGTAGCCCTTCGCCATCAGATACTTGCGCAAGATCCGGCGTTCCTCTGGCGTCACCTTGAGATCCGGATGAAGCCGTGTGCGATCGTCTTCGATGTCGCAAGGATACTTTCGCAGTATGCGGTTGATCGTAGCCACCTCCTCGGGATCAATCGGATTCTTTGGGGGCTTTGCCTTGGAAAAGTTATAAACCATCTTGCGCTTGGAATCTTTGGGCTTTTGCGCAGGGCCTGTGCCTGCTGGTAATGAATTCATCTTTTTTGCGTAAACCTTGCCCACGGTCAGCCCGTCCGCATCGGCCCAGTCCATATGCGGGAAGTCGGACGGGAGGTGTCCGTGTTCGGCGGCGGTGTGAGCCACTGTGTAGCCGTCGAAATCGACCAGATCCCATCTGTTGAAATCAGGGGGGAGGGCGCCGTGCGAGGCTGCTTCGTGGGCCACGGTCCATCCCCTCAGGTCGCGGAGCTCCCAGTGGATGAAGTCGGGTGGCAAGTGCCCGGTTCTGGTCACCTCGTGGGCCACGCTCCAACCGTCGACATCCGCCAGGTACCATCTGTCGAAATCAGGTGGAAGGGTGCCGTGCGAGGCTGCTTCGTGGGCCACGGTCCATCCGTCGGTGGCGCGGATGAAGTTGGGTGGCAGACAGACGGATCTGGCCGCCTCGTGGCCCACGCTCGAATCGTAGGGGTGCCTCAATCCCCATTGATCGAAGTCCGGTGCCAGAAGCCCTTTGCGGGCCAGATCGTGATAATCAACGGGCATGGTAATTC
>JAEWKZ010000137.1 GCA_023393525.1 Pseudomonadota bacterium | reverse complement strand
TTTGGATCAGCTTTCCCCAGGCTACCCGTGCCTTCAAGCGGCCGAGTCCAGCCGCGGCGGAAAGCACGAGGTGACGCGCGCGCAACTCGACGGGGGCAAGCTCGGCAGGTGATTGGACCGCGGTTTGGTTCATACCGGTAGAGGTGGGAACGACGGGAGCGAGCGTGGTACCCCCGCCGTTACCTGTGGGAGTCCCGCGGGACCCCCGTGGGACCCCCGCCGTCCCCGCGGACCCGTAACCGCCTACCGACCCCGCGGGCTGGTGAACTGGCCGATCACGCCAGCGAGTTTGCCAGCGCTGGCGAACTGGCCGACTACCCCCGCGAGTTTGCGAAACCGGCTACTGAAGCTGCGGCGGCGGTCTCGGACAGATCCGCTTTCGGCGGTTGCGGTGATCCAGTCGGGGTTGCGAATTCGGCGTTGAGAAGGGGGGCGTGGCTTGCCCGATGGCATGCGAGGCCTACGTGACGGCTGGCGCTGAAGACCAGGGGGGAGCCGACGATGTGGGGCACATCGACGCAAGTCGATTCTCGGCGCGAGGGGCGTGGCGCGTGCCGAGGCAGGCGGAGGCGCGTGCAGGGCGCGGTGGAGTGCCCGCGTGCCGCTGTCTGGTGGACATCGACGGGTTCGCGGATCCTGTTGCTGGGGCCCCCCGGATTCCAGAGGGGATCAAAACGCACACCGCCGAAGGCGGTTCCGGCGCCTCCGGCGGTGGCAATTTGAGAGATGGTGGGAGGGCGCCCGGGACCTGCGTGGATTCCGTCGGGTCGCGGGATGCTCGCCAGCAGAGCCCGCTCTTTGGGCCGTCCAGTCAGGCCCCGGGCATAACGGTCGTTTAGAAGGGGATGTCGTCATCGGCGGACCTGTAGCCCGCGTGGTCGTCGGTGTCGGGCGGGTCTTCGAGAAGAGGATCGAAGCGGTCGCTGCTCTGACGGGTCCATTCGTCGACCTGGCCGAGGTAAGCGAGGATGCAACCGTGCAGGTCGAGAAGCGCAGCGAGGAGGGAGCTAGCCCGGGAGCGAAGGGGATCGCCGGGCTCTTCGGCCGTCTCGAGGGCGGGATGCTGGGCTTGGAGGACGCAGATCACTGGGACCAGGGTCGCGTCCAAGGCTGCAAGGAAGGCGCACTCCGGTGCCCAGGCGAGCGCGTCGGTAGGCGGGAGCGGGCAGACAGACAGCTGGTGGCGGTTCATGGCGCGACCTCGACGGCGAGGTCGGCCGTGGTCGAGGTCGCGCCAGGTTGGGAGCTTGCGCGCAGGCGAGCGCGGTGTTGACGCCAGCTGGGTCCGTCGATGTCGATGCGGATGGCCGTTTCGGCAAGGCGGTCGAGGACGGCCCCGGCGAGGGTGGCGTCGCCCAGATACTTGCCCCAGCCGGAGAGCTGGAGGTTGGAGGTGAGCGCGGTGGATGTCTGCTGGTGACGGCGGTCGAGCAGGGTGAAGAGGATGTGAGCGGCGGTCGGCTCGTCGCCGCGCCGCTTGAGCTGACCGAGGCCGACATCGTCGATGACCAAAAGCAGCGGGCGGCACCAGGCCTTCATGCGTCGCTCGTAGGAGCCGTCGGCGAGCCCGGCGTAGAGGTCGTCGATCAGGTCGACGCAGCGGGAGTAGCGGACGGGCAGCTCCTTCTCGCAGGCCTTGAGGACCAAAGCCTGGAGGATGTGGCTCTTGCCGGTGCCGGTCTTACCGGTGACGAGCACGTCCTCGTGCCGGGCGACGAACGCGAGGTCAAAGAGGGCCTCGACCCAGCGTCGGTCGAGCTTGGGCTGGAAGTCCCAGTCAAAGGTCGCCAGGGTCTTCTTGAGCTTGAGCCCACTGCGGTCGATGCGCCACTCGATGCTGCGGGCGAGCTTGATGCCTGCGGCGGTGGCGAGCAGGCGCTCGAGGGACTCGAGGTCGCTGGCGTCGCTCTCGCGGGCCCAGCGCAGGTGGGCCTCAAAGTCGAGGTCGGTGAGGCCGAGGCGCTTCAGGTGTCGCCCGATCCGCTCTCGCAGGTCGTCTCGAGGCGGGGGCTGGGTTCGCTTGGGCATCGGGTGGCTCCATGCGGGCTGGGGGGCGTGAGCAGCGCGTCGTACTCGGCGAGATCGCGCGGGCCGGCGGCGCCTGGCGGGTCGAGCCGCGCCGCGGCCTGGGCGACGTACTCGTCGAGCCGCCGCGGAGTGCCGCGCGCCTGAAGGATGCGCTCGACGGCCCGGTGCTCGAGCGCGCCGTAGGCCAGGGCGTGCTCGAGCGCGGCGACGAGGTCGGCGGTGCTCCAGAGCGCGCGCAAGGCGAGCACCTTGCGCGCGTGGTAGCCCGCCGAGCGAGGCTGCGCCTTCTCTAGCGCTCCGAGGAAGGTCGCCGCGCCCTCGTCCATGCCGGCGAAAGCGACGCGCAGCTGGTCGAGGTCCGGGCCGCGCTGGGCGAGATGAGGGCGGTGGCCAGGAAGGTCCGACATCTGGTGGGCGCCACGCGGCAGGAGCGGGTGGCGAGCGATGCAGGTCAGGTCGGGCTTGTAGACGAAGAGCTCGTTCTCGGTGATTCGCACCGGGAGGATCTCGGTGACGTACGCGTAGGGGAGTGAGTAGCGGTTGGTCTCCCAGGTGACGTAGCCCTCGATGTCGCACAAGCAGTAGAGGACGCGCGCGGTGTCGTAGCGGTGGCGCGGCAAAGGGCGAAGGAGCGGCTGCTCCTCGGCGAAGAGCTCCAGCCGCGTGCGCCGCTTCAGGCGCTTGATTGGGCGCAGGTCGGCAACGGTGTCCATCCAGTGGGCGAGCTGCGCCTTGAGGTCCGCGAAGTCGCGGAAGCTGCGTCCATTGAAGAAGCTGCGGGTGAGTTCCCAGAAGCTGCGCTCGACGCGGGGCTTGCGATTGGGGGCGTGGCGGACGGCGACGACGGCGAATTCGTAGAAAGTGGCGAAGTCGACGAAGCGCAGGTTCAAGATCGGCTGGTTGCCCTCCCACCGCAGCACCACCGGCTTCTGGCTGTCGTAGGTGCAGCGTTGCGCCGCGCCGCCGAAGCGCGCGAAGGCGTGCAGGTGCTCGTCCATCAACGGGTGGAGCCCGTTGCCCTCCTGGAACCCGAAGTACTTTCGAGTGGACCAGCGCAGGAGGTAGCTGAAGGCCTGGAGCTTCGTCGGCGGTGCGTGCGTGAAGGTCACCGGGTACTCCGACCAGTCGCACTCGGCCATGTCTCCGGGAACTCGCGGGGGCGTCTGGAGGCTCGGCGTCGGTGAGGGCTTCGGCCTCACCCGTCGGACCAGCGCCTTTACGATGTTGTCGCCGCCGTCGTAGCCCTTCTCACACAGGCGCTCGAAGACCCGCTGGGCGGTGATATCTGGATAGGCCTTGAGGAGCTCGTCAATCTGGGTGCGGAAGGGGTCGAGCTTTGAGGGGCGTTGCACCTTGCGCGGCGCTCGCAGCGCCGAGTGCACTTCGAGGCGCGCGGCGTCGTGCCCGGTGACGATCTGCCGCACGGTGTTGCGGCTGATATGCAGCGCCCGGGCGATGGCCCGCCACTTCATCCCCGACCTGTCGAGCTGCACGACGTCATAGATCAGCTTCTCGTCAAGCGGTGGCATCGCAGACTCCTTTTGCTGACAGGCGCGTGTCGAGAGTCTTGGTCAGTGCTGCGAGCGCCCCGCGCAGCTCGCTGAGCTCGCGCGAGACCACGGCGCAGGCCGGCTCGCCCAGGCTCGCCAGCGAGCGCTCCAGAAGCCGCGCGTGCAGGCGCGCTCCCATCCGCTTCATCGCCCAGGCGTCAGCGACCAGCTGCTCGCCCGGCGTGCGCCGGAGCGTCCCACCCTTGGGGCCCGGCACCGTGGCGGGCGTCATGGCCTGCTCGAGCAGCCTGGACCACTGCTCCTGCGGCGCCTCGAGCAGCGCATCGACCAAACGCGCGGTCTGCCGGGTGGTCAGTCCCCGCCGGAGGACCACCTTCGCCACCGCGTCCTGGTTGCCGCGCGGCAACCGAGCCAACTCCACTGCCGCTCTCGCGCACACGAGGCCAAGCCGCACGTGCCCCGTCAGCTCGTCCGAGAGCCCCTCCGCGAGAGCCAGCTTGCGACAGACCCAGCTCTTGTCGTGGCCCAAGAGCTGCGCGATGTGCGGCTGGTCGAGCCTGTCCTCTCGGTACAGCGACCGCACCACCCATGCCACCTCGAGGTCCGACAGCCCGCTCGTCGCGTTGCACAACAGCAGCCGCGCCTTCGCCCCCACCGAGTCGAGCGCATGCACCTCCACCCGCACCGCCGGCCACGAAAGCGCCAGCGCTGCGTGCTTGCGCTTGATCCCGTCGAACAGCTCCAGCCCGAATGGTGTCCGCCATGCCTGCACCGGCGTCAGCTGCCCCAGCTTCGAAAGCGACTGCTGAAGCTGCTCCTGTGCACCCGCCACGCCCAGGCGCAGCCCGCACAGCGACGAGCCCAGCTCGCTCGGCGCCACCTCAATGCTCGCGATCACCTCGCCCGTCATGCCGCTTACGGTGCGCGATCACGCACGAGGCTGACCAGACCGCCGAGAGACATCTGCCCCACCGAAAGCGACCTATCCTCCTGGACTTCCACCTGTTTCCCGAAAGAGGCCCCCGAGGGACAGCGCTGACTTCTGCCCACCGAACTCGGCGATCCGCCCTCGTTTCCCAGAGCGGAGATCTGTTCCGCACGTCGTGGAGGCCTCCGAGGGACATCTCGCGGAAGCTGCCCACCCGAACGCAGTCACCCGCCGGATTTTCCAGAGGAATCCGCCCCGAGGCCCCCGAGGGACATAGCGCTCTCGCAGGCCCGAATGGCCACCCGGACCAGCATCCGCTCAAGCCGCGCTCGACTGCGCGCAGCTTCCTCGGCAAGACGCTCCGCTTCCCGCGCCACCGCCTCGGCCACGTCAGCCGGGAGCCTTCGCCGAGCTGCCGCCGCCTTCCCCTCCCTCCAACGTCGCTTTCGCGCGCGGCCCTTCCGCCGCGAATCCGCCAAGTCCGCCCAGTAGCTCTTCCTCGCCAACTCGGCTTCGTGCTCCGCGCGGCACTTCGCGCCGCACGTCACCTGGTGGCCTCGGGCCGACGCCGCCGGCTCGAACTTGCGCCGGCAGACGCAACAACGCCGTCGAGAATCGCCTCGTCCTCGTCTCGCGCACATACCTCCACGCTCGACCCCCGGGGCAACTCCGCAACTTTCTGCCCGGCTTTCAGCTTGTGGTGGATCTCCCCGCCGCCGCGAAGTGGATCTCGTTCAGGCCGCCGCTAAAGCAAGCGCGTGGCACGCGTGCCGAGGGCGCGGCAGCGATGCCCGGAATCAGTGATCGCCTGGTCCGGAATCGGTGATCGCGATGCTCCGGAACTGGTGATCGCCATGGTCCGGAATCGGTGACCGCCATCCTTCGGAACCGGTGCTCGCCATGCTCCGGCGCACGCACCGAGGGCGTGGCAGCGATGCCAAGGGCGTGGCAGCGATGCCAAGGGCGTGGCAGCGATGCCGAGGGCGTGGCAGCGATGCCAAGGGCGTGGCAGCGATGCCAAGGGCGTGGCAGCGATGCCAAGGG
>JAEWKZ010000133.1 GCA_023393525.1 Pseudomonadota bacterium | reverse complement strand
GTCGCCCTCCGTGCGGAGGGCGTGGATTGAAACCTGATCCATCGTCCCAACTGTCAGGTCATCAATCATGGAATACGCCACGCAAAACAAAAGCGGCTTGCAATCATCGGGTTGATCCGATTTGAGCTGCAAGCCGCTGTCATTCCTGGTGCCCCCACCATGACTCGAACATGGGCTAACCGGGATTAGGAATCCCGTGCTCTATCCACCTGAGCTATGGGGGCGGTCCGTTGTGGAGGAAATTTCTTAGGTGAGGCGGGGGGTAAAATCAAGTACATTTCGTCATTGGAATCGCGTTCGGGCGGCCCCGGGCGAACCGGGGGCTTTCCGGACGGGCCAGGAACGCGTTGAACATTCATGTGGCTTTGTGTATTCTCGCCATGTTGCCCGGTCGCCCATTTCGGGACAGGCGCGAGAACGAATCAAGGCGGGATACTTTCCATGGGTACATATGTTGCTGCTGCCGGTCCGGGTCAGGATACCTATGGGGCCACGATCTTCGACTACGCCCTGGCTGGAGGCAAATTCGTGGCCCTGACCGACGACGCGGTCTTCGTGGAGCTGATCAAATCGGTCCTTTACCACAGCATGGGGCTGTCCAGGAAGTCCTTCCATCATTTCACCCGCCTTGAGGATCTCTTCGAGACCCTGCATCAGGATTCCGAAGCACGTTTCATCATCTGCCTGGAGCGCCGCGCCGCCGAGGCGGACATGTCGCAGGTCATGGAGCGCATCATGCGCCTGTGTCCCGGCGCGGGCATCATCGTGCTGACCCAGGAGGTGGACCAGTACACCACGGCGCTTCTGGTCGAGCAGGGCGCGCACAACATCATCACCAAGCCCATCTCCGTGGCCTCCTTCACCGAGAAGCTGGCCTTCACCATCGCCCCCCAGGGCAAGCTCAGCAAGCTCATCGAAAAGGGCAAGAAGCTCCTGGAGGCCGGAGGCTGGGGCGAGGCGCTGCTCGTGGCCGACGACATCTTGAAGCAGAAGCCGGACAGCGCGGTGGGGCACATGATCAAGGGCGACGCCTATCTGGGCCTTGAGATGACCGCCCGGGCCGAGGAGATGTACCAGCGGGCAGTGAAGAACGCGGAGTTGTATCTGGCCCCGCTCAAGCGCCTGGCCGCGCTCTACGAGCAATCCGGCGACGCCGACAAGCAGCTCGACTGCCTGCGGCGGCTGAACGAGATCAGTCCGCTCAATACCCAGCGCATCATGCACATCGGCGAGCTTGAGATCGCGCGCGGCAATACCGCCGTGGCGGACGAGATGTTTCGCAGCGCCATGCATCTGGCGCAGCGGGAGGCCGCGGAGTTTCTTTCCAGCCTCTCGGGCCGCATCGCCGACATCTGCGCCAATCGCGACCCGGACATGGCAATCCACTATTCCAAGAAGGCCCTTGAGCTCAAAGGGGACAACCTCACGGCGGCCGACATCGGCACCGTCACCATCCTGGGCATCTCGCTGCGCAAGCAGGGCAAATGGCGCGAGGCCATCGCCGAATACCTGCGCGTGCTGGCCATCCTGCCCGGCAGCGCGATCCTTTTCTACAACATGGCCATGGCCTACAGCGAAGGCGGGGAGGCCAACAAGGCCTTGAACGCGGTGCAGAAGGCCCTGAAGTTCGATCCCGAATTGCCGGCTTCGAACAAGAATGTGGCCTTCAACATCGGCACCATCTTTCAGAAGGCCGGTCGGAACGGCACTCCGTATTTCAAGAAGGCCTACGAGCAGGACCCGAACGACAAGGTGCTCTGGGCGACGTTCAAACGCTCCCAGGCCCTGCACGAAAAGAGCGACGCGGCGCATTCTGCGTAATCCACAAGGAGCATTCATGGCTGTCCATCCCCTTGCCGGCGCATCCGTGCCGGAATCTTTGCGTATAAACGTTCCCCGGCTGATCTCGGACTATTACACCTTGGAGGTGGATCCGTCCCGGGCGGAACAGCTGGTGTCTTTCGGCACATCGGGGCATCGGGGCTGCGCCTTCAAAGGCTCTTTCAACGAAGCCCACATCCTGGCCATCACCCTGGCCGTGTGCGAATACCGCCTCTCCAAGGGCATAGACGGGCCGCTGTTCGTGGGCATGGATCCGCACGCCCTGTCCGAACCGGCCCTGCGCACCGCCCTGGAGGTGCTGGCGGCGGCGGGGGTGGACTGCCGCTTTCAGAAAGGTTTCGGCTACACCCCGACGCCGGTGATCTCCCACGCCATACTGAGCTGGAACCGGGGGCGCTCCTCCGGATTGGCCGACGGCCTGGTCATCACTCCATCGCACAACCCGCCCGAGGACGGGGGGATCAAGTACAACCCCCCCCATGGCGGCCCCGCCGGCACAGACGTCACCGGCTGGATCGAAAAGCGGGCCAACGCCCTGCTCGAAACCCCCGGCGCGGTGCCGCGCATCCCGCTGGCCCGGGCGCTGCGGCAGGGGCTGTGCCGGGAGCAGGATTTCATCCGCCCCTATGTCCTTGATCTGGACAAGGTCATCGATATGCGGGCCATCCGCGCCTCGGGCATCGGCATCGGCGTGGACCCTCTGGGCGGGGCCGGGTTGCCGTTCTGGGAGCCCATCGCCGAGGAGTACGGGCTCGACATCAGGGTGGTCAGCGTGGTCGTCGATCCGGCTTTCATGTTCATGAGCCTGGACAAGGACGGCAAGATCCGCATGGACTGCTCCTCGGCCTACGCCATGGCCAAGCTCATCGCCATGAAGGATTCCTTTTCCATCGCCTTCGCCAACGATCCCGACGCCGATCGCCACGGCATCGTCACCGCCGGACACGGGCTCTTGAATCCCAACCATTACATCTCTGTGGCCATAGACTATCTGCTCGCCCATCGCCCGGACTGGCCGAAGGCCGCGCAGGTGGGCAAGACCCTGGTCACCAGCTCCATGGTCGATCGCGTGGCCGCATCCCACGGTCGGGCGGTGCGGGAGGTGCCGGTGGGCTTCAAGTGGTTCGTGGACGACATGCTGGCCGGAACCTGCTGTTTCGGCGGCGAGGAGAGCGCCGGGGCGTCTTTCCTGCGCCTTGATGGAGGGGCCTGGACCACGGACAAGGACGGGATTCTCTTGAACCTGCTCGCCGCCGAAATCACCGCCGTGACAGGCAAGGACCCCGGCGACATCTACCGCGACCTGGAAGCGCGGCACGGCAGCCCGCTGTACGAACGCCTTCAGGCCCCGGCGAACAGAGCCCAGAAGAAGCTGCTCTCGTCGCTCTCGCCCGCGCAGGTGGCCTCGGCCGAGCTGGCGGGCGAGCCCATTCTCTCCAAGATCACCCATGCCCCGGGCAACGGCGCGTCCATCGGCGGGTTGAAGGTGGCCACCAAAAACGGCTGGTTCGCGGCGCGGCCATCGGGCACCGAGGACATGTACAAGATCTACGTGGAAAGCTTTCTGGGCCGGGACCATCTGGAGCGCATCAAGACCGAGGCCCAGGACATGGTCGACGGGGTGCTGAAAAACGCGTAGGCGGCCAGGTCATGAACGCATAAAAGCCCACCTTCCATTGCGAAGGGCGGGCTTTTTTCTCGCGGGGTGCCGGAGCTATTTCTTCTTGGCCCGCTCCCGGCGCAGCCAGTCGTACCAGGCGTCCATGCCCTGACCGGTGGTGGCGGAGACGGTGAATATCTCGATGTCCTTGTTGACTGAACGGGCAAAGGCGCTGGCGCGGTCCACGTCGAAATTGACGTAGGGCAAGAGATCGATCTTGTTTAAAATCATGACCTTGGATTCGGCGAAGATGAAGGGGTACTTCTCGGGCTTGTCGTCGCCCTCGGTCACGCTCAGGATGGTCACCTTGTAGTCCTCGCCCACGCTGAACTCCGCCGGGCAGACCAGGTTGCCCACGTTTTCCACCACCAGGATGTCGACCCCGTCCACGCCCAGTTTTTCCGTGGCGTCGCGGACCATGGAGCTGTCGAGGTGGCAACCGCCGGCGGTGTTGATCTGCACGGCCCGGGCTCCGGTGGCGGCCACGCGGCGGGCGTCGTTCTCGGTCTGGCAGTCGCCTTCGATGACGGCCATGGTGAACTCGTCTTTCAGATCGGTGAGCGTGCGCTCCAGCAGGGACGTCTTGCCCGAGCCCGGCGAACTCATCAGGTTGAGGGTCAGGATGCCTTGGGCGCTGAGCCGGGCGTTGAGTTCGGCGGCGACGGCGTCGTTGGCCTCCAGGATATTTCGTACCACGTCGACTTTCATGCTTTCCTCCAGTTATTCGGCTTCGATGTTGTCTATGTAGAGTTCGCGGCCGGAGATGATCTCGTGCCCCAGTTCCGTAGCGCACTGCGGACAGGGCATGATGACGCGCTCCTCCTGGCTGGGGCTGAATTCATGCCCGCACTGGCGGCAGCGCACGACCATGGGCTTGACCTCCGTTTCCATTTTCGCTCCCTCGAAGGGGGTGTTCATGGTCAGCATCTCGAAAGATGTCTCCAGGGCTTCAGGAACGATGGCCGAGATCTGTCCGTAGACGATCTTGAACGAATGCAATTTGGTGAGGCCGTGCTTGGCCATTTCTTCGCCGATGATCTTGATCAGGCTTTCGGCAATGGAGAGTTCGTGCATGTTGACTCCGTGAGGGCTTATGAGCGGCGCTCCGATGCGTAAGCCGTGTCCAGGGCGTTGTCCAGAGCGATGCGGGATCGTTGCAGAATTCCGTTCGAGAGCGTGCAGCGGTGCATCTCCCAGTCCTGGTGGTTGATGATGTCGATGACGCCCCGCGCATTGGGGCCGACGATGGTCAGCAAGACTTCCAGGTCGTGGTCAACGTCGATGAATCCGCCCTCATGCACGAAGTCGAGGACATGTCCGTCCGCTTCGCATTCGTAGGCGGACAAATACGCAAGGCAGTTGGCCAGCTGTTCGGCATCAAGTCCGGCCAGATGGCCGTAAACGCGAAAATCGTGAGGCATGGGTGGTCTCTTTGGGTTCAGTCTGGGAGGACAAAGCAGGCATACCCTTCGTGGGAAAGGACGGACACGAGGAACGGATCCGAAAAACGCCGGTCCAGGATGGCGATCCTGCCGTTTCCGCCCGAAACTGTCCAGGCCGGAACCTGCAACGCGATGCGGTTCTGGGCTCCGGAAGACCAGGATACGTGGACCATGCCCTGATGCAGCAGCTCCTTGTCGCGCAACACCTGCAACAGGGCGTTCAGCGAATCGGGCATGGTCTGGCCGAAGGTTTCTTCGGGGTTGTCGGGGTTCATGGCCTTGATGAGTTCCATGTGCGTGGCCACAGGCACGTAAATGGAATCGCGAGGCCGGGAAGGCAGGCGCGAAAGTTCGTTGTACGCGTCCAGCTCGATCACCTTGACCTGGGCGGAATCAAGCACTTCGTGCAGACCCTGGGGCAGGGGCGGCGAATCGGGCGTGGGTCTGGACCAGACCAGATGGATGCTCTTTTTGCCGTTTCGTTCCATGATGGCGAGCTGTTGCGATTGCAGGGTCACGCCGACGCCGTTGCGGGAAAGCACGAGGTCCTTGCCGGCTCCCCACAGGCGGAAATGTCTGGGAAAGGCCTCGGCGAGCTTCTCCAGCACCTCCTGCACGTTCCAGCGGGGCGAAATGACGCAGACCTTCATTCCCAGCTTGTTGGCGTTTACGATCCACTGGGCGTTCTTGGGGACGGGGCAGAAGAGGATTTTTCCGCCCCAGGGCGCGTCGACCAGCGGGGTTTCAAGCATTTTGACGATCAGCCACTGGGCGTTGGGCAGGGGATGCATGCTTTCGTCGCCGGGCACGAACCTGAAGCGCATCTGTTCCAGCACCGTCTTGACCAGAGGCAGCCCGGTGCGGGGCTGGCGCTGCTCTTTTTTTGAGTCCCGCGTGGGATTTTTCGGTTCTGTGCGTTTTTCGGCATTCACTTGCGGCGGTGCGGGGGCGGCTTTGGGCGCAATTTCCGGCGGCGTCTGGCGCAGGGAGTGCGGGGCAAAGATCGGCGTGGCGGCCTGTCTGGGCAGCGTTCCGGTCTCTTCGACCAGGCTCGCGGCCACGGGCGCGGCCGCTGTCGGGCCCATGGCCGCGGCGGGCCGCGGCGCGGCGGGGACCGGCGCGGCCGACGCCTCATGAACCACGACTGGAAGAATGATCTCTTGGCCGATGCGTAGCGTGTTGCTGTCCGGAACGTCCGGATTGAGCTCCAAAAACAGGTCCATGTACTGGCTGAAAATCAGTTTTGTCGGCACCCCTTGCGCCTGGAGTATCTGGATGAGCGTGTCTCCGGAGCGAACGACATAGGGCATTTTCTCATACGGGCCCGTCGGCGCCGCCGCCCGGGGAAGGGGAACGGCGATGCCGGCGGCGGAGAGGATTTCGGGGAGGTGAAGAACCTGACCCGGGGTGAGCTGGTTGATGTCCGGGATATGCGGGTTCAGGGCCTCGATGCCTGGCAGGGCCCTGTGTATTTGCGAGGGGGAATAGCCCTTTGCTTCCAGGATCTTGAAGAGCCATTCGCCTTGCTTGACGATGTGCTCCTGTCGGGATTGCGGGTCCACGGGAATGTTTTTTTCAAAGAAAAGGCGCAGCGGTTTTTCTGAAAATCCCGGCTTGGTTATGCTTGTCAGAAAGCATAGAGCGAGAATAAGAAGAACAGCACGTTTCATTTTTGCCGGGGACCTGATTTTTTTGGGATCGTTGTTTCCGATAATGGAGCCAAAGATATAGCAAAAAGGATGAAGGCTGTCACTGCACTTAACGTAAAGGGATTCACCCGAACGACTCAAAGGAGTATGTCATGTATGTAGGCCTTGCCATGGATAAGCATGTCCCCACCATCACCTCGGATACGCTGATAATCAAAGCGGACCGCATGATGGAGGAGCACAGACTGTGGATCTTGCTTGTTGTCGAGGATGGAAGACTCAAAGGGTACGTGGCCAAGGAGGATATCCGCGCCGCCCTGCCTTCCGGGGCGACCACGTTCAGCAAGCATGAACTGAACTATCTTCTCTCCAGAATGACTGTCAAAGAGCTGGTGCGTGGCGGGATGCCCACCGTGACTCCCGAGACCGAGATCGAGGTCGCGGCCAAGATCATGCACGAAAGGGACCTCGCCGGTCTGGCCGTGGTCGACACGAAGAACCGGCTCAAGGGATACATCAGCCGCAGTTCCATGCTGGCCGTGCTGGTGGAGGAAATGGGGCTGGAACTCGGCGGGCACCGCATGGCCATCGAGGCCGAGGACCGCAAGGGCCTCATGGCCGAGATCAGCAGGCTGTTCTTCGACATGGGAGTCAACATCCTCTCCACCTCGACGTTTTACCGAGGCAAGCAGCGTCTGCTGGTTTTTCGCGTCCAAGCCGATGACGCCTTGGCCCTTCAGCGCGTGCTGGCCGAGAAGGGGTACAAGGTCGCCGGACCAGAGCGTTTCGAGCAGGAGTGGGCCTAAAACCGCCCTCTTTGTCGCAAAAAAAAACGGCCGCGAACGCAGGGTTCGCGGCCGTTTTCGCGTCGGGGCCTGGAATGCGCCCCGTGCGGTCATTGAAGTTTGGAGGTGATGTTGTGGTCGATCCACTGCGCGTCCCACCACTCGATGGGCTGCACCTCGATGCCGGAAACAAGCATCCCGAAGTGCAGATGATCGCCACCGGCCATGCCTGTGGCGCCGGTCTTGCCGATGATCTGCCCGCGCTGGACGGTTTCGCCTTTTTGCACATGGATTTCGCTCAAGTGCGAATACAGGGACTGAAGGCCGAAACCGTGGTCGATGACCACGACATTGCCGTAGATGCCCATGAACTCGGCCAGGATGATCCGTCCGGTGTTGCCCGCCGGAACCGGCGAGGCGGCGATGGACGCGAGATCCACCCCGAGATGGGTCTGGTTGTCCACGGCCCTGCCCTGATACATGTAGGTTCGGTTGTCGGCGAAGGCGGCCATGGGGGCGCTGTTGGGCAGACGGATGAAGGTGTCGTCCCAGAGCTTCTGGGGGACCGTGTCCTTGCCGAGTTCGAGCAGGTAGGCCACGTTCTTGGCCCTGAGTTCGGAATTGACCTTCAGGAAAATGTCCACGGGAGTGGCCGCATCGGGGTAGAGGTTCGCGAACTGGCCCATTTTTGACTGGAGGAAGTTGTCCGAGATGTTGATGTCGTCGTGCCGGAATTTTTTGTGCAGGGGGCGGAAGTTGAATCCGACGGTGGACTGGTTGTCCGCCAGGTCGCTGGCCGTCAGGACAGGCGTGACCGCCTTGGGGTCGGCGTTGAAGGGCAGGGCGAAGAAGCACAGATATTTGCCCGGCTGGTACGGGTAGCCCGGGAAGAAATGGTCGCCGATCCTCACGCCGCTCGTGGTCAGTTCCTCGTTGGTGCTGTAGACCACCAGGCCTGTTCCGCCGTGGTTGACGTTGTGCTGCCCGGAAAGAACGGAAATGACGGGCGGCATGGAATCGATGTTCATCTCGCGCACGATCTGAACCCTGTTGCCGCGTCCCAGACGATGCCAGGAGGTGTCCTTGACCGTGACCGTCAAGGTCAGGGGGGCGTTCTTGAGGCCGGTCTTGGGCAGCGAGAATTCTTCATGCAGCCGCTTGGTCCCGGAGGGCAGGGTTTTGTTCACGATGTCGATGGTGCTGGTCCCTTGCGTGGCGACCACATGCAGGCTGCGCAGCGCGGAGTCCTTGTCCTCGGCGGTGACGGCGAACACGGTCCGGGTGCTGGCCGTGGGCTGTTCGGGGGTCAGGGAAAGCGTGGGCGGATTCCATTCCGCCTTGACGTAGTACATGGCTCCCAGGGCTCCGAGAAGAAGGAGAATGACAAGAAAAAAGGCCGAAGAGATGCGGTTTTTCATACCAGATGCTCGTTGTTTGAAGTCTATGGTGCAGGGGATTGGCGGTCATGGGCGCACGGGCCCGCATGTCAGGCGCGATCAGGGGCGCAGAAAATCGCCGTAAGCATGGGACATGCTACGGACGAGGTTCGCTTTTGGCAAGTTTGACCGGCGGTTAATTTTTGATCAGTTGATTTCCCATTTGAATCAGCAGGTTATGGCGAGCCAGGCTTTGCCGCCAGGCCTGGGGTATATGCTCCAGGCCATACCACGATCCGGCCAGCTGTCCATAGGCGGCCAGGGCGCGCGGACCATGGGCGAGGCAGTTGAGGGCGCCCTCGGCAAACGAACCGCTGTCACGAAAGGCGCCCACGGCCGCCCGCAGGGCGCGCGCGGCCGGGGAGGCGGCCTGAGCGGAGACGTCGGCGCTCAGGTCGGCTATTTCGGGACAAAGGGTGTCCGGGAGGAGCGGGCGGAGCACGGCGGACTTTTCTGAGCCGCTCAAGGCCGTGAAGATCATGAGCGCAAGCACGCTGCAGGCGTCCACGCTCTGGGGCGCGGAGTGCGTGGTCAGGGTCGAAGCGGCGACGGCGGCCAGCATGTCTTCCCGCGACGCATTGAAATACATGGCCAGCGGGGCCACGCGGGCCAGGCAGGCATCGCCCTGGGTCTGGTTCTCGTCCTTGGGGTTCCAGGTGCGCTCGAATCGCAAAATGGCCTGCTTGACGGTTTCGTCTATGAAGTCGCAGGTTTCCGTGGAGCTCAGGTAGCCGTATCGAAACCAGCTCGTATAGCGGACCATCTGGTCGCGCTGGTCGACGCCGCCCATTTCGATCAGGCTTTCGGCCAGGCTCAGGGCCATGGACGTTCCGTCGCCCCAGAGGCCGGGGATGAGCGCAACGTCCTGTGAAACCTTGTCCCGGTCGGAGGGCAGGGCTTCACAGACCGCCAGTCCGACAAGGCTTCCGAGGGCTTTGTCCGGTTCAGGCCTTGGCACGATCCGGATCCTCCTGTTCGTATTTTCGCTGCACTTCGTCGTAGGCGTTGGCCAGATCGCGAAGGATGGTCAGGGATTCCTGCGCTTCCTTGAGGTCGAGCCTGCGGATGGCGAACCCGGCATGGATGATGACGTAGTCGCCCAGGGCCGCCTCGCCGTCGAGGAGCATGAGAGAGGCGGTGACGTAGGTTTCGCCTTCGCCGACGCGGCACTGGGCCACGCCGTTTTCAATGGATTCGATCTTGGCGGGAATGGCCAGACACATGATGACTCCTTAGTTCGGGGTGCAGGTTCCACCGGCTTTTTCGATTTCGCGGACGACCGATTCGACCATCACGGGCAGGGACGAGACAGCGGTGGGGGAAAGTTCAAGGGCCATGGACTCGTAGTCGAAGGGCTCCATGCCGATGACCACCGCCTCGGGACGGTTGCCGACCAGTTCGCACATGCCCAGCGTGTCGACAAGGTCGGTCTGGTGCATGGAGTCGCGGAAGGCCAGGCTCTTGCGCAGGTCGTCGCCGATGAGCCGGTACACGGAGCCGGGTTTGTCGTCGCACAAGACGGCGTCGCAGACGATGAGGTAGTCCGATTCGAGGATCGGTCCCATAAGCTTGGTGCCCAGGGTGCCGCCGTCCATGAGGGTGACGTTGTTTGAGAATGTGAATTTTTCCTGCATGTGTTCGATGCAGCGCACGCCAAGGCCTTCATCGGTAAAGAGAATATTGCCCACGCCAAGGACGAGGATGCGTTTTTCAGTCATGAACATGTCCATGTTTGAGGAGTGAAAAGAAAGAGCTACGCAAATTCGCGGAGAGGTTCAAGGGAGGAAAGGGCCCCGGTTTCGGGGCCCTCTCTCGATTACAGAATCTTGAACTTGCGGACCTGGTTGGTCTTGGAGTCGATGACATGCACGCCGCAGGCGATGCAGGGGTCGTAGGAGTGGACGGTGCGCAGGATTTCCACCGGACGTTCGGCGTCGGCGATGGGCGTGCCCATCAGCGCTTCTTCGACGGCGGAGAGCTTGCCTTCAGCGCAGCGCGGCCCGAGGTTCCAGGTGGACGGAACGACCAGCTGGAAGTTTTCGATCTTGCCGTTCTTGATCTTGATCCAGTGGCTCAGCGCGCCACGGGGAGCGGTGACGTAACCGACGCCCTCGGCCTCGTCGGGCATCTTCCAGTCCTGGTAGATCTTGGTGTTGCCGCTTTTCACGTTCTCGGCCAGTTCGTTGACCCAGTCCATGAGCTTGTCGGCCACGACCTTGGTTTCGATGCCGCGCGCGGCGGTCCGGCCCAGGGTGGAGAAGAGGGCCTCGGGGCCGACGCCGAGGTAGCCCAGGACGTAATCGACCAGCTTCTTCACTTCCGGGTGACCCTTGCCGTAGGCAACCAGCACGGAAGCCAGGGGGCCCGTTTCCACGGAGGTCTTGCCGTAGCGGGGCGCCTTCATCCAGGAATACCGGTCGCGGTCTTCGTAGGCGGTGTACTGGGGTTCGGTCACGCCCTGGTAGGGATGATGGTCCTTGTCGCCCTGGTACCAGCTGTGGCGGACATGTTCGGTGATCAGTTTGGGGTCGAAGGATTCGACCTGGCCGATGTTGCGGTTGAAGATGACTCCGGGGGGCAGCCAGCGGCTGTTCAGGTCGCTCTCGACGGTCGGGAATTCGCCGAAGGTCAGGAAGTTGGTGGTGCCGCCGATGCCGGCCCAGTCCTTGTAGTAGGAGGCCACGGCCAGCAGGTCGGGGATGTAGCATTCGTCGATGAACTGCTTGGTTTCCTGGAACAGGCCCACGAATTCGGAGATGCGTTCGTTGGTCAGACTTTCGTAGCAGGTCACGCCGCCGACCACGGTGAACTGGGTGTGCGGGTTCTTGGCGCCGAAAACGGCCATGGCCCGGGCTGCCTTGACCTGGAGGTGCAGGGCTTCAAGGTAGTGCGCGGTGGCGATGAGGTTCACTTCCGCCGGCAGATAGTAGGCCTTGTGCCCGCCCAGGAAGTAGGCGTTGGTGAAGATGCCGAGTTGGCCGGAATCGACCAGGCCCTTGACCTTGTCCTGCACTGCCTTCAGATCTTCGGCCTTGGTCACGCGGGTGGAGATGGAGTTGGCGATGGACGCGGCCTTCTTGGGGTCCGCGGTCAGGGCGCCGGTGACGTCGACCCAGTCCAGGGCATGCAGATGATAGAAATGCACGATGTGGTCATGCAGATACTGGGCGGCCAGAACCAGGTTGCGGATCAGGCGCGCGTTGTCGGGCAGGTTCTTGTCCACGCCCACGGCGTTGTCCACGCAGCGGGTGGAGGCCAGGGCATGGGTGTAGGTGCAGACGCCGCAGGAACGCTGGGTGAAGTGCTGCGCGTCGCGCGGGTCACGGCCCTTGAGGATCAGTTCCAGACCGCGGAACAGCTGGGAGCTCGACCACACGTTGGTGACCTTGCCCTGGTCCACTTCGACTTCGATTTTGAGATGGCCTTCGATGCGGGTCACGGGGTCCACGATGATGGGCCCCTTGAAGTTTTTATCCATGGGGGTGGCGACGACACCCGGGGCTTGGTTGGGTTTGCAACCGGACATATGTACTCTCCTCTGGATTCAGTAAAAGTTGAGCCTTGAGCAACAGCCTTGTTATGCTTCTTCGTAGAAGGGGGAAGCGGCGTCCCAGAAATCGGGCTCGCTGCACCCGATGCAGGGGTGGCCAGCCTGAACCGGCCAGTTCGTCTGGTTGAACTTGACCTTGGGGCAGTTGTTGTAGGTCATGGGGCCTTTGCAGCCGAGCTGATACAGACACCAGCCCTTGCGTGCCTCTTCCGAATCAAAGGAGGGCGCGAACTCGCCGGCTTCGTAATGGGGCAGGCGTTCACACTGTTCGTGCACGGTTTCGCCGTAGAACATGATCGGGCGGTTCACGGAGTCCATTTCCGGAATGGCCAGGTTGTGGGTCAGGAGATGGACGATGGTGCCGACCAGGTTGTAGGGGTTGGGCGGGCAGCCGGGAATGTTCACGGCATTGACGCCCAGGTGCTTGAGCGCATCGTTGATGCCCTTGGCCTCGGTCGGGTTCGGGCTCGCGGCCTGGACGCCGCCGTAGGTGGCGCAGGTGCCGTAGGAAATTGTGGCGATGGCTTTCGGCACGATTTCGGAACAGATCTCAAGCATGGTCCGTCCTGCGACCTTGCCGTAGATGCCGTTGTCCTTGGTCGGGATGGCGCCTTCGACAACGCAGAGGAAGCCGTTGGGGGAGTTCACGGCCGCGTGCAGGGCTTCTTCCGCCTTGTGGCCGGCGGCTGCCATGATGGTTTCATGGTAGTCGAGGCTGATCGTGTCCAGAATCAGGTCGTCGATAAAGGGACGGACAGCGCGGAGAATCGATTCGGAGCAGCCTGTGCATTCCGCGTTATGCAGCCAGACCACGGAAGGACGTTTGGGAGAAGTCAGCGCCAGGGCGATTTTGTTGGCGAAAGACGCCTCCATGCCCATGACCGCTGCGATTGTGGTACAGAACTTCATGAAATCTCGACGGGAGACTCCACTGCTTTCCAATCGCTCTTCGGCCCCGGGTTTGCCTAAACCTACAGAAACCTTCATAACACACCTCCATCAGTGTATGAATAAAAGACAGGCAACGTGTTTTGTTGACCTGTCATGTCCACAATCGGAAAGGATGACTGTCGAATATTTCCTTTTCTTTCCCGTTACATGGAGATTACTGTCCGGTCAATACGTAGTTCTGAAAAAATGATGTAGTATCGCAATTTTAGATATAAAAGGATCTATGTATCGCCCACGCTTATTTGAGTATCTGCGTGTTATTTTTTTACAAACCATGCTACCTTTGCATGGGATGATTCTGTCGTATGAAATCGTTGCGCTTCTTTTCCTGCGGCGGTCCCGGTCAGGGGTGCCAGGCGTCGATCACGCCCTGGGCCCGTGCTCCGGTTTGTCCGAAGCCCCTGTCTTCCGCTTCTTGAACTTAGGCGAAAGCCTGCGTAGTGTTTGCGCTGCCTCGCCGACATCGGCCCGGGCCGCCTGAAAATTTGCCTCAAAGGAGATGCCGAATGGACAAGCAGATCATTCTCGACGCCTTCATGTTTCGCCATGCGTGCAAGGAATTTGATCCGAACATCACCATTCCCGAGGACGACTTCCTGTTCATCCTGGAGACGGCCCGCCTGTCCCCGAGTTCCTTCGGGTTCGAACCCTGGCAGTTTCTGGTGGTCCAGGACATGGACTTCCGCATGAAGCTCTTGCCCCACACCTGGGGCGGCAAGGGCCAGATCCCCACGGCGAGCCATTTTCTGGTCTGCCTGGCCATGAAGACGCCCCTGCTCAAGTTCGACAGCACGGGCATCTCCGATTTCATGCGTCAGATCCAGGAGCTGCCCGAGGAGCGCATCACCGCCCGCACGGAGTATTACGCGACCTTTCAGCAATCGGATTTCCGGCTGCTGGACAGCGATCGGGCCATGTTCGACTGGGCCTGCAAGCAGTGCTACATCGCCCAGGCCAACATGATGACTGCCGCGGCGCTGATCGGCATCGATTCCTGCCCCATCGAAGGGTTCGCGCAGGACAAGGTGGACGAGGTGCTGGCGGAGGATTTCGGCGTCGATCTCGATGAGTACGGAGTGGCCTACATGCTTGCCTTCGGCTACAGGGCGAGACCACCCAAGCGCAAGACGCGCAGACCCCTGGAACAGATGGTGCGCTGGTTTTAAATGTTCAAGAACGATCCGGAAAAAGAGGATGCCGTGGGCGAAGGCTATTCCATCGCGGAAGTGTCCAAATACTGCATGGCCACGGACCTGGGGCTTGAGTGCGTCTGCTCCAAGCGATCCACGGTCACCATCGGCACGGGGGCGACGTCCAAGAAGGAGGACAGCACCCTCTACTATTACGCCAAACAGATCGACGACGATCTGCTGGCGCTCCAGTCCCTCAACGCCAACTGGGCCCCTTCAGGGCCGGCCGCCGAAGTGACCATGGATGAGCTGATCACCCAGTATCAGCCAGAAGTGGACATGTTTTTGAAACAGGTCAAACCCGTGATCCAGAAAATCGCCAAGGCCGTGGCCAGGGGGGACCGGCATCGCAGGAACGGCGAGCCCTATTCGGCGGCCATGGAATACAACAACGCCCTGGGCCTGGACGAAAAGAACGTGCGCGCCCTGTTCGGCCTCGGGCTGACCTATCTGCAATACAACCAGCACGACAAGGCCCAGACGGTCTTCGAACAGCTCATCGCCCTGGATGGCTTCGCCTCGGCCGAGTACAAGCATCTTTTCAACCAGTTCGGCATCGAGCTGCGCAAGCAGGACATGCTGGACCAGGCCTGCCGCTATTATTCGCGGGCGCTCGAGGTCTGCTCCACCGACGAGAACCTGTATTTCAACCTGGCCAGGGCCCATGTGCAGGGCGGAAGGATCGCCGAGGCGGAAGGCTCTCTGGAGAAATGCCTGCGCATCAACCCGGAGCACGAGGAAGGATTGAAGTTCAAGAAATATCTGTGTTCGTTGTCGTTGAGCTGATCAATGTCCGGTCCGCAGCTCGTATATGCCCACTGCGAGCAGCGGCGCGAGCATGGCGAGCCCCGACCCGGTCACTCCCGCCCATCCGAAATGCTTGAAACCATGCCCCATGACCGTTATCCCCGCCGACCCTCCCAGATAATACCATAGGATATAAAGCGAATTTGCCCTGCCCCGGCTGGAGGAAAGCTTGCGGTTCATGCTTCCCACCGCCGCGGCGTGGATGGCGAAGAATCCGGCGCAGGCCATGGCCAGGCTCAGACAGATCACGGCCAGGCTCTGCACGTGGCTGAGCAGCAGGGCGGTCGAGAGGATCAGGACTCCCATGATCATGGTCAGGCCGTTGCCGAAACGGTTGCTGAACTTGCCGGACAGGGGGGCGATGACCACGCCGACGATGTAGGTCAGATACAGGAGGGTGATGAGGTTCGTGCTGGCCGAAAAGGGCGGGGCGCTCAGGTAGAAGGGCAGATAGTTGAAGGTGGCCCCGAAGACGAAGAGGGCTCCGAAGCCCACGGCGAAGGTGCGCAGCATGTCGGGTCTGCGCAGGAGTTCGAGGTATCCCGGTCCGGTGCGGGTTGTTTCGTCGGGCCGCTCTTCGCGGGGCAGCAGCAGGATGGCCGCCACCGCCGTGACCAGCACCATGACGGAGGCAGTGACGAAGGCGTAGCGCCAGTGCAGCGGCGGGTGGATCCAGCCGCCCAGGAGCCGTCCGCCCAGGCCTCCGACCACGGTGGCGGAAACGTAGGAGCCCATGACCACGTTCAGCCGTTCCACGGGCAGGTTTCTGGCCAGGTAGGTGGCCAGGCAGGTGGTCAGGGCCGGGATGAAGAACCCCTGGAGCAGGCGCAGGGCGATGATGACGTCGATGCTCTTCGCCAGGGCGCAGGCCATCCCCGCGCCCGACACCACGGTTCCTCCCAGAATGATGAACGGCTTGACCGGGTACATGTCGGCCAGACGTCCGAAGACCAGGGTGGAGAAGGCCACCCCGAGGATGACGGTGGAAACGGTCTGGGCCGCCTTGGCGATGGACACTCCGAATTCGGCCTGCAAGACGGGCAGCACGGGCTGCACCAGGTAGATGGTGGTGAAGCTGGCCGAAACCAGGGCGAAGACCAGGGCCTGCAGGGCCAGGGGCGAGATCTGCTTCATGGGCGGTCAGCGCGGCAGGGGATCTTCGCGGCGCATCGTCACATGGGGAATGCCCGCCTCTTCGAATTCCTCCCCACAGGCGACGAAACCGTGCTTGCGGTAGAAGCCCGCCGCCCTGGTCTGGGCGTGAAGCTCGAAGCGGTGGAATCCGTCCTTGCGGCATTCGTCGAGCATGAAGAGCAGCAGGGCGCTTCCCAGGCCCTGCCCGCGCCACGCGCGGCGCACGGCCAGGCGTTGCAGGAAGGCCCGGCCGCCCTGGTGTCGGATGCGGCCGCAGGCCACGGGTTCGCCGTCCATCCGGCCAAGGATGTGCACGGCTCCGAGGTCATGTCCGTCCATCTCCTCGGCGCAGGAGATGCCCTGCTCCTCCATGAAGACGATGGCCCGGATCATGAGCACCCGAAGCCAGTCTTCGGGTGCTTGCACGCGTTTGAACATGTCAGGTTCCTGTGCGCCGGACCGGCGGCCCGGCGCAGGTTATTGCTTTTCGACCGGCTGGTTCGGCGCGGTCGCGTTTGTCTGCGAGGCCGGCGCGGGAGCCGCCGCCGGGGTCGGAGCCTCTGTCGTGGCATTGGTCTGCCGGTTCGAGAAAAGGGCGGGCAGCCCGGCGAACATCTTCTGGATGTAGCCCTTGTCCCAGGCCATTGCCAGAGCCATGAAAAGGATCAGCAGCGCGGCCCAGCGTTTCCAGGGCGTCTTCTTTTCCGCGAAGGGGTCGACCATGGACCGTTTCGCGCCCTGGGGCAATTCGGCCAGCCTGGTCAGCGTGGTGCCGAAGGGGATGTTGATGCGGGCCTTGGTGTTCACGGCCCAGCCCCCGGCGTCGAGGATGGGGGCCAGGTTGCGCTGGCGGAGCTTCAGGTAGGCGATGAGCATGGACGGGCCCGAAATCATGAGCACGACTCCGCCGATGACCAGGGGCATCTGCCACAGCGCCAGGCTCAGGAAACCGCTCATGACCGTGGCCAGGGCCGTGCCGATGGCCCCCAGGGCCAGGCCGATGGCGGCGAAGATGCCCGCGAACTTGCCCACGTCGAAGGGGGTCGGCGTCTTGGCCGGATCGGCTCCCGGGCCCACGCTGGCCAGCTTCGATCCGGCGGAGGCGTCCACTGCGCTGTCCTTGGCGGCGGCGAATTTGGCGATCTGGTCTCCGATCATGCGACCGATGCGCTTGTACGGGGACAGGAATGCCTGGCGCACGCTGATGGGATGCTCGACGATCTTGACGATGGTGGCGTCCCAGTCCTGACCCAGGCGGTCGTAGAAGATGCCGTTGCGTCCGACCATCAGGTTGTCGGAGTCGCCGCCGGTGAAGGCCGCTGCGATGTGCATCTGCTCCGTGCTGCCGCGCCGCGTGCAGCGGCAATAGGTGAGGTAGGTCTGACTCAGGTCCGCCAGGGCGGCGTGAGTGTCGGGGTTGGCCACGCGCACGCAGAGTTCGCAGGCCCGGCCGTCCAGATACAGGGTGCCGGCCTGGAAAATGGCCTTGCGGTCCTGGAAGTAGAAATCTCGAAAGGCCACGAAATTGTTGAGCAGCAGCACGAGATCACGGGTCAGGTGCACCAGCCGCGCCACCCCGTCGAAACTTTCGACCTGTTCGGCCAGGCTCAGGTCCTCGGCGATGAGTTTTTCCAGCTCCTGACGGCTGTCGCCGGCCAGCAGTTCGCGCAGGCGTTCAAGCCCGACGCTTTCCACTTCGCCGCCGGTCTTTTCGGCGAGCCATGCCTCGTAGGGCTCCAGCACGGATTTGATCCGCTCCCACTGAGCGCGCTCCAGACTGTCAGCATCGCCGAAGAGAGGAACGACCACCGAGGCCTTGAATGTCGCCACGGCTCCGGCCCAGGCGGGGTTGAGGCCGGATTCCAGAGGCAGGGGGCGGTCCGCTTCGATGCGCGCCAGGGGGAAGCGTTCCAGGTCCGCGTCGAGACGCAGTTCGTTGGGCGAGATGGCCTCGTAGGCGGTCAGGGCCGGATTGAGGGCGTCCTGGGCCTTGGGATCGAAGGCGGCCAGGTCGCAGCGGGTGAAATAGTCGTCCAGTTTGACGCGCAATCCGTTCACGAGGTCTCGCGCGGCAGTGGTGTTCTCTCCCAGGGGCAGCACGGCCTGGGCGTTTCGCAGGGCCTGATCGTGCCATTCAACGTACCGGGCCGCGGCCTGATAAAAGGATTCGATCTGCTCGGCCGCGATGCCCGGAGCGCCGCCCCGATCCTGCACGCTGCCCACGCAGGCCATGATCTCCTCGATCAGGCCTTGCATGGCCTGATCCCTGGCCGAGGCGGGCGTGATCACGCCGTCGCCGTTGAAGGGGGAGTCGTGCAGCAGGGCCTCGGTTCCGGCCACATGCTCGATGGTGATGGCCTCCGCCCCTTCCTGGCCCAGAAAGTTCTGGATCTGCCTGGCCGAGGCCAGCAGCCGCCTGCCTTCGGGGACGGCGTCGTTTATGGCCGCCAGCGGCAATGCGGAGCTTCCCGCCAGCACGGGACGCAGATCGCGCAGCACCGCGCAGACCCATTCCACGGCGGCCAGAATTTCTGGAACCCGGATTCTTCCGTCGCCGTCGGTGTCGAGCATGGCCAGGGTGCGAGGGTCGAATTCAAGCCCGCTCACCGGGCAACTCAGAGCCGCCCATAATTTCTGGTCCAGCTCATGAAGGCGAAGCAGGTCTTCGGCGGTGTCCAGACGGACCTGGTCAAAGCCTCCAAGGCGGAAAAAGCGCCAGCGGTGCGGGGTTGGTGATCCTGTATCCATGCAGTGCTCCTTGTCAGGCGACATGTGGCTGGTTGTGCGACGGTGCGAATATCTCTTACGCCCAACCCGGAGCGGATATCAAGGACGAAAGCCCGGCGGAGGCGAATCGCGCTCCACCCCGGACGCGGCCCTGATCCGCGCCCGGTTTGCGCATCGGTCATCCGTGCAGAATCCGCTTCAGCGCGGCGATCCGGCCCATGATGTCGCGCGCCCCCGTGATTTCGGTGACCAAGGCCACGCAGCAGGCCCCGTGCGCGACAACTTCGGGCAGATTGCGCTCCTTGATCCCGCCGATGGCGACAAAGGGAAGGTCGATCCCGCTCGCCACGAAGTCCAGATACTCAAGACCCACCGGCGCGCAGACGTCCTCCTTGGTGCTGGTCGCGAATATCGGCCCCACGCCTATGTAATCCGCACCGTGGACCACCGCCGCGCGCGCTTCGCGCGGAGCATGGGTGGACAGGCCGATGGCCATGTTTTTGCCCACCAGCGAGCGCACCGCCGCCACGGGCAGATCCTCCTGGCCCACGTGCACCCCGTCGGCCCCCACCAAAAGGGCCAGGTCGATGTCGTCGTTGATGATGAAGGCCGCTCCACGTTCACGGGTCATCGCCCTCAGCCGCAGGCACTCCTCGTATTTGCGGTTCATTTTCTTCGTCTTCTCGCGGTACTGGATGATGCGTATCCCGCCGTCCAGCATGGCGCGCACCACCTCCTCGTTGCTGCGTCCAAGGGAGAATTTTTCGGCGGTCAGCCCGTACAGGCCTCCTTCCCGGATCAGACCGGTCACCAGTTCGCGTCCGTTCATGCCCGCTCCTTATATATGGTATGAAAGTGGTTCAGGATCACGTCGGCCTGCATGGCCGCGGCCATGCCCACGCCGGGGGACAGGGGAGGGGTGGAGGCCGCGCAGGGAGTGGAGTGGTCGCCGACAATGACGAGACGCGGCCCAAGGAGCCGTGCCCGCATTTCCCCGGCGCGGCCGAATCCGCCCAGGCCCGAGGCTCCCACGAGCAGCATTTTTTTCGGGGCCAGGGTTTCGATGATGAGTTTCTTGGTTCGCGGATCGTCCACGGCCTCGACCACGGCGTCGCAGGCATCGAAGAGTTCGGGCATGTTCAGGGCGTCCACGCGGAGGTGATGGGCTTCTATCCTGGCCGCCGGATTGATGGCCAGCAGGTTTTCGCGCAGGGCAAGCGCCTTGGGGCTGCCGACCTGGGCCAGGGTGAAATATTGGCGGTTCAGGTTTGAAGGCTCCACCGTGTCCGCGTCGGCCAGGACAAGGTCCGCGAATCCGCTGCGGATCAGATGCGCGGCGCAGTTGGAGCCAAGGCCCCCCGCCCCGATGATGCCGATTCTGATCGTGCGCAAAAAATCCAGAAAGCCCGGATGGAGGTAACGCGCAAGCCCTTCTTCAAAAGCGTTCACGCGCATCCTTCCATGGGCTCCCAGTCCTTGAACACGGGCTGGTATCCCCGGCTTCGCAGCATGGCCGTCATTTCACTCACGCTGCGCGGGTCCGAAATCTCAAACTGCCCGCTCTGGCCGGGCTTGGCGTGACCGCCCACGGCGGTGCTGACCCCGGCGGACATGCGCGTCACGCCCAGGGGCAGGATGTTGTCCCGAAAGCCAGGGGCTTCGCGGGTGGAGATGGTGATGGACAGACGCGGCAGGAAGATGCGCAGGGCGGTCATGGCCTGCACCAGTTCGCGGTCTGAAACCACGCAGGCCGGTTGAAACGCTCCGGCATGGGGACGCATGCGCGGCAGGGACACGGCCACGTCCACGCCGGGATAGCGTTTTTGCAGCCAGGCCGCGTGCAGGCCCGTGATGAAGATCTCCCGCCGCCAGTCGGAAAGGCCGAGCAGGGCTCCGATATTGACCACGCGCATGCCCGCCTCGGCACCGCGCTGCGGGGTATCCAGGCGGAAGGCGTAGTCCCGCTTGGGCCCGGCCGGGTGCAGCTCGGCGTAAAGCTTCGGATCGTAGGTTTCCTGGAACACGGTCAGGCCGTCCACGCCCGCTTTCACCAGCCGGGCATAATCTTCCGTGTCCATGGGAAACACTTCTATCGCAATGGACGGGAACATGGGCCGCAGCGCGCGTACGCACGCTTCCAGATAGTCCACCCCGGCCTTGCCCGGAGCTTCCCCGGTCAAGAGGAGCAGGTGTTTGAGGCCCATGTCGGCGATAGCCCGACCCTCGGCCCGGACCTCGTCAAGGGTGAGCCGTGTGCGGGGGATGGCGTTGGGGGCCGCGAATCCGCAGTAGCGGCAATGGTTGGCGCAGTGGTTGGAGACATAGAGCGGGGTGAAGAGGCTGATGGTCCGGCCGAAATGACGCAGGGTCAGCTCGTGGGCGCGCCTGGCCATGGCTTCCAGGCACGGGGCCGCCGCCGGGGAGAGCAGGGCCGCGAATCCCCTCTCGTCGACGCGCTCGCGACCGAGAACGGCCAGGGCCTCGTCCCTTGCCACGAGGTTGAAGCGTTGGTCCAGGGGTTCGGTGTTCAGGCGCAGGGCCTCGGACAGAAAACTCATGACGCGGCTCCCGGCTGATCCAGAAATCCGGTCAGGGGCGAGGAAGCCTGGGCCAGGGTGCCCACGGCTCCGGGACCGGCGAGCCAGGCTTCGCGTCCGGCGGCCACGGCCCGGCCAAAGGCGCGGCCCATGAGCACCGGGTCAGAGGCCGTGGCGATGGCCGTGTTGACCAGGCACGCCGCCGCGCCCATCTCCATGGCCTGGCAGGCCTGGCTGGGGGTGCCGATGCCGGCGTCGACGATGACCGGCAGGTTTATTTCCTCGATCAGGATGCGGATCATCTCTTCGGTCCGCAGGCCCCGGTTGGTGCCGATGGGCGCGCCCAGGGGCATGATCGCCGCCGCCCCGGCGTCGGCCAGGGCGCGGGCCACGTACAGGTCCGGGTTCATGTAGGGCAGGACCACGAACCCTTCCCTGGCCAGGGTTTCCGTGGCCCTGGCCGTCTCGTAGCCGTCGGGCAGGAGGTAGCGGTTGTCGGAGATGACCTCGATCTTGATCCAGTTCCCGCAGCCCATGGCCCGCGCCAGCCTGGCGATGCGCACGGCCTCGGCGGCGGTGCGCGCTCCCGAGGTGTTGGGCAGGAGGGTCATGCCTTCGGGGATGTGGCGCATGACGTTGTCCGCCTTGCCGTCCAGGTCCACCCGGCGCAGGGCCACGGTGATGACCTCGGAACCGGAGGCTTCGCAGACAGGGGCGATGAAGGCGTCGTTTCCGTACTTGCCCGTGCCGGTGAAGAGACGGCTGGTCAGGCGCTTGCCGCCGATTTCGAAGATATCGCAATGTTCCATGATGGTGCTCGCTTGATTTGTGGTGTGCGGGACGGGCGGGGCTCAGCCTCCGCCGACAAAGCTCAGCAGTTCGAGCCGGTCTCCGTGGCTCAGGCTGGTCGAAGCGAATTTTTCGCCGGGCACGATGTCCTGGTTCAGTTCGGCCACGACCACGGACGGGTCGAGGTCCATGGCCAGGATCAGCCCGCGCAGGGTCTGGCCGGTCTCGATTTCCCGCGCGCGTCCGTTGACGGTGATGTGCATGATGGCCTCCGCGTTGAGGTGCAAGCGGGAGGAAAAACGAAAACCGCGCCGGGGGGCGCGGTTCGATGAATGGGTATTCTCCGGAACCAGCTTCCCTACGGCAGCATGATCTGCGTCAGGTCGTAAGGGTCGGGAACATGTCCCCTCTCAGCCCGTCGGGCTCCCCCAGCTTGTGTTGAGCCAAGCTTGTACGATGAGAGTCGTGGTGGTGTAAAGCGAGGAGGGGAGAAAAAAGCGAGGCCCGGTTTCACATGCTTCCACCGAGTGCGTTCGCGCAGGATCGGCGAATCGCGACAGCCATGCTTGAGCCTCCTGTTTGCTTATATTCTTGAGTTTTTTCATATTTGGAGTAAGTATCAATCAGTAGAAAAGTACCTTTTAATTTGGTGCTTGTTCGTATGGCCATGCGCTATCTCTTTGTGCCACTTATGGCTTCCATACATGTATGTATAAAATATGTGAAATACGTATGAAGCAATAAATATGATTATTGTCTAATAAAGTATTTATATCAGTCTTTCATGCATGAATATCCTGGGAATTATCTGTAGTGACATTGTGGTCATGTTTGAATTTTTCTGCATGACAACTTATTTGAAATTATGAGTATTTTGTTTTTTTCAATGCTTTTGGGCGCGGAGCGGGAATAAAAAGAGTCGAGCCGTATTTTGAAGGTCATGTTTTTGTATTTTTTGCGTCGACCCAGACCCTCGCGTTTCACAGCGGGGTGATATGACCGGTTCGTCGGCGTTGATTCGCGATGTTGGCGGCAGGCGGAAGCGAAACATGTTTCACGGCATGGAGGTACCATGCGCATTCTGTTTGTGCACATGAATTTTCCGGCCCAGTTCCGGAATGTGGCGTCCGTTCTGGGACGGGATCCCGACAATGAGGTTGTCTTCCTCTCCTCGAACGAGAATCAGGGCTGGAACATCCCGGGTGTGCGCAAGGTCGTGTTTGTTCCGGACGGTGAGGCGTTTCCTGAAGGATGCGTCATGAGCTTGAAATTCTGGGATGTTTCCCGCAGTGCCTACGGAGCGTTGCGCGCGGCTCTGGAACTGCGCAAGCAGGGTTTCGTGCCCGACGTGATCTGCGGGCATTCAGGCTGGGGGCCGACCATGTATCTGCGCGACGTCTTTCCAGAATCGGCCTTTGTCGGCTATTTCGAATGGTTTTACGATGCCATGAGCGCGGACATGCGTTTCTCGGGAACGCCCATGTCCCTTGACGCCAGGATGGAGGTGCGGACCAACAACATTCCGATCCTCATGGATCTGCACGGCTGCGTTCGCGGCATATGTCCGACCCGCTGGCAGCTTGAGCAGTTTCCCGTGGAGCTGCGCTCCAAAATTTCCGTGATCCACGATGGCATCGACACGGAGTACTTCTCCCCCGATCCTGGCGCGAAAATGGCGCTGCCGGGCCTTGATCTGTCCGGGGCCACGGAGATCGTGACCTATGCCACCCGAGGGATGGAGCCCTACAGGGGTTTCCCGCAGTTTCTCGAAGCGGCCGTGGAAGTGGTCAAAAGACGGCCCCATTGCCATGTGGTCATCGGCGGCGAGGATCGCTCGTGCTACGGGTTGCCGCCGGAACCCGGAAAAACCTGGAAGCAGGTCCTCATGGAACGTCTTCAGCCCGATCCGGAGCGCATCCATTTCGTAGGCACCCTGCCTTACGGACATTACCGGACGCTCTTGAGGGCGTCGTCGGTGCATGTCTACCTGACCCGTCCGTTCGTCCTGTCCTGGTCCTTTCTGGAAGCCCTGTCCTGCGGATGCCTGGTGGTGGCTTCCGATACCGAACCCGTTCGCGAGGCGGCCGTTCACGGCCATAACGCCCTGTTGACGAATATGCGCTCTCCCGTCGCCATCGCGGAGACGATCATTCACGCCCTGGAAAATCGAAGCCGGTTGGAGCCTGTCCGCAGGCAGGCCAGACAGTCCGTCCTGGACCGGTACGACGTGCGCGCGCTTCTGCCGTCGCAGTTGCGGGTCCTGCGTTCCGTGGTGAAAAGATAGCCGCGCTTGCGGCCGTTTTCGGCCCGCATCCGTCCCGGCAACGCGCCGCGTTTGGCGGCTTTTTTCATGATCCCCTTTCCGGAGTTCAGGACATGTCGATGCTTTCCGGCGAAAATTTCTTGTCCTTGATGCGCGATATAGCATACGATGCATCACATCGCTGAGTCGAATTCACGCTCTGATGCCGCGCGCAAGGTCGTGATTGCGCTGAGCTTGCCGCGAATCCCGCACCTCTATCCGACGGACGCACGCATGCCCGCTCGACGTTGGCGTTTCCGGGTTCTGACCCTGCTCACCGGCATCCTGCTGACGACATGCCTTGCCGGGACTCTTTCAGCCTGGGCGGGGCAGACCTGCGTCCTCGAGGCGGAACGGGAAAGCTACGATCTGCGCCCGTTCATGGAGTTTCTGGAGGACGCGGACCGTTCGCTTCGCATCGATCAGGCGGCTTCTCCCGGCTTGTCCGGCCGCTACGGTCCCCCGCCCAGGGGCCACTTCAATTTCGGCTTCACCTCCTCGGCCCTGTGGTTCCGTTTCACCATCGCCCCCGCGCCGTCGAACCCGGAGAGCGGAGAGCCGCCGGAATTGTGGATCCTGGACCCGGGCTGGAATTTTTACGACACCTTCCACCTTTACGTGCCTGCCCCCGAAGCCGAGGGCGGGTGGCGGGTCCATGCCACGGGACGGCTGGTGTCCGTCCCGGGAGGGCCGGAGAATCGCCATTTCCAGCTCCCCCCGGATCTGAACGCGCCCGCGACGTGCTACATCCGCGTCACGGGCATCCGGCCCCTCATGGTGTCCCCGTCCGTCTCCACCCTCGACCGCGTCCTGCTCGTCAACGGCTTCAAGACCCTAGGGACCGCCCTGCTGCTGGGCTTCTTTGCCACCCTGATGCTCGGTAACCTGGCCATCTACCTCTATACCGGCAACGGCAAATACAAGTGGTTCGTGCTCAGCAACCTGACCTTCGCCAGTTTCGTCGCCACCACCAACTACCAGCATCTCTTTGTGATCAAAAACCTCCCGACGATCATCATGGCGGTGGGTCTGGTGGGTCAGGCCATCGTCGCCACGACGGTCAGGACATTTTTCGAAATCTCACGGCACAACAGGAAGCTCAACACGATACTCCTGCTCGCGGTCTGGGCGGTCCTCGGCGTCGCCGCATCCGCGTTCGTCCTGCCCGAGGAGATGCACCCGAAGCTGTCCATATACGCGGTCATGCCCCTCACGGCTGTCGTGTTCTGGGCCTGCTTCGACTGTCTCAAGCGCGACAGGACGCCCGCCCTGATCTTCATGGCCGCCTGGCTCTCGGCGACTCTTGCCGCGTTCTCCTACAACTGGGCCATCAAAGGCGGACTTCCCTTCGCGCACCCCTCTTTCATGTGGGTGTCCTTCGTGGTCGAAGCCGTGTGCATGACCATCCTGCTGGCCTACAACATCGAGACCATTTCGGCGCAGCGTCAGGCCGCCGAGGCCATGGCCAAGGCCCGGTCATCCTTCCTGGCCGGCATGAGTCACGAGATCCGCACGCCCATGACCGCCATCCTCGGCTTCCTGAACCTGTCCCTGCAAATGGGGGCCGGCGGGCAGCTGCGGCAGTACCTGCTGCGGATCGAGGCCGCGGCGAAGCATCTGATGGACATCATCAACGACATCCTGGACCTGGCCAAGATCGAGGCCGGCAAGGTGGAACTGATGGCCGTGCCCTTTGATCCGGAGGCCCTGCTGCATGAAGCCGCCGACATCCTCGTTTCCCGCGCCTTCGAGAACGGTGACGATCTGGTGCTTTCGGTCGAGCCCGGAGTTCCCCGCCACGTGATAGGGGACAACCTGCGCCTCAAGCAGATCCTGCTCAACCTGGGCGGCAACGCGGTCAAGTTCACCCGGGGCGGGACCGTCCGGTTGGCGGTTTCCAGGGACGAGGACGCCCAGCGGCAGGATCGGGCCATGCTTCGCTTCGAGGTCGGCGACACCGGCATCGGCATCGATCCGGCCGTCCTGCCGCGGCTGTTCCAGTCCTTCGAGCAGGCCGACTCGTCCACGGCCCGGGTCTACGGGGGCACGGGCCTGGGTCTGAGCATCAGTCGGCGGCTCGTGCGGCTCATGGGCGGGGACATCTCGGTGCGCAGCCAGCCAGGCGAGGGCTCGACGTTCTGGTTCACGGTGCCCCTGGGCCTCGATCCCGGCTCCGATTCCCCGCAAGCGCTGCCGGTCGCGGATCACGGGACGTTGAAGGTGCTGGTCGTCGAGGACAACCCGGCCAGTCTGGCCTCCATGAAAACCATCCTGTCCGCCATGGGCCACTCCCACGCCGCCGCAGGCTCGGCAGCCGAGGCCTCGCGCCTGGCCGCGTCGGAGCGTTTCGACCTGATCCTGCTCGACTGGGAACTGCCGGACATGACCGCGCCGGAGGCATTGGCCCTCCTGCGCTCCCCGGAGCGCGACGGACGGACTGCCGGGCCGGTGCCAGTGGCGCTCATGACAAGCCCGGCGCGGCCCGATGTCCAGAAGCTGCGGCTGAGTGAATTGGGCGTCCAGGGCTTGCTGGCCAAGCCGTTCACCTCCTCGTCGGTGGAGGGGCTGCTCCGGCAGGTTCTGGGCGGCGGAGAATCCGGCGCGGATGCGGACGCGGCGGCCGATGTGTCGTGCGATCTGGAGCTGGCGCGGGGCCTGCGCGTCCTGCTGGTCGAGGACAACCTGTTCAACCAGGAACTCCTGGGCGTCATCCTGACCGAGGCCGGGGTGGAACTGCAGATCGCGGACAACGGGGCCGAGGCCGTGCGCCGCGTGACGGAAGGGGAAAGCGCCCCTGACGTGGTGCTCATGGACGTGAACATGCCGGTCATGTGTCATAGTTTCTCTTAACTTCTCTCAAATACTCTCCAGCCCTTGATATTCCTTGATTAGGCCAGATTTTTTTTCTTGCCATTATCCTGATTTTC
>JAEWKZ010000100.1 GCA_023393525.1 Pseudomonadota bacterium | reverse complement strand
CGGAGCTTGCGAAGCGACAATTGTCCTTCAGTTGAAAATTTTCAGGTCGAAAGTCGCCTGGATTTTCGAAAAATATGGTTGAGATTTCGAGCCAACAACGTTGGCAACACTTATTCACGGATTCAGGATAAATGTCAAAAAAACAGAATTATACTCTATTCACCACAAAAAAAAGACCGCATCCGGGGGAGGCCGAACACGATCTTTGAAGGCGGGAATAGTGCGCTGGCTTAGAGTTAGATTTCAATCATCTCTATGGCGAAAGCTGTTTCCAATAAAATTCCTAACATCTCATCAAGAGATTCCTTGTCTTGTATATCAAACTCGTCGAGACAGGCTTCGTATGAAAAATCCCCTTCATCAGTTATAAAGATTTTGTATGTGTCGTGCACATATCCGATAGCGTCTTCGCCGAAATAGCTTGGTATATGCGTCATGACCAAATCCATGTACCGCTTCTCTACCGCTTTTATTATTTTTTCTTTTTTGTCAGGTTCCTGATTAAAGAAGATTGAATTGCACAGTTGAAACGTCGAGTGCTTTTTCGGATCGTAGTCAGACAGGAATACACTCAGCTTATCCGAACACGCAACTCCTCTTTTTAATACGTCTTGCGCAAAAAAATTAGGATGCTTATCACGCAATTTTTCCATTCCAGTTTTCATAAAACCCCTATTTCTTGAATTGTATATTTTGTAAAATACTATTCTTTTTATATGACAAACTTTCATTCGACGAAATCATAACGTACTATTTATAAGGAAAGACCTCCACGTTTTTTTACAAATTGATACAGACTATCTTTTTAAGTTATTTAGTTGCTGCGCTCGCTGTGAATGATCATTTTTCGACGCACACTTGATGTATACATTCACAAAATTTAAAGTCACTTGCTTGGCTTCTAACTGTCATTTCTGTGTCGATCAACCTGAAATCAATTATCTTTTATGAAATTTTTATTACCTGAAATAAGTCGAATGCTTCCCTAAAATTTACTTTAGCACGATCAATATGAATTGATTCATTAATTAAATTGTCCGCTAGTGCATTGAGAGTTGCGCTTTTGATATCTCTTTATAACATAAAGCAGATACAGAAGCAACCTCCCCCAAACCCCTTGGGAGGTTACCGCCTAATAAGTCTTGGGTAAAGCGTCTACTAAATTTTCCTTTCGGCTACCATTTTTTCCTGGCTACTAACTTGGTAGAATGGTAGCGGAAACCCAGGTGTTTAGGTAGGGTTTTACCCCTATTTAGTAGCTCGTTTAAAACTCAAATAATTGAAATAAAAGAATAAAGTGAACTAGTCTGTGGTATTGGGGATGCCGACCACGGGCATGCCCATCTGCTGGAACTTGTGCGCCAATTCCAGGGTGCCCTCGCCGCCGACCACGAAAAGGCAATCCAGGCCCAGCGACGCGAACGTGTCCATGGCCTGCGCGGAAAGGTCGCTGACCGTGATCTGCCCCTCCTCGTCAAACTCGCGGTAGGCGAAGGGATTGCCCTTGTTGGTGGTGCCCAGGATCGTCCCGCCCAGGGTCAGGATGTCCTTGGTGTTGGCGGTGGTCAGCCGCATGGTCCGACCGAAGATGAGGCCGTCGAAACCGTTCTCGAGCCCCAGAACCTCGGCCCCGTACTGTATGATAGCCGTCCGGGTCACGGCCCGGATCACGGCGTTGAGGCCGGAGCAGTCGCCCCCGCCGGTCAGAATGCCAACTCGCTTCAAAGCCATAGACCCTCCTGGAAGACGCGATGAACTCATGGGACGTGTTCCTACATCGGGGCGCCCCAGGCGTCCATCCCCAGGCCCGAAACAGTGAAGCGCGAGATCGGCGCATCAGATGCGGAGGCATGCCTCCGCGTCGGCGGAGGAGCGCAGGCGGTTCGCGCGGGCCTGCGTGACCAGTTCGCGAAACAGGGCGCGCTGGCCGGGCAGATAGAGCAGAAATTCGGGATGCCATTGCACGCCGACCAGAAAATCCCGGGCCGGGTCCTCTATGGCCTGGACAATGCCGTCGAGATCGCGGCCCGTGACCTGAAGCCCCTCGCCGACGCGGTCGATGCCCTGGTTGTGCAGGCTGTTGATACGGAAGCAGCCGGGGCCAAGCAGCCTTTCGAGCACGCCAGGGGCATGGTTTCGGTCATCAACGACGCACAACGTCTTCAGAGGCAGCACCGTCCAGCGGTTGGAGGTTTTGCGGCGCTGCGAGCGCAATTCCTGATGCAGCGTGCCGCCACGGCAAACATTGAGCAATTGCGCGCCTCGGCAGATCCCGAGCAGGGGCAGACCGCGCTTCAGCGCGTCGCTTATGACGGCGGCCTCCAGGGCGTCGCGCGCGGTGTCGTAATTGGGCTCGACTTCCGGCTCCGCCGCGTAAAGCACCGGCTCCACGTCGTGTCCCCCGGTCACGACCACGCCGTGATACCGGTGACCGCGCCCCTCGTCGCCCGGACGCAACTGGAGCGGCCGCCCGCCATAGAGCCACACGGCCAGCGCCACCAGCGCCCTGGGACCGACGGCTCCTCTTCGCGGCCCGGTGATGGCGATCAGCGGCCGATCCATTCTCTTTCCACGGTCGCGGCCCAGTCGCCGAACATGCGTTCGAGGGGGCTGTCGAGGTGGCGCCAATACGCCGCGCAGCATGCTTCCAGACGGCTTTCGTCGGCGGCCAGGCGTTCCACCTCCACCCAATCGTTCCAGGCCAGAAAGAGCCCCCACTCGGGCCTGTGGATTTCGCAATCAGGCAGCCGGTAGTGAAAGGTGGGGCGCGCCTTTATCAGAACGTCGTCGGCCTTGGCGCGCACGCGGCGCTCGTCGAGAAACATGAACAGCGGAAGCATGTCGAGGGCCCGATTGCGGGTCGGATTGGCCTCGAGGTAGTCGTCGATCAGCCGCGCCAGATCGGGCCGGTAATCCGCAGCGATGACCTTCTTCACGTAGTCGATGGGAAAGGGATCGACGTAGCTCGTCACCCGGCGCGAAATGTCGATGTCGGCACGGACGAAAAGCCAATCGTAGAGGCAGAGAAATGCCTTGAGGCACAACGCGATGAACACGGGGTCGTGGCTAGGCAGCTCCGGGTTGAACTGCATTCCGAACGCGTTGACGAGGCTGTCCGAGGTGCCTTTGGCGCCTGCCGCGCGCAGGGTGGCGATGAGCGCCTCCACCTCGTTCAAGCGGTCCAGCGGCAACGGCGGGCTGATGATCTCGTGCGGCACCAGCGACTCGGCGGCCCAGGCCAGCACGTCCTCGGCAGTCTGGCCCAGGTCCATTCCGCGGGAACCGGTCGACCGGGATTCGCGCCCAAGCCGCTTGAGCAGGTCGAAATCGAGTTCAACCCCCCAATCGCCAGCCGGATCGCCCTTCAGAACGCGCTCGTAGCGGCCCGTGACCCGCACCTCAAGCCCGAGAAATGCCGCGACCCGCTCGGCGAGCTCTCCCAGTTCGATGCCGCTTATCTCCAGCTCGACCCCGACCCGGCGCATCTTTCCCTGCGCGTTGGTCAGCCATGGCGGTTGCTTGAGTTGCGTCCTTTGGTTTTGCATGCGCTCTCCTCCACCGCCAGCCGAAACCGGCGTCACTTCGAGGTTGCCGAAAAACATGGCCGGAACGCCCGAGGCGAAATTTCACCCCGTCGGTCACGCCCCGCCGCACCAAAGACAGCACGTGTGCTTGCCCGAACATTTGGAATCGTAGAGCGCGATGTCGGCCTTCTTGAACAGCGACCCGAAATCCTCGTCGTCGGATGAAGTCGCCGCGATGCCGATGCTCACCGAAAGATCCGGGTGTATGGAAAGTTTTTCAAGCTCTGAAATGATTGTCCGGGCGCCGCGCTGCGCCTCATCGAGCATGCCTTCCTCGGGTCTTTTCGCTCCGGGAAACAGCACGGCGAACTCGTCGCCCCCCAAACGGAAGATATTTTCCGGGTCAAAAAGATTCCGCAGTATGTCCGCGAACGCGACAAGTATCCTGTCCCCTTCATCATGGCCGTACTGATCGTTGATCTGCTTGAAATTATCAAGATCCGCCAGCAACAGCGCAGTCCCTGACCTGCACGGCGTATCCCGCAAAAAATCATGCAATTTACGACGGTTGTTCAGCTTGGTCAGATAATCCGTGTTGGCTTCGGAAATGAGCTTGTGCTTCTGATAATACTCTTTGGTGACATCAAGAAACAAATGGATGTATCCGGCGAATTCCCCGAACACATCCAGCAATTTTTCCTGTTGTATCTTGAAAATCCGCTCGGCGGCGAAAAGAAACGCGCCGTCCCTGGCATCCTCGATCAACCGTTGGTCCGGCGCATGACCGTCCGCAAAGGACTTGAGCAGCGCGTCGAAATTCTTTCCGAGCAAGCCCCGGGATTGAACCGAAAACAGGGCCAGAGACTTCCGGTTCACCCCGGTGACGCGCTGATCCTTGTCGGTGGCGATCACCCCGAAGGGCAGGCTCTCGAAGAGGATGTTCATCTCTATCTGAAGGTTCTGCAGATCCGTGACGTCGCGCGCGACCCCGACCGTGCCCAGCACCCGCCCATCGCCATCGAACAGGGGCGACTTGTAGGTCTTGAATTTACGCATGGAGTCTTTGATCTTGACCGTCTCGTCGAAGAGGCGATTCCTCTTTTCCCGAAGCACGATCTCCTCTGACTCGAGACAGACGTATTCCCCCTTGGCGTATTCGTCGGGTTCGATGTCCCAGATGTAGTAGTGGCCACGGCCCTGAACATCGTTCTTCGTCTTCCCGACCGCTTCGCAGAAGCTGTTGTTGACCCGCAAATGGGCGCCACGGGCATCCTTGAACCATATGAGATCCGGAAGGCTGTCAATGAGCGTATCGAGATATTTTTCCGTCAGGCAGGAGTCTTCCTCCTTTTTTATGCGAGAAACGATTTTACCGAACAAAAAAGCGACCTTGTCCGCATCCAGCGGCTTGGCCCACAATTCTTCATAATATTCATAATTCTCGGAACACATTCCAAAATCATGCATATCAGCGCACACAACGAAAATCGTTCCACTTTCTTTCAATTTGTGTATTTCACGAATATTTTCAATGCGTAATTCTGTATCCAGGATGAGTATTCGAAAATTCTTCAATGCATCGGGATCAAAAATTCGAGACGTACGAATTTCATACTCGAGATTTGGTAGCGGATCGATGCGCTTCAATGCGTTTTCGATAAAAAGATCATCGGAAAATATGCATACTCTCACGAGCCGGTGATACATAGAAACATGTCTCCAGATACACGATATGATAAATGAAGCGGGAAACGCACCGCACGGCGTCACCCCTTGTCGGACGCGGGCTTCGGAAACGGAGCCGAGGTCGTTGCCCCGACGCTTCTCAGAAATTCTCCAAGGGACAGGTCCTGCTCGAAAATGTGCTCCAAAAGCCAGATCCGCAGTCGGTCGGTCAGAAAAAGCGCGCCCTCCTTGAAGAGTTCGGGCTCCATCTCACGCAATTCCCGCAGCAGGAGCCGGTGCTTTTCATCATGGGCCCTGCGCCCGGAATACGCGTGCTGCGCCATGAGTTCATGCTCGGTCGCGAAATGGCGTTCCGTGGACGCCCGCAGTTCATGGAAAAGCTCCAGGACCCCGGCCTGCTCCTGCCCGTCCCGCAAGGCCTTGGAAAGACTGCTGACCAAGGCCGCGAGTTCGAGGTGCTGAGAGTCGATGACGCTCACCCCCACGTGGTATTCGTCGCCGAAGCAGACGCCGTCGTGGCCGAAGCCGTCTCCCGAGGCGACGGTGAAGCAGTTCTTCCCCTTTTTCTTGCTCTGGTACATGGCCATGTCCGCCGCCACGAGCACGTCATCCACGCAGGTGCCGTTGTCCGGCCACAGGCTGATGCCGATGCTGGCGCCGACCCGGGCCGTATTCCCGTGGCCCAGGGAAATGTCCTCCGCCACCGCCGTCAGCACTTTCCGGGCCACCGTGGTGGCGTCATCCAGCGACCCCACCTCGTGCAGAAGCATGACGAATTCGTCCCCTCCCAGCCGGGCCACGGTGTCGGCCTGGCGGACCAGCCCCGAAAGCCTCTTTGCCACGGCCTGCAGAACCTTGTCTCCGGCGTCGTGGCCACGGGTGTCGTTGATGTCCTTGAATCCGTCCAGATCGATGAACATGACGGCCGCCTTCTTGTGTCCGCGCCGGGCGGCAGCCAGGACCTGGTTCAAGCGATCGAAGAAGAGCACCCGATTGGGGAGCCCGGTCAGACGATCGTGATAGGCCATCATCTGCAGATGGGCGTTTTCGGCTACGCGCTCGGTCACATCCAGAGCGGCGATAAAGACCAGGTCCTGCCGTGCGGCCAAAGACCATTCCAGATGCCGGTACCGACCGTCCTTGTGCCTGAAGCGGGCGACGAGACTCCGGGGCTTGCCCCCGCTGCGCAGTTCCTCCATGGCCGAGGCCACAAGCCCCCTGTCGTCCGGATGAAAATACTCGAACAAGGGTGCGCCTGCAAAGTCCGCCACCCCGTAGCCCAGTTCGCTCTTCCAGGACGGATTGAGCCTCCGGCACACTCCGTCCACGGTCGCGATACCCAGGAGGCTCGGCGTGATCTCGAAAAAGGTGGTCAACTGCGCGTTCAGATCCCGCAACTGCCCTTCGGCCCTTTCGGTTTCACGGGATGCCGCCCGGCGGGCGCGTTGCGTCATGTGCAGCACGGCGCCTCCGAAGGCGATCATGAGCACGTAGACCACAAGGTGGTATGTGGCATACCCGCGCCAATCCGCGTTCAGGCTGTCCAGGTTGCGGCCGATCGCGACAACAAGGGGGTGGTTCATGCGCAGCGTTCCGGGCCGGACGGTATGGAGCGCGACCAGGGCCTGCTCGCCGTTGGCCTGGACGGTGTCCATGAAGAACGAGGCGCTCCCGCCTCCGTGCATGTGCCTCGAAAAAAGCGTTCCCGAGCGGGCCAGGTTGACGCCCTTCGATTCACGGCCATCCGGTTCCCAAACAAAGATGGTTCCCTGGCCATGCGCCAGGGCGGCCCATGTCTGCGGCGTGTCGCGCAGGGCGTTCAGGGTCAGTCTGAAATCCTGGGGATCGAGAGAAACAAGGACAACGCCGGCAAATTCGCCATTGGGCCCGACAACGACCTTGGACACGGCGATGAGCCAGTCCCCGGACGTACTTTCGAATGGCGGGCTGACATAGAACGTGTCGGGATCAGGACTGGCTGCCGGAACGCGGAAATAATCGCGGTAAGTGAATGATTGTCCGATGAAGTGCTCCTGGTTCGAAGCGATGACCGTTCCATGGGCGTCGAAGACGGAAACCGTACGCACGCTGGTCATGGCGCTGGCCAGGATGCGCAGACGGTCCTTGACGAAGAGCTTCCCGTAATCGCTGTGTTCCCAGCCCGGCTCCAGGCTCTCGCGGATATTGTCGAGGGTGACGCGGATCTTGTCCAACTGGTCGCCGATCATGACCTCGGCTATCGCCGCCGAACGAACGAGACGGTCCTTCTCGCGGTCCATGACGAGTTCATGCCTGAAGTACACCATGTACGCGAACATGACCCCGAGCACGAACGACGCGACGGCAAAAAGCAGCCATTCCTGAATATGGCTCCGAAAAGAATCTCGCGGTGTCTTTCCCATGTTCATTGGCGACAACGTGTCGCGGTCGTTACATTTTTTCGGCCGACATTCTCTGCGCGCCAGAACATCGCAAAGCATCAAGGAGGATGTGCCGCCGCTGCGTTTGCTCCTCGCCGTCAGACCCATCGGCCAGGGACGGCGCATCGAGCTGAATTCAGGACGGAGAATGGTATACCGTCGTGGGGGCACTGTCGCATCCCGAGGCAAACCATAAAGAAACTACAAAAAATGTAGTACATACGCAATACTAAAAATCATTACTAAACACTACGTCACTGACAACTTCCGTTGGGTCGAAAACCTGGAGCATGGTCTTTTCCGTCCAGACCCGCCCTGCTCAAAACAGAAAAAGCCCGCCGGGGTCACCGGACAGGCTCTGTTTTCTGGATCATGTACCGACGTTGCGTTCTTTGGCTTTCAGCCCTCTGACGTGGTCGGGTCGATGATGGTCTTGACCTCGCTCACGCTGTTGGCCGGGAATCCGCCCTTGGTGGCGTGCTCGCGCACGGCCGCTTCGCTTGGGGCGATGTAGACGCAATAAATCTTGTCCGATGTCACGAAACTTTCCACCCACTGGATGGACGGGCCCATTTCCTTGAGCACGCCGCAGGAATGCTGGGCGATGCCCTGCAGGGTTTCGGCGGTCATGTCGCCCGCGCCGGGGATCTCGCGTTCGATGATGTACTTCGGCATACAGTCTCCTCTGGGGTTAAAAGTCCATGCTGCGTGGATGGCTTCCTGAAAAAAAGCCCCCTTCGGGCCATACAAGAATGCGGCCAAAAGTGCGCTTGATCCGAAAAACCGGGGCGCCGCCCTCCTGTCCGGGCTGCGCCTCGCGCCATGTGCCGCGCGAGGGCGGGCAGGGGGAGCCCTGGCCTGTATCCATATCGACCAGCCTCCGCGCCAGTGACTGTATCAAAAAGGGCCACGCGGAACCGCGCGGCCCTTCATGCCGAAATCAGACCTGTCATTCCAGCGCCTGATCCAGATCCGCCAGGATGTCGTCGATGTGTTCGATGCCCACGGAAAACCGGACCAGATCCGGGGTTATGCCCCCTGCCGCCTGCTCCGCTTCCGAGAGCTGGGAATGGGTGGTGCTGGCCGGGTGGATGGCCAGGCTCTTGGCGTCGCCGACATTGGCCAGGTGCGAGACCAGGCGCAGACGATTGATAAAATCCCGTCCACCCTCAAGCCCGCCCTTGACCCCGAACACGACCATGCCGCCGAACCCGCGCGGGAACATGGTCCGGGCCAGATCGTAGGACGGATCGCCCGGCAGGCCCGGATAGCGCACCCAGGACACCTTGGGATGCCCGGCCAGGAATTCCGCCGCCTGCAGGGCGTTCTCGCTGTGCCGCTCCATGCGCAGGGCCAGGGTTTCAAGGCCCTGCAGGAAGATCCAGCAGTTGTCGGGGGAGAGGCACGCGCCAAGGTTGCGCAAGGGGACCAGACGCATGCGCATGATGAAGGCCAGCGGGCTGAGCTCGCCCAGGTCATGGGCGTAGCGCAGGCCGTGGTAGGACGGGTCGGGCTCGTTGTAGAGGGCGAATTTGGGGTCGGTCCAGTCGAAGCTGCCGCCGTCGACAACCGCCCCGCCGATGGCCGTGCCGTGCCCGCCGATCCACTTGGTCAGCGAGTGGACGACGATGTCCGCCCCGTATTCCAGGGGCCGGAACAGGTAGGGCGTGGCGAAGGTCGCGTCCACCACCAGGGGCAGGTTGTGCTCGTGGGCGATGGTTGCCAGGGCTTCGATGTTGGCCACATCGAGGGCCGGGTTGCCGATGACCTCGGTGAAGATCAGCCGGGTGCGCTCGTTTATGGCCGCGCGCACGGCGTCAAAATCATGGATGTCCACGAAGCGGGTGGTGATCCCGGCGTCGGGCAGGATGGCGGCGAACATGGTGTGCGTGCCGCCGTAGAGGGTGCTGGACGAGACCAGTTCGTCACCCTGGCGGCAGATGTTGATGACCGTGTAGTGAATGGCCGCCGTGCCCGAGGCCAGGGCCAGGGCCGCCTTACCGCCTTCGAGCTGGGCCAGGCGCGTCTCCAGCGCCTCCTGGGTCGGCCCGCCCAGGCGGGTGTAGATGTTGCCGAACTGGCGCAGGGCAAAGAGGTCGGCGGCATGGTCCGCGTCCTTGAACAGGTAGGCCGAGGTGCGATGCACCGGAACGGCGCGGGAGCCCGTGGCGTCGGGAGCATAGCCGCCGTGCAGGGCCGTGGTTTCAAATCGTTGCATGGTTCCTCCTGTCCAGGCGTTGCCGGACGCTGATTCACAAGGCGCGGTCGGCCTCTAAAACCTCAACATCTTCCCGGGACCGTTCAAAAACCGTTCTGGCAAGGCGCTCTCCCGATTCTGAAGGGCGAAGTGTAGCCGTCTACATGAGTCCTTCAGAATCGGGGGAGCAACGCAGTCCAGAACGGATTTTTCAACGGTCCCGGATCATGAAGATTCCATAGGATGCGAGCAGATTGGGCCAGAACCGGACCTCGCGCATGCTCCCGTCGCCGGACGGATTCACGGCCAGGGAGCGGATGATGGAAAAGGGCACGGCCCGCGAATAGGCCCGAAAATCCTCCAGGCTCAGCACCCGGATGTTGGGCGTGTTGTACCACTGGTAGGGCAGCTCCGGCGTGACCGGCACATGCCCGGAAAAAGCCATCTGCAACCGGATGGGCAGGCAGCAGAAGTTGGGAAAGCTGACGATGCCCCGGCGGCCGACCCGGAGCATCTGCTGCAGCAGGGCGGTGGGCTCGTAGGCCTGTTGCAGGGTCTGGGACACGACCACGTAGTCGAAAGCCTTGTCCGGAAAACCCGGCAGCTCCGTGTTGATATCCCCGTGAATGACCGACAGGCCCTGGGCGATGCAGGACACGACCTCGTCCTCGTCGTGTTCGATGCCAAGGCCGCTGACCTGCCTGGTGTCGCGCAGAAAGCGCAAGAGCTTGCCGTCGGCGCAGCCAAGGTCCAGCACCCGGCTGCCCGGCTCGATCCAGGAAGCCACCACGCGCAGGTCGAAACGCAGCTCGTGCCCATCCATGACGCAATGCTCAGCAGCCATGCAGCCCTCCCAGAAATCCCCGGATCACGGTTTCCAGGCGCTCGTCCGGCAGCAGGAAGGCGTCGTGCCCCCAGGGGGCGGTGATTTCGCAGAAGCTCACGTCCCGGCCCAGGGTCTTGAGCACGTCCACGACCTGCCGGGACTGGTAGGTCGGGTAGAGCCAGTCCGAAGTGAAGGACACCAGCTGAAAACGCGCCCCGGTCCCGGCCAGGGCGCGCCGGGCCGGGCTGTCCGGGTTGCCCAGGTCCAGGTCGAAATAGTCGGCGGCCTTGGTCACGTAGAGAAAGGCGTTGGCGTCGAAGCGCTCCACGAATTTTTTGCCCTGGTGATGCAGGTAGCTCTCGACCTGGAAATCGCCCTCGAAGTTGAAGGCAAAGGCCCCGCCCCGCAGCTCGCGGCCGAACTTCACGTGCATGGACTCGTCGGAAAGATAGGTGATATGCCCGATCATGCGCGCCACGGCCAAACCCAGGTCCGGGCGCACGCCGTCGTAATAGTCGCCGTTCTTCCAGTTCGGGTCGCTCATGATGGACTGCCGCGCGACCTCGTTGAAGGCGATGGCCTGGGGCGAATGGCGGCTGGTGGTGGCCAGGGCCAGGATGCCGTCCATCATGTCCGGATAGCTCGCGGCCCATTGCAGGGTCTGCATCCCGCCCAGGGAGCCGCCGGTCACGGCCAGCAGGCGCTCGACGCCAAGGTGGCGGACCAGCTCGCGCTGGGCCCGGACCATGTCGGGGATGGTCACTATGGGAAAATCAAGGCCCCAGTAGCGGCCCGTGGCCGGGTTGATGGAGGACGGCCCGCAGGAGCCCATGCAGCTGCCGATGACGTTGGAGCAGATCACGAAATAGCGGTCCGTGTCGATGGGCTTGCCCGGGCCCACGTAATGCTCCCACCAGCCGGGCTTGTCGTCGCCGTCGTGGTATCCGGCCACGTGGGCGTCGCCGGTCAGGGCGTGGCAGATGAGCACGGCGTTGGACTTCTCGGCGTTCAGCTCGCCGCAGGTCTCGTAGGCCAGGGACACGGGCCCCAGCCCCACCCCGCTGTCCAGGACCATGGGATGCGGGGGATGGGCGAAGGTGAAGGACTGGGTGCGGACAATGCCGACAGAGGGCTGGGTCATCGAAATCTCCATGATCGAGGTGACGTCTCGCTGTCTATGAAGCCCCGGCGCCAAGGTCAAGGTCCGCTCTTGGGCTCTGGCCCTCCCGGCCCCGCCGTGGTATGAACCCGCAAGAAAAACACCCTGGAGGCAGACATGCTCAGATCGGATATCATCGACCAACTCGGTCCCGGCACAACCTGGGACATGATCATCATCGGCGGCGGGGCCACGGGCCTGGGCTGCGGCGTGGACGCGGCCGGCCGTGGGTACAAGACCCTGCTCCTGGAAGAACGCGACTTCTCCCAGGGCACGTCCAGCCGCTCCACCAAGCTGGTCCACGGCGGGGTGCGTTACCTGCAGCAGGGCAACCTGGCCCTGGTCATGGACGCCCTGCACGAACGCGGCGTGCTGCTCCGCAACGCCCCGCACCTGGTCTACAACCAGGCCTTTGTCGTGCCGGACTACAAGTGGTGGGAGCGCCCGTTCTACGGCGTGGGCCTCAAGCTCTACGACATGCTGGCCGGCAAGCTGGGCTTCGGGCGCTCGCGCATCCTGTCGCAGGCCAAGACCCTGAACATGATCCCCAACCTCGAACCCACGGACCTGCGCGGCGGGGTCATCTACTACGACGGCCAGTTCGACGACTCGCGCCTGGCCATCACCCTGGCCCGCACCATGAATGACCTGGGCGGGCTGCCGGTCAACCACATGGGCGTCACGGGCCTCGTCAAGGACGAGGACGGACTGGTTTGCGGCGTACGAGCCCGGGACTCCCTGACGGGCGAGAGCCGCGAACTGCGGGCCAAGGTCGTGGTCAATGCCACGGGCGTGTTCGTGGACGAGATCCGGCGCATGGACGACGAGGGCGCGGCCAGACTCATCGCCCCGTCCCAGGGCATCCATCTGGTCCTGGACAAGTCCTTCTCCCCCGGCGACACGGCCATCATGGTCCCGCACACCGACGACGGCCGGGTCATCTTCCTCGTGCCCTGGCACGGGCGCGTCCTGGTCGGGACCACGGACGTGGCCCTGGACGGCGCAAGCCCCGAACCCCGCCCCATGGAAGAGGAGATCACCTTCCTGCTCGAACACGCGGGCCGCTACCTGACCCGCGACCCCAAGCGCAGCGACATCCTGAGCGTCTTCGCCGGCATCCGGCCCCTGATCCGGGCCGAGGGCGAAGACAAGACCTCGTCCCTGTCCCGCGACCACCACCTGACCATCTCCCAGAGCGGGCTGGTGACCATCGCGGGCGGCAAATGGACCACCTACCGCAAGATGGGCGAGGACGCCGTGACCCAGGCCGCCCGCTTCGCGGGCCTGCCCCGCCACTCCTGCAAGACCGAGAACCTGCCCCTGCACGGCTGGCTCGGCGGCGTGGACCCGCGCGACCACCTCTCGGTCTACGGCAGCGACATCGAGGAAATCCGCGAGATGATCCGCCGCGACCCGGAACTGGGCAAGCCCCTGCACTACAAGCTGCCCTACCTGCGAGCGGAAGTGGTCTGGGCCGTGCGCCGCGAATGGGCCCGGACCCTGTCCGACGTGCTGCGCCACCGCACCCGCGCGCTGATCCTGGACGCGGCCGTAAGCATGATCATCGCCCGCGACGTGGCCGAGATCATGGCCCGCGAACTGGACCAGGGCAAAGATTGGATCGAGGAACAGGTGGGAGCTTTCCGGGAACTGGCGCGGAGCTATCTGGCAGGCTAAGAGAGGCGGGGGGGGGGGGGGGGGGGGGGGGGGGGGGGGGGGAGGGCAGGGGGGGGCG
>JAEWKZ010000097.1 GCA_023393525.1 Pseudomonadota bacterium | reverse complement strand
GAACGGCGTTCTCCGCGACGGTTTGGTGCTACAGTCCGAGGATGCGGCGGGCGTTGTCGTACATGACCTTGCGCCGGACCTCGTCCGATAGGGGGAAGCCGGCGTAGGCGTCAAGGGCGTCGGCCAGTTCGATGAACGGATGGGCGCTGGCGAAGACGACCTTGTCCTGGATAATGGTGCTCATGGCCTGCACGAAGACATCGCTCATGGGCGCGCGCTCGTATTCGGAGAAATCCATGTACACGTTGGCGTTGCGCAGGCAGGCGTAGACGGCCTCGTTGACGTAGGGGTAGCCGCCATGGCTCATGATGATGGTTAGTTCGGGAAAATCGCGGGCGACCTGATCGACGTGGCGGGGATCGGCGTAGTCCATGATCGCGCCGGGGACCTGCGGCGGCGGGGCCATGGTCACGAACACGGGCAGGTTCAGTTCCGCGCATTTGGTGTAGAGTGGGTAGTAGCGGGCCTCGCAGGCCGGGATGTGGGCCAGGTAGGGGTCGATGGCGATGCCTTTCATGCCGAACTCTTCGACGGCCCTGACGATTTCATAGACGGCGGCCATCTTCTTGTGCGGGTCGATGCCCCAGAAGCCGATGAATTTTTCCGGATAGGCCTTGCAGAATTCCAGCACGCTGCCGTTGTTGGCCGGGGAACCGTAGGTGGTTTCGCAGTCGCGGCCGGTGATGACCGCGCGCTCGACGCCGCGCCTGTCCAGGTCGGCCACGATCTCGGGCAGGGGCTGGGGCTGGCGGGCGTCGAATCCGATGGCCTGGCAGGCGGCCTTGAACATGGCGCTGGTCTTGATGCCGTTTATTATCTCGGGAGTGTTCGGGCGGAAACGGAAATCGATGATTTTCATGGACAAAGTCTCCTTGTCCGGCACTGACGAATACGTCGGCCGGTTTTGAAATGCGCCGCCGGAGAGCCCGGCGGCACGTGTTGAGGTCATGCTATTTCGAGATGAAGAAGAGCGGAACTTCCGGCACGTAGGTGATCAGGAGCAGCACCGCGATCATGAGCAGGATCATGGGGATGACCGACTGCGACAGGTTAGAGAGCTTGGCCTTGGAGATGCCGCTGGCCACGAAGAGGTTCACGCCCACGGGCGGGGTGATGAAGCCGATGGCCAGGTTGACGACCATGATGATGCCGAAGTGCAGCGGGGAGACGCCCACGCCGGTCACCACGGGCAAAAGGATGGGCGTGAGGATGACGATGGCGGCCAGGGCTTCCATGAAGACGCCGACCATGAGCAGCAGGACGTTGATGAGCAGCAGGACGACCAGCTTGCTCTCCGTGACGCTCAGGATGGCGCGGGCGATGGTGCCGGGCACGTCCTCGATGGTCATGATGTTGCCGAAGAGGGTGGCCATGGCCATGAGCACGATGATCGTGGCCGATGTCTCCGTGGCTTCCACGCAGCAATCGTACAGCTTGCGCAGCCCGATTTCGCGGTACACGAAAACGCCGACGATCAGGCCGTAGAACGCGGCCACCGCAGCGGCTTCCGTGGGGGTCATGAGACCGCCGTAGATGCCGCCGAGCACGATGACCGGCACCATGAGCGCCCATTTGGCGTTCCACACGGCCTTGGTCAGGGTGCCGATGCTTCTTTCGCGTACTTCGCCGTGCCAGTTGCGGGCCTTGGAGAAGAAGTAGGCGTAACCCATGAGCACCAGGCCGGTCAGCACGCCGGGCACGATGCCGCCCAGAAAGAGGTCACCGATGGAGACCTGGGCCGAGATGCCGTAGACCACGAAGGGGTTGCTGGGCGGGATCATGACGCCGATGGCGCCGGCGGCGGCGACCAGGGCGCCCGCGAAATACTTGTCGTACCCGCGTTCGACCATGGCCGGGACGGTCAGCGCGCCGATGGCCGCGACTGTGGCCGGGCCGGAGCCGCTGATGGCTCCGAAGAACATGCAGGTGGCCACGGTGACCAGGGCCATGCCGCCGTAAAGGCCGCCGAGCATTTCATCGGCCAGGGAAAGCAGTCGCTGCGACAGCCCGCCCGCGCCCATGAACACGCCGGCGGCGATGAAGAACGGGATGGCCATGATCGGGAAGCTGTCGATGGAGGTGAAGGCGGTCTGGGCCAGGTACTCGATGGGCAAGGTGTCGGCGCAGATGACGGTGGCCAGGGTGGACAGGCCAAGAGCGATCGCGATGGGAACCCCGAGGGCGCACAGGACGACAAAATATCCGAACAGGGCGGGCAGGGGTTCGATGTATTCCGCGATGAAAACGGGAGAAACGACCACGGCCACGAACATGAGCGCAATTGCCGTGTCCTTCGGGCCGCAGATCTGGATCTGACGCAGGAGGCTCTGCACGAGACGCAGGCTCATGAGTCCAAAGCCCAGGGGCAGGACGAGATAGGGGATGATGTAGGGGATGCCCAGGGCCGTGGTGTGCTGGGGAAATTCGAGCAGTCTTTCGATTTGCGACCATCCCGTCCAGCAGATGGTCAGGGTCAGGATCAGGAAGAACGTGTCCACCATGACCCAGCTGGCGTTCTGCCAGCGTGCGGGGAGTTTGTCGAAGATGATGTCGATGCGGATCGAGCTGCGCTTTTTGATGGCGACGGAGAGCGCCAGATAGGTGATCCAGATGAAGATGTAGCGCGAGAGCTCCTCTGTCCATACGGCCGCGCCGGAAGTGCTTGAAAAATGGGTTATTATGTATCTGTAGCTGGTCTGGAACGTGATGAAGAAAATGATCAGCAGCAGTCCCGACACAAGAAAGATTTTTTCGAAGTTTTCATCAATCCACGCCCAGAATTTTGACGTGCCTTCAGCCTTGTCCGCGTTTTCGATGGGCATGACGCCGCAGGTGATTTCCTGATCCATGTGGTCTCCCTTTTGCCTCATATTATGTGGACCATCCGGTCAATCCCCTGCAAGTCGAGCAAACTGCGAAGACAGGTGCGCTTCACGTTGTTCAGGGGAGATAGGTTTGTCTTTTCGCCCCCGGACTTGCTTCCGGGGGCGAAAAGAGCGTCTTACTGCTGGGTTTCGTTCAAAAGCTTGAGCAGGTTGGCGGGAATCTGCGCGGCGAACTGGTCACGCACGGGGGCGGTGAGTTCCTTGAGCTTGGCGCGTTCCGCATCGTCAAGAATGGTGATTTCGATTCCCTTTTCCTTGAAAGCCTCCCACGCCTTGGCTTCGAGACGAACCGTCTCCTCGCGCTGCCACTGCAGGGCTTCACGGGCGGATTCGCTCAGGATCTGCTGCTGCTCCGGAGTGAGGCTGTCCCACTTCTTCTTGTTCATGAGCAAGAGATGCATGCTGTAGTTGTGGTTGGAGTCCATGGCGTACTTGAGCACTTCGGTGTGCTTGGCATCGTTCAAGAGCGAGAAGGTGTTGCCTTCGGCATCGACGGTGCCCTGCTGCAGGGCGGTGTAGGTCTCGCCCCAGGCCACCGGAGCCGGGTTCATCCCAAGGGCCGTGGCCACCGCGACCTCGACGGGGGAGTCCGTGGTGCGGACCTTGAGGTTGGCCAGATCGGCCACGGTGCGGATGGGCTTCTTGGTGCTGACGAAGTTTCTGTAGCCGTACTGGCTGAACATGAGCGTGGTCAGGCCGATCTCGTTGGAGATCTTTTCCAATTCACGGCCCAGTTCGCCCTCGTCCAGGGCCTTATACAGATTGTCCTGATATTTCGGCGAGGTGATGTAGGGCAGGTCGATGGCCATGTAGGCCTTGTGGAAGCTGGCCATGTTGGGCGAGGAGCTTGAGGACATGTCCAGCGTGCCGGCCTGGGCCGCTTCGGTGGTCACGCGGTCGCTGCCGAGCTGCGCGTTGCCGAAGATCTGGATGCGGATATTCCTGTCGCTTTTGGCTTCCACCAGTTCCTTGAATTTCTCGTAGCCCACGGTGACATTGTTGCCCGGAGCCATGGGGTGGCCGAGGCGCAGGGTCAGGGGCTTGCCGGCGTTTGCCGTGTCGATGGATCCGGTCAAGCCTATCGCGGCCATCAAGCCCAAAGCGGCTAAAACGATCTTCTTCATCTATTCCTCCAAAAAAGTTGAGTTTTGACCAGCATTGCCTGGCAATGTTTCCGGCTGACGCCCTCTGGTCACGGGTATTGAAGACCCTTGAGCAGAATGCATGCCATTTTGAAATAAAAGTGAAACAGTCCGGATTGATTAAAAATCGTTTAAATTCAGAAAGTTATGATTTTGCAGTGCAAGAACGCGGCGTGGAAGCGAGATGTTTGATGCAGATTTGCAACTATCGGGAGGTGTTCTTAACAAGCTTGCCGCATTTGGGAATTAAATCACATAACCGCGTCGCACGTTGCTGTCATACACGATCAACGGGAGTGTTGCGACCGCTACGAATGCTGATTTTGCGTGCTCGGTTGCAAATTTGCAACCTTTTTCGTCTGAAAAAGGCAGGATTTTTCGCTTTTGTTGCATTTTTGCGACCGCTTGGCTTTGTTCCGAATTTCCCAAAGAGGTTCATTTTTGTGCAAACAATGGATAGCCTGTATTTTTGAATGGTTATGAGAATTGGCACAGAGAATGCTCAAGGACGATTGGTTGTGTTGAAGTGAAGCAGATTGTTTTTCCAGATGTATATGTCTCGATGCAGATATCTGGAAGAGAAAAAATCGAATATCAGTTTTTCAGAATTTCATACGCAAACTTAGACCAGGAGCAAAAAAAATGACTCGTTTTACATGTGGCTGCATGTCGCCTCAGGAAGAACGTCTGTACAATCAGATTGAAGGAAAGGAAGACAAGTTCAGAAAAACGCATAGCCGCGTTTTCAAGCTTCTGGAAAGATTTGATGGACAGAAGCCGCGCATCGACATCGAACGCGCCCTCTATTTCACGCAGTCCATGCAAAAGACGGAAGGCCAGCCTCTGGTTCTGCGTTGGGCCAAGGCCATGAAGCATATCGCCGAAAACATGACCGTCTATGTCCAGGAAGATCAGCTCCTGCTGGGCCGCGCCGGTTGTGACGGCCGTTACGGCATTCTCTATCCCGAACTCGACGGCGATTTCCTGGACATCGCGGTCAAGGAGCTGCCCAACCGTCCGACTTCTCCGGCGACCATCACTCCCGAGGACGCCAAGATCGTGGTGGAGGAGATCGCTCCCTTCTGGAAGGGCAAGACCTTTCACGAAAAGCTCAACGCCGCCCTGCCCGAGGAAGTGCACAAGTTGACCTACGACGACCCGGCGGGCCTGATGTCGCGCTTCATCGTCAACGAGACCGCGTCCTTCCGCTCCTCCATCCAGTGGGTCCATGATTATGAAAAGGTCTTGAAGCGCGGCTTCAACGACATCAAGCGCGAAGCCCTGGAAAAGCTGGCCGATCTCGATCCGCTCAGCCCCAAGGACAACTGCGAGAAGAAGCCCTTCCTCGAAGCCGTGGTCATCGTCTGCGACGCCATCGTGCTCTGGGCCAAGCGTCACGCCGTGCTGGCGCGTGAAGTCGCGGAAAAGGAAACCAATCCCGAGCGCAAGGCGGAGCTCATCCGCATGGCCGAGAACGCCGAGCGCGTGCCCGGCGAGCCTGCCCGCGACTTCTGGGAAGCCTGCCAGAGCCAGTGGTTCATGCAGATGTTCTCGCGCATCGAGCAGAAGACCGGCACGACCATCTCCAATGGCCGCATGGACCAGTATTTCTTCCCCTACTACGAAACCGACATCGAGGCCGGCACGCTGACCGAAGACAAGGCCATGGAGCTTTTGGAATGCATGTGGGTGGGCATGGCCGAATTTATCGACATGTACATCTCCCCCACGGGCGGGGCCTTCAACGAAGGCTACGCGCACTGGGAGGCGGTGACGGTGGGCGGCCAGACTCCGGACGGACGCGACGCCACCAACGACCTGACCCACCTGATCCTGAAGTCCAAGCGCGAGTTCCCGCTGCACTACCCGGACCTGGCGGCCCGCATTCACAGCCGCTCGCCCGAGAGCTATCTGTGGGACGTGGCCGAGACCATCAAGGACGGCTCGGGCTTCCCCAAGCTGATCAACGACGAGGAGATCGTGCCCCTCTATGTCTCCAAGGGCGCGACCTTCGCCGAAGCCTATGACTACGCCGTCTCCGGCTGCACCGAGGCGCGCATGCCCAACCGCGACACCTACACCTCCGGCGGCGCGTACATCAACTTCGCCGCCGCCGTGGAAATGGTGCTGCGCAACGGCCGCATGAAGAAGTACGGCGACATCGACCTGGGCGTGAAGACCGGCGATCCGACCGCGTTCTCCAACTGGGACGAGTTCTGGGACGCCTACGTGCAGCAGCACCTCCTGTTCCTGCGCGCCGCCTTCGTGCAGCAGTACACCATCAACAAGATCCGCGCGACCTGCTTCGCCCAGCCCATGGGTTCCGCCGTGCACGACCTGTGCATGAAGCACTGCATCGACCTGCATCAGGAGCAGATCCCCGAGGGCATCAACCTCGGCTACTTCGAGTACATGGGCCTGGGCACCGTGGTCGACTCCCTGGCGGCCATCAAGAAGCTGGTCTTTGAGGACAAGAAGCTGACCATGCGGCAGATCATCGACGCCGTGGACGCCAACTTCGAAGGTTTCGAGGATGTGGAGGCGCTGCTGCGCTCCGCTCCCTGCTACGGCAACAACGACCCCTACGCCGACAGCATCGGCCGCGAGATCGACAGGATTTCCGTGGAATACGGCGGCAAATACAGCAAGGAACTGGGCATGCACAACGACGTGCGCTACGTGCCGTTCACCTCGCATGTGCCCTTCGGCAAGGTCGTCAGCGCCACCCCCAACGGACGCAAGCAGTTCACCCCGCTGTCCGACGGCTCCTCGGCCTCCCACGGCGCGGACGTGAACGGCCCCACGGCCATCCTGCTGTCCAACTACAATACCAAGAACTACGGCATGCGCGACCGCGCGGCCCGCATGCTCAACATCAAGTTCACGCCCAAGTGCATCGAGGGCGAGCAGGGCACGGAAAAGCTGGTGTCCTTCATCCGCACCTTCTGCGACCTGAAGATCTGGCACGTGCAGTTCAACGTCATCAACCGCGACACCCTCATCGCGGCCAAGAAGGACCCGCAGAAGTACCGCAACCTCATCGTGCGCATCGCCGGGTACAGCGCCTACTTCGTGGACCTGTCCCCGGACCTCCAGGACGACCTCATCGCCCGTACGGAGCATGGCGCTCTCTAAGGATCAGGGGGGCTTCGGCCCCCCTGGCTTTTTCCAACGGAAATGAGAAATCAGTGCGTGGTGTGGCGGTTGTCCCGGACAGGGACCGCCGAAAATCCTTCGCCGGCCTCGTAAAATTTGAATCGCCGCCCCTGACGGATATGCACCGATTTTCAAGCGGCCAGCGACGATTCAACAAACGATGCCTGGCTCAGTCAGACAGTCGGCGATCCCTGTCCGGGACAACCGCCGCACCACGCTTCCACTTTACCAACCGCGAAATCAGCCTCGGGATCTTCATCCTCCCAATTTGCGTCAAAACATCGAGGAGCCTCATGAGCGCGCTTGAAGACAAAAAGAAGAAAGGTCTGGTGTTCAACATCCAGAAATATTCGGTCCATGACGGCCCGGGAATTCGGACCATCGTGTTTTTGAAGGGTTGTCCCCTGTCCTGCCGGTGGTGCAGCAATCCCGAGTCCCAGCGTCGCGAACCGGAGCTGGCTTTCAACGCCGGCCGTTGCCTGACCTTCGCCAAGTGCACGCGCTGCCTGCAAGCCTGCCTGCGCGGGGCGATCATCCGCGAGGCCGACGACTCCCTGCGCATCGACAGGTCGCTGTGCTCCGGCTGCCCCATGAACTGCGCCGAGGCGTGCCCGTCCCAGGGTCTGATCGTCTACGGCCAGGAACGCAGCGTCGATGACGTGCTGAAGGTGGTCGAGCAGGACGCGGCCTTCTACACCCGCTCCAGCGGCGGCCTGACCCTCTCCGGCGGCGAGCCGCTCATGCAGGGCGAATTCGCGCTGGCCCTCCTGCGCGACGCCCGGCGGCGCAGGATCAAGACGGCGGTGGAGACCTGCGGCATGGTGCCGTGGAAAACGCTGGAAGCGGCCGCGCCGTATCTGAATTACGTGCTGTACGATATCAAGCACATGGACGGCGGCGTGCACGAGGAGCAGACCGGGTGTTCCAACGAGACCATTCTGGAAAATTTCCGCAAGCTGGCCGAGTTGGACCCGGACAAGCCGATTCTGGCCCGCACCCCGATCATCCCCGGCTTCAACGACTCGGAGGAAGCGGTCAGGGCCATCGCGGAATTCATAAAGCCGTTTCCGAACGTGCGCTATGAAATGCTTCCCTATCATCGGCTGGGCACGCAGAAATATCACTTTCTGGACCGTGTGCCGCCCATGGATGACGTGACGCTGGACAAATCCATCATGACCAGCCTGCTTGAAGTCGCAAAAAATGTGCTTGGGGACAGGGTCGAGATTGTAAAATAGAGCTGCTTCATGTTTTTATGAATGCGCATCCGTTCAGTGCGGTAACAATGCATCAGATCAATTGCTGCTTTGATGTGCTTGTAAAATGATGGCCGCTGGTATTGCACAAAAAGGCAGCTTGCACGGTTGCCTTTTTTTTTAAGCCATGAGAGATTTTTTACATGACAAGTCGTTCCATGGATTTTCTTTCACAGCACTTCGAATGCATCCTCGATGCGCTGCCCGATGGCGTGTTCGTATCCGACGTTTCCGGCATCACCCTGCGCGTCAACCGCATGTATGAACAGCTGACCGGGCTGACCCAGGAGCAGGTGCAGGGCAAGCAGGTTCGCGCCCTGGTCGAGAACGGCGTCTTCGACAAGGTGCTCAACCCCGAAATCGTGCGCACCGGCAAACCCGCCACGCACGTGCAGCAGCTGCAGAACGGGAAGAAGCTGGTCCTGTCCGGCTTTCCGGTCTTTGACGAGTCCGGGACCCTGCGCCTGGTGGTCACCTTCGTGCGCGACATCACCATGATCACCCGCCTCAACGAGCAGATGGAGGAGCAGCGGCATCTGATCGACCAGTTTCACGAGCAGATGGCCTACATCGCCCAGAAGAGCAGCAAGGCGCTCACTCCGGTATATGAAAGCCAGGTCATGCATGGTGTGGTGAACATGCTGCAAACCGTCGCCCCGACCGATGCGTCGGTCCTGCTGCTGGGGGAGACGGGCGTCGGCAAGGACGTCTTCGCGCGGCTCACCCATGGGCACAGCGCCCGCAGGGACAAGATTTTCCTCAAGGTGGACTGCGGCGGCATCTCCGAAACCCTGACCGAGTCGGAGATGTTCGGCTATATGCCAGGGGCCTTCACCGGCGCGTCCAGCAAGGGCAAGGCCGGGTATTTCGAGCTGGCCGACGGCGGCACGGTTTTTCTGGACGAGATAGGAGAACTGCCCCTGTCCATGCAGACCCGCCTTTTGCGCGTGCTGCAGGACGGGGAGATCATGCGCGTCGGCGGAAGCCGTCCGACCAAGGTCGATGTCCGGATCATCGCGGCCACCAACAAGAACCTGGCCGAGTGCGTTGAAACGGGCTCCTTTCGCCGCGATCTGTATTACCGCCTCAACGTGGCCACGGTCACCATCCCCGCACTGCGCGAACGCCCCGATGACGTGCGCCCCCTGGTGGAGCATTTTCTGCGCTACTATTCCGGGAAGTACGGCAAAAGCCTGGCCTTCATGGAGGTCGCCCTGGGCGTTTTGTCACGGTATCAATGGCCCGGCAACGTGCGGGAGCTTCAGAACGTGATCCATGGGCTGGTCATCACCCACAAGGGGGGGCTCATCTCTCCGCGCGACCTTCCGGTCCACATCACCGAGGACAAGACCCATGGCCGGTGCTACGCCGACGACATCCTGATCGGCGGGCGCGCGCTCAAGAACATCATGGCCGATATCGAACGTGATTTTTTGCAGCAGGCGCTGGAAGTGCATGGGTCCGTGCAGAAAGTGGCCGATCTTTTCCAGGTCGACCGCAGCACGATTTTTCGAAAAATCCAGAAGAAATGATTCCGGGGCGTAGCGCCCCGGAATCTTCCCTCCTAGTCCTGTTCTCCCGCCCCTGGCGGTTCAGAAATAACGCTCCAGCAGTTGTTCCAGCTCGTCGGCCGTTCCCTGGCGCGGATTGCCGCGCATCAGGCGCTGCGTCCCGGCCGCGCGCTCGGCGATTCCCCGGATGTCCTCGCGTCGTATGCCGTGGGCGGCCAGGCCGGGCGTGACGCCCAGATCGGCCAGCATCCTCTTAAATCCGGCCACGGCGCTTTCGGCCCGCTCGCCTGCGGTTTTCAGGCCGGGATCGCAGCCCAGGATTTCGGCGATGCGTGCGTACTTTTCGGGGGCGGCCAGGCAATTGAAGGCGATGCCCATGGGTGCCGCCGCGCCGACGAGCAGGCCGTGGGGCAGGTGGTAGGAGGCCGGGACGGCCATGGCGATGGCGTGGATGACCCCGTTTTGGGTATTGGAAAAGCCCATTCCGGCCAGGGCGGAGCCGTAGAGCATCTGCTCCCTGGCCGTCATGTCGCCGCCGTCGGCGTAGGCCTTGCGGATGCTGCCCGCGATCATGGTCATGGCCTGGAGATTGGCGCAATCCGTGAACGGGGTGGCGCTTTTGTTGACGTAGGACTCCATGGCGTGGACAAAGGCGTCGAGCCCGGTCGCCGCGGTCACGCGCGGCGGCATGGAAACGGTCAGTTCCGGGTCGAGCACGACCAGCCTGGCAAAGAGATGGTCGCTGACGATGCCTTTTTTCGAGTTCGAGGCCTCATCGGCCACCACGCTGATGGAGGTCATTTCGCTGCCCGTTCCTGCGGTGGTGGGGACGAGAACCGTGGGCAGGCATGGAGCGGGGATGAGATCGACTCCGAAGTATCTTTCGATGGGGCCCTCGTTGCCGGCCAGCACGGAGGCTGCCTTGGCCGTGTCCAGGACGCTGCCGCCGCCCAGCCCGAGGATGAGGTCGGCCTTGAACGCTCTGGCGCTGGCCGCGCAGGCCTCGACCACGGACGGGGTCGGCTCGTTCGTCACCTCGGAGAAGATTTCCGCCAGAAGGCCGTGCCGTTTCAAGGACTCCATGATCGAAAGGTGGCTGCCGCGCCGGACAGTGCCCTGGCCCGTCACCACGAGGACACGGCTCGCTCCGAGACGCTCGACCTCAAGGCCGATGTCTGCGCAAGAGCCTTGCCCGTGAATGATTGTGCCGACGGTTTTGAACGTATGGATCATCATGACTCCCAAGTTGTGTGCGTGGAATGCGTCGCGCGACGCGGCGCCCGGGGCTTTGCTTCTTGAAATCGTTCACGATCAGGTTCGTGGTTCCGAATCTCCTTGTCAATACCCGTGCTCGTTGTCTATCGTCCGGGCGTGTATTGAACTTTTTATCTCGCGGCGTGGGGTGCCATGATCCGAATTGCGCGATTCTTGATGAGCTTGATGCTCGTTCTGGCGCTCCCAGGCGAGGGCGCGGCCGCCTCTTTTCAGGGAAAACGCATTCTGTGGGTTGAATCCTATCACGAAGGGTTCGCCTGGTCGGACGGGATCGCGCGGGGGGTCGAGAAGATTCTGGATGGAACCGGGGTGGAATTGCGCGTGGTGCACATGGACACCAAAAGACACCCTTCGAGATCGCACGCCGAAAAGTCCGCCGACGATGCCCTGAGCGTATTGCGGGAGTTCGCTCCCGACGTGGTCATGGCCTCGGATGACAACGCGCAGCGATACCTTGTGGCTCCTCACCTGCGTGGAACCGGGATTCCAGTGGTCGGCGGCGCGATCAACTGGGATGCCGGCGAATATGGCTATCCGGCGCCCAACATGACCTGCATGGTGGAGGTCAACCTTTTGGAGCAGGCCAAATCCATGCTGCGCGCGTTCGGACAGGGGGGGCGTTTCGGCTACATCGCCGCCGATTCCGAGAGCGAGCGCAAAAACGTGCAGATCTACAACTCCCGCAGTTTCCAGGGCAAATTGCAGGGGCTTCTCGTTTCCCGGTTCGAGGATTTTCCTCGCGCCTTCAGCGAAGTCCAGGCCCGCTCCGACATGCTCATCATGGGCGGCAACGGGGGGATCGCGGGTTGGGACGATGCCGAGGCCCGAAAGTTTCTGCACGAGCACACCCGTATTCCGACGGGCAGCTTCGACGACTACCTCGCCTCGTACGTGATTTTCACCTTTGCCAAGGAACCCGAGGAGCAGGGCGAGTGGATGGCGCTCACCGCCTTGCGGGTGCTCGACGGCGAAAGTCCCGCGAACATACCCATGGTCGAGAACAGGCGGGTCAGGCTGATCGTCAACCTGAAACTGGCCCGCGCCGCCGGGCTTGTGTTGCCGGTTTCCCTGCTCAAGACGGCGACCGTCATCGGAAAGGACGAAGAATGATCGGGAGAAACGCATGGGCTTGAAATTTCGGGCCAATCTGACCGGATTCATTCTGGTGGCCGGCATCACCCTGAGCATTTCAGGCCTGGCGACGTGGACCATCGACCACCTGACCGAAACCCTCAATTTTCGCCTGCTGGACAAGGAACTCGACGAGTATCGGGAAAAGATCTTCGAATCCCGGCAGGTGCTCGACGGCGTCGGCCTGCTCGGAATCCGGGCCTACGAGGACAAGGCCAAGGCCGACCTGCTCGCCTCGTTCACGGCGCGGTCGTCGGAGATGTTCGGCCAGCTCGGCATTGTTTCCTCCACGGGCGAGACCGTCATGCGCGCGGGCCTTCCCGGCGGGCGGAATCTTGAATTGCCGTGTCTGCCGGAACTGCTGCGGAAGGGGGCGGGCCGGATTGATTGCGCCAGCGGCGAGGAGACGCGGATCGGCCCGTACCTGTTCATTCCGGAATGGGATTGGCTGCTGACGGTGACTGTCAGCGCCGAGGAGATGCGTTTTACCCGCAACGAATTTCTGGCCAGAGTCGCGCTTATTTTCGTCATCGCCTCCATTCTTGGCTGGTGGTTTTACGTTCGCGCCGCCCGGGCGGTGCTCGACCCGGTGCTGGACCTGTCCAAGGCCGCGACGGAGATCAGCCGGGGAAATTGGCGCGGGCTGCCGGAGCCGCTGGCGCGCAGGGATGAGATCGGCGAATTGAGTCGCAATTTCGTGGCCATGGCCCGGCGTCTGCGCGACAGTCAGACCGATCTGACGCTTCAGGCCGAGTCCCTGCGCGAATCCAACATCCGCCTGGAGGCGCAGATCGCGGAGCGCGTCCGTGTCGAGCATGATTTGCGCAAGGCGACGACGTCCTTCATGGGCATTTTCGATTCCTCCCCGTCCGTGCTGGTCGCGGTGGACTGCGAGTGCGTGGTGGCCCACTGGAACCGCACGGCCCGGTCATGGGTCGGGCTTGAGCCGGAGCAGGTCGTCGGACTGCCTCTGGAGCAGGCTCTCCCGCAGCTTTCCTGGCTGGTCGACACGGTGCTGCGGTCCATGAAGGAGGCGACGACCTTGAGCCTGACCAGACAGGCCTATGAGCATGCCGAAGAGCGGCGGATCGTGGACATTCTGGTCAGCCCCTTGATCAGCGACGAGGTTTATGGCGCGGTCATCCGCCTGGACGACGTGACCGCGCAGATCCGCATGGAGGAGGGGTTGATCGCCGCCAGGAAGAGCGCGGAGAGCGCCAACGAGGCCAAAAGCGAATTCATGGCCAACATGAGCCACGAGCTGCGCACCCCGTTCAGCGGCATCATGGGCATGATGCGCCTCCTGCAGGGCACGCGGCTCGACGACGAGCAGCGCCGCTACGTCTCTCTGGCCATCAAGGCGTCGGACAGGTTCACCCGTCTGCTCACGGATCTGCTCGATATTTCGCGCATCGAAGCGGGCAAGCTCGACATTCACGAGCACGAGTTCCTGACGGCGGATCTGCGCGACTCGGTCATGGAGATTTTTGCCCTGGCCGGTCAGGAGAAGGGGATTTTTCTGGAATTTTTCATCGATCCGTCCGTGCCCCCGCAACTCGTGGGTGACGAGATGCGTGTGCGCCAGATCCTCTTCAACCTTGTCGGCAATGCGATCAAGTTCACGGAAAAGGGAGGGGTTCGTGTCGAAATCGTTTCCCTGCCGCCGAAAAAGAACGCCGGCCTGAGAGTTCTCCTCTCCGTCTCGGACACTGGGATCGGCATTCCGGAGAACAGGGTGGACGAGATTTTCGGGTCTTTCGTGCAGGTCGACGGCGCTTCCTCCCGCGCATTTCAGGGAGCCGGGCTTGGCCTGGCCATCGTCAAGCGCCTGGTGACACTGATGGGCGGCCAGATTTTCGCGGACAGCGTCGTGGGCGAAGGGACCGACATGCACGTGGAGCTGCCTTTCAAGGAGGCCTGTCCGCTGTCGAGCCAACCCCAAGCCTGCGCGGACGCCCCCTCGTCCGTCACGCCTCTGCATATCCTGCTGGTCGAGGACGATCCGATCATCACGCTGTACACGAGAAAACTGTTGGAAAAGTCAGGACACACTGTGGTGACGGCACAGAATGGACTTCAGATCTTTGGCCTTCCGGAGTGTGAAAAAGTCGACTGCATTTTCATGGACATTCAGATGCCTGTCATGGACGGAATCGAGACGACAAGGGTGATCCGTTCGTCATTGCGGCCTGGATACAGAAAGGATATTCCGATCATTGCATTGACGGCCCATGCAATGATCGGTGACAGGGAAAAATTTCTGAGCCTGGGAATGAATGGGTATCTGAGCAAGCCTGTCGATGCCGCCGACCTGCGACGGGAACTGGAGAGAATCACGGCGTTTCAAGGAAACGCCTGACCGTATCCCCCCGCTTCCATAGGGTTGGAGCTTTGCACTGCGGGCATGGCCTCACAGTTCACGACTTCTTGAAGCCGTATTTTTTCAGTATGGCCTGTCCTTCCTCACTCTTCACGAAATCAACGAAAGCACGGCCCATGTCCCTGTTTTGCGACGCGGCGAGCAGGGCGATGGGGTAGGTGATGGCTTTGTGGCCGGTCACTTCGAGCGCGACCTTGACCTTGTCGGCACGCAGGGCCGCGTCCGTGGCGTAGACGAATCCGGCCTGCACTTCGCCTCGGGCCACGTAGTCCAGGGCCTGGCGCACGCTTTCGGCCATGACGAATTTCGGCGTCAGGGCCTCGTACAGCCCCGCTGCTTCAAGAGCGCCCTTGGTGTAGCGTCCAACGGGCACGGACTCGGGGTTGCCGATGGCGACGAGCGTGTACGCTTCGTTTTTGAGCTCCTCGGGGGCGCTCACTGTGCGTTTGCTGTCCGCAGGGACGATCAGCACCAGGGCATTGCCGGCGAAGTTGACGCGGGTGGCCGAATCCACGAGCGGTCCAGCCTTGTCCATGGTCTGCTGGTCGGCCGAGGCGAAGACATCCACGGGCGCTCCTTGCTGCATCTGCTGCAGGAGCGGCCCGGAAGCGGCGAAATTGAAGACGATGTTGGTGCCGGGATGGGCCTTCTCGAAGGGTTCCTTCATTTCCGTGAAGGCGTTGGTCAGGCTGGCCGCCGCCGAGACAAGGAGGTCCTTGGCCATGGCCGGCGTGGACATGAGCACGATGCAAAGCGACAAAACTGTATGCAACGATTTACAATTCATAGGGGTCTCCTTTTTTTTGATTGCCTTTTTCCTGGCCTGAAGCGCTCCAGTTTGGCAATATGGTCACGCAAGCATGATAAAGCGTGACTGTATTGCTTGAGGCGCCGCATGTCGTGCATCGCTTGCCGGGTACTGTTGCATGGTCATGAAAACGCTGTTGTCTGGAGAAATGATGCACAAATTGGACCAGCTTGATCCGAATACATTGATGCAACTGGCCTGTCTGGCGCAGGAGGAAATCAGGCGTCGCGGGCTGGATGATCCGGTTGCCGGGCCGAAACGCGCACCCAAGGCGGCCCGGATTTTTCAGGTGCCGGAGACGGTCAAATATCTCGATCCCGGTCAGCTCGACGCCCTGACGCGCTCCTTTCGCGACTGGCTGCATGCGGCCCGCGATGCGCGGACCCGTCAGGCGCGCACGCGTATCTGGCTCCTCTTTCTCATGTTGCGTTACACGGGCATGCGCCTTGGCGAGGTCCTTGATCTCGACGATGGCACCGACTTCGACCTCGCCCGGGGCGTGGTCATGGTCAGGGGCGACGCGTCCCGCGAGATTCCCTTGCCTGCCGAGGTCGTGGATGCGCTGGCCCTCTTTTTCGAGCATCCCATGAGCGTGGAGCTGCGCGGACAGGTCTTTCGGCTGGACCAGGGCTATGTGCGGCGCAAGTTCTCGGAGCGCGGCAAGGGCACGGATATCCCCCGCGAACTTCTGAATCCCCGCGTGCTCCGGCATTCCCGCGCCGTGGAGCTGCTGCGCGGCGGAGTGCCGCTGGTCGTGGTGGACGCCATGCTCGGGCACCAGGGGCCGTCCTCGCAGTACGTCAGTTTTTCCGATGCCGACACCCGGCGCATCATGAATCATTACATCTTCGAGGAACGCAAAATGAAGACATCCGCCCGCAACATGTTCGTCGGCCAGATCAGCGCCATCCGCGACGGGAACATCCTGAGCGAGGTGGAAGTGACCACGGCCACCGGGCTCAGGGTTGTTTCCGTCATCACCAGGGAGAGTTTCGAAAATTTGGGGCTGGCCATGGGCATGACGGTCATCGCCACGGTCAAGGCACCGTGGGTGGTGCTGGTCAAGGACGAGAGTTCGTTCAAGACCAGCGCCCGCAACAAGTTCTGCGGCAGGATCTCGGCCGTCAACACGGGACAGATCGCGGCCGAGGTGGTGGTGGACCTGGCCGACGGCACCAAGATCACCTCGCTCATCACCGACGAGTCCGTGAACAACCTGGATCTGAAGGTCGGCGACGACATCTGCGCCATGGTCAAGGCTTTTTCCGTCATCTTGACGCTGGAATAGGGGTCTGCGCATTCGTGCTGACCGGAGCCCGGCGCGTCATCGCGTCGGGCTCGTTTTTTGTGCGCCGGGCATGGCGCTTCAGTTATGGGGTGCAAGTCCCCTGTGGGCCGTGATGTGCGGAACCACGAGTCGGAGGCAACTGCGGCACCGCGAGGTGTTGTGGGAAGGAAGCCCGAGACAAGACCTTGGGATCGACGAACAGAAACCGGATATAAGGCCTGTCGCCATGGGGTAAGGGAGCAATGGATTCCGAGGCCCGATACACATTCCGACATGGCGGGGGTAAATCCGGCGAGTTCCAAGGGATACTGATGCGTCTTACCCCGGGAGGTCTGCCTGCCAGTCCGGAAGGACAAGCGTGAGCCAAGGTTATCATGCCGAGGCAACGAGAGGCAGGCAGAAGTCAGCAGAGGTCATAGTAGTTGCATCCCCTAAGCAACGAAGGACTGAATCCTAAGGTAGAAGACTGATGACCGATAGCTCGACAGACAGCAAAGTGCAGGCAACCGATAAGGGCCACGCCGACTCCGGAGAAAGCGGAACCGGATCTGGAACGGATGTGGCGTACGGCGGTACTGCGGCGTGTTCGGCCCCACAGTCCCAAACGGACCATCTGATGGAGAGGATTGTCCATCGCGATAATCTCAACGAAGCATATCGGCGAGTGGTATCCAACAAAGGGGCGGCAGGAGTGGACAGCATGAGCGTTCACGATCTGCTGGAATGGTGCCACAAGAACCGGCATGCATTGATCGGCTCACTTTTGGAGGGAACGTACACGCCAAGCCCTGTGCGTGGCGTGGAGATTCCCAAGGCGAATGGCGGCAAGCGGCAGCTCGGGATTCCCACTGCTGTGGATCGTCTGGTGCAACAGGCTTTTCTTCAGGTTCTTACACCTGTCCTTGATCCACTTTTCTCGGAAGCGAGCTTCGGCTTTCGTCCGGGACGAAGTGCGCACGGTGCCCTGAAACTGGCAAGCAAGTATGTCACGGAGGGGTACGTGTATGTGGTGGACATGGACCTGGAGAAATTCTTCGACCGGGTAAATCACGACATCCTGATGGCTCGGCTCGCCCGCTACGTGAAGGACAAGCGAGTCCTGAAAGTGGTGCGAGCCTTTCTGACCGCCGGGATCATGAAGGACGGGGTCGTGCAGCCCCGCGATGAGGGGACACCGCAAGGCGGCCCCTTGAGCCCCCTGCTGGCGAATCTTCTCCTGGACGATCTGGACAGGGAACTCCAGCGCCGGGGGCACCGTTTCGTGCGGTATGCCGATGATTGCAACATCTACGTTGCGTCGCAACGCTCCGGGGAGCGGGTATTCGAAAGCGTGACAGCCTTTCTGGACAAGAAACTCAAGCTGAAAGTGAACAGGGAGAAATCGGCGGTAGGCCGGGTGAACGAGAGATCGTTCCTTGGCTATCGCCTATTTCCAGGATGGCAGCCTGGGGCTGCCGAAGAAGACAATCAGCCGTTTTAAACAGAAGGTACGGGAGCGCACTCGGCGGAACAAACCCGGCACTTTAGAATCAAAGATTGAGTTCTTGAACCAGTTGCTCATCGGGTGGATAAGTTACTTCCGCCTGAGTCGGAGTAGATCGGAGTTCGTAAACCTGGATGGCTGGATACGCCGGAAGATACGGACGATCAAACTCAAGCAACTGAAGAGGCGGTACACGATCTGGAAGTTCTATCGGAACCGGGGCCTGACGGAGAATAATGCCTGGCTTGGAGTACTGGGCGGTAAAGGTTTGTGGTGCCTGAGCCGTACGCCTCAGTCACATATGGCCATGAATATGGCCTGGTTTAAAGAAATGGGTCTGATCAATTTAACAGAAAGATGGCAGGAGCTGGGGCTCGCCGCGGGAAACCGCCTTGGTGCGTAGTACGCATGCCGGGTGGTGTGAGAGCCGGGGCGGGTGACCGCCCCGGCTACTCGATT
>JAEWKZ010000025.1 GCA_023393525.1 Pseudomonadota bacterium | reverse complement strand
GCCTTGCCCCGACGTTGCAGGTTGTCGATGAGGATCAGGCCAAGGTGTTGATGCAGAAGACCGTTGATGATGTCTTGTCCGGTGAAACCGTCGACGAGATGATCGGGCTTTCGTGGCGGCTTGGCATCGAGGATTGGAGAGCCGATCTGCGCAAGCTGGTCATGGAGGTTCGGGCGAACCGGATCGACCCATCCACGCTGCCCGCCATGGCCATTCGCAATGCCGAGTCGCTGCTTGATAAATTCGCAAAGCCCTATGCCGAGGATTTGTCGGCCCAGCTCATGGCTGCCATCGAGACAGCTCTCAATGATTTGAAACCTTTTCTGGCCAAGGAAAAGGTCGCCAAGGTCACTAAGGAATATTACCAGGCAGTGCTCAATTTTCGACGTTCGCTGCGCAATTCCAGGGCTCCCTGGTCCGAGTGGATCAAGTTATCGAAGAGCGATCCCGGGAAAAAAGCGATGACCCCGGCGATCGAAGAGGCAGCGAAACTTGCGGGCATGTGCACCGTTCACCCGATGCTGCATGCTGATATTCGTAGTTATTTGAAGATTCTTTTCGAGACCTGCGCAGCCATAATCCAGAACTACCAGGCCAGGAAAAAAGAACTCGGCGTCGTGGATTTCACTGACCAGGAAGCCCTTTTTCTGGAGATGCTGGATAATCCGGATGTCGCGGCGGTTTTGTCCGACGAACTCGACCTCCTTCTGGTGGACGAATTCCAGGACACAAGCCCCATGCAATTGGCGCTTTTCCTCAAGCTCTCCACGTTCGCCAAGCAGTGCTATTTCGTCGGAGACATCAAGCAGGCCATCTACGGCTTTCGGGGCAGTTCGCCGGAGCTCATGCAGCGTTTGCTTGCGGTCTTCCCGGAAATCGGTGGCGATGTGCGGATTCTCGATAAATCCTGGCGCTCAAGGCCGCCTCTGGTGCATTTGGTCAACAACGTGTTCAAGCATGCCTTTGCGGAATCCTTGCAGGAGGCCGAGGTTGTTCTCACGCCTCAGCGCAAAGAGGTGACTAACAGCCCCGCGTTTGCAAACTGGGTCCTGGAAGGCGCCAATGTGGGTGAACGTTTTGAGGCCTTGGCTGGCGGCGTGCGGGCGCTCGTCGACTCGGCAATGAGCGTGCCTGACAGCGGCTCCGCCGTTCGCCCTGTCCGTTACGGGGATATTGCCATCCTGACCCGCACCAATGACGGCGTTGACGCGGTGGCCAGTAGTCTGCGCGGTGCAGGCATTCCCGTGGCGACGGCCAGCGCCGGGCTCCTGAAGACGCCCGAGGCGGCATTGGCGCTGGCCTGTCTGCGCCGCGTCAGTGACAAGAGCGATACCCTTGCGACCGCTGAAATCATCTCCTTGGCAGAATGCGTGGAGCCCGAAGAATGGCTGACGAATCGCCTGAACTATCTTCAGCAGAAGCAGGAACCCAAGGCCTGGCTTGAAGAGGGCCCGGAAGCGCACCATCTTCTGGTTTGGATCGCGGCCTTGAGAGAACGGCTTGAGGTGCTTACCCCGCACGAAATGCTGCGTTTGCTGGTCACGGAGTGCGACCTGCCGGCCTTGGTCATGAAATGGTGCGGCAACGCAGAGATGGCCCGGCTTCGTCTGGCCAACCTTGAGGCGCTGATCAATCTCGCCGAACAGTATCAGCTCACTTGCCGCTCATTGCGCGAGACAGTCACCATAGCCGGTTTTCTTTCGTGGCTGGATGAGGTGGCGGAGGCTGAAACCGATTCCCTGGCCACACCGGCGCTGGATGCGGTGACAGTCATGACCTGCCACAAGGCCAAGGGGCTGGAGTGGCCTGTGGTCATCCTGGCCGAACTTGAGAAGACCATCCGCAGCGGCGTGTGGTCGATCTCCACGTTTTCCGAAGGCGTTTTCCGGGCTGACAATCCTCTTGCCGGGCGCTGCATCCATTACTGGCCCTGGCCATTCGGCAAGCAATCCACCGGGATCGACGTTCTGGAAACGATCGAGTCCTCGGATGAATATAAAAAGAGCTTGGCCGCAGCCGTCGAAGAAGGGAAGCGCCTGCTCTATGTCGCGATGACCCGGCCCAGGGACATGCTGGTTCTGGCGCACAATCCCAAGGCCCGCTCAAGCAATCCCTGGCTCCGGACCCTTGGCGCGGACTGGATGATTCCCGGGCAGAAGTCGGAAACTCCGTTTGTTCTGCCTGATGGGACGACCATTCCGTCCGAAGCGCGTCTTTTGGTCGCAAAAGAACCTGCGGAGCAAGAGGATGGCCAAAAAACACTTTTCTGGTTTCAGCCTGCCAAAGGCCGCAGCGAGTATCCGCCCCTTTTCGTCTCGCCTTCAGGCGTTGAAGGCCGTGAAACATCAATAGTCTGCCAGGAGAACATAGGTTCCCCCATGCACGTTAAGCCCGGCCAACTGGATTGGAACGTGGCAGGAGACGCTCTGCATGCCTGCCTGGCCGCGAGTTTTACGGATGTCTCTGTCCCATTGGAGCAAGATGAGATTCAAGAAATTCTGGTCGGCTTCGGGGTTAACGAGGCGCTATCCGCCAGCGAGGTCACAGTGCAGACTGCCGCATTGCACGATTGGGTGCGATCGCGCTGGCCGCAGGGGATAGTGCGCGCAGAGGTGCCTGTCTCGTGCGTCAATGGTGACGGGCAGATTTTACAGGGATGGATTGATCTTCTCGTTGAAACACCTGATGGATACGTCATCATTGACCATAAATCCTCAATGGGGTCGGCAGGTCGGCTGCAGGAGATTGCCGAAGCATACTCCGGGCAGTTGAATGCCTATGCGAGGGCTGTTGAGGTTGCTGCTGGCAAGAAGGTGTTGGAGAGGTGGTTGTTTTTGCCTGTCTTAGGAAGAGCGATTTGTTTTACATAAATACCTTGATGATCTATTGATGGATTTCTGAAAAAACTGGACCCCATATACATTTTTCTAGATGTATATGGGATCCAGTTGTCGAATATATTGGTTTTATACTGCAGCTAATTTTGATTTTCTGCTTGAATATATTCAATAATTGCAGATTTGATAAAATCTGAATAATTGTATATATCATCTGCTGAGCTTATTAAGTATTTTGTTTCCTTTTTCTGGGAAAATATTCCTAAGCACTTTTTAGTTGAATAATTAAAATGTAGTCTGCAAATTGGCTTTCTGTTGTTGTCGTCAAGAATAATCCCGCAATAGCTTTTAGCGTCGCGCATTGTAATTCTATTTACATCAGTAACATCGCGTGCAATAGCTTTGATCACGTTGTAGGCGTCTATTTCTTCTTGCGTTGTGATAATGCCATTGTCGTTTGTCTCATCATCGATTTTATTTGATGACGATTTCTGTGTCTCTTCGGCTTCATTTTCAAGTGCAGATTTTAAGCGGTCATTGATGCGTTCACGGATAAATTGATTCAATGCATTTTTAACAATTGTTGAAAATTGTGATTTTACAGATTGTGTGATTTTTCCGGAATACACTTGAGCGGCAAAAAATTTAACAAATTCGTCAGTAGGTGAGGATAGCTCGCTTGCAAAAATTCTTTTTATTGCGCCAGTGTATTTCAGGGTGCTGGCAGATGACAGGATGCTGTCTAATTCAAATGCAGATTTTGTAAACTTTTTTAATTCATCAACTTGATGCTCTTCAAAGTTGAGCATATTAAATTCAAAAAAAGGCTTAGAATCCATCTTGTTTGGTTCGTCAATATCAGAATAGAATTTATAAACAATTCCATTTGTGAGTATTCCAAATCTTGATTCTGTAACAGAGAAATACCTATATAGTTGTGATGCATGTTCTTCTTCAAGATTGCATCCAGCAGCTTTGCATTCCATTAGAATAATAATTTTATCTTCTTTTTTAATTGCGTAATCTACTTTTTCTCCCTTTTTGGTGCCAACGTCAGCCGTAAATTCAGGAACAACCTCTGTTGGATTAAAAACATCATATCCTAATATATTAATCAGTGGCATGATGAACGCATTTTTAGTTGCTTCCTCGGTTTTTGTATGTTCGATTTGTCTGGGAATGCGTTTAGATAAGTCGTAAATTTTGTCGATTAAGTCCATGTGATTCTCCATTAAGATATAAATAATGTTTTATATTTTGTTTTCATTTTGTATTAACAAATATATATTAATTATTGTGCAATAATATTTAGAAAAGGATTTGTTATGATTTTTTGATTTCATATATTTTGTCAAAAACATTTTCAAGGACTAGGTGCGTGCCTCGAATGCCACGGATAGCCCGCGCTGCCCAGTCAAAATATTCCTGCTTACGCTCCGCAGACCACTCTGCCGGAGGCGCAGTGATAATATTTCGCAGATTGCAGATCTTATCGGCAAGTTTTACCAACTTGGCTTCGGGTGAGCAGTGGGGCGCGTGTTCGATCTGTTTTTCCTTGCGGACATGCTTAGGCAGGGATTTGTCGTCAGTTAGTTCGAGAACGATCGACGTGATTTTTTCACCGAAGATCGACTTAAGTTCGTCGGCAGTGGTTGCCGTATCTTCAATGGTGTCGTGCAGGGCAGCGGCGCAGAGGGTATCGATGTTCGTGACGTTGCCCTCATTGGCCAAGACGTCGACCAAGGCGATGGGGTGGTTTATGTATGGCGATTCTGCAGCGTCTTTTCGGCGCTGAGAGCTGTGTTTCTCAGAGGCAAAGGCAATTGCTCGGACAAGGAGCTGAATTTCATTCGGATTTGTTTCCATTTTTATAAACCATGTTCATTTTGATTTTTGTTCTGCGAACTTACACAGTATTTTCACTCAAGTCAAAATACAGAGTTAGTTTTTCGAGTTGTATGACTTTTGAATTACTTGTTCCAATTCCATTCTCGATAATGTTTGCAAATTCGATTGCTGCACCCGCAATTGACCGGGAGGCATGCACAATGCGAACTGCAGCCATTGTCATACAAGACGTCTGAGCCCATGGGATAGTTGAGGGGGGCTCCACACTCTGGGCAGATTTTTCCGCCACATTTTTGGCAGATCCACGGTCTGAATCCATGAAGATACTCTTGCCTTGCTTTTTCAATTCTTTCCGGCGTCCATTTTTCCTTTTCTCCCCACACGACAAGGTAAAGATCTGAATTTTCATCAAATTTAACTGATTTGTTCGGAAAATCCTTGTCGCCACCTCCTCTGTACTTCGAAGACAGGCAGGTTCCGTGCAGGGTTTGTGCGGCAATGCGGACTCCACCAGTCTCTTCAAGCGTTTTGTCGCAAAGGATGCAGCGTTCGGATGGGACTCGTCGCTGGCACAAGTTTTCCAAAGCATCCTCCTTTTTTGGCTCAGAATCCATTTGTGTCACCATGGGATTGATATCCATTTGCGTTGAGCAATTACATTTCTCAGAAACCCGGATACTTATTCCAAATCTGTTGGCGTAATTCTCGGTCCAAATTGTCTCCCCCGATTTTCCAAGCCGTGAATGTGAAGAGATCCTCGGCGATTTCTGCGATGGTGTCTCGAAGCTCCAGCGATTCGAGCCAGGCATTTGGGATCGTCTTCACTCCAAGCATGGCTCCAAGCAGATTGCCGGTAATGGCTCCGGTGGAATCAGAGTCGCCGTCATGATTTACGGCCATGAGCACGCCTTGCTTGAAGGTTTTGGCTACAAGGCTGCAATAAATCGAAATGGCGAGTGCCTCTTCGGCAATCCAGCCTTTTCCAAGTCGTCTGATGGCTTCGTGGTTCGGGGTGGAGGACGACGCCAGATCCTCGGCGAGTTCGATGGCTTGCAATGTCTCTTGATGGTCAGGCTCTGACTTGAGGATTGCCTTTGCTGCGGCCAAGCCATCAGTCAGATACATTCCATCGATCAGGGCCTGGACAAGCACGGCCAGGACGCCGGCAGTAAGATAGCCCGTTGGATGACCGTGAGTAAGAGCTGCCAATTCTGAGGCAAGTTTGAAAGCTCTCTGCGGTTCGTCCTTCCAGCCCATAGACCAGGCAAATAGACCGACAGGAGCCACCCGCATGACTCCGCCGCAACCTTTGCTGTTGTTTGTTGCCGGTTCGCCAAATGATTTCATGTCGCGGAGTGCGGAAATGCAGGTGTTGCCCGGTGCGCGCTGACTGTGCAACTCACGATGCCGGAAAAGCCAACCGCAGTTGTCGTCGGCTATATCAACATGGCAGGTTGGCTGTATGCCTTGGGTCCTGAGCCAGCGCAGGTAGGCGTGAGCAGTTACGCCTTCAAAGCTGGAAATTCCGCGCTCTCGCCCCCTAACCCAGGCTCTGATCAGCCCTTCTGCTGTAAAAAGGGTCATCTGAGTGTCGTCGGTGATTTTCCCGATGCCGCCATATGCGTCGGCGTAGTCGGCAATCCCTTGCGGACCAAACTGTTGCAAGATTTGCGACCGGCTATCAAACTCAACTGGGGCACCTAGCGCATCACCAACGGCTCCTCCTAATAAGCAGCCCATAAATCGATTTTTTAATGTTCTTTGTTGTTGCCGTTTTTGTTTCAATGCAGGGGTATTGCTTTGCGCAGTATCAAAACTTAAAGAGATAGACCATTTTTTACTGACATTGGCCAATATGTTGATATCAAATTGTTTGTCCATGAATATTCGACTGCATGATTTTAAAGGCGGCATGTTTTCACTATCTAAATATGTGTTTTGAATTTCTCCAAAATGATCGAGTAATGTGACCGCCTCTTTTGTGAGTCGAGACTCGTCTTCATGAGATCCATCTTCATCACCCCAAAAATCCGCGCATACCCCCAGCATGTTATAAAATTTCTCAGCATCCTTTCTTTTGTCAACTTTATTGAAGTCTAGGACGGTGTGTTTGCTATTTTTTTCATCAATATAAAAAAAACCTTGGTCATAAACTCCACCGCCAGCGTAACCGTGATAAGCTCCGTAGATCACGTCGGTGTTTTTCAATTTTACATATTTATATGCGATTACTGTATGAAGAATTTCAATATCATCAGTAATTACCGTGCTGAGTATGTATTTTTGTGGTTGAATATTATTATTTGTTTCGTATTTTTCAAGATATCGTGACGTCAATGCCTTAAGTACTGTTTTTCTCCAGAATTCTGGTAATATATATCCAGGCGACGCACCTTTGTGTGCATATCTGTCTATATAAATAGGATTATCGAATTCAATTTTGTGGGCGGTGAGGGATAAAAAAGCCGCTTCAAGCATGGCCTGCAAAACTTCAACTGAGTCCGGCAGCGGTATTTCTTGAAAAACGCGAGCTAAATCATACCATAAAAGTTTATCTCCACGGAGTCCCCAATTATCAGGTTCTGTTTCGAATAGGTTGCCTATATTTATCAATTTCATTCTCTCTTTTTTCTAATTATTACGTAAAGAATTTAAAATTTGATGTATGTAATTTCTCTATGAAATTGTTTCTTACCTGTCCAGAGTGGATGGCCTTTGTCATGAATAAATCAATCCACTTGAAACATGGAGTGTTGAGAATCACCAGTGGCATGACCGCTAAATGTATTGCCATTGTATCAACTGCATGGATTATTATCCCGCAGGCTGCTCTGGACCGCTTCGACTATCGGACGCTTATCCGCAAATCTATGACCGCCTTTGTCGGAGGTCATGATTCTGGCGGCGCCTGAAAAGCGTGCGAGCACGGCTTCTGGATTGATGAGGTTGTCGTCCAAGTTGACGACGACGGTGATCGGGATGGTTTTCGGCGGCATGGGGACTTCGATCTCGGGATAGTTGTAAAAATACGGGTTGAGCAGGACGCAGGACAGGCCAAGGCCAGCGGGCAGGATGCACGCCATGCGATAGGCCCAGTAGCCGCCCAGGGAAATGCCGACAATGAGCGCTCCAGGGTGAGGGGAGATGCACTCCTTCAAATAGGCTTCAATTTCTCCGTGCGTGCGTTCCATGGGTTTGTAATCCGGGATGAGCACGTTGTATTCCTTGGAGAAATGTTCCCGGATGGCCTTGCCGCTGCCGGAGCCTTCCGGCGTAGACTGTTTGCCGTGCAGGAAAATGATCGTTCTTTGCATGATGGGGTCTCTCTTTGTTGATTGTGCTGTCTGGACGCTTTGCGCCCGGAGGTCATTTTTCCCAAAATTCCTGGCGCGCCCGGGAGATGAGCCTGAAGACCTGGCCGTCATCCGTCCCTCTGGTGCGTCCTGTCAGGCCTTCGATCCAGCGATGCGGCAGTCCCTTCCTGCCGTGCAGCGCGCCGACAGCGGCCCCGACGATGGAGGCGACAGTGTCGTTGTCCATCGTGTCGTTGACGGCCCTGATCAAAGCTTCTTCCGGGTCATGGGCGTGGCGCATGAGGATGTAGAGGACGCTGGGCACTGTCTCCAGCAGATAGGCTCCGGAGTGCCAGATTTCGCAGGCCTCGATGACGCTCAGGTTTTCGCCGTACGCCCAGGCGAGCTTTTCGCTGACAAATTGGTGCAAGGGGCCATCGAATGAATACTTCATGCACCCGCTTCTCGGAGCGTAGCCGATGGTGCCTTGCAGATCGGCGGCCAGGGCTGCGTATCTTTCCGGCCACCAGGCGGATTCGGGAGCTGTCTTCATGTCCAGCAGTTCCCAGAGCATGGCCGTGAAGGCCAGGCAGGAGGATGTGGACGCATGGTCATTGTGGGTCATCATGGCTGAGAGGGCCGTGTCGGTCCAGATGTCCGTGCCGCCGTGGCGCAGGTGCGGGATGAGCATGGGGGCGATGCGCATGAGCGCGCCGTTGCCAGCGGAATGCGGCCCGCTTTCGTACCAGGGGCGGCCGGATTTGAACGCGTCCAGAAAGCCTTTCACGGTTCGGCCGATGCCGTAAATCCGGCCGCTGTCCGCGAATTTGCGGGCCAGATGCTCGGGTATGAACTCCCCCTTGTCTTCGATCAGCTGCTCCAGGGTCCAGAAGGTCAGTTGCGTGTCGTCGCTGGGATACCCCATGGCGCGGTCGGCTCGATCGCTGATCAGGTAGTCACGGATTTCGCCGTGGATCTGTCGCCTGGCCAGCGGCAAGCGGGATTCCGAGGTGTTCCCGAGGGAATCGCCAATGGCAGCGCCCAGCAACATGCCCTCCACGCGGTCGAAGTCGAAATCCGGCTCTTTGGGAGCAAGCTCATAGCCGAAGATCGCGCCGGGCTCCAGCCGTATGGCTTTGGTCTCAAACAGTTGGCGGAGTATGGTGGCGTTGATCTGGCGCTTTTCGTTCATTCGGGGGCTCCGGGGCTTGCGGTTGCTGAATTCCTGGGTAGCGCAGGCAAGGGGCGGATGGCTACTACTCGTCATCGGCTGGTCGATATAGTCAGAGCTGACTGGCGGAGCATCCCATGGTTCCGCCCCGCAGGCATGGGCGTCCATGGCGATGGCGTGGAGGATCTCTTCATAGCAGGCCGCCCCAAAACGACGATCTGCTGCGTCAGCGAAATAATCCAGACCACTTATGTATGCTCGAATACACCGCGCGCCCTGGATTTTTTCGCTTCCTTGCATCTCACAATTTTTGAACGACCTGCGAATTTTGAATTTTTCAACAGCCGGATAAGGGATATGGTGCTGTGCGCTTTCGTTCATCGTGCTCCTCGCTGGTTGCGACGAAGGGTTGGATGTGCTTGACGCATTCCTTGTGCAGTTTGCGACGCGGCGCGGCAATCATGGCGGGCTGGATGGTCCCGTGATGCTGGGAGCATCCCGGCAAAGACTTGGTGAGGGGTGGTGGAAAGAGAGAGGGAGTTGTCTAGCGCAGTGAAGGGGTGAAATGCGTGGACTTCAGGACCATGGACCCGAGGCAGGCCATGCTTTTGGAATTTTTGACTCTTCTGAGATCGACGCCGCGATCGGACTGAGGAATATCCCAAGCGCCGTCGTGACCTCCTGAAACGAAACAGGGACATGCTCCTGCTGCAGTCTCTTGCGGAAGGCCGCCCACTGGGTCTGTTTAACTTCAGCAAAGTCTTGGCTGAAAGCTTCAATTCGTTCAGGCAAGACAGTTCCCCTCTGTTTGAACGTCAATCTGATGGCCTCGGCCAAATTTTTTCCGTTAAAGTCGAATTGTCTCGACAGCAGCCAGATGTCGTAGAAGTCCTTCATTCGATTGTTCAGGGCACCCAGGGACACCATGGCTTCAAATTTTTCGGCAATGGCGCTTTCACGGCTGTAGCAGAGAAGTCGCGGAGCCGGAGAATCAAGCAGTGTGGGCATTTCCGCCATCTCGGGGCCGGGATGGACGATATCGCCGAAGCCGATGTCAATTTGCATGTTGATGCGTGCCGTGCCCAGGCTCCCGAGAAATCGCACTCTGATTCCCTCATACTCGGCGTCCTCGGTGATGCGCTCGGTCCGGAGCGAATCCGGGTCGAATGAAAGTCCGTCCGTACCCACTTCCATCATCATGATATCCCGGATTTGACGGAGAATGAGCGATTCCTCGCGGTTTGTCCTGCCAAGCATGTCGATATCCATGGTCGGCCTGAATTGTGGGGATCGCCAGACCCTGAGCATTAGCGCCCCTTTGAGGATGAAACGTTCCGCATGGGCAGAGCGTGAGAGTCGATACAGAAAGCGCTCCATGGCATAGTACTGTAGGAGCTCATTGAAAGGTCTGTCGTCGTGGTGGGCACGGTTCAAGAGACGCTGCCTGACGGATGCCGAGATGTTCTTGCCGGATGTCACAGGGTTGCCTCCAGGTACGGCCGCATCACGTTCTGAACCCGACAGATTTTCGCATAGTCGAGCAGGGCTGCGAGCTTGAAGGGCTTCCGGGTTTTGTAGAGTTTGAGCGCCTCCAGCACCACGTCCATGCCGATCTTGTTCCGGAATTTGAAGCAGTCGGCGATGGTTTTTTCAGGGGAGTAGATGTTGACTGGTACCCCGTCGATCCGCTGCTCTTCGACGCCAGCCGTGTACGACGCACCAGAAAACCGGTGCACGAACAGCGGAGGATGGTTCAGCTCCGGCCGTCTTGCCTGAAGTGGAATGGCCACGGAGACTCCGTGCGGGATCTGTGTGGTCATCTCGTGGAAGGCGAGGGCGGAAATCAGGCAGATGACCGCGTTCGGGATGCGCAGTGCGACAGTCACCAGATCAGGGTTGCCGATGGGGGGCAGTTCCACGAGGCGGTACACCCCGCGGCTGAGCTGCTCGATCACACCCCTGTCCCTGAGGGAGTAGAGCATGTAGCGGGAGATGCCGTGGGCGATGGCTTCGCTCATGCGCAGTTGGCCGCCGCTCGCTCGGAATATGTCTTCAGGGGTCTGCTTCATGGGTGTTTCCAGACAAATTGTCGCTATTTGTAAATAAGTATGGACAATATGTCTTGTCGCCATTGGAAAATCAAGACATTTCCGCGCATATGCGAAGTCATGCGTCGCCTCTGGGAGTACATCTCGCAAGTCGGCAAACTTGCAGTATCTTTTTTCGTGCAACACTCTGATATTTCGAATATTTGAGAATGTCTTTCCGGCGGGAAGTAAAAAAAACGTGGGATCTTCCCGGCCTCGCGGGACGATCATCGTGTTGTCGATAGCCTGTGATCATGTGGACTTGATAAGAGTGATCTCAAGCGGCCTGCTCCGGCAGGGCCAGGATTTCAGACCCAACCGTAGACCATTGGAGAGACCACATGAGACGAATGTTCAGAAGGAGCAATTCCGGTTCCATCGATTCCACGCCCGAAAGTCGCTATGCGCGGATCAAGACGGCGGGCTGGCTCATGCGTCTTTTTGACAACCGGATTGTCCTGAGCTCGGAACTTTTCGCGTGCACGGCGTGGTGTCTGGGCGGGCTTGATTTCTGCCTGCAGGGCCTCATCAAGGAGGCTGCGTCGTACGTTCCCGTGTCCAAGAACGAGGACGAGATGGCGACTCTCGAAGAGCTTAAGCGCGTCTCCCTCTATAATCTGGGCAATGCGCTGGAAGATTTTCTGCAGGAACATCCTCGCCATCATAAATCTGCCCGGGCCCTGCTTCAGGCAGAGTGCAGGGAGATGCATTCCTGTCGGATGAAGCGCCCCCGTTCGTACGCCATGGCCGCCAAGCGGCTGGAAGAGCTGTTCGGGCTTGATCGAGAGAGCATCGAACTGTGCGAGTTCCTGTTTATCAACCGTTCTTTTGAACCGGTGGAAAGCTATTTCGAAGACAATTTGCAGGCCATGCGGTTCGGCGGCATCGATTTTCTGGCCCACATGCTCGGGCTCACGGCCTCGCGTTGCCGCGATATCCTGCGGGAACTGGTTTATCTGGGCATCGCTGAAGGCGATCGAAGGCACGTTGCCCTGGAAGACTCCATTCGGGATCTGTGGACCGAGAGCGATTCAACGCGCGTATCCCAATCTTTTTGCCGTCAGTTGGAAGGGGAGGCGCTGCCGCTTGAAAATTTCAGCATCCCCGCCGAGCAGGTGGAGCATGTCCGCGCCTTGCTTCGGCAGCCAAGTGACCGCCCCATGCACATCCTTCTCTATGGCGCTCCCGGCACCGGCAAGACGACTTTTGCCCGAAGCCTGGCTGCGGCCGAAGGCATTCCAGTCTGGTCCGTGAGCCCGCCCCAGGGCGCGGATAACGACCGCCGCGCCCAACTCACCGCCGGGGCGCGCATCGCCTCCCAGCACGACAAAGCGTTCCTGCTCGTGGATGAGGCGGAGCGCATCCTCGATTGCGACATGTTCTCTCGGGAAAAAAACGTGGATAAGGCCTGGCTCAATACCTTTCTGGAAAAGCCCAGGCAGCGGGTGGTGTGGATCACGAACCACGTGCATCACCTGGAAGGGGCGGTGCGAAGGCGCTTTCATTTCAGCATTCATTTCGAGCCGCTGGGGAGAAAGGAGCGGAGCGCCATGTGGCGGCAGATCCTGGAGCGGCGCGGCGTGCTGAATCGCGTGAATGACGCTGAGCTGGCGGAGCTGTCCCGCACCTACGATGTCCCGGCATCGGTCATGGAGATGTCCGTGACCCAGGCTGCGGCGCTGAGCGGGAGAAAGCGGAGCGCCTTTGTCCCGGCGCTCAGGCGCGTGGTGGATTCGTATGAGACGCTGCGGCGTGACGGAAGCAAGCGTCGCAAGAAAGTGTCGGTGGCGCCGCACTACGACCCCAAAGGCGTCAGCCTGGAAGGCTCCGTTGATACCCTGGTGAACAAGCTGACTCGGGTGGATCGCATGCTGCGAAGCGGCGGCGAGCTGAACGCAGGCGCGGCCACAATGCTCTTTTACGGCCCTCCCGGCACAGGTAAAACCGCGCTCGCCCGGTACCTGGCGGACAGGCTGGACCGGGAATGCAAAGTAGTCCGTGCCAGCAACCTGCTCGGGCCGTATGTCGGCATGACGGAAGCGAACATTGCGGAGGCTTTTCGGGATGCGGAGCGCGACGACGCCATCCTTGTCATCGACGAAGCCGACAGCTTCCTCTTTCCAAGGGAAAAAGCAGCGCATTCCTGGGAGACTACCCAAGTCAACGAGTTCCTGACCGCCCTCGAAGAATGCCGGGGGTTCTGCATCTGCACCAGCAACCGCCGGGAGAACATGGATCAAGCAGCCATGCGCAGGTTCAGTCATAAGATCGCGTTCACGTACTCCAAGCCGGAGCAGGTGCAGGCACTTTATGACGCACTTCTTGCCCCGCTGGCGTCGGAGCCGATGTCAAAAGAGCTTGAAACGGAACTCTTGGCTATGCGTCGCCTGACTCCGGGGGATTTTCATGCGGTTCGTTCACGAATGCTTTTTGATGGCGGGAAGGGCGCTAAACATCATGTGTTACTTGAGGGTTTGCGCAAAGAACAGGAATTGAAGCTCGATATCACCGGGCGGGGAATGGGGTTCTTGAAATAGGGGTGCGCCATGATCATTGATCCCGAGTATTGCGAATTCGACCCAGCCTCGCAGCGACTGACCGTCACTTTGGGTTTGGTTCCCGAGGGAGGATTCCAGGTCCGGCTGCGTTCCTGGAACGAGGGTGGGGGAGTGGAACTCAAGGAAGGGGTCCGCTGGACAAGAAACGACGACGCCTTCGACTTCCCCATTGTTTCCGACGATGTCTGCGATCTAGAATCAACGCACCCTGTGCGAGCATACCACGACGTCTTGCCCACAGACGTGACCAAGGTGCTACGCCAGTTCAGTTCGCTGCAATGCAGACTTTTGCATGTGCTCGGCCAGTTTCCCGAAAGCGCTGAAATGGCCGAATCCGCCCCGATATTGTTCTGGCTGGCCTCAAACATGCTCGGACCGACTCCGTCCAAGGCCGATGTCAGAAGACTTTATACCCGTCGCCGCGTTTCGATCCTGGAATCGTTTTGCGCGGCTTCAAGCAGATCGCATCTGAAGTTTTTGTCGAAAATTTGTGAGTTCAGTTACTTGCGAAAAGATCTTGAGTTGTTGCGCCGCATTCTTAACGATGGGGAGTTTTTGAAAAAGGTGCGTCATTACCGGCAGATCAACTGGCCCGTGCTGAAGGTGTTTTACACGCAACGGTACGTGATGGATCTTGGATGCGCCAAGGACTGCCTGGCTGTTGAGAGCTGCCGGGATGCCTTTCGCTATTTGTACAAGGTCTGTCGTGATATTCGCGATATCCGCATGATGTGCAAAATGCTCGAATGCGAAAATCCGGAGCGGCAGGTTTTGGCCATGAAAAGCGCATTTCAGATCCGAAACCTGCACGATAAAATCGCCAGGGATTTAAGCAAAAGAGAAAGAGAAACTATTATTGCCCACTATGGCGAAAACTTCCCGCCGTCGCCACTTAAAGAGACAAAGGATATCGAGTATATAAGCAACGTCGGCGACTTGATTGAAGAAGGTCTGGTGATGAGGCATTGCGTTGGAGAATTTGTCTACCAGGCATTGCGAGGGGATGTATTTATTTATCGCGTTCACGCGCCGGAGAGGGCGACTATGGCGGTGCAGAGGTCTGCTGATGGGGCGTTTCGGATTGAGCAGGTGAAATTGTATCGGAATGGGAAGGCTGCCAAAGAAACTTGCATTGCCTTGAACCGATGGTTCGAGAGTATTTGAATAAAAAATATGCTGTGCTAGTCGATGGCTTAATTTTCTTGATAATGATGAAAAAAGCCCGTATTTTTTTGTATGTAGATTTTTGTATGACAGCGTTCTTTTTAAGCATTGAATGGTTTATTCTGTCATACATTTTTTTTAATTCTATTATATTATAATGAGGTGATTATGGAAGAAAGATGTGTTGTTGCAAGGTATTTGCTTTCGCAATATTTCAAGGATGATATTGATGAAATGGCTGATGTTACAGGATATAGTAAGTCAACTATAAGTGACTGGATTAATGGGTCTGTTGTTCCAAATCATCAGACGATTACTTTTATTTTAAGTTCCATATTTACACCTGAGTTTACTGTTATAAATGAATTTTATGAAATTTATCCAGGTTCTCCGATTTTAACGCAACTAAAAAAAATGTATAAAGGTCATGAGTCTCGTTCAGGAATATATGCATTTTATGATTCTATGGCAAATTTGGTGTATATAGGGAAAGCATCAAACTTACTTAAAGAAACATATTCTGCATTAAGTAGAGAATTTGAAATTAATTTTCCGGCGGGCATAAAAAATAAAAGTGTCCTGAGGCATCAAGTTGTTAGATATATATCTGCTTATGATGTAAAGTTATTTGAATCTTTCGATTATCCGAAACACGTAGAGTCACTAATTTTGCGTGTATCAAAGCCAATAATGAATAAGCAGATAGGAATATTAGACAAGGCGTACTCGGAAAGTGTCTAATATAAAAAATTTAGTAATTTTTTTAAATAATTACGTTGATGTAATCAATGCGTTTTTTATTCTTGGTTGAGCCATTAGACCAAGACTTCAATCCACTTCACTTGATATATCTGCTTCCATAAAAGGGGTAAAGAATTGATACTACATGCTTCTGTAGAAAAAAAATTGCTTGATATGCAAAAAATGCTGAATTTCAACGGGAAGCTCCTCTCTAAAGAAAATCTTGCGGTCTGTTATGAAAAATTTAGAGAGAAATTTTGTCCTGAAGTATTGCGTTTGTTAGACGGTGAAGCGCTGCTTGATTTTATGCATAGCCACGCTACCAAAGAGAGCTTGGTTTACTGGCTTGAATTTAAAGATGATAAGGAATTACCAGCTATTTTTGGCAGCATTGCTGGTGGCAGCGCACTCAAATTCGGTCTCTACAAAAGAAAAGAAACCGGAAAATGGATGACAGGTCACCCCAGCAATCAGCGTGAATTGACTGTAGAAGAAGCCATTGGCTTGGCTCGTAAACATCGAGACCAATTCATCAAAGGCGATGATCTTCTCAAACAGATGCCTGCCAGTCCGAGCTTTGACGATTACGTAAATCTTCAAAACAGCCTCGGCGAGGAAGCTCCAGATGTTAGTACACTTGCATGGGGTCATAAATATTTTTCTTTGCTGCACCCAAACATTCTTGATGACTTTCATTCCCCCGAATATCAGAGATACATGCTGACCAGAATGTTGCAAAAAACACCGTCTGACAAAGACGGTCGTTACATCGCTGCTTATACTTTTCAACAGATCGCAAAACATCTTGGAATGCACATCAACCATCTGACCTATTCTCTGAACGAACTGTACGGCAAGCCGTATTCATACTGGCGTGTAGGCACAACAGACGGAGAGGACTCGAATTATTGGCCAGAAATGAAACAGGGTAATTTCATCTCTGTCGGGTGGGATAATTTGGGTGATCTTTCTTGGGTTAATTACAAAACTGAGGACAAAGAGGAACTCAAAAAATTGATGTTGGAGAAATACCCCAAGCCAGCTCACGTGTCCTCAAGACAATCTAATCAGCTCTTTAAGTTCGTTGCCGAAATAAAAGAAGGAGACGTCGTTGTCGCTGCTAACGGCATGACCTTCCTCGGTATAGGCAAGGTTACAGGTGAGTATTACTACGATGCCCAAGCGGAATTTCCACACAAGCGACCGGTCGAGTGGCTATCTCTTGAAACATGGCAGGAACCAGTAAAGGAAGGTCTCCAGACAACTGTCCATAAACTCGGCAAGTACCCTGAGAATCTTTTGGAAATCGAACGGCGCATTTTAGATGCTCCATCAATCCCAGAAGTTCAAATCAGAACAGCTAGCAACAAGCTGGCTGGTATCCCTGGGCGAATTCAGTCGGCGCTCGAAAGAAAGAAGCAAGTCATTCTCTACGGGCCTCCGGGAACAGGTAAGACCTACTGGGCCGAAGTTGCAACTAAAGATCTTGCATCGCTTTCCTGGTACGGTAAACCGTTCAATCAACTCGATAACGAGCAGAAATTTAACATCCAACCTGGGCCGGGAGACAATAAGCCTGTCCGCATGTGTTGCTTTCACCCTGCTTACGGATATGAAGATTTTCTGGAAGGCTACAGGCCAGAGTTGCACGACAACAAAATGGTTTTCGTTTCGAAAAAAGGGATTTTCAAGCAGCTATGCGAAGACGCCCATAAAAGACCAGACAAGAATTACTACCTGCTTATCGATGAAATTAACCGTGGAGACATCCCAAGAATCTTCGGAGAACTTCTGACAATCCTTGAAAAAGACAAGCGCGGCAAATCCATAACCCTCCCCCTTTCTGCACAATCATTCATTGTCCCTGCAAACGTCTATGTAGTAGGAACGATGAATACCGCAGATCGCTCGATTGCCCTGCTTGATGCTGCACTCAGAAGGCGATTTGGCTTTATCGAACTCATGCCTGACTCGTCTGCGCTGGGTGATGCCATGATTGAAGGCTTGCCGCTGGGACCGTGGCTTGACTCGCTTAACCGTAAAATCTGCCAACACGTCGGTCGCGATGCAAGAAATTTGCAGATAGGGCATTCATATCTTATGGATGGCAACAACCCGTTACGATCATTCTCAGGTTTTGTCCGCGCACTTCGGGAAGATATCATCCCACTCTTGGAGGAGTATTGCTATGAAGACTACACTGCACTTCGCAGCATCTTGAAAGGCCTTGTTGATGTCGAAGATCAGCAGGTACGAAATGAGCTATTCTCTCCGACGAAGAAAGATGACTTGGTTCGAGTACTTCTTGAAATGGACCCTGAAATCGCTTCATCACCGAAAACCGTTCAGGCAGAACAGGAAGCCTTGGAAATTCATGATGATAGCGTCGATGACGATAATGATCAAAATGTAGAGGCATAATGCAAAAGACCCGCATCATAAGCCTCAACGAATGGGAAAACAGTCAGCCTCTGCAATGGCCGGATAAGCAGCCGGTCTATTTTGAGTCAGACGACCCCGCACGAATTACCGCCGAGAAGCTCACGCAGGCCAACATTATCTCTGTCATCGAGACTCGCAATGGCATTTCTCTCGGTGCATCTTCCTATGTTGGGAGAATCAACCTTGGCCCATTGCGTATTACTATACAGCCAAAGATAAAGGGACTCAAGCTCTTGAGGTTGGTGAAGTACGCTTATGGCCTGAAGGATTTACAACTATATTCCGACGTTGATTATGATCTGAAAAAGGATGCATTCCAGGAGATTCTGATCGCTCAACTGGCGATGGAAGTTATGAACCTAGTCAACAGGGGTCTTTGTAGACAATACAAACGCCAAAGAGAGGGTTTGTCCTCTCCTCGGGGCCTAATTGATATCAATCAAATAGCCGCTAACGGCGGAATCATCACTGGCAGGCTGCCTTGTGTACACTATCCACGTGACATCGACTGTATGCCTAATCAGATTCTTGGCGCGGGGCTAAGTCTGGCTACAAATATCTGCGGCAACACTATTCTCAAAAGCAAACTTAGAAGGCTTAACAAATACTTTCTGTCAGAAGTGTCAAAGGTACAGCTTGACTACCACATTCTCCAACGACTTGAGCGTGAGGCGAATCGACTAGTCAGTGCTTACCAGCCAACTTTCCGTATAATTAAAATCTTGATGGAAGGCCAAGGGGTTTCAATGGCTGATCAGGACTTGGTCAAGTTTGAAGGCTTCTTGTTTGATATGAATCGTTTCTTCCAATCTTTGATGTCACGCTTCATGAACGAATATCTGACAGCCCATAAGGTTCAAGATGAATTCAAGCTTCATGGAATGATGGAGTACCAGGCAGGTAAGAATCCGCAAAACCATCGTCCACCTTCCCCACGCCCTGACTTCGCTATATTCAAAGGAAATACAATGGTTAAGCTTCTAGATGCAAAGTATCGAAATCTATGGGAGAAAAAGCTGACTAGAGACATGTTATATCAGCTATCAATATATGCACTGAGTCAAGAGCCTGGACCAAAGAGTGATGCGGCAATTCTTTATCCAAGTCTCGACAGGTCTGCAAGAGAGGCCACAATTGTGATCAACGATCCTGTCACAACGCAACTACGGGGCAAGGTAACACTCCGCCCAGTTAATTTAGACATTTTGGATGAGTTGCTAGAAAATCGCGAGAAGCCTGGGTTTCGATCAAAAGCGTCTGATTATGCCCATCAACTGGCGTTTGGGTTGCGATAAAATGATTTTCCACTCGCGAAGTGGGGTGTATTTGAACTGGGTGCTGAAAATAGTTTGATTTATGGAACATACTATTTATGTTGAAGTTTTTTCATAAGCTTTTCTCTTATTCGCCAAGCCTACTCATAGGGGATAGTTTTCCTGTCGCCAAATCCCTCCATCCTGGAATTGACCATTTTCCATTCGACATAAATTGCCAGTTCGTCCACCAGAGGATGCGTGGGGAGGGCGCCCAGATGTTGCCAGGTAGTTGTCCGGAAACTGACGCCTTCCGGCATTGTATCTTTGAAAGCGTTCGGAAGCAGGCTGATGCCGAGGACGACTTTGTGAGGCCTCTCCGGAAATATGACAGTTCCGTATTTGGTCAGGAATTCACCCCGCAGTTGGATCTGATCCTTGTCTTTGGCCTTGCCCTGGGCTGCTCCGATGCCGGATAGCCATTTGGCTTCCACCAAGATCACCGTGTTCGAGGTTATGATGCCCACATCGATTTCCGGGCCGCCGGAGACCAGGGTGTCGGGGTGGGGGATGCGGCGCCAGAGGGAGATCTCTGCGTTGTCTGTCTTTGCACCCGGCAGGTCGATCAGTCTGAACAGGTCCCTGAGCCAGAGCTCGACGATGTCTTGCGGTGCCTGGGAAATGGTGCCGAAGACCGACCAGGTTATGGCGTCTTCGCTGTGCAGGGACTGCAGGTCGCAGTAGTAGCCAAGGCCCGAGGTTGCGATTTCAAGGTCTTTGCCTTCGAAGGCCCGGGATTGCCTGCTTTTGTAAAGCTTTTGGACAATCTCCGGCGGCGGCCAGCTCAGGATGCCGGTGCGGACCAGGTTGTCGAAGGGGTGCGAAACAGCCTTTACGCCGCCTTTGCTGCGGGCGACGGGGACGGCCCTGTCGTTCCAATCCAGCATCTCAGTATGCTTTATTTCCATCGGTCGTGAAATCATCTTTCACTCCATGAGCTGTTGCGCCAGTTCCAAGGCATCCACAGGCCAGAATACTTCAGGGCGAGGGTGAGCAACTCCGGCGCGTTGTTCAGGTCTGCAGGAGAGGACTTTTTCCTTCCATTGCGTGGGCACTGCCTCAAGGCCATAGGTGGCCCCAAGTAGAGCACCGCAAATGGCCGCGTTGGTGTCGGTGTCGCCACCGTGCATGACCGTGTCGACCACGCCTTCTTCAAGGTTTGGAGCATGGAGAAGCTGCCAGACAGCGTTCTGGAAGGCTATGAGCACCCACCCTTGGTGGCGTCCGTAGCTTTTGGGCGGAGTCGTGGCTGCATCAGCGAGAGCGCCTTTCAAGGCGGAATGAACGTCCATTGTCTCCGCCCAGAGCAGCATCCCGGCATAGAGACTCCGCGAAGAGCAACCGCTTCGGATGACGCGGGACAAGGCCATGGCGAAAAGGGCACTGGCTTCGCAGCAGACCGGGTGCGGATGGGTTATGGATGCGTCTTTTTTTGCCCAGTCGCCAACGTCCCACAGGTTGTGACGCGTTCCAAAAATGCCCAGCGGGCTTATGCGCATGAGCGCTCCGTTGGCTTGGCTCTCGAAATTGGGCTGATCCCTGAGGCCTGCCGCAATGGTTGCTCCGCAATCAAACGGGCGCGAATCGTACCAGAATCGGTAGGCATTTCGAACGCTGTACCTGTCGAACCTGCCATGCTCCACTAACGACCGGGCGAGCATGAGGGCCAATTCCGAATCGTCCGTGGGTTGCCCAGCCAGGGTGTTCCACGTCCCCCCGTCGGCCAGTTCGCGTACCCCTGATGGATAAAGGCCCCGTATCTCCTCCGCAGATTTGAATTCTACCAGACTCCCCAGGGAATCTCCTGCGATTTGTCCCATGAGGCAGCCCTGGGCGCGGGAGAGAATGGCGTCGTGAGCAGGACCGGGGGCATCTTCATTCCAAGTCAGGATATAGCTTCGCTGTTCTTCTGTTTCCGGAGATTGGCGGTGCCTTGATTTGGGGCACCAGCGCCACAGGCTGGACAGTTTCTCCAAGGCGGCGCTCCCGGCAAAGCCATGCCTGGCGAGCCAGCACCCGACAATCGTACCCGTTCGGCCAATCCCTCCCCAGCAGTGCAGGTAGATCCCTTTGCCCTGGGCCAGTGAGTTGTCGATCAGATCGAGAACATCGCGTGTCGTTTGCCGCGATCCTGGAATGCTCACGTCCGGAATCGGAAACGTGCAGCATTCGATCTTTCCATCGATCAAGTCGACGATATCCCGATAGGGCTTGAGGCCGTCCGCCGGGGTGGTCAGATCAATGAATACCCCGATGTCAGACTTTAGCAGCGCCTTGATCCTTGAAATAGAGGAATCCTCATCAAGAGTGCGCGGGTATTCCCCGGCGAGAAATTTGCCCGGGAGGATCCAGTAGGAGTTTTCGAGTGGTGTCTGCGTCATGAGTGTAACTTGATGATTTTCAGCATTTGCATGTCTGGTTATTGTATTTCAACTACGGGTTCGCTCTCCTCATCATCCAGGGGCAACGATAGCACGGTCGATGATTCCTCGATCGGCAGTTCCTGAACATTCCTCAGCTTGCGACCAATCGCGCGGGTTCGGACCTTGGCCTCTTCAATGGTCTCCGAGGCCTGGTGGATGCGTTTTTGGACCTTGTCCAACACTTCGCCGTACTTGGTCCATTCCGTCTTGACCGCTCCGAGCAGGGTCCAGACCTCGCTTGAGCGTTTCTGGATGGCCAGGGTGCGGAAGCCCATCTGCAGGCTGTTCAGGATTGACCACAGGGTCGTCGGGCCGGCGATGACCACTCGGCAATCGCGCTGGATGCATTCAGCGAGGCCCGGGCGGCGGATGACCTCGGCGAAGAGCCCTTCGATGGGCAGGAAGAGGATGCCGAAGTCCGTGCTGACGGGCGGGTTCACGTACTTGTCCCGGATGTCCCTGGCGCAGGCCTTGACCCTGATTTCGAGCTGCCTGCCGGCCGCCTCGATGCCTTCGGCATCGGCGCGCTCCTGGGCGTCGAGGAGGCGCTGGTAGTCCTCCACCGGGAACTTGGCGTCGATGGGCAGGAGCACTGGCACCTCGCCGTCCTGGCCGGGCAGTTTGACGGCGAACTCGACGCGCTCCGCCCCGTCGCGGGTGGAGGCGTTGCGCACGTACTGTTCGGCGCTCAGGACCTGTTCCAGCAAGGCCCCAAGCTGCACCTCGCCCCAAGTGCCGCGTGTCTTGACGTTGGTCAGGACTTTCTTCAGGTCGCCCACGCCCGTGGCCAGGGTCTGCATTTCGCCGAGTCCTTTGTGGACCTGTTCGAGACGTTCGCTGACTTGGCGGAAAGAATCGCCGAGGCGCTTCTCCAAAGTGCCCTGGAGCTTTTCATCCACGGTCTGACGCATGTTTTCGAGCTGCTTGGCGTTGTCGGTCTGAAGCATTTGCAGCTTTGTCTCAACGGTGGAGCGGACAGTCTCCAGTTTGGCAGCGTTGGTTTCCGAGAGCTGGTTCATGGCCGCAGCCATGGCGTCCAGCTGCGATTTTTGCGTCTTTCCAAGCTCGCCCATGGTTCTGGCCGTGGTCTCTGAGATTCCGGTCAGGGCCTTGACGATCTCTTCGCGTAGCTCCTTGGCGCTCGCGGAGGCCTGAACGCGCATGGTGTCGAGGCTTCCGGACGTGGATCTGGTCAATTCGGTCAGTTGCGTCGAAAACGAATCAAGCTGAACCTTCTCTGCTGCCGAGAGATCCTTGAGGGTGTTGCTCATGGACTCCGAAATTTTCGTCAACGTGGACACCACTTCCTCTCTCAGGCTCTTGGCAAGAGTGGAGGATTCCTGGAAGGAGGCGTCGAGTTTGTCGGTGGTGACCTTGGCCGTGGCCGCGATCTGGTTTGAGAAGGAATCCATGTGGTTCTTCTGCAGCGTCCCGAGGTCTTTGATGGTCACGCCCATGCTCTCCGAGATTTTCGTCAACGTCGTCACGACCTCCTCACGCAGGTTCTTAGCTTGGACCGCGGATTCGGAAGTGATCGTGTCGAGCTTGTCGGAGGTGGCTTTGGCTGACGAACCGAGGTGCGTGGCAAACGAATCCATTTGGATCTTCTGGGCCTCGCCGACGCTCTTCATGTTCATGCTCACGGTCTCGGCGATGTCCTTCAGCGTCGAGACGACTTCGCTGCGCAGGGCCTTGGAGTTTTCCGCCGCCTGCTTTTCGAGAAGGACAAGCTGATCCTGGTTGGATCGGGTGAAGTGGGTAAACTGTGAAGCCAACGCGTCGAACTGGCGCCCTTGGGCGCAATGCGCATCGCTGATTCGCTGCAGCACACCCCCTGCGAGTTCTTTGAAGCTCTCGACCATCTCCCGGCGCTGATCACCCAGCATGCGTCCTGTGTCAGCCCGGCCCTGGCCGACTTCTTCCTTGATGAGCCGGGCCGTCATTTCCATGGACTTCTCGAAGGCGTCGAGGCGTGCGCCCATGAGTAGGGCGCTGCGCGACATGCGGTAGAGAACGGCGAGAAGCAGCAGGATGGCCAATGCTGGCAGAGCGATGGGACCGTACATGAGCAGTTCGTTCATGATGACCTCGAAATTCAATGCCCCGTCATGGACTTTCAGGGCTGCTTGGAAGGTTTTCGGTGGTTGGAGGATGCCCCTCGACCCTGCCGAGCAAGCAGCTTGGCCGTGCATGAGGGGCATCCCGACGGAGGAGTGGACGCCTATCTTCGCACGGAAATGGGAAACACCATTTCTTTGCGATTTCCAGTGTCGATGTCGAAGATGACCATCCTGAAGTTCTGATATGGGCGCCACGGCAGGTAGACGAAGCCCTGGCTCATGTCGGCCGGGTAGATGACGCGGTCTTCGAAGGCGTGCATGGCCAGCTGCTTCTTGAACTCGATGGTGAAACCGTCGGACAGGCCTGCGGCCGTGCCGGATGCGGCCCCGGCGGTGCCACCGATGATCGCCCCGGCCTGCGCACCCGCGCCGGCATCGCCGCCGGCCGAACCGATGCCCGCGCCGATGCCGGCACCGATGGCCGCGCCGGCCACCGCGCCCACGACCGCCCCCGTCACCGCCGTGGTGCCGATGGAGGAGGAACGCACGTTCTGGGCCGCCGTGCCGATGGTCAGGGCGACCGTGTAGGAACCGTCTCCCTCGACGCCAAACATCTGCTGGTGGTTGATTTCGAATTCCTTGGTGCCCGTGTGCCTGACGATGACGTGGACAGGGAGGATGTTGGCCTTTTTCAGGTCCGTGTTGAAGATGGCCTTGGATTGCTCCTCCGTGTCGATGGGAACGACGGCGATCTTCAGGCCCTCGAACTCCTGATGGTTCGGGACGGACTCGGGCGATTGGAAGGACACGCTTTCGACCTTGAGCGGCGCCGCGCACCCCGTGAGGAGCGCGCAGACCATGAACATGGCGAGGATGCTTCTCACGGCTTACCCCCTGGGAGCTGCTTCAAGTGTCTTGAAATATTCGCGCAGGTTCTGCGATTTGTTCATTTGCCTGAGAATGTCGCCGATGGCCTTGTCGATGGCGCCGTCAAAGCCCGCGGCGAAACCGCGGCCCGCCTCCTGGTAGGTCAGCATCTGTTCATTGATGCCGCCGGACTGGTTGACCTGGCTGGTGCCGACCCACATGACCTTCCCGGTCGCGACGTCCTGCAGTTCGGCACGGATGGCCAGGCGGGCGTAGCTTTCGGCGCTGACCGTGGACCAGCCGGTCTTGACGTCCATCTTGGAGTCGATGTCCTGCAGTTCGACGCGCATCAGGGCCTGAACGCCGTCCCTGCTCGCCGCGTCGTCCAGGATGTGCACCTCCTGAAACTGATAGGCCATGGCCTTGGTCAGCTTCACGGCCAGGGCCTTGCCGATGGCGAAATCGAACTGGCCCATTTTGATGGACTGCGAAGCGGTGGCTTCGAGGAGCTTGGGGGAAAGGTAGAGGCCCAGGGAGATGTCGCGCATGTTGATGACTCTCATGCTGGAAAACGCCTCGTAGCCCAGGCTCGTGCCCAGCTCCGGCTTGACCTGGACCTTGGTGCAGCCGGTGACGATCGTCAGTGAGCAGAGGATGAGGAGCAGAAGTGTGGTGCGGAACATGAATGACCTCCGGTTTGTAGTGTTGAAATTGGTATTGGCCTCGGCTGGGATGACAGACAGGTATCATCCGGATGTAGCTCTCTTGAACTCGAATTTTGGGGATAGGCCCATGCTGTGGGGAGTATCTGGAAGCGACATAGGGTGCGGTGACGTTCCGTTCAGGTCCTCTCGACCAGCGTTTTATGGCAGGGCGTAGGACACCTTGTTCTCGGTAGTAAGAATCCAGCCCTTGCTTTGGAGTTCGGCAAGGAGTGACGTCAGCTCCTCATCGGCGAGCTGTTTCTGGAACAGGGAGCTGATGGTGCTGGAGAGGGTCTTGATGGTGCGCGGCTTGGCCGATCCCCGCTGCTTGAGGTTGCCGACGATGACGTCGATTTTTTCAGTAGCCGTCTTCGCATTTGATGCCTTGAGCAAGGGGATGTCGGCGATGGAACTTGAACGCGCTATCGAGATCTTCTTGCTGCGCAGATGCTGGATCAGCGGATCGAACCCCTTGTCCTTGGAGATGATGTGAAAATAGGCTTTTGGTTCCTGTGTGGCCAGTTGCCCGATATAGAAGGCGATATGGAAATCCAGGGCATTGGACCCGTTGCCGGATATCTTCACGTATTCGGCGCGGGTGCCGAGCTTCTGCACGGCTGCCACAAGATCGTAGGGCAGCTTCGTCTGGCTGGCCCCGACAAAGAGGAGAACCTTGAAATGTTCTGCATCGAGGCCGTCCAGGGCTTCCAGGTGGACGTTTTCGTGGTCGATGAGGATGAAGTTGGTGCGCAATATATTTCTCCCTTATGACAATGCCTGTGGGCAGAGGTGCTCAGGTGTTACCAGGAAAGGCTTAGCCGCGGCCATTGAACATGGCACAAGATGCAGTGGGGATATAACGGGCAAAGGATGTATGACACAAGGGTTTGTTCGGAAATTTGAATGAGTTACCTGTCCCTATTATGCCTTCTTGTTGGTCGGTCGTGTGTAAACCGCGAAGAAATGGGGAACGGGTGGCTCCTGGTTGTCGTCGTAGGCAAGAAAATGTGTTTCGATGAGGCCGGCCCGCACGAAGCCATCGATTTCGTTCCGGTCCAGGGCAATGGGGAATGTCTGCGAGTGGTCGCCGATCTCCCGGCTGCGGCACGACACCACGATGTCGCCTCCCGGTGCGGCCAACTCCGCGATGGCGCTCAGGGCTCTGGCGCGGTTTGGGCCGGTGAGGATCTGGATGGTGTTGCATTCGTACACGAGGTCGAAGCCGCGCAGCCAGTGGCCGGGATGATCGAAAAGGTCGGCGACGAGGTACTCCACGGAACTGTCGGGGTAGCGCTTGCGGCACATGTCGATGGCCGAAGGCGAGATGTCGAAGGCCACGACCGCGTAGCCGCGCTCCCGCAGAGCCTCGGCGTCGTCGCCAA
>JAEWKZ010000131.1 GCA_023393525.1 Pseudomonadota bacterium | reverse complement strand
CTGCCCGGATTACGGCCGGCGCGCCCCGTATTTCACGGCCGGGTCGATGGTGGGCGACAAGGGCGCTGAAACACTGGCCGGCATCCATTCGGACCGCTGGAACAAGGTCATCCCGAGGCACATCGCGCCGCGCATCGAGGCCGCCGCCAAGGCGTTGAAGATGGCGCCGATTGAAGAGCACTGGACCCCGCACGACCTCCGCAGGACCGTCCGCACGGGCCTGACCGGCTGGTGCATGGGCGTCGACAAGGACACCGCCGAGCGCGTCCTGAATCATGCGGATGGGAACCGGCTGTCGGCCACTTATGACCATGCGGACTACGCGCCGCACGTCGCCGAGGCGCTGGAGGCATGGGACACGGAACTGGCGCTGGTGCTGGCCGGCAAGCCCTCCAGCCGCAAGTCCTACATGGACGGGTTGAAGAAGGTCAGGGCGCAGGCCCGGAGGCGAGGATGACACCGAAGCGCAGAGATGGCTTACCCGGCGTGAGGCGCACGAAGGTGCGCGACGGCATCATTGTGGGCGAGCGCGTCACCGTCGATTTGTGCCAGCTAGAGCCGGCCGATGCGCTGGAAGCCATGCGAAGTGTCGGGGCCTTCTCGCTCACTGAACGGATTATCGAAGGCTACGCGGAACGTGCGCGCATGGTTGTGGCGGAGGGTGCCGTCGGATCGCGCTTGGCGTATGCCGAGAACGCGATCTGGCAGGCCGGCCAAGTCCTGAGGTTCCTGGCGGAAAACAAGTCGAGTGGGGCAGTGCGACATGCTCTTTGGATGATGCAAAGCCTATGGCGGGTAGACATGAAGGAAGTCGAGCCGGTCGTACTGACAGGGGCAAGGGTTCGCAAGCCATTCGACAGCGCGAACAAGAGGAAAAAGAACGAGGCGGGGCAAAGAGTCGGCGAGTGGCAGGCGCGAGCTGCCAAGGCTTGGGGGAATCCGCAGCACGCGGACAAGGGAAAGAGCGATATTGCCAAGCTGATAGCGCAGCCCGGAGAGAACTGGGATCTGATTCGTCGCCGCATTAAGAAGCCGGCGAAAAAGTAGTTGTCACGACCGGGCGCGGTGACAGCGCCTGATGCCTAACGTGCGTAACCGAAGCGTCGCATGGTGCGGCGCGGAGGTCGCAAGATGGATGAAGTAGCCCGTTTGATTCCCGCCCGCGCGGTTCGTGCGCGCTTCGGGGATATCTCGACGATGACCCTTTGGCGCTGGGTGCAGCGCGGCATCCTGCCGGAGCCGGTCAAGATCAATGACCGCAACTACTGGCGCGAAGCCGATGTTGCTGCGGTCGCGGACAAGGCGGTGAAGGCATGAGCCGCCACCAGCGAGACCGCGACCCGGCCACCGACCGGGCCGAGGCGGCGATGCTCGCCCGGTGGGAGAGCGCCCGGACTCGGCATCGAGAACGAGCCGAGTCGACCCCGATGCAGTTGGCGATGGAGCGCGCCCGCGTCGAGGCGGAGCGTCGCCGGGGAGGTGACTGATGCGCGTGCTCACCATCACCATCACCCGGTCGTCCGACTGCGACCTGTACCGGCTGGAATTGCGCCTTTGGGCGGCCTACCTGCGTGCGCTATTGCGTCGTATGGAGGCCCGCGAATGAATCCTCCATACGAACGAAACCCCTGCGGGGCAGGGGCTTCGGGAATGCAAGCTGGCGAGCGCGCTTTCCTTGGCTCCGATACTACCGCACTCAGGCGCCTGCGTGGGCTGCTGCCTGGTATCTCGCTTGAGGTGCGGGTTGCGCTCGACGTCGCCCGCGACATCTGGTTCACAGGTGGATGCAGCGAGGAGGATGGCCGGCGGCTTCGGACTGCGTATGAGCGACTGAAGTTCGCCGCTGACGCCGTCGCTGACGCCGAAGCCGAAGCGGGGGGCCGTCGATGAACATGAAGCCTGCACACGACGACCCTCTGGCGCATCTCTGGGAGGAACCGTCTACCGGTTCTGGCGCTTTTGGCAGTGAGGTGGAACGGCCCCTGCAAAAGGTGGAACCCCTGCCTGATCCCTTGCCGCCGGTTCCGCCGTTTGACGCTTCATTGCTGCCCGATGCTGTGAGGGACTGGTGCGCCGACGCATCCGAAGGGCTACAGGTTCCGCCGGACTTTACCGCGATCCCTGCAATGGTGGGGCTTGCAGGTGCCATCGGGCGCAGCGTCGCGGTAGCCCTGCGCCAGAATGGCCGATGGTATGAGACCCCCGTTTTGTGGGGCGCTATCGTCGGGCGCCCTAGCAGCGGCAAGAGTCCTGCCTTGTCCCCAACCCGCCGGATGCTGGAAAGGTTGGCGGAAGACGAACGCGCCAAACATGAAGCCGAAACACGGGCGTATGAGGCGCGTGAGATGGTGGGCAGAGCGGCGCAAGCCAACGCTAAGGATGCCGTACGCGCTGCGCTAAAGAGGGGGGACAAAGACGGCGCCGAGGCCGCAGCGGCGGCGGCTTTGTTCGAGGATGAGCCGCCAAGCGAGCCACGTATCGTGGTGAATGACGCCACTATCGAGAAGCTGGGCGAACTACTGAACGCCAATCCGCGCGGGCTCGTCCAGTTCAGGGACGAGCTGTCCGGCTGGCTGGCGAGTCTGGACCGGGAAGGTCGGGAGGGAGATCGCGCCTTCTGGCTGGAGTGCTGGAACGGCCAGGGCGGATTCACCGTGGACCGCATCGGACGCGGCACTATCCGTATCGAGGCGTGCGCAGCTTGGAATCTGGGCGGAATGCAGCCGGGCAAGCTGGCTGAGTACGTGCGGGGCGCTGTCCGGGGCGGGTTCGCAGATGACGGACTTATGCAGCGTTTTCAGTTGGCTGTATATCCCGACGCCCCTAGCTCCTGGCGCTATACGGATCGCGCGCCCAACCCTGCGGCGGAAGCAAAGGCATGGCGCACGTTTCAATACTTGCGAGGGCTGACACCCGAGGCGATAGGAGCGCAGTCCGCCCCTGATTGTGCCCTGCCGTTCCTGCGGCTGGACGATGAAGCGCAAAGGCTGTTTCGGGTCTGGCAGACCGAACTAATGGAGCGACTGCGGGCAGGCCATGAGCCGGGTTTCATGGAATCGCACCTGGCCAAGTTCCCTGCCCTCGCTGGGCGCCTCGCGCTGGTGCTGCACTTGGCAGACGGCGGATGCAAGGAGGTAGCAGGCGAGGCGATGGCCCGCGCGCTTGGCTGGTGCGACTACCTGGAGGGCCACGCGCGCAGGATCTACGCGCCGGCGACTGACAACGGACTGACGGCTGCCCATGCCCTGCTGAACAAGCGTGCTGCGCTAGGAGACATGTTCACGGCCCGCGACGTGTACCGCAAGGGCTGGGCCGGCCTGTCCGACCCCGACGCCGTAGCTCACGGGCTAGGTGTGCTGTGCGATTACGGACACTTGACAGAAAGTCGCGAGGAAACCGGCGGGCGCCCTTCCACGCTGTACCAATGGGGGGCAGACCGATGAACTGGCGTGACCGCCTCGCATCCGTCCGCGAAAGCCCGGACAGTGAACTGACAAAGCCGACAAAAGCCCTTCTGGCAGTTTTGGCAGTGGACAGTCCACCCGTTTCGAGACTGGATTGTGGCACGGGGGAGCAGGACATGCGCTCGCACTTGCTAGGCATCGCGACCGGTGACGGACGGCCCGCCAGTCTGGTGCATGGCCTTGCGGATGCCGACGTAGAGGCCTGCGCCGGGCTACCCGATGACACGCTGAGGGCTTACCTGCGGGCAGTGGAACGCGGGCAACGTATGGACGCGGGCGAGTTGCCGCCGGAATGGGGCGAAGCCGTAGCACGCACCTGCGAAGGCTGCGGACCCGTCCTGCTATGGCCCCAGTGCCCGGCCATCGTGAAGGCTTGCCCCTGGTGCTTCCGCCGGAAGGCGGGAAAGGCCATCCCGCGCCCGGACAGGGCGCGCAGGTGAGCCGTTGTCCCTGCTGTCGCCAGCCGCTCCAGCCGCACCACGCCCTGCACGCGGAGCAAGTGGAAGCCCTTGCAGGCCGGATGCGCCAGCGGTGCTTAGAGGCCGGGGCGTGGATCGGGCCGGACGAATCCGTGACCGAAGCGACTGCCGCCGATCTGCTGGGAATCGCAGCCGGAACGCTTCGCAATCAACGCAGCGAAGGTCGGGCACCGCCGCACCTAAGACGCGCGCGAGGTGTGATCCGGTATCGCCTGATCGACCTGGCCGGGGCCATGCTTGAGTCGGACGCATAAGCCCGCACGAAACCGCATTGCGGATGCTTAGAAAAATGCTCCAATGAAAACGCACGCCGTGACGGCGTCCGCTATCCCATTGAAGGAAGATCATGTCAATTGCTGAGCAATACCGCGCCCGCGAAGGCGACCTGAATCACGCCGGCCAGTTTGTGCAGATCTGTCGCGGCATTCTGCGCAATCAAGGCCCAGAAATGAACTGGGGCGCGCTTGCCACAATGGCGAACAACTCCGGGCATTTCCAGACCGCACGGG
>JAEWKZ010000123.1 GCA_023393525.1 Pseudomonadota bacterium | reverse complement strand
CACGCTCGAATCGTAGGGGTGCCTCAATCCCCATTGATCGAAGTCCGGTGCCAGAAGCCCTTTGCGGGCCAGATCGTGATAATCAACGGGCATGGTAATTCTCCTTTTATCGTGCTTTCCTGCTTTTCAGGAAGGTATCAAGAATCAGGGCGCCTTCTTCCTGCAAGGCGTTCAGGGCGGGGGCCGCAAAACTTTTGCACCCGTCCAGGCCGACGAACTCGCCTCGATACATCTTTCTTTTCTGGTCGTATCCCATTGCAAGCATGTTTCCGCCAGGAAAGGGCGAAAGCCAGAAGAGCCCATCTCTTGGCTGAAGCCATTCGATCAGCATGCCCGACATCCCCACCCCGGCAACCCGGACGCCTCCATCAATCATGGCGTCATAGCGCTCGTGGTGATGGCCGTGAATTTGAATTCTGGCTTTGAGGGCGCGGGCCACGTCACCCATGATCCGGTAGCCGAGTTTGTGGGACTCTGGAGCCTCGTGGGTCACGAGGACGTCGACGCGGGTCTTGCTGGCAAGGCGGGACATAACGTTCAGGTCTTCCGGGAAGATGGTCGTGTGATCCTGCGGGGCGAGCTTCTTGTCCTTGCGGATCAGTGCCAGGCTTTGGCGAGTGTCCTGGGGGCGGACGTGGGGCAGGTCGCTCAAAGTCGTCTGGCGATCTACGCCCAAGACGTTGGACCGAAAGGTGCCGCCGAGCCCGGCGATGCGCAGGCCATCGATTTCAACCACGCGGCAGTGCAGGTTGCTGTCGGCCATAGACGAGTGGTGCTTGATGTATTCGGGATCGTCACTGTCATGGTTGCCGAATATCCACCACGTCTTTGCCGCGATCTCAGGGCCGAGGATGGACGCCAGATCGTCGAGGGGTTCCTGGTCGCCCAGCAGGATAACAGCCGTAGCTTCGGCCGAGGCTTCCAGCATGGGCTCAAAGTCGCCATGACAATCTCCGACGAAGAGTATCATACCCGCTCTCCCAGGCCTTGGCCCAGCCAGAAGAAACCTTCAGCGGTTCTCGCCATTCCGATGCCCTCGACGCGGATTCCGCCTGCGATTGTGGCGCTATAGCGTTCGTGGTGGTGCCCATGAATGAGCATCTTGACGCCCATGGCGCGGGCAATGTCGCCGAGGAGTGGGAAACCGAGCGCGTGAGACTCGGGGGCCTCGTGCGTGACCAGCACGTCCACTTGCCCCTTGAGCTGCAGCAAGGCTGTCAGATCGTCAGGAAAGATGGAAGTGAAGTCCGCAGGGTATGACCTTCCGCCGCGCCGAAGCTTAATCCACGCCTCTCTGGCGTCTTGTGGGCAATTTAAATCTACTTCGTGCAGCCTCGTCGTTTGATCTATTTCGAATTTTTTTGCGCGAAACACGCCGCCAAGGCCTGCGATGCGCACGCCCTCGACTTCCACTACGCGGCAGTGCAGGTTGCGGTCAGCCATTGGCGCGTGATTATCGAAATAACACTGGTAGTCACTGTCATGGTTGCCATAGATCCACCATGCCTTCGGGGCCAAGCCAAGCCCTAGTTCCACTGTCAGGTCGTTCAATGGTTCCTGGTCGCCCAGCAAAATGACAGCTGAGGCCTTGCTGGCCTCCTCGATGATGGGCACAAAATCCCCGTGACAGTCGCCCGCAAACAGAATCATACGCCCCCGCAGTTTTTCAGATTTGGTCCCCAGGTCTCCCGCCCGGAATCCTGCACCCACCTCCACCATTCCCGGTAGCACAAGTCGTCAAAGGGGCTCTCAAGGTTCTTTTCATAGCCCGCGACTTTGCGCAGGTCCTCCATGATTTCAGCATCATCGAGGGCGGCCCTGCGCAGCTCGTTCCAATCTTCCTGTCGTCCCCGGGTGATGCAGGAATCAATGGCTGCCGGGGTCCACAGTTCATGGTTCAAATTTCTGTGCTTCATTTCTTCTTTTCTTCCACCGCCGTTCCCACGCTCTATAAGTCCGCCCAGGTCCAACCAATTTCCATTTTTTAAAGTTTGGCAAAGCCTTATCAACGCCAACAAAGTATTCAGTCCTCGGATTCAATGTTTTGCGAAGCATTTCACTCAAGTGCAGATGCTTCTCAATTTCAAATATCGCACCAAGCAAAGCCCGTACCTGCGGAGGATATTGCAGTCCATATTTCAAAAGATAACCAAGATGCTCGATCGTCACGTGCTGTTTGAAGAGTAAAAAAAGTTGGTTCACAACGTGATTCGGTGACGAATCACTGACGTGACGTATTTCTTTGAGTGCATCAAGAATCATAAGTGCTAGCCTTGCCGCATGCACCTTCGGGATTTCTTTAACTGTAGATCGTATATAGCGCACTTTCTGGTATCCAAAACGCCTCTCATGAGTCCAACTAGGCGTCGCAATAGTCAAGACCATCGGGACTTGTGTAGAAAGTCCGAGGTCGTTATGCGCCCATGAGCCGGCAGGATAGCCCACATCCAGGGCCTCGCGCAGCAGTTCACGGCCAAAAAGCTCCATAGGGCCGAAACGGTCCGATGCCCTTGGCCGGTAGAACCGGCCCGGGTATGCCCGCCGGATCTCCTTGTCCTTGACCATCTGTCGCAGTGCCCGCGAGAGCGCCCTGCGCCTGGTCGTGGCCAGATCCCCGAAATCAGCGAAGCCGAAGCTCTGAGCAACCGGTATCTGCTCGACCATCTGCCTCACAATCTCGATGACGCTTTCTTTTTTCACAATAAGAACCTCCGCAGCCCGCCTTTCACCGTCGCCTCATAGTACCAAAGTCTAAAAAAATTGGACTACCGTACTATGAGCCGCCTTTCACCGTCGCCAAGAAGTACAGTAACGTCAAAATCTGACGCTAACGTACTTCATCCCACTTCCACCCACCACTTGCCCCCAAGGCCTTCGCCGGACAGGCACTGCCAGGCGCAGCCATGATCCACTCCCTTTGCGTGTAAGTGGAAATGTCCAAAGAACCACTGCTTCGGGTGAAACTCGCCCAAAATTATGTCCAAAAGCGCCACTGTGGGATCCATAAGTCGGTCATGGTCAATCTTGTTCTTCGGGAGTTGCTGCAAGAAGGCCAAAGGCCCCGTGTGCGAGATCACCATGTCGATCCGCCCTCCGTGGGCCAGGACTTGTGCCCGGGCGTGCTCCAGGTCCGTCTTTGTAGGCACTTCCCCAGCCCACCAGTCATCGCCCTCAACGCGGCCCTCCTTGTCGGTGGACATGGCTCCCCCGAAGAAGAGGACGTTCCTGCCATCTGGCAGGGTCAGCACAGATCCGCGGGGCATGTAGAAACAGCCGGGAACCGGAATTTCCAGGGGCTGCCCCGGGGCCGCCTTTATGCGCTCTTGCAGGTCGGTATGGTTTTCGTGATTCCCATCGCACCAGAAAATCTTTGTTCCACTAGGCTTGACCGCGTATTGGTCAAACCGCCGATTTCGAGTAATTTTTTCGGTCCCGTGTCTGTGTGGCCACCAGCCGAAATCTCCGCACTGCAGGATTATATACGGCTGTTTTTTATTGATAAACTGGTTAAACGCCCCAAAATCGGCGTGGATGTCGCCCAGAACATACAAGCGACATCTCTGCTCCTCCAACCCCATCATGACAAACTCCTTTTGAGATGCAGCCGAAACATGCAGGCAATGCAAGGCGCTCCGAGGACAGGTGCTTCCGCCTCGGAGCGGCCAATTTCACAGCTTGGGCCCCCTATCCCCCACTCCATTTTCACATAGAGGAGTCGCCGTATCGTCCGCCAATCCCTGCTCTGACTGCAAAACCTCTTTGGCAATTCCAAGTTGTTTTAGCATTGCCTGATACTCTTCATTCAGTTTGGATAATTCAGCCGAGAGCTGGAGATTCGCCTCCCGAAGCCTCTCGTTCTCTGCTTGCAGCTCTGCCAGCTCACGAGGCAAGTCCTCGTGCAATTCACGGACTGTCCGATGAATTATTTTGGAGAAGCTATCGCCTTCAGCAATTCTCAAAGCCTTTTCTTTTCCACGTGAAATCCCCAGGTCTGACCATGCTTGCGCTGCGACGTCTTGGCGCCGCTTGCATTCTTCTCGGCTTATCCTGAGCAGATTTCCGTTACTCCCAACTGCCAGCATCTGAAAATGAATATGAAGTGTTGTTTCGTCGCGATGCACAACAAGTCCGACCAATTTTCCACCATGCAAATTGCAAACATCTTGGGCAGACTGCAGGGCACGCCGGTCTTGTTCATCCCTAGACAATCTGTGCACAGTATCCCTCGCCTCAATACTAAAAGACAAAATTCCATCATATATTAGCGCGTTACGATCTTTATTAAACTTCTGACGCGCCCCAGCCGCTTTCTTGGCCTCGTTCATCATTTGCAACGCCTGATTTGAAGTCGGCGTAGGCATGATAATGGAATTTTGGGAGCATTTATCCGCGTCAACGTAGCTGGGTACGCGCCCCTTCTCACGCAGGTCGTGACCTTTGCGTCCTTTGTAATTTCCAAATTTTTTGGGTTCCATCCTGCAACTGATCGCTTTCATTTTTTAGACCTCCGATTTCTCAACCTTATGCCGAACTAAAGATTAAATGTCAAGTATATTCACCTACGATGCATCTTATTTTTTCAAAATTCGTGTTACGCATGCAGACCGTTATAACAGCATCCAAGGCAACGGCATTTCCCTTGATTGAGCATGAGCTTGATCACTTTCAAATGATCATTTTGCCGATCCCCGCAAAGCTGACCAAGACCATCATGAATCCCAAAAATTCCCGACACGCCCGCATGACGAACCCATTGAGTCACGGACCGTCAGCGAGCATGTCCACGCTGCCGCCACCGCTTCCCATCCTGCACTCCGAAAATCGGAGAATTCAAGGCTATGCCGCAAGCCTGGTGGCAACGGTTGAAAGTCACAGCATGGGCGCGAATGTTAATCAGCTCTGTTCAAAGCCGCATAAAGCGTCGGGCGACTCACATTGAGTTCAAGGGCAATGTCCTTCTTGGTGACGCCGTTTGCTGCCATGTCTCTTGCGCGTTGAATCTGTCCTGGAGAGAGTTTGGCGGTCCTGCCGAACTTGACTCCTTTTCTCTTTGCGCTTGCAACACCTTCGCGGATCCGTTCGTTGATCAATTCACGTTCGAATTGCGCAAAAGAAGCCATCATGTTCAGCATGAGTTCCTTCATAGGGTCATGTTCACCTGAAAAGATTAGGTTTTCTTTGTGGAAATGAACCGTCACGCCCTTCTTGGTCAAAGTCTCCACAATGTTCTTCATGTCAACGAGGTTGCGAGCCAGGCGGTCAATTGAATGAACGTGAAGCGTGTCAAGCTCATCAAGCCGGGACAAGCATTCTTGGAGCTGTGGCCTATTCGTATCCTTTCCTGATACTGCATCGCGATAAACCCGATAAAACGAGCCAAGATCGCATTCTGCCAATTGACGGTCATCATTCTGATCTACAGTAGAAACTCTGAGATACGCGAACTGTCTGCCTCTACTCATTGTCAAAATCTCCATATCTGTTTGTGACAAACAAACATTTTATGTTTAAAAGAATTGTGTAAATAAAGACAAAAATATATTTTCTTTGCACCGTGAAACAACGATTCATAGCGCATTGAAATGTGCAAAATAAACTATAGTTTGCTTTACATTGAAAACCGTTGCTATGGATTTCCGCCCAAAATGATGAGTATCTTGGTGAATTTGATCATCTTCGATATGCTCCGAAGGCGCTCATCACACCGTGTGATTCGGCATGGTGATCACCTTTATGTCCACAGAGGGGGGCATCAACCCGAGGAGCCCGGCAGCTTATGTTTACCCCATGCGTACAGCTCGACTGAATGACGTGGTCATAACCACAACCACTCCCCAGTACAGAATGCGCCAAGATATTCATTCAATACCAAAGACGCTCCACCCCAAACTGATGACCACCTTCGTGTTTATGAGCATCTTCGCGCCTTCTGCTCACCGAAGGTGCTCATCACGCCGTGTGGTTCGGGAACGGTGATCACCTTCATGTCCACAGAGGGGGGGGCATCAACCCGAGGGGCTAAAGGTCATGTTTAGCATCTGCCCACAGCTCCATACGTATAGCTCGACTGAATGACGCTGGTCATAACCGCAGCCACTCTTCAGCACTGTAATTCCCCAAAATGATCCCCCCCCAAATGATGAGCATTCCGGACGGATCATTTTTCCATGCCGATTCACACATGAATGGATTGTTTCCATGTGACATAACGGCATCTAGCCTCTTCTTCTCCAACCACCCACGTTATATAGATTGTCTGAATAGTAACCTTCACAGCCCATGGAAAATAATCCGGAAGACTCATGCCACGCATATCAATAGCCTTGGCCCTCACCCCCCTGTGATAACGATCCAGCATGTAAAGACATGTTCTAGCCCTAGACGCAGTAAGCACAGGGAAATGACCAGCATGCTTTCCCAGATAGTCCGCAGCCTCGACAAGCAGATAATCAATGCACTCTCCAAAGTTTAGTGCAGACCTAGACGTGAGAGGTCGCATAGGCACAAGAATGAATCTGCCTTCAAGGCGGTGCAAGGAGAAGCTGTCACACAGATCCCGTAAAATTCTTGCGCAGTCCCAAGCATTCCAGCATTCTCCTCTTGGACAGCGTTCCGGGAGCCATGACCACTGAGAGGGGGCGGGGGGCCGCCCTCTTGCCAAACATTTGATCACCGATGGGCGATTCCCCTTAATAAAGGGACTGTACTTTGCGATAATTCTTGCATCTCCACGGGCCTTGATCCTGTCACCGACGAGACACAGCACCACCCCCTGTGATTCCATCTCGCGAAGGACTTCCGCCGCGCTCACAATTCCACCTCAATGATGCGGGTGCTCTGATGAAGGCCTCCGCCAAGATGCTCATCAACTTGGGGTAATGAACATCTTCGGTCGTAATGAACATCTTCGCGTTCTTCGCCCCGAAGGTGCTCATTTTCTACGAAGATGCTCATGTTCAGGGGTGTTGTGACGGGATGAGCATCTTCATCCACCGTGGATGACTTCGGGAGTGCCCACCCCCACCCGCCCGCGAATCCAGTCTTTTCCGACTTGATTCCAAGGGAGTCCTTTGCACGGCGGAGTGTTGCTTTCGCAATCCCTGCAGTTTTCGCCTCGCTTTCAATAACAGTCGGAGCGACTGGTCCATGGGCCAAAATTGACATCAGAAAGTCCTTGGCCTCTGCCAGTGCGCCGCCACGCCCCGGGTCAGTTTCAACTCGCCCGAGCAACTCCTGAGACGACCCAAATATTGCGTCACCCCACGACACACGGGTGGCAAGCAGACTTGGTTTACTGGGACATTCAACTTCATCAAGGTCGTACTCGAATCCGTCACCATCTGGCCCGATATTCGACTTGGCCCGCACAAAAATACGACCAGCACCATCCGTGCCTTCATTTTTTTTAGCCGCAACCATCACGACACGGGGCACGGCACTGAAGGCAATCGATCCGTTGAGGCGTTCCAAAGGGGCCGCCCCCTTCATTCCCTTTGTAAAATGGGTGATACCCACCACGGCACACTTTGTGTCCGACGCCAACTGGGCAAGGGGCTCGAAGGACTGACGTACTTCAGTATTCTTGTGACTATCCCCAGACACGATTGAGACAATGGGATCAATGATCAAAAGCCTAACATCACCGATCCGCAAGATTGTCCGAATCAAAAGCGGCATGTCCTTCTTCGGATTAAAGGGCCGCTTCTTTTCACCAGTTTTGACGTTTGCAATAAAGTGAATCCTTGAGCGATCTGCCCCGGCAGCATCCAACCTCGGCACAAGCGTGTCCGAAGGATCATCCTCACCGCTCCAGATGACGACATTCCCCGGATTGGAGCATCCTGTACCGTCCGGCCACCGGCCACCAACGGACACAATAGCCGCCAACAACATGAGCAGCGTCGTTTTTCCCGTCCCAGGCATCCCGCCAAGAATCATGATTCTCGACAACGCCAACCATCCCTTCCACAACCATTCAATTTCAGCGAGTTCGATATCGCTCGCGCATATTGTTGTCAGGAGCGCATCATCCGCATCCTCGCCCTGCGAAGTTTGCGAAGTTTGCGAAGTTTTGAAACTCTGCGAAGCTGCGGGTCCTCTCTCATCCACAAACTCTAATGCCTTGCGGACAGTGATTCCACCGTATGTCTCGGCACCGCGCCGCTCATCCCACTTGGGCCGCATGAGCCCAGAGGACCGGAAGATGCGGTCGATCTGCCCCGCATCTCTGCAATAAAATGCGAGGAGCGCACACAAAGCCGCATCCGCCTTACTGTGATCATCGCCATGCTGAGATGTATCACCCGTCCAGAGCGCAGAAAAGAGTGTTCCATTTGAAGCCTTCAAGGCGCGATCAATGATGACCTGGTCTTCACTAACCACAACTCTTGGCTGAGGCTTCTGGGGAAGCCGCTGGTAGCGAGCCTGAAGCCGATTAATTGCCTCCTGGCCATCCCCGATTGTTTTGCAATCAGAAAAGACTTCCCCCGTCATGGTAAAATACCGGGCGGTATCGTACATCTCGATTACGCCGCTATCTTCCTTGCCTTCAGGTCGGATCTTCTTCCAGCAGCCTGCTTTCAAGCTACCTCTAGTAATGATATGCAATCCTCGTCCTGAAGGACTTTTTTCAATATAACTACAGTCACAAAAAAGTTTTACAATCCAAGCAGCCCAAGGATGCAACCTGCCAAAAGCATCAAATGCGTCATCCAGATCCACGCCCATAAAGAGAGTTGAAGTTAATACAAACCCTACCCCATCCAATCTGTTCAAATTTTTTGCCAACAAAGCGTCCTGGAGCGCCCCCCAGTGGCTCGGATTATTCGTATCAGCGCCATATTTCGGATTTTTGGTTTGCCTAGGAACCTTTGTCTTCTTGGTTCGACCAGGTTTCTGCTCATATCCCCATGGCACCCAATTGCGGAGTTTGCGCATTTCGTACGGCAAGTGCCCGAAGGCCCTGAGGGCCTCGACCAAGCTGTTGCGCACCCCCCATTCGTCAGCCTTTGCACACCTCTGCGTAATCAACGGATCGGGTTGCATGAATCCGTAGGTGCTTCCCGTCGCTTCCTCGACAGGAACTGCGGAGCACTTCACATCAGACTGCATGGCTCCCCCCCTTTCCCCTAGAGCGCTCGCGCATCCAACCGGCGAGCTGTGCCGTCTGATAGGCTACACGGTTACCTACCATAATTTTTCCAGGTATTTCGCCGCGCACGTCGAGATTGGCCAGAGTCCGTGGGTTGAGCAAGCCACCGCTGAACCGCCGAACCTCGCTGCGAGCGACAAGGGGACAGCCCCATTCCATGACCAGCTGATCGAAAATATCCGTGGGCTGAGTTTGTTCACGCATCACAGGAGTCCCTCCTGGTGGCCAAGGACAACGCTAACAGGCTCATTAAGCTCCCGACAACGTTGGGACTCGGGAACACTGAATGCAGAACTTGGGAGCACCAGAACAGGTGCGGCGTTCGAATACCCGTCAGACTGGGCGATAGCACCCGAATAGTCTGACAACGCAGGACGTGGAGGCAGAATCGACAAGGACATGTTTAGACTCCTTGACATCGACGCAGAATGCGATTCTTCAAAAACCATCAAAAAAAATGTTGACGGAAATCGCGAAGAGAGGCTATTAAAACCTCATCTTCCACTGATCGATGGACTTCATTGGTTAACATTGAGCAAGAATGCGGGCCATAGCCAACGATGATGGGAGATGCGCAAATGGCAATCCGCCACACATACCGAGAAATTGTCCAGATTTCTCGGTATTGTGACGCCCATTTATTTAAGATATCAGACTTCGCAAAAAAAGTCAACAAGTTTCTTGCCCCCCCCCAAATCACACGCCTTCCCTCCCTTCCCTTAATCAACTTGATATCAAGAGTAGACTTCGTCCGCGTAAATTCGACAGAATTTTGCGCTGACGCCCCACACCAAGAATAAGCACAGCCTTGTAGGAGTGGCCTACACCGCGCGTCCGGATTGCCTGGCTTGTAGACGATCATAAGCCCTCCAAATATGAAAAGCCCCGGAGCTTGTGACTCCGGGACTTTTCGTTCGTTGGCGTGTTTAACGGCTAGGCTAAGCCGAGCAGATACCAATATGGATCAAAACTTCGTTCGACCAGTTGGGCAAGCTGTCTAACGAATGGGCCGTAATCCGCGTCCGTCCCCGCCTTGTCCAAATTCTGGTAATAGGCGACCCGATCCTCAACCGGAATGATGGCGGTCGAAAATCCTGCCCGCATGAGTTCCAGATTCATGGCGAGCCTAGAAGTCCTGCCGTTGCCGTCCCGAAAGGGGTGGATGATGACCAAGTCGGCATGCACCCTGGCAGCTCTTTCCACGGGATGAAGGCTTTGGGCCTCGCCACGGTACCAATCGAAGAATTTCTGCATGCGCTCACCGACAAGCAGGTGATCGGGCGGCGTATGACCTGCACCGGAGATGATGACGTTGCAGCCGCGATAACGCCTGGCTTCGTTGTCGAGTCCTCGCAGGACAAGTTGATGAAGATTCTTGAGACCGCTCTCATTGAGCAGGACATCCTCCTTCGCGAGATTTTCCAGATGGGTGATGGCGTCGGCATGGTTGATGGCTTCGAGATGATGTCGCAGCAGTTTGCCGCCGATGGTCAACCCATCCTCAAGCACCACCTTGGTCTCAATGAGGGTTAGCGCGTTCCCCTCAATGGCGTTGGAGTGGTAAGTGTACCTCAGCACCATGTCCTTTCGCAGGCTCCGAAAGAGGTCCGGAGCGAGCGGAAGACGGTCGTCGAGCCTGGACTTCATGGCGTCCAGAGTGGCGAAGGCGTCATGATGCATGGCATGTCCTTTTTCGGGTTTGGCAAAAGCCCTGCCCGTCCATGTCCAGCGATCCCCTGTCCAACGACTGGGGAGCACCTCTCAAGGTCTTCCTAGAGTTTCTTGTTGTGTGGGAGCAGCCGAATCACGGTTTCAGTTTTTCCAACCGCTCGATGGCCTTTTTCCATGGCAGCCTGCGTCCCGATTGTTCCATCTTTTCGTACGCAGCCTTCGCGATAAGCATCGTGATTTTTCCGTTCTTCACCAGCTCTTCTACAAGCCATATCGTGCCGTGGACATTAACACCTTCCTCTTCAGCCGCCATTTTCAGGTGCTTATCACCAGTGAGAAGAGAACAGGCTTCCTGTTTAGCCAATGCCAGTGCAAAGAGATCATTCCGGCTGGGACGTCTATAGGACTTCATCATCTCCATTGCGACAAGCATAGACTCCGCACTCAATGCTCTTTGCTCAAGCCCATAGTCTAAAAAATGGGCATGAATTTCGACAAGCTCTTCAACAAAAAGGATGTCAGGAATGATGAATTTGCATTCAAGACTGAACATGGAGACAAGCAATCCGCCCTCCTCCATGTCAATCAAGATATTTGCATCACTAACAAGGAGCAGCATCTATCTCTTCCATGCTACGGTAACGGCGAAATTTGTCCAAGGGAAGACTGAGAAGTTCAGCAGCTTTGGAGTCCCCTATATATTCTTCCGCAAGGGCATGAAAAACAAGATTGCAGAAAACCTGGCCCGTCTCGGAATTTACTGATTCCCCAGGCTCACATTTCCGCCATCCCTTCTTTCCGAACTGAATGTTGAGGTGCTTGTAGTACCCCTCCTTGATGATTCCCAGATCAAGCGCCCGGCGTATGATCGCGGCCATGCTGAGACCAAACTCATGCTTTAGCGACAACACCTCGCGAACTTCAAGAGAAGAGCGCTTCTGGCCCAAATAGGCTTTGACCGAGTAATCGGGAAACAGAAAGGCCCCCGCGAAACGGTGACAAGCCTTTTCACCATCTAGTCCGTCACTCAAACGGCTGGCGAGAACGAGGTGACCCAACTCATGAGCCAAGGTAAAGCGCTGCCGATCTCCAGGCCAATATTTTCCAACAACGACGACAGGAGACTCAGCCGCATAGGCCAGTAAGCCATCAAACTTGGCGTCTTCTCGGGCATCAATGCAAAAGACGCGGATGCCTTTCATTTCCAGCAGATCAATGAGAACCGGAATCGGGTTCATCCCGAGGTCCCATTGATGCCGGACATGGTTGGCAACTCCCTCAATCTGGTCATAGCTCTGAATCTTGTCGGGCAAACCTTCTGGAAGAGTGAAAAGCTCCACAGGCGCTTGAGGGAACAATCCCTCAAGTTCCATGCGCCGTTCAATTTGATCCAGAATTTCGTGCGTGATCGCCTGCAAGCGTTTTTTCGGAAGCGTGCTTTGCTTCCGATACTCAACTTGAGACAACGTAATCTTTTCAGGCCGGAAAAAATACTCGGACCGAACGCCAAGCACCTTGCCCAGCTTCAACAAAGTTGTCGAATCTGGCATGGCATGATCCTTCTCAAACTTATTAATCCACGTGTGACTAACGCCCACCTCCTTGGCCAAATCCCGTAGAGACAGGTCGGCAGCCTTTCGTGCTCGAAGTAATCGTTCACCGATCATGGCTCTATCCTCCTTGTTTACAAAAATAGTCATTATTTCTTGTTTTGTAAACTAGAAGAAAAATTGAAGCGCTATGGCTTGGAAGATGACGGCATGGGAGGTGAACGCTCCAAACCGCTGCTATCCCTCTTGACCAAAATTCGAGACGACATGGGTCACATTTTCGCAACATGCTGTAATTTAAGAAAGTTACTTGAGGCATCCGATAGAAGCCCCATAAAAATCTCCAGCCTCTGTCATTGTCGGATTGATTGTCGGATTGATTGTCGGATTGGTTGTCGGATTGGTTGTCGGATTGGTTGCTGGATTGATTGTTGGATTGATTGTTGGATTGATTGTTGGTTTGATTGCTGGTTTGATTGTTGGTTTGATTGTTGGTTTGCCGGAAAGTTGTTTGGACCATTAGACGTGGCATTTCCGACCTACTGGCACATGGCCAATATCACTTTTTCCAGTTCCCATGAAGAGGGAGCACTTTCGCGGGCTCTGTCTGCATCATACTTTCAAGAGCACTCATTGCCTTGCGGCGTCCGGCGTCTCCGCTGTGCTGATACCGCAAGGCCATGCTCGGCGTTTTCCATCCGGCGAGATCCATCATATCGCGAAGCGGTGTGTTGGCCTGACCGAGCCGCGTAGCGCCCGTATGCCGCAAAGTATGGAAAACCACCCGGTCGCGTTTGGAGCGGCCTTCATTCAAGCCAAGATTCTCCACCACATCCCTGAAAGATTTGGGGGCCTGAGCGTAAGGCTTGCCCATGGAGCCCAAGAAGACCACTCCGGCCTTCGGTTCCATCTGCCTGAACATACTTACGATCGCGTCTGAAAGGGGAATGGTGCGGATTGTCCCGTTCTTGGTGTCGCGAAACGTCGCCTGTCCAGTGACAAGATCCACGTCCCGCCAATCAAGATGAAACGCTTCTCCCGCGCGGCAGCAGGTCAACGCGCAAAACAGGGTCAGCCTGTAGGCGTGCATGTCCCGCTCCGCCAAGGCTTCCAGAATGGCATTGAGTTCCTCTCCCGTGAGCGCGCGAGTTCGCCGGTTGCTTTCCGGCTTAAGGACCGCCCCGACATGTTTGCCCCGCGGCGGCGCTTCGGTGATGATCTTCCGCATGAACGCGTGATCCATGACTTGCCGCAGGGTCAGCGCCATGTACTGCCGCGTTCTTGGTGAAAGGCCCGCATCCGTAAGCGCCTTGATAAGAAAGTCCCATTGCTCAAGACCGATCTGACGCAACGGGATGTGACCAAGGAGCGGCGCCAGCCAGTTCTTGAAATGGCTTTCCTCCTTGTCCAGCGACCGGCTCTTCTTCTTTTGCTTTGCGGTGCCGATGTACTCAGGCCAGTACTCGGCCAGGGTCAGGAGTTCTTTTTCCTGAAGGCGTTGCTGACGAATGCGCTCCGCCTTGGCCTGCTCCTCGGCATGGATCTTTTCCGTCTTGGTTCGGGGCCCCGGAGCAACGCCTTTCGCCGCTTTTACGTACGCAAGGCGCCGGGTGACCGCCTCCTCCTGGTTCATACCCTCCGACGCCCAGCCCAAGCCTTCGGTCACGGCTTTCCCATCGACGGCATAGCGGATGACAAAATACTTATCGTAGTTTTTGCCATGTTTGCGAGTCGGATCGATCATCACGCGAACACCGCGAGCGACCCTCTCCCACCTGACCTTCTTCACGTCCATTTCAGACCCCTTGGCACCGCCATTTTCTTTGCCATTTTTTTGCCACTTTTGCCCCTGAAATGGGGTTATTGCCAGTTATTGCACGTGAAGGTCAAGCATAATTAACTTGCTGATAATAAAGAATAATTATGTCGAGTAGTGACACAAAATGAAGCTTATGTAAGAGATTTAAAATCCCTTGATCTTCGGATCGTGCGGGTTCAAGTCCCGCCCTGGGCACCAAGAAATCAGGACTTGTCGCAACATGTGGCAAGTCCTTTTCTTTTCGAACGATCATTTGACGATTATGCGGCATTTCACCATTCAAATAAACCCGAACATCCATAACGGAATCCTGCGGCCCACTCCCACCTCGATAGCGTCGAGAGCCAGCCAGGCGTTTTCGACTCCCTTTATCTGGCCGCTATCCTTGCCTTTTCCGCCGATCTCAAAGGTCAGGCGCCCGTCGATCATAAAATCGCCCTTGGGCGCGACCCTTACCGTATGCTCGGCCTGCAGCATGTTCAGGAAGAATGTTTCTCGGATCGCGCCTCTGTCCGCTGCCGAACCACCGGAAAGGGCATGATAGAGATTGGGGTTGTTTAGATATATCTTCTCGGGCTTCTCCAGGGCGCGCAAGCCCTTGTCGCTCTTGGACACGGTCAGCAGAATGCCCGCCTCCTCCAGAAATCCTAGATAGCTTTTAAGAGTCCGCTCATCGCCTATCTCAAGCATCCCCTTGAGCGCCTTCATATCCGGGGTGAACGGAACCAATCCAGCTACGACAGCCAGAAGTTTACGCATCTTGCGGATGCTCGCTCCGCCAAGCGTGGGGTGGATGGCGGGCAAGTCCACCTCCAACGTGGCCTGAACCTGTTGGGTCAGCGTGAGCTGGAACTGCGCAATGTCGGGATATTCCAGAAAATACGGATAATATCCGCGCGTAAGATAATCGTTGAAAAGAGGCAGCACCTTGCGCCCCTCCTGCTCCAGTTCGCGGACAATCCTCTCCGCCGCCCACTCATGGGTACCAGTGAGGTCCGCAAGCGAAAGCCGTGCGAACTCCAGCCCGTGGACCATGCCGAGATACTCCCGAAACGAAAGCCCCCGCATCCGCAGAACCAGCGCCCTGCGGCTCAAGTCGTGGCTGCCACGCACGATTTCCAAAGCTGAACTGCCCGAAGCGATGATTTTCAGCCCAGTGAACGTGTCGATCATGCTTTTGAGTTCCATGGACCATGATGGATATTTGTGGATTTCATCAAAACAGATGAGCTCCCCTCCATATTTATGGAATTCATCGGCGATCTCATACAACGACGAGCGAGCGACTATAAAATGGTCCGCCTGGACATACATGGCCTTGCGCGTGAAAACGTCACCGCCACTGCTGGCCAGGAGATGCTGAACCATGACCGTAGTCTTTCCTACTCCACGCGGACCGACAATAATGTGACAACGTCCGCCTGAAAGAGCACCCTCAAAGAAAGGACGTCTGTACGGGCGATTGCGGACGCGGATTAATGTCTGACTGAGACCTAGAAGGTCATCGAGCATGACGAACTCCAGAACGATCGGATTTAAATCCTATTATATCTAATTTTCGTTAGGATCACAATACTATTTCCAGCAATCTGCGACCGATAACACCTGGGCGCCCCCACGTGTTGGGGATTTCCTGTCCAAGCGTCCGTTGATAATATCGGGGGTCGTGTTGCTCTGGCTTGAGCGCGGGCGAACGGAATATGCCGCCGCCATTTCCCGCTTGCAGCTCGTGCGCAGCCGAAGAACCGGGAAGGTGGGCGGTCTCGGGCGATGGTGTCAGTGATGGGCGAAGGCCGGGTCGATGATGAATCCGGCGGAGAGGTCCCGGATCACGGGGTCGAAGAGCGTCTTGAGGGGCGGATCACAGGTGCGTTCGAAGGCGGCCAGCACGCCTTGGGCCAGGATCGTCCTGCGATAAAAGATCCTGCCGTCAACATGGCCGGACAGCACGAAAAAACTCTCCCCCGCGCGCTTGTAGGTCACCTGGCGGCGAGGTTCGGCCAAGGCCTCGGGGAGTGCCCACGGCGGGGCATCGCTGAAGCTTCCCCAGCAGCGCAGTTCGGCGCTGCCGTCCGACGCGGCAAACACCTGACCGTCTTTGGCGTCCGACTCGCCCATGGGGGCCATTCGCCTACCAGCTTCGCACCGCGCCGGTGTCGACATGCACGAATCCGTCCCTCGGATAGAATCCGACCCCGCCCTTGCGGGAGGCCTTGGCCGCGTCGCGCAGATCAATCAGGGAGACGTCGGCGAGGCGGATGTCCAGGGCCTTGCCTTCCATGTGCAGGCTCCGTTTGGCGACCCCGCCTCCGCCCTTGCGGCGCAATTTGGCGTTGGTTGACGGACAGCGGAAGCCGGAAATGACCTGGAACGGGGCGTCCGTGCCCAGGGTCTGCTTGAGCCTGAACAGGAGATCGAAGACTTTCGGGTCCATGCGGCCGATCTGGCCGGAGTGGTGGTCACGCAGGAGATAGTTGAGCTTCCTGAGCGCCTCGGGAACGTATTTGTCGCCCACTGCGTAGACGATGCGCAGCTTCTCGCGCGTGTGCGTGTGCATGAAGGACAGGCTGCGGGCGCCGGTCTGGGACGGAAGGGCCGCCAGCGCCGATGGGACGATGGAAAAGGCTGCGCCGGCCAGGGCCAGGTTGGCCATGGAGTGCAGAAATCGACGACGGGATTGGTTCATTGGTATCATTGGCTGGTTTGGACGGACCGGCGCAAGGCCTGATCCAGAAGTCTGTCCTGGCCGTAGATGTCCGCGAAAAAATGGACCCGGCCACCCCGGACCTGCACGGTGTTGTAGGCAAGCACGACCTGCACGGGCTCCCGCAGACGCAGCGTGGTGGAAACGCCGGACCCCATGGCTTCGCGGATGCGTTCCTCACCCCAGACCGGATCGTGTCTCAGGACGAATTTCGCCAGCCCTACAGGGTCTTCGATCCGAATGCAACCATGGCTCAGATCGCGCCTCTCCCTCTCAAAAAGATGCGTGGTCGGCGTGTGATGCAGGAAGATGCTGTCCTTATTGGGAAAAACGAACTTGATGTCGCCGAGGGCGTTCTTCGGCCCGGGCCGCTGCCGGATACGCATCCGCCCCAGACGGGCCGCCTCCAGATCCTCCATGGACAGCTCCGTTACGACCTGCCCGTCGGGGGTGACGAATTCAAAGCCCTGGCGGACGAAATAGCCTGGGTCGCGCAAAATCTTGGGCACGACTTCGGAACGCACGATGGACAGGGGCACGTTCCAGTAGGGGCTGAACTCGATAAAACGCAACTGCCCGTCAAAGAGCGGAGTGCGGGTGTCCAGGGCGCTGCCGATGATGACCTTCATCGTGGTCTGCACATCGATGTCGCCGTCGGGCGTGATTTCGTAGCCATCCAGCACGTGCTCCGGAATGTTGACGGCGATCGTGCGCGGACCATGCAGAAACGGCGTCCAGCGCAGCCTTTCCATGGACAGCGCGATCTGGCGCGCGCGGGCGGAGGGCGAGACGTTCAACTGGGCGAATGTGCGCCGTCCGATCACCCCGTCTGGCGCAAGCCCGTGACGGATCTGAAAGTCCATGACGCCCCTGACCACGTGACTCTCGTAGCGTTCGGCGGGAGCGGTGTCCCTGGGCAGGTCGCCAAGGGCGGCCAGACGCTCGATCACCAGCGGCAAGCCTGCATATGTCTGACCGATTTCCAGCTTCCGGCTCGGCAGAGGCGGCAGAGGCGTCTCCCACAAGCGGCTCGCAGCCGGGTCATCCGCCATTTCCCTGTAGCGAACCAGGGCGGACTTGAGTTCGGCATAAAGCGGAACGCGGGGAGCGGCCGCAGCCACGGCTTCCCGCAAGCGCCCGTCGCGCAGGGCCTGCCGCAGATGCGCCGCCGGATCGAAGCTGTCCGGGGCGCGGGTCGTGAAATTTTCCTGTATCAGTCGCGGATCGATCTGCCCGAAATGCAGATCGGTGAAGTAGCGCAGCATGGCCTCCGTCAAATCCTGATCCAGGCGCATGACGATGCCGGGCGAAAGGCCCCCGTCCTCCGGCAAACCGGCCAAAGCCTCACCCAGCCTCCGGGCGCCGTATTTCCGGGGAGAGAGGCCGTCTTCGTGGGCGTTCTCGAGAATGGAAACAGCCTCAAGCGCCGCCCCGGTGGGACGCCCATGTTCAAACCAGACGGTGCTGTTCCCCGCCCATGCGGCAGCACCCCACATCATCGCCGCAACAGTCAGGATGAACGCGACATGAATTCGACGCGGCGCTTTGACATGAAAAAACGCAGCAAAGCAAGGATTGTTCAGGTTCAAGAAAAAATCTCTCCCGTGTGATGAAAGCCAAAAACACGCATTGCGGGCAGCCACGACGCCGCTTCGGGGCGGAATACGCACCGCGCGGAAAGCAGCAAACGCCGTTCATGCTCCTTGCCGTCAAGGAGCATGAACGGCGTTATAGTGCCGGCCTGTCGGCAGTACAAGACGCAATACGCGTAAACCCTAGTTTGCCGTGGCCTTGAACTCGTCGCGGCGGTTCTTGGCCCAGGCTTCCTCGCCGGACCCCGGAACTGCGGGGTATTCCTCGCCGTAGCTGATGATGGTCAAACGACCGGCATCCACGCCCATCAGGACCAGGTATTCATGGGCGGCGCGGGCCCGGCGCTCGCCGAGCGCCATGTTGTATTCGTTGGTGCCGCGCTCGTCGCAGTGCCCCTCGATGACAAGACTCAACGCCGGATAGGCCTTCAGCAACTCCGCCTTTTCCGCCAGGATCTGACGGGACTGGTCGGAAAGATCGCTCTTGTCGAACTCAAAATAGATCCGGTCCGCGCCGATCTTGTCGATGGCCTGACGTTGCAGTTCGGCCAGACGCTGGGCCTCGAGCTGCTCGGGGGTCAAACCGCCGCCACCGGCGCTTGATCCCACGGCCGATGTCCCGGCGGGGGTGGAGCTCACCTTTTTCGAACACCCGCCGGCCATGGCCAGGCTGAACGCCAGCGCGATCAACACGAACACACTCAATTTTCTCATGACATCCCCCTGTGGTGAAAACGTTGAACATCGACCGCCTCAAATTTTGAATCGATTCTACTCCATTTATGCAACAATGTGTAGAACAATTCTGCATGTCTGCCCATTCTTCCATAAAATCCGACTCCGACGACAGCGCCCTGCTCGAGAACGGGGCCCCGGGCACCCAGGCTTCCGTAAATCGGCCGCGTTCAGGACAAAACATTGACCTTTGCTTCCGAAAGTCAAAAGAAATATCATGCGTTTCGCGGGCAACGCTTCGCAGCGCCCCTCACCCGCGGACAGCCGCCCCCTCCCACGGGCAGCGCCGGGCAGCGATTCCGCCCCTCTTCGTTCCAATGCAATCCTTGCAATGTTCCCCAACTGTGCTAAATTTCAATCATCAAATCGACCTGATATGGAACTCAACCATCTGCCAGGAGGTAGAATAATGAGCATGTTTTCCAAGATTCTTTGTCCGGTGGACTTTTCTGAGTCAAGTACCGCCATCGCCAAGACGGCGCGCGAATTCGCCATCAAGTTCGATGCCGAGGTCCTGGTCGTGTATGTCGCGCCGTCCATGATCCAGTACGAGATCTTCGACCTGCCCGCCGCGTCCCTGCCGCAGCTGGTGGGAGACATCGTCACCGGGGCCGAAAAAACCATGACCGAGTTCGTGGCCAAGCATTTTCCCGACGTCAAAGCCACGGGCAAGGTGGTCAGCGGCGACGCGGCCGAAGCCATCGTCTCGCTGTCCCAGGCGGAAAAGGCGGACATCATCATCATGTCCACCCATGGCCGCCAGGGGCTCAACCGCCTGCTTTTCGGCTCGGTGGCGGAAAAAGTCGTGAAGACATCGGCCGTGCCGGTCATGACCATCCGTCCGCAATAACCACTCGTCCAGGGTCCCGCTGCGGGGCCCTGGGATTTCACCATGACATCCACCCTGCGCTCTTCGCGGTGCCGCCGCGGCACGATCTGCTCCATAGCCGCCTATGCCCTGACCATGCTGGCCGTTGCCTGGCTCGTAGTGCGAGGCGCGGAAAGCATGGGCTACAACTGGCAATGGTACAGGGTGCCGCGCTTCATCCTGCTTCCCGACGGCAGTCCAGGCCCCCTGCTGCACGGCGCGGGCATCACCCTGCTCGTCTCCGGGCTTGGGCTCGCGGGCGCGGCGGTCCTCGCCCTGGGCACGGCGCTGCTCCGGCTGTCGGGCTCCGTCGTCGGCCAGGCCCTGGCGCGGGGCTATCTGGAACTGATCCGCAACACGCCGCTGCTGGTGCAGATATTCTTTGTGTACTTCGTCCTGGCGCCGGCCATCGGCCTGGGCAGGATGTCCTCGGCGGTGCTGGCCCTGGCCCTGTTCGAAGGCGCCTACGCTTCGGAGATCATCCGGGCCGGCATTCTCGGCATCCCCCGCGGCCAATGGGAGGGCGCCCTGAGCCTGGGCATGACGCGCGGCAGCATCTACCGCCAGGTCATCCTGCCCCAGGCCCTGCGCAACGTCCTGCCGCCGCTGACCAGCCAGGGAGTGTCCCTGGTCAAGGATTCGGCCCTGGTCTCCACCATCGCCATCTACGACCTGACCATGCACGGCCAGGCCATCATCGCGGAAACATTCCTGAGCTTTGAAATCTGGTTCGTGGTCGCGGCCATCTATCTTCTCTTCACGCTGACGCTGTCGTCCCTGGCCAGATTGCTGGAAAAACGCTCATCATCACACTTGGAGGACTCATGTACAGGATAATCGCCATCGCAATTCTTTGTCTCGCCCTGAACGCCGGCCTGCTCCCGGCGCAAGGCCACGCCGCCGAGGAAAGCACCCTCGACCGGATCCTGGAGCGGGGGGTGCTGCGCGTGGGCTTCGACACCTTCGTGCCCTGGGCCATGAAAGACAAGAACGGGGAATACATCGGCTTCGAGATCGATGTCGCCCGCCGCGTGGCCGCGGACATGGGCGTGGAGGTCGAATTCGTGCCCACCAAATGGTCGGGCATCATCCCGGCACTGCTGACCGGAAAATTCGACGTCATCATCGGCGGCATGGGCATCCAGCCGGCCCGCAACCTCAAGGTCAATTTCAGCAGCCCCTACGAATTCTCGGGCATGTCCATGGTCGCAAGCAGCGCGGCGGCTCCGGGCCTGTCCTCCCTGGACGACTTCAACAGGCCGGAGATCATCCTGTCCGCGAAAACAGGCGCGACCTCCGTCGCCGCAGCCAGGAAACACATGCCCAACGCCGTCGTGCGCATGTTCGACGACGAGGCCCAGGCCCTGCAGGAAGTCCTGAACGGACGCGCCCACGCCATGGTCGCCTCGGCCCCGTTCCCGGAGCAGCAGGCCATCCGCGACAAGGACAGGCTGTACCTGCCGCTCAAGGGGGAAACCTTCACCAAGGAGCCCATCGGCTTTGCCGTGCGCAAGGGAGATCACGATTTCCTGAACTTCCTGGACAACTGGGTGCTGGTGGCCGCATCGGAAGGCTGGCTGGCCGAACGCTATGACTACTGGTTCAAAACCATGGACTGGGAAACGCAGATCAAGTGATTCAGGTGACGCGCCAGGCTCCCGAAAACGAGCGTCACGCGGGACGCCACCACGGCGGCACGCTGTCGATGCTCGACTACGTCCTGCTCGCGCTTGTCGCGGGATGCGTGGGCTATGTGGCCTGGCGCGTGCACGTCCAGGGCGGAAGGGGATGGGAATGGGGGGTGCTCGGCCAGTACCTGCTGCGCGCGGACGGCCGTCCGGGACTGCTCCTGCAGGGCCTTTTCACCACCGTCCGCCTGACCTGCTGGTCCGCGCTGGTCGCGATCTTCCTCGGAGCATGGGCGGGGCTGGCGCGCACCAGCCCCAGCCTCTACCTGCGGCTGGTGGGCGGCACCTATGTGGAGTTCTGCCGCAACCTGCCGCCCCTGGTCCTGGTGTTTTTGTGCTATTTCTTCCTGGCCGACCAGATCGCCCCGACCATAGGTCTGCAGGACGCCTTGCGCACAGCCCCGGACGAGGTCCGGGCAGTGGCCGGCTTCCTCTTCGGACGCCTGGATCAGGTCGACGCCTTTGTCACGGCGGCCTTGACGCTTGGGTTGTACGAAGGCGCCTATGTCGCCGAAATCGTTCGTGGAGGGATCGGCTCGGTGGATGCCGGACAATGGGAGGCGGGCCGGGCCCAGGGGTTCTCCCGCTTTGGCCTCATGGCCTGGATCATCATGCCCCAGGCCGTGCGCAACATGATCCCGCCCCTGGCCGGGCAGATCATCTCCACCATCAAGGATTCGGCCATCGTCTCGGTCATCTCCATCCAGGAATTGACCTTCCAGGGCATGCAGCTCATGGCCACGACCTACCTGACCATGGAGGTCTGGACCTGCGTGGCGCTCCTCTACTTCGCGCTGACCTTCACCTGCTCCATGGGCGCCGCCCGCCTGGAACACCGCCTGCGCCGCAGGTACACGGTCTAGAACTCGCAGCGGATGCCGGCGTAGTAGCCGCGTCCGTATTCGGAGCGCGGGGCCGGCACGTCTCCCGACCCGATCTCAGACACACCGACGTGCCCGTCAGCGGCGAACACATTGAAGACATCGAGCATGAGGCTCATGGTGAAAAGTTCTTCCTTCACGACGTCGAGTTCGAGGGAGACGTCCGTGACCAGGCTGCCGGAGATGATTCCCGTCTTGTAGGCATCATGGCAGAGGCCATCCTCGTCAAGCCACTTGGAACTCGACGTGGTCTTCTTCTTTTCCGCGGTGCCGTAAGGCGTCTCGTCGAATGTCCGCGCATCGTTCTTGAGCCCGGTGGTGGAATCCCTCCAGCGGGACACGCAATTGACCCGGAACCTGTCATCAAAAAAAAGCCCCATCCAGCGCAGGGTCACCACGGCGGGCGCGTTGAAATCATCGGGCGGAAGGGAACTGCGATCCATCAGCTCCCCCTCGTAGAAAACCCTGTCGTAATCATACTCGTAGCCGGAGTACTCCTTGTACTCGTCGACCTCGCTGTCGAAAGCGCCGTTGAACGTCCTGGTCCTGGATTGCGAGACTCCGAGGGACAGGGAATGCGATCCAAAACGTCTGGTCTCGAAGGTGCGGGCCAGGGTCAGAGAAATACCGTCGAAGGTGCTTTTGCCGTCGTTGGTCAGCTCATACACATCCTCTTCCAGGGCCTTGCTGATGATCTGCTTGCGGTGGTCCCGATGCACGAATTCCAAGCTGTATTCGAGCCCGGCGATTTCTCCGACCAGGCCGCCCATGAGCTCGTCGGAATAGGGGGTGTCCAGGTCCTTGGCCTGATAGCTCTGGTCATCGCTCACCTTGACGGGCGGCAGGTTGTCGGGATCGGTATTGTAGCGGATGAGCAGCGACGACGAGGGGCGATACCGGTCGAAGGCATAGGCGCGGAGCTGACCGCCGTAGTACCGGTTGACCCCGGCCACCACGCGCAGAGCGCCGTCCCCCATGGTATCGAGTTCCATCTTCAGGCGAGTGGCGACATCGGTATTGTGCGAGAAGTCGTCATGATCGAGGCGCAAGCCGGGAGTGAGGGTGAACCGCCCCCATTCCATCTCGACCTGCCCGTACCAGCCCAGGGTGTTGAGCGTCCGGCGCTGATCGCTTTCTGGATACGTCGTGAAAACCTGAGTCCATTTTCCGGAGGAAGGAAGCGTCATGATTTCCATCCGCGCTTCTTGATTCCACATGTCCGTGGTCACGTTGCTCAGAGAAAGACCCGAAGAGAGCCCCCAGCGCACGTCTTTGGTTTCGAAAGAGGACAACTCGACGTCCAGCCCGGCATCTATGCCCCGGTTGACGACCTTGGCGTCGCCGATCCCACCACGATAGTACCAGTCCTCTTCCGGTACCCCTGTCCCGGCATACGTTTCGCGCAGGTTGCTCATGGAATCCCTGCTGTACCCGTTGCGGGAATAGGCGACACGTCCGCTCAGTTCGCCCCATGCCCCGCCCAGCGTGGCCGCCCCGGCCAAACGGAAGGCCTCGTTTTGCGTTTTCCAATCGCTGTTCTCGTACAAGGGCTTCCAGCGCTCTTCGCTGTACGGCGCGTAGGTGGCGTCCAGCGTCAGTTTCAAGTCGTCGTCGGGCGTAAAAAGCAGCTTCGCAAAAAAATTCTCGCTGCTGCGCTTCTGGGCCTTGTCATAAAAAGAATCCTCGGGCGTCTCCATCTTGAGCGGGATGACCGAACGTCGCTGCGAAGCCGCCACCAAAAGGGCGACGTTGTCCGTGAGAGGACCGTCCACACCGGCCCGAAGAGCATAGGTCCGAAAACGCGGCTGGTTGGCGGACGTGGTCGATTCCTCGTCCACGCCCCGCAGATCGAACCACTCGCTGCGGGAATGCCCGCCCGAAAAAACCGCATGCCAGCGGTCGGTGCGCGGATCGACAAGCTCCGCGCCAACGACCCCGCCCACGAACCCGCCATACTTTGCCGGAACGTTGCTGGTGTAGACCGTGACCGCGTCCACCAGGCTGGAATCGTAAAAAATAGTCTGGTCGCCGCCGTTCACGTGCAGGTCATTGGGCACGATGCCCTCCCCGTCGGCGTCCAGGCCGTTCGGATTGAGCGTGTTGGTCACGCTCGTTCCGTCGATGAGAAAATTGTTTTCGTAGGGTTTTGCTCCGGCGATGGAGACGCGGGGCGGACGGATCTCTCCGCCCGTCAGGCTTGAGGTGTCTTCGTTGGAAAACTGGACGCTTGAGAGGCCCTTGATGGCCTCGGTGATCGTCCCGGTGCGGGAGGGAAGCGACTGCAACTCCTTGCCTTCTATCGTCGCCTTTCCGGCCTGAGGCTTTTCCGCCACCACGCTCACGGGGTCGAACTGATAGACCAGGTCTTCCTGCATGTCGGGGGGCGGGTCCGCTTCCTGCGGCACCGCCGGCACGGACGCATTGGAGCTGTCGTTCACCCTGCCAGCGCGGGTGCCGTTGCCGCCATCTTCGCTTGCACCGGTATCCTCGGCGAAATGCGACCCGTCACGCGCATGGGAAAGAGATGTTCCGGAGACCGCTTCCGCCTGAACGTCTCCGGAAAATAAAAAAAACAGAAACAAAACAAGGAGGATATTACACACTCCGCCTTGTCCTTGAGTTTTTTGTGAAATGATGGTTGCTCTTTTTTTTCACAAATGCCACGCACCTGTTGCGAGTAGGTATCAAACGTAAAAACTCTCATTGAAGTATGTAATACAAAATATCAAGCACTCCATGCGAATACTGATTTTTGTCATCACCCTGCTGCTTCTTTCGACATCAGCCCTCGCCGTCCACGAGATTCCCCTCGATGTCAGCGCGTTGGACATTTCCACCGAGCGAGGCAGCCACAACAGCGTCATAGCCACGGCCCAGGACTCCCAGGGCTATATCTGGATGGCGTCCATCCGGGGCATCTACGTGTATGACGGACGAGTGGCGCGGCGGGTGCTCGAGGATGTCCTGCGGGAAACGAAAATCCGCGATCTGCGCATCGACGGCGATGACGTCCTGTGGGTCGGAACCAACTCCGGGGTGCTCGCCTATTCCCTGGAAAACGGCACGCCCCGGTGGTACAGGACAAACGATACCCCGGCGGGACTCTCCACCAGAAGCGTCAATATCATCTACGCGGACCAGAAGGGCGCCCTTTGGGCGGGCACGGTCAATGGCGGACTGCATCGGTACGAACCGTCCTTCGACAGGTTCGACATGGTCGACATCACCCCTCCCCACCCGGATACGCAGTGGTCCGTCTTCGACATCGCCGAAAGCCCGAAGCGGGACATGTGGCTGGCCACGAGGCAGGGAGTGCTCCGCCTGACCGGCAGCAAAGGGCCGGCCACAGCCATTCCCCTGGCCACCAAAGAAGACTATTCCGCCAAGAAAATCGCCTTTGACGGGGCAGGCAACCTTTGGGCCGGCATCGCCGGCAAGGGCCTCTGGACGCTGCCGGCGCATGCCGCACGCAACGAACTCGTCGCGGTGCGGGACTTCCCGGCGGACCACATCCTTGATCTCTTCTCCGACAGCAACGGCGACGTCTGGATTTCAACCACCAAGGGCCTGTTCCGGTATGCCTTCCGGGAGGGCGGCATTTTTCATCACCCCTTCCGCATCCAGAACCCGCGCAACAAGATTCCCGTGTTCATCACCTCCATCATGGAGACCACGGCGGGGACGCTGTGGATCGGCACATTTAATCACGGGGCGCTGCATCGTCCGGCCTATCCCGGCGCGAAGCTGCTTCAGCTCAGGATCAAGGGCCAGGATGAGCCGTTGCGGGATGCCGACATAATCTCCACGGTCAATCCCGCCGATTCGCGCATCTATGTCGCGCCGCAGAGCGGGAATCTCTACCGCTCGCAACCCCTTGCCCCCAACCAGCTCGCCCTTTCAACCGTCATCGAACTCGAAGCCTTTCTCGAAACCCCGAGAATACGATCCCTGGCCTGGACATCCGGAAACGCCCTGGTCTGCGGCATGCAGAACGCGGTGCTCCATGTCGGCCCCAATCTCGAAATCAGTCGCGTCCAGCCGGTCATCGAATCCAAGGATCCTTCGCTTCTGACCAATTTCATCCGTCATGCCGCGCCCATGGGGGATGGACGGGTCTGGTTTTCCAACATGAGTGAAGCTTATTCCTGGAAGCCCGGCGACCCTTACGCGCGCAAGGAGATGCGCTTTCCTTCCAACCCCGGCGGTGGATGCATCCATCGCTCGGGGCAGGACATCTGGATCGGGTACGGCACAACCATAACCAGCATCGACACCGTCACCGGCCGCAAAAGCAGCTTCGCGCTCCCGGAATCCGCGCAGCAGGAGGGCGAAAACAACATCAAGTCCCTGCTTCTGCTCAACGACCAGGAAATGCTCATCGGAACCACCCGGCAACTGTTCCGCTACAATCTGGAATCAAACGCCCTCACCCCGCTGCGCACCGGAAGCAACGACCCCATCCCGAGCGTGCTCTCGCTCTGGCCCGACAACGCCGGCAACATCTGGATGCACACCTCCTCGAAAATCTACCACCTGCCTCCCCATTCCAACCTCGCCTTCGAGATGGCCATCGGGGCGGGACATCCGTCCTCGAGCATCTCATCCTCCCCGGCCGTTCTGGGCCAAATGCTCATTTACGGCCATTCGGACGGGTTGCTGCTCATCGATCCCCAGAAGCTCCTCACGCGCGAGCCGACCCGCCCCAAGATCTCCGACATCCGCATTTTCGGCGAGCCCGTGCCCGCGACCACCCTGGGCCGGATGCCCAAAAACCTGGATCTCGACCACCTCCAAAACTATCTGACCTTTTCCTTTTCCATCCCCGAGATCAGCGCCCTCACCGCGCCCCGCTACGTCTACAAGCTCGAGGGCCTGGACGGGACCTGGAACGATGTCGGGACGCAGGCGTCGGTCAGCTACGCGCACCTGGAACCGGGGGCGTATGCGTTCCACCTCAGGGACGGGACTGACGGGACGGTCACCGAGTCCATGAACATCGTCATCCGCCCGCCGTGGTGGCTGACCGGGTGGGCCAAAACCGGATTCGCGCTGTTCCTTTTGCTGACCTTTCTGGGTTCCGCGCAGCTCTTCGCCCGCTTGCAGACCACGCGCATCCGCAAGGAGATGCTCGAAAACCTGGTCATGCAGGACCCGCTGACGGGAGTGCCCAACCGGCGGAAATTCCAGGAGGCGCTCGCCGCCGAAAAAAGCCGGTGCAAGCGCAGCAACCATCAGATCTCGGTGCTCATGATCGACATCGACTATTTCAAGGGATTCAACGACCGCTTCGGGCACCAGGCAGGCGACATGGCCCTGCGCAGCGTCGCCCAGACCCTGAGCGCCACGCTCAAGCGACCGGAGGATTTCGTCGGCAGGTATGGTGGGGAGGAATTCGTGGTGATATTGCCCAGCACCAGCCGCAGCGGCGCGGAACGAGTGGCGCAGAAAATCCAGGAAGCCCTGTTCATGGCCAACATTCCCTATCCGGGCTCGCCGCTTTCGGACAGGATCACGGTCAGCCTGGGCATCTCGACGTTCAGCCCGCAAACCGACCTGCACATCGATTCGGGGCTCTTCTCAGCCGATCAGGCGCTCTACCAGGCCAAGCGCAACGGGCGCAACTGCTTCTTCTACAAGGACCACTGCCTGGCGCTAACGCCCCTGCGGCAGTGACAGAAAGCGGTCCATGCCGCACAGCCCGCACTCCTCGCACCCCGATGGGGGACAGGCCGGGGTGACCATATGGTGTCTGTATTTGGTCCACTCCGAATACAGGAATTTGCGCGAAACTCCGATATCCAGACGTTCCCAGGGAAAAACGCTGTCCCGATCCAACGGGCGGCCAAGAACCTGCCGCGCCAGTTCGTCAAATTCCCTCACGGCAGCGGGAAGCCCTGTTTCCCCAGCGCGCTCCAGGCAGGGAAAAATCTCCTCTCCGCCCCTGGCCAGAAACATCTGCACCCGGGCCTGGGCGGGATTCTCCCCGGCAAAACGCATGCCCTTGAACCTCCCGACCGCCTTCTTGAAGCGACGCATGGCCGATTTGAACCATTCCTCCTCAGGTATGGGGGCCCACTGCAACGGCGTCCAGGCCTTGGGCACCAGACAGCTCACGGAAAGAGAGATCAGCTCGACCCCCTTCTTGCGATTGCCTTGCCCGGCTTTTCTGGCCTCGTCGATGCGTCCGAGAAAGGCCTCGAATTCGGCCCAGTCCTCTTCGCCCTCGTCCGGCCAACCGGTAATCATGTACAATTTGAGGGTGTTGAACTGCAATCGACTGACGCGCGCCACGGCCTCCAGAAAGGCGTCTTCCGAAAAATGCTTGTTCATGGCCTGACGCAGGCGGCGGCTTGCACCTTCCAAAGCCAGGGTCACGGAACGGGTGCCGGTGTGGCGGAGAAATTCGAGCAGTTCGTCGGTCAGGCCGTCCGCCCGCAGGGAAGACAGGGAAAACTTGACCTTGCGCTCCTGCAGCCAGCGCAAGAACGGCAACAGATCGGGCCAGTCGGTCAGGGCCGTGCCCACCAGCCCGACCTTCTGCGGAGCGCAGCGGGCCACGATTTCCTGGAGGGTCTCGATCCCGGCGTGACGGGGGGGCTTGTAGATGCTGCCCGCCGCGCAGAAACGACAGCCGTAGGGGCAGCCCCGGTTGACCTCCAGCAGCAGCATGTCCCGAAACTGCGCTTCCGAGCTGACAAAACAGGAGTAGGCGGGATCGCCCAGAGTTCCGGTTCCGGAAACGGCCACGGCCCTGCGCACGGGCTCGGGACTTTTGCCCGGGACGAGCATTCCGGGCAGGCGGGAGATGTCCGCCAGGGCCAGGGACTTTTCGCCGCCCGAATTCCAGACCCGGGCGATCCGGTCCATGACATCGGGCAGGCCGGCTTCGGCCTCGCCGACGAACAGCCCGTCCAGGGCGGGCAGGACCGGAAAGGGGTTCAGAAACGCCAGCGGCCCTCCGGCCAGAACCAGGGGCCAGGTGGAGCGCTGCGCCGCTTTGACCGGGACGTCCGCGTCCCGCAGGAGCTTGAGCGCGGCGGGGAAATCGCCTTCGAAATTCAGACTGAAAAGAACAAGGGGGAAGAGGCCCAGATCACGTCCGGAGTCAACGGACCTGGGCCTCGGGGAAGTGGGATCCCAAAAGAACCGTTCAACGGCCACATCCTCGCGATGCGCGAGCAGCCGGTAAACGACCTGCCAGCCCAGAGTGGAGAGCGCGTGCTGCGCGGCTTCCGGGAAAACCAAAGCCACGGGCAGCCGTCCTCCCCAATCCTTGAGTCGCGGGACTGCTCGGCCTAGATAAAGCTCGGACACAGTTCCCTCCACGGCCTGGTATGACAGATCAAATCAACAGCTATCCTAGTCGGCCTGCATTCTGATGAACGACGGAATTTCAAATTCCTCCTCTTCGAACAGGAACTCGGCATCCTCGCCGCCGTTCACGATCTTGCGGGGCTCATGCCGCCGCTCTTCCACGCCGGGCTGGGTCTTGGCCCGGATGTACGCGGGCACGCTCAGATCGGCGCTTTCGTTGACCGTGATCTTGCGGGTCCGGGGGCGGATGAACGAGCCTTCGCTCTCGGCGCCCAGCCTGGCGGTGCCGGCATTCGCCGCGAAGGGGGTCACTTTCGTGCCCTTCTCCACAGGAGCGTTGCCGTCCTGGATGCCGGTGGCGATGACGGTGATGCGCATTTCGTCCACGCAATCCATGTCGAAGACCGTGCCGAAGTAGATCTTGGCGTCCTCGTGGGCCGCTTCGTGCACGATGCTGGCGGCTTCGCTGACCTCTTCGATGGTCAGGTCGGGTCCGCAGGTGATGTTCATGAGCACGCCGCGCGCGCCGTCGATGGTCACGTCTTCCAGCAGCGGGCTGGTGATGGCCTTGAGGGCCGCCTCGCGTGCGCGTCCGTCGCCGGAAGCGATGCCCGTGCCCATCATGGCCAGGCCCATCTCTTCCATGACCGCCTTCACGTCGGCGAAGTCGAGGTTGATGAGGCCGGGGACCATGATCAGGTCGGAGATGCCCTTCACGGCGTGAAAAAGAACCTCGTCGGCCTTGCCCAGCATGTCGACGAAGGAGGCCTTCTTGGAGGCCAGGGTCAGCAGGCGGTCGTTGGGAATGGTGATGATGCTGTCGACGATGTCGCGCAGCTCCTTGATCCCGCGTTCGGCCTGCTGCTGGCGGCGCTTGCCCTCGAAAAAGAAGGGCTTGGTCACGACGGCCACGGTCAGCGCGCCCATGTCCTTGGCCACCTGGGCGATGACCGGGGCCGCGCCCGTGCCCGTGCCGCCGCCCATGCCGGCGGTGACGAAGACCATGTCGCAGTCGCCCAGGATGTCCCGGATCTGGGTCTGGCTCTCCAGGGCCGCGTCCCGGCCCATGTCCGGGTTGGCGCCCGCGCCGAGGCCCTTGGTCAGCTTGTCGCCGAGCTGGATCTTGTATTCGGCCTTGGAATGTTTCAGGGCCTGCATGTCCGTGTTGGCGGCGATGAAGGTCACGCCCTGCATGGCGGCCTTGATCATGTTGTTCACCGCGTTGCCGCCTCCGCCACCCACTCCGATGACTTTGATCAAAGCATTGTCTTCGCGTTCAATTTCTAGGAAATCCATACTTCCCCCCACGTTTGCATTGTTCGGTTCTCCGTTTTCCCGTGCTCGTCAAACCCGTCAACTGATGTCCACGAACCATTTCTTCATCCGCGCCAGGATGGAGTGGAAGATGTTCTTGTCGCGGATGCGGATCTTGCTGTCCCGCCCGTGCTTTTCCGCGCCATACAGCAACAGCCCCACCGCCGTGGCGTAGGTCGGGCTGTCCACCACATCCTTGAGTCCGCCCACTCCGGCAGGCGAACCCGTCCTGGTCGGCAGGTTGAAGACCTGCTCCGCCAATTCCTGAATCCCTTCGATGCGCGAGGCGCCGCCGGTCAGCACCACGCCCGCGCCAATAAGTTTCTTGTACCCGGAGCGGATCAGCTCCTGGTCCACCAGGGCCAGCAGTTCCTCCATGCGCGGCTCGCAGATCTCGGCCAGGACCTGCCTGGTCAACTTGCGCGGCTCGCGGCCGCCGACGCTGGGGACCTCGATGATCTCGTCCTTCTTGACCAGCTCCGCCAAGGCGCAGCCGTACTTGATCTTGATCTTCTCGGCGGCCTGGGTCGGGGTGCGCAGACCAAAGGCGATGTCGTTGGTCAGGTTGGTCCCGCCCAGGGCGATGACCCCGGTGTGCTTGATGGAGTTGCCGTGAAAAATGGCGATGTCCGAGGTGCCGCCGCCGATGTCGACCAGTGCCACGCCGATCTCGCGCTCCTCGTCGGTCAGCACGGCCTTGGACGAGGCGAAGGCTTCGAGCACGATGTCTTCCACGTCCAGGCCCGACTTGTGGCAGCTCTTGACGATGTTCTGGGCGCTGGTCACCGCGCCGGTGACGATGTGCACCTTCACCTCCAGTCGCACCCCGGCCATGCCCAGGGGATCGGCGATGCCGGTCTGGTCGTCGACGATGTACTCCTGGGGCAGGATGTGGATGACCTCGCGGTCCAGCGGAATGGCCACGGCCTTGGCCGCGTCGATGACCCGCTCGATGTCGCGGGCGGTCACTTCGCCGCCCTTGACCGCGATGACGCCGTGGCTGTTGAAGCCCTTGATGTGGCTGCCCGCGATCCCGGCGTACACGGCGCGTATTTCGCAACCGGCCATGAGTTCAGCCTCTTCCAGGGCTTTCTTGATGGACTGCACGGTCTGCTCGATGTTGACGACCACGCCCTTCCTGAGGCCCGTGGACGGGCTGGTGCCGATGCCGATGATGTCCACGATCCCGTCCGTGCCCACCTCGCCGACCACGGTGCAAATCTTGGTCGTTCCGATATCCAGACCAACGATCAATTCGGACTTGGCCATACTTCCCCTCATCTCCCGGCTCTTGCCGGCTTGCTTTCCCTAGAGTGTTTGATCGGCATGCAGCCTGATCCATGCCCGCCCGGGCATGACAAACATGAATGCGGTGCGATCCAGCTCGCCCCTGTGCCTCAAGTCAGTCCAAAGCCTGGTCAGGCTGGTCAGCGTGGCGTCCAGGTCCACGCCATCCAATTGCACGAGCACCCTCGGCTTTTCCAAAAATATGCTGAACTGCTCCGCGCTGTCCTGCCGCAGCCAGGCGATCTGGCTCATGCCGAAAGGCAGAGAGTTCCGTGCGACCTCGCCCAAGAGCGATCTGATTCCGTTTCCGACCTGCATGCCCTCTTCGATTTCCAGCAGCGGCAGCGAAATGAACTTGTCCACATTCACGGGGGCTATGGTTTGCCCGCTCAGATCCGCATAGTAGAGCTGCTCGTCGCGACGAGTCAGAAAGGCCGGTTCGCGCTCCTTGACATCGATGATCAATCCGTCGGGAAGCACCCTGGTCACGGCCACGCTCTCGATCCACTCGCTGGCGGCGATGCGGCGCTGCACCTCGGCGATGTTGATGTTGAGGACATTCACGCCAGCGCTCACTCCGCCCATCTCCGCGATCTCCTCGCGGTCCAGCCGATGGGAGCCTTCGATGCGCAGATCGGCGAGGGCGAAGAACTCGTGGGTCGTGACCCACCTGTAGGCGAAAAGAATTCCGAAACTGACCACCACGACCGCGCAGATGCCCAGCCCCCAGCGCGTGAGGGCGAAAACCGTCCGGCACAGGCCAAGCAGGAGGCCGCCAAGCATCGCGCCCTTGTCCACGGGCTGCTTGCGGACTTTGCGCCGGGGTACGTTCCGGCGAACCTTCTTGCCTATTACCGCCGTGTTCACTGCCTGTTCACCCCTTCATCCAGATACCCCTGGCCAACGGTCCAGATGCTGCCCGCGCCCAGGGTCAGGAAAAGGTCGCCCGGTTGCAGGATCTCGCCCAACGAGGCCTGCATGGATCCGAAGTCCTCGAAAAAGCGCACCGGAGTGCTCGTGACCTGTCTGATGGCCTGGGCCAGGCTCTGACCGCTCACGCCCGGAATGGGCGATTCGCTGGCCGGGTAGATCTCCGTGAGCAGCAGCAGATCCACTCCGGCGAAAACTTTGGAAAATTCCCCGAAAAGAGCCTGCGTCCTGGTGAACCGGTGCGGCTGAAAGGCCACCACCAGGCGCTTGGCCGGGTAGCACAGTCGCGCCGTTTCGAGGGTGGCCGCGATTTCCGTGGGGTGATGGCCGTAATCGTCCACCACCAGCACGCCGTTCTTCTCGCCCTTGTGTTCGAAGCGGCGGCCCACTCCGCCGAACGCTCCCAGGCCATGGATGATGTCCTTTTTGGGGACTCCGGCCTCCATGGCCACTCCGATGGCGGCCAGGGCGTTCAGGACGTTGTGCCGCCCGGGATGGGTCAAGGACACCTCGCCCCAGAGCTCGCCGTGCCGATACACGCGGAAGCGCGACCCCGCCTCGCAGCTGATGATCTCGGCGCGCAACACGTTGTCCTCGCCGAAGCCATAGGTCAGAACAGGGCGGCGGACACGGGGCAGAATGGACTGGACGCCCGGATCGTCCCCGCAGACCACGTTCAGCCCGTAAAACGGCACGCTGTTCATGAAGGCCACGAAACTGTCCCGGATATCGTCCAGGTCCTTGTAATAATCGAGGTGGTCGGCATCGACGTTGGTGACGATGGATATCCTGGGCAGAAGGCACAGGAACGATCCGTCCGACTCGTCGGCCTCGGCGATGAGATAGCGCCCCTGGCCGAGCATGGCGTTGGAGCCGTAGGCGTTCAGACGCCCTCCGATGATCACGGTGGGATCGAGATGTGCCTCCATGAAAATCGTGGCCAACAGCGATGTCGTCGTGGTCTTGCCATGGGTTCCGGCCACGGCCACGCCGACCTTCAGGCGCATCAGCTCGGCCAGCATTTCGGCTCGGGGAATGATGGGCACGCCATGGGCCCTGGCTTCCGCCAACTCGGGATTGTCGTCGCGCACGGCGGTGGAACGGACCACGACCTGCGCATCGCGGACATTCTCCCGTGCATGGCCGGAGTGAATGGTGGCGCCCAGAGACTCCAGGCGCTGCGCCACCGGCCCCTTGACCAGATCCGAACCCGAAACGTCGTACCCGAGGGTCAAGAGCACTTCGGCGATGCCACTCATGCCTGCCCCGCCGATGCCGACCATGTGTATTTTCTTGATTTTCGATTTCATGTTCACCGTCTGTCGCGTCGCGCTTTGCTTGACGCCAGCTCTTGCAATTGTGCCACCACCCGCTCCCCGGCATCGGGGATTCCCGCTTCGCGGGCGGCCCTGGCCATGCGGCCCAGGTTGTCCGGCATCTGAAAAAGGTCGCCCACCACCGAGGAAAGATTGAGCTCGTCCAGCTGGCGCTGCTGGATGACCAGGGCCGCCCCGACCTTCTCCAGCGAACGGGCGTTCTTGAGCTGGTGGTCGTGGGTGGCATACGGGTAGGGCACCAGGATGCTCGGCTTTCCGGCCACCGTGAGTTCGGCGATGGTCGTGGCTCCGGCCCGGCAGATGACCAGATCGGCGAAGCGGTAGGCCGCGTGCATGTCGCTGATGAACGGCTCGACGCGGGCCTCCGGATACTTTTCGGCGTACGCCGCTCGGATCGCGGCGTACTCGTCCTTGCCCGTCTGGTGCCAGATGCCCAGACCCAGGGCCTTGAGCCGGTCCAGCTCCCGCACCACGAACCCGTTCAGGGCCGAAGCGCCCTGGCTGCCCCCGACGATCAGGATGTTGCGCGTGGGCATGCGCCGCTCTTCACGCAGGGCGCGAATCTCCGCGCGCACGGGATTTCCGGTGAGCACGGCGTTCGCCTCGCCGAAAAGCGGGTCCTCCATGCCCGGAAAGCTGACCATGACGCGATCCACGCGCCGGGCCAGGACGCGGTTGGTCACCCCGGGCACGCTGTTCTGCTCGTGGATGGCCGTGGCGATGCCCGTCAGGCTGGCCGCCAGCGGACAGGAAAAACCCGCGTATCCGCCCAGCCCGAGCACCACGTCGGGCTTGAATTCGCGCAGCAGCCGCCAGGACTTGAACAGGCTGCGCCCCAGCCACAACGCCGTGGCGGCGCTTTTGAGCCCCCGCCCGAGAACCCCCTGGGCCGGCAGGGCCACGAAAGGAATGCCCGCCTTGCGCGCCCACTCGCCTTCCGGTCCGCGCTCTCCGCCCACGAACAGCAGTTCGCAGTCCGGCACCAGGGCGCGAACGCTCTCCGCCACGGCCAGGGCGGGAAAGATGTGGCCTCCGGTGCCGCCTGTGGTCAGAATGAGCCGCTTCATGCCTTGACCTTCCGTGACAGATTGAGCAGCACGCCGACGCAAAAAAAACCCGAGACCAGATGGCTGCCGCCGTAACTCAGGAAAGGCATGGGCACGCCCTTGGGCGGAATCGCGCCCAGAACCACGCCCATGTTCAAAATCCCGCCGACGATGACGATGGCGCCCATGCCGAAGGCGGTGATGCGGTCGTGCATGGAATCCTGACGCACGCTGATGACCAGGGTGCGCCACAGCACCACGCCCAGCAGAATGATGATGAACGACACCCCGACAAAGCCCAATTCCTCTCCGAGCACGGACACGATGAAGTCGTTGTGCGCCTCGGGCAGAAAAAAGAGCTTCTGCTTCCCCTCGCCCAGCCCCTGCCCGAACCATCCCCCCGAGCCCAGCCCGTAAAGGGATTGCACCAGCTGGTAGCCGGAATTCTGCGCGTCCTTGAACGGATCGAGAAAGGAGAACACGCGCCGGAAACGATACGGCGAATTGACCACCAGGAGCGCGGCCGAGACCAGGGCGAGCACCACGGTGGAGCCGAGAAAAATGATCCGAGTCCCGCCGACCAGACACATCAGGAAGAGCAGGCCGGCCAGAAACACCGCGCCGCCGAAATCCGGCTGCAGCAAAAGCAGGAAGCAAAGGGTTCCGGTCATGAGGATGGGAGGAAGAAAACCCACGCTGAACGTTTTGACCAGATCCTGCTTGTTGGCGAAATAATAGGCCAGATAAAAAACCAGCGCGATCTTGGCGGCCTCCAGGGGCTGGATCGAGAACGGTCCCAGTCGCAGCCAGCGGCTTGCCCCGCCCGCCGTGGTGGCCAGGGGCGAAAAGATGGTCAGCAGCAAAAGCCCCATGGCCAAAAGAATCCAGAGGTACGTGCGACGGTAGAAAAAATCCATGTTCGTGCGCGCGGCGACGGTCAGCGCCACTGCGCCGGCGGCCATGAACAGCATCTGCTTCCAGAAGAGGGCGTATTTGTCGCCGTACACCTTTTCGGCCATGATGCCGCTTGCGCTCAAGACCATGATCAATCCGAGCGATGCCAGACAGATGACCGCCCCGAGCAGGATGACGTCAACGTTCATGATCTGTCGCGCGCCGTCGCGCTGGGTGATCTTCATGACGCCCCCTCCACCCATTCACGCACCGTGCGCTGAAAGGTCTTGCCCCGCTCCTTGTAATTGGCGAACAGGTCGAAACTGGCAGTGGCCGGGGACAAGAGCACGCATTCGCCGTTGCGCGCGTCGGCGGCGGCGCGGAACACGGCTTCTTCCAGCGTCGCGTCCCAGGTCATGTCCTTGCCGCATTCGCTCCAGGCCGCCTCGAAGATCTCCCGCGACCGGCCGAACAGATACACGGCGCGCACCTTCTCCCGGATCAGGGGCAGCACCAGGCCGAGGTCCCCGCCCTTGAACACTCCGCCGGCCAGCAGGCGCACCGGACGGTCCTGACTCCTGATCGCCGCGATCATGGAATCCACGGTCGTGGATTTGGAATCGTCGATGAACAAAACGCCCCTGTGCTCCGCCACCGCCTCGATGCGATGCGGCAGAGAGGAGAACCCGTCGATGCCGCGCTGCACGTCGTCCTGCGTAAGCCCGAAGTAGCGGCATGCCAGGTAGGCCGCCTCCATGTTTTCACGGTTGTGCTCCCCGGGCAGGGCCGGGCACGTGAAGCGGGGGCTGGCCACGAAATAGACCCTGCGGGCGCTGGTGAAACCCCGCCCCTCGAGCTCGTCCTTCATGGACAGGGGCGCCACGGCCAGATCGCGGTCGTCCATGTGCGCGAACATGGACAGCTTGGCGTCCAGATATTCTTCCATGCTCTCGTGGTAGTCGAGATGGTTGGCCGAAAAATTGAGCAGCACGCCGACCCGGGGGTGGAAGGACGGTGAATTCTGCAGCTGGAAGCTCGACACTTCGAGCACCAGGATGTCCGCCTGTTCCGCGCCCAGCAGATATTCACACAGAGGCGTGCCTAAGTTGCCGCCGGTGAAGACCTTGCGCCCGTTCTCCTCCAGAATGCGGCCGATGAGCGTGGTGGTCGTGGTCTTGCCATTGGTTCCGGTCACCGCGATGATGGGTTCGGACACGAACCAGCTCCCCAGCTCCAGCTCGGACACGACCTGCACCCCGGCAGGCAGCAGGGCGGCGACTTTCGAGCGGGCAATGCCGGGGCTCAGCACGACCAGATCGGCGCCGGCAAAGTGCTCGGCCCTGTGCTCGCCCACGCGGACCTCGAAGCCCAGGTCGGCGGGAATCTTCGCGGCGGCGGCTTCGCTTTTTTCCAGCACACGCACGCTCGCGCCCATTCTCGACAGCAGACGCGCAGCGGCGATGCCGGAGGTTCCCGCCCCCAGGACAACCGCGGTGTGACCGCGAAGCTGATCTGCATGGATGAATTCGCGCATGCCGCCCTACCTGAGCTTGAGTGTTCCCAGAGCCATGACCGCCAGCAAAAGCGACAGAATCCAGAAACGGATGATGATTTTCGACTCGTGAATGCCTTTCTTCTCGAAATGATGGTGCAGGGGCGCCATGCGGAAAATCCTCTTGCCGCCGCTGACCTTGAAGTATCCGACCTGAAGGATGACCGAGAGGGTCTCGACCACGAACAGCCCGCCCACGATGACAAGAAGCAGCTCCTGCTTGCACAGGATGGCGATGAACCCGAGGGTGCCGCCGATGCTCAGGCTGCCCACGTCGCCCATGAAGACCTGGGCCGGAAAGGCGTTGAACCACAGAAAGCCAAGGCCCGCCCCGACCATGGCCCCGCAGATCACCGTCACTTCGCCGACCCCGGCGATGTAGGAGACCTGCAGATAGTTCGCGAGGTTCACGTGGCCGGCCACATAGACGAAAAGGGCGAAGCACCCGGCCGAGACCACGGCCGGACCTATGGCCAGGCCGTCAAGTCCGTCGGTCAGGTTCACGCCGTTGGAGGCCCCGATCATGACGAAAAGGCCCAGGGGCACATACATCCAGGTCAGATCCGGATTGAAATTCTTGAAGAACGGCACCATGAGCCTGGTCGAGTATTCCGGGAAGGACACCAAAAGCGACACCGCGCCCACGCTGACGATGAGCTGGCCGAGCAGCTTGACCCGCGGCGAGAGGCCGTCGTTGTGCTTGCGCACGACCTTGATGTAGTCGTCCACGAACCCGACCGCGCCGAAACCCAGAAAGACCAGCACCGTCAGCCAGATGTACTTGTTGGACAGATCGCTCCACAGAAACACGCTGAACAGCATGCAGAACCCGAATAGCAGTCCGCCCATGGTCGGAGTGCCGCTTTTGGCCTGATGATCCGGGCCGCACTCCTTGATGTATTGGCCAAACTTGAGCTTGCGCAACCAGCGAATGAATATGGGTCCGATGATGATGGACAGAATAAGCGCCGTCAGCATCGCATAGATGGAACGAAACGTGATGTACCGAAACACGTTCAGCATGCTGACCTGATCGCTCAAGGGGTATAGCAGATGATAAATCACGCCCAATTCCTCTCAAGTGCAGAATAGTACTGCTCCATTTTGCAACCCCTTGACCCTTTGAAAAGCATCACTCCGTGTTCATGGCGGACCGGATTCAAAGCCTGCGCGACCTCGTCCGCTCCGGACACGTTCCGGAAAGAGCCTTGGAATCCGACAAGCCCGGCCTGCACGTCGCCTGCGTGCCGGCCATGGAAAAAACAGTGCGTTGCGCCGCTGGCCGCTATCACTTCCCCGAGTTCACGATGCGCGCGGGCGCTCTGCGCTCCCAGGTCGAGCATCTCGCCCAGGACCAGCACCAACCGTTTGCCAGCGCTCATACTGGCCGCCTCGCGAATGGACCGGGCCATGGAGACGGGATTGGCGTTGTAGGTGTCGTCGATGAAAAGCCACGAACCGACTCGGTTCTGCACGAAACGCTGGGCCACCGGGCTGTACTCGGCCAGGGCGGACTCCACCTGCTCCAAAGGCAGGCCCAATTCCATGGCCATGGCCGTCACGGCGGCCATGTTTTCGGCGATATGGACATTGGCCGACACCAGGCAGCGCATCCGCGCCTCCTTGACCAGCAGCGTGTACGCCGCCTTGTCCCGCGTTCGCTCCCGGCCCAGGCAGGAATAGTCGGCCCGCGCGCCGGCTCCGGAAAAGGTGACAGTTCTCAGGGCGCGTTTCGCGCTCTCACGGGTCAATTCGGGGTAATCGGCGCTGACGCAGGCGAACCCGCCCGTCCTGACATGGTCCAGCAGCACGCTTTTCTGCTCCGCCACTCCGTCCAGGCTGCCGAGGCCTTCCAGGTGACAGCCGCCGATGTTGACGAGCAGCGCCGCGTCCGGAGCCAGGATGTACCCCAGTTCGTCCATGTCGCCGGGGCGGCTGATGCCGAGCTCCAGCACCCAGAAGTCCTCGTCGCCGTCCATCTCCAGGATGGACAGAGGCAGGCCGATCTGGTTGTTCAGGTTCCGAAAATTCTTGGCCGTGCGGCCCGCGGAGCCCAGGACCTGGGCCAGCATTTCCTTGACCGTGGTCTTGCCCGCCGAACCGCTGACCCCGATGACCCTGGCGCGGGTCCGTTCCCGCCAGGCCCTGCCCAGGCGGCCAAGGGCCAGCGTCGTGTCGCGCACCAGCAGCACGGGCACCGGCAGGTCGAGGGGCGTGCTGGCCACCACGGCGCAGGCGCCGTTTTCCACCGCCTGCCGCGCGAACTCATGCCCATCGAGCTTCTGCCCGACGATGCAGAAAAACAAGTCGCCGGAACGGACGGCCCGGCTGTCGATGCAGACCCGGTCCACATGCAGGTCCTGGCTTCGGTCGATGCTCGCGCCCAGGGCGTCGGCGATGTGCTGAAGAGTCATGTTCATGCCAGACACTCCCGCACGACCTCGAAATCCGAGAAATGGCGTTTTTCGGCGCCGATGACCTGATAGTCCTCATGTCCCTTGCCCGCGATGAGCAAGGCGTCTCCGGGCCGCATGCTCTCAACGGCCAGGGCGATGGCCTTGCGCCGATCCGCCTCGCGCAGCACCTGGCGCGCGTCGGTCAGGCCCGGCTCGATCTGATCGAGGATGGCTTCGGGATCTTCTGTCCGGGGATTGTCGGAAGTGATGACCACCACGTCGGCGTGCCGGGCCACGGCCTGCCCCATGAGCGGACGCTTGCCCGCGTCGCGGTCGCCGCCGCAGCCGAAAACCGTGAGAAGGCGCGCAAAACCCATCGCCTTGAGCGCCACCGACACCTTCTCCAGCGCGTCCGGAGTATGGGCGTAGTCTATGAAAATATCGAGGCCGCGCGCGTTCGGCACGCGTTCCAGGCGTCCGGGAGCTCCCTTGGCCCTGCTCAGGCACGCGCACTGTTCGGGTGAAAGTCCGAGCAAGAGTCCCACGCCCACGGCCGAGAGCAGGTTGTAGGCGTTGTGCCGCCCCACCAGGCCCGTGGGCAGTTCCCACGTCGTCCCGCCGTGCCGGATGCCAAGGCGCATGCCGGCGGTGCCGGCGTTCAGGATTTCGCCGCGCAGGTCCGCATCCTCGGAATCAAGGCCGAAGCCCAGCAGGTCCGGACGCATCTCTTTCAAGCGGCGGCCGTGCGGATCGTCGATGTTGACGATTCCCCGGGCGCAACGCGCGGGCCCGTCCAGAAAAAGCCTGGCCTTGGCCGCGAAATACCGCTGCATGTCTCCATGGTAGTCCAGATGATCCTGGGTCAGGTTGGAGAAGACGCCGATGTCCATGGGCAATCCCGCCGTGCGCTCCTGATCCAGGGCGTGGGAGGACACCTCCATGACCAGCGCCTCCACGCCGTCCGCGACCATGCGTCCGACGATACCGTGCAGGCTCAGGCAATCGGGCGTCGTCATGGTCGCCGCGAGCTCGACTCCGGGCCAGGAGCAGCTCACGGTGCCGATCAGCCCCGCCGCCATCCCATTCCCGCTCAATACGGAGTGAATCAGGTGCGCCGTCGTCGTCTTGCCGTTGGTTCCGGTCACACCGACGATCCGGGGCAGACGCGATTCCGTCCCGCATGCGGCGCGGGCGAGCAGGCCGAGCGTCTGCGCAGGGCTGTCCACGGCCAGGAACGAAACGCCTTCGCGCCCGGGCGCGTCCACGCCCTTGCCGTGCACGACAACGCGCGCGCCGCGATCCACCGCGTCATCAATGAACCTCGCGCCGTCGACCCGCGTGCCGGAGAGGGCCACGAAGACATCTCCGGGCGCGACCATGCCCGAATGGGTACGGAGTCCGGTCCCGCCGCGCAGCATTTCCAGCACGGTCTGTAGGTTCATCTGATTCATTTTCAACCCGGTTGTCCTGTCAGCCACAGCTGGCATTTCTTGTCCGCCGGCCATTTCTCGCCGGGCAGAGGTTTCTGTTTTTCGATGACCACGCCCTGTCCCGACACCTTGGGCACGATGCCTCGCGCCACGAGGATCTCAAGGGCCTGGCGCACCGTGGCGCCCTGCAGGTCCGGCATGACCTGCGGATCGACGCTGATGTTCTCCTGGCGCTGCACCGGCGCCGAGAACCGTTCCGGCGACACCTTGGCCATGCGCATCTTTTCCACCGGCTCGGCCAGCATGCCCGAGGAGGTCAGCAGCTGAACGCCGACGTTGCGCACTTCGGGAGCCACCAGCACGCCGCCGTAATGCCCGGCCTGCGGCTCGTCGACCATCATGCAGACCAGGTAGCGCGGCTTGTCGGCGGGGAATACGGCCACGAACGAGGCCACGTATTCTCCCCCGTATCCGCCGGTGGGGCTGGCCTTCTGGGCGGTGCCCGTCTTGCCCGCGACCCTCACGCCCTCTATGCGCGCCTGGGTGCCGGTGCCGTCCTCCCGCACCACCTCTTCCAGCATGGCCATGACCTGCGCGGCCACGTCCGGATCAAAGACGCGCTTGCCCTGCACGGGTTTCCCCGGCTCGTGCACCAGGCGCAGGGGCAGCCGGACCCCTTCGTTGGCGATGCACAGATACGCTTCGGCGAGCTGCAGCATGGTCACTCCCAGACCCTGCCCAAAGGAAATATTGGCCAGCTCGACGTCCTTCCACTGCCTGACGGGATTGAGGAGTCCCGCCGACTCTCCGGGCAGGGGCAACCCCAGCCTGCGGCCGAAGCCAAGCTCCTGCAGGTACCGGTTCAGCTTGGCCGCGCCGAGTTCCAGACCGATCTTCGCTGCGCCGATATTGCTTGAATAGCGGATGATCTTGCTGACGGTCAGGTTTTCGTACTTGTGCGTGTCCTTGACCCGACGGCCCTTGACGCTCCATTTCCCGTTTTCACAGTAGTATTCCGTGGACGGGCGGCACACCTTCTCCTGCAGCGCCGCCGCGACCATGATCGGCTTCATGGTCGAACCCGGCTCGAAAATATCCACGGCCACCCGGTTCTTCCATTCACCGCGGATCTTCTTGACCGCGTTGGGATTGAAGAACGGGTAATGCCCCCAGGCCAGGATGTCGCCGGTGGGGACTTCGACCACCAGCGCCATGCCGGACTTGCCCCTGGCCCGGATCACGCTGCGCGCCAGGGCCTCTTCCGTGGCCAGCTGCACCTGGCTGTCCAGAGTCAGCCGCAGGTCCTGGCCATTGAACGAACTCCTGTCGCCGCTTTCCGGGGAGGACAGCCGTTTGCCGGCCGCGTCCCTTTGCACGGTGAACTTGGAGGACGACGGCATGAGCTGGTCGTTGAAACTTTTCTCCAGGCCCTCGATGCCTTTCCCGTCCATGTTCACGAAACCGAGCAACTGTCCGGCCATGTGTCCCTGGGGATACTGGCGGGAGTTCTCGGTTTCCAGGTAGACTCCGGGAAGCGTCTCGGCCTTGATGGCCTGGGCCTGGGCGTCGCTGATCTTGCGGGCGATCCACACGAACCGCTTTCCCGGTCCCATCTCGGCGGCGATGTTCTTGGGATTCAGGCCCAGAATCGCGCCCAGGCGTTGCGACACGGTCCAGCGGTCCTTGATCTCGTTGGGCCGCACGTAGACCGACGGGGTCGAAATGGACTTGGCCAGCAAAAGCCCGTTGCGGTCGAAAATCTCGCCCCGCTTTCCGGACACGGTTTCCGAGGCCCAATACTGGCGATTGGCCATCTTCGCGTACTCAGGACCCTTGACCACCTGGACGAAATAGGCGCGGGCCCAGAGTCCCATCAGCGCCAACGCGAAAAGAAACCCGGCGAAGATGATCTTGCCGCGGCTTCTGTCCTTGGATGGCTTGCTTCCGGTTTTTGTCACGGTAAAACCCTGTCCTAATCCTGCAAAATGCGGATCTGATCCCGGCCCGGCGGCCGCAGCCCCGCCTTTTCCGCCCGCGCGCGCAAGGTCGCGGGGGCCAGGAGATAATGTCTTTCCACCTGCAATTTCGAATTCTGGTCCTGCTTCTCCTGCAGCTCGCGTTCAAGGGTCTTGAGTTCGTAGGCCAGGTCGACCCGCTCGATATTGACCCAGACCAGCCCAAGGCCCAGGATTATGGTCGCCACGAACATGGCCCCGATACTCAGGTATCCCTTGCCGCCCCCGCTCATCTGCCCTCTCCGTCAACGCGCTCCGCCACCCGCAACTTGGCGCTGCGGCTGCGGCTGTTGGACCGCATTTCCTCTTCGCCGGGGATGAGGGGCTTGCGGAAGGGGAGGCTAAGCTTTTGCGTGTGCCCGCACTGGCACACGGGATACTCCCTCGGACACAGACAAGCCGAGCTTTCCTTGCGAAAAGCCCTCTTCACGATGCGGTCTTCCAGGGAATGAAACGAGATCACCGCGATGCGCGCCCCGGGCCGAAGATAATCGACAACGCGCTCCAGAAATATTTCGACTTCCCGCAGCTCCTGATTCACCTCCAGCCGCAAGGCCTGGAACGTCTTGGTGGCCGGATGGTTGCGGGCCAGCGCGCGCCGCTTCGCCGGGTAGGCAGCGGCCACGATGCGGGCCAGCTCCAGGGTCGATTCGATGCGCGCGTTTTCCCTGGCCGCGATGATGGCCCGCGCGATGCGTCCGGCCATGGGCTCCTCGCCGTAATCCCACAACAGTTGGCGCAACCTCTCGAAAGAGGCCCCGTTGACGATGCTCGACGCGGGCTCACCGCCTGACCCGGGATCCATGCGCATGTCAAGGGGACCGTCATGCAAAAAGGAAAAGCCCCGTTCGGGACTGTCAAGTTGCAGGGAAGACACGCCCAGATCGGCGATCACGCCGTCGAGTTTGTCCCAGCCCGCTTCCCGCAGGGCCTGCGGAAAATGCCGGAAAGACGTATGGGCCAGCCGTACATTTTCTCCGTAAGGCGCAAGCCGCGCCCCGGCCTTGGCCAGGGCCTGCTCGTCGCGGTCGAGGCCCAACAGCCGGGCCTGTCCGCCGGTGATCTCCATCAACCGGGCAGCGTGTCCGGCCAGCCCGAGGGTCGCATCCATGTAGAACCCGCCGGGTTTCGGCGCGATCCAGTGCATGACCTCTTCAAGCATGACCGGTATGTGATCGGAATATGCGTCCATGGCCCCTCCGATCAGAACCGCAGTTCGAAGCCTTTTTCGGCCAGATCATCCATGACCTGGTCGACATTCTCCTGCATGGCGTTGCGCCCCGCCTCGAAGCGCTCCTGGTCCCATATCTCGAATTTTCTTCCGACTCCGGCCAGGACGATGTCCTTGCGCAGTCCCGCGTAGTTGCGCAGGTGCGGCGGAATGAGAATCCGGCCCTGTTTGTCGAGGGTGACCTCGACGGCCCCGGAGATGAAAAAACGATGAAAATTCCGTACGTTGCGATCCGTCATATTCAGTTTGGAAAAGCTCTGTTCAATGGCTTCCCATTCCGGCATGGGATAGGCGGCGACGCACTCGTCGAAATTGGTCAGCACAAGCCTGCCGTCCGGCGAGTTGGCGAACACCTCGTCGCGAAATTCCGGGGGCAGCATGAGCCGTCCCTTGGGATCTTGCGTACGTTGTGAATGCCCTCTGAACATGCCGTTCCACCACCTTCTTTCCACTTTTTACCACTTTTTACCACCCTTACCCACGCATCTTGCGGGGAGTCAAGCCATTCCTCCACTTTTTGCTGATTTCGCCCCCAAAAAAAATAACGCCCCTCACCCGCTCCAGAAAGCCAGAAATCTTTCCCGAACCCCGGACGACATTGCCGGACGAGCGGGCGAACCCGCCCCCGGGGAGCCTCAAAAAAAATCCTCGAAACGACATATCTTTAGATTCATTGGCAATACGCAGCCACGAAAACGCGCCTTCCCGGACAAAACTTGCGCAATGGCCACAAACTTCATTTCAAGCCGTCCATTTCCTTGACTCTCTATTTTGAGAGGCATATCCCCGGGAGTGGATACGATAACGTTTAGCCTCCCGATTCAAGAGTATGCACTTTTCGCTTCTTTTCTTTGATTTTTATCTATCCGGAAGTTTTTCGGATAAATAGTCCATACTATTTTTTCGCATCGGGCTGCGACTTCGCTCTTTCACAAAGCATCTTTTACCAAATATAAAATTAGAGGATCGGAAGTGATTTTTTTCACTTTTTCAGAGGCATGAACATAGGCTTTCTATTAGCATGCGCATTTTGCGCAACATTCATTGCCTTGTGCACAAGCCACGCATCCCCGCGCGGATGGATCGTCTCCATTCTGGCTGCAACGCTCTTCGCGTTTCTGGCCTCCGCCGCAGTCCTGACCGGCGCACCCGTGTGGGAATGGCGCAGCGGATGGCTTCTGGGCGGAGAACACGCATTCCTGCGCCTGGACGAGACAAGCGCCTTTTTCCTGACTCTCCTGGCGGTGGTCGGCGCGGCGGGCGCGCTCTACAGCCGGACGTACTGGTCCTCGCAAGACCATCCCCGTTCGGCCGGGCAAAGCCGCCTGTGGTGGAGCGCCATGCTCGCCAGCATGGGTCTGGTGCTTACCCAGTCCAACGGACTGCACTTTCTTCTGGCCTGGGAATCCTTTGCCTTGAGCGCCTATTTCCTGATCACCCTCGACCGGCGAAATCCGCAGGTCCGATCGGCGGGATGGCTCTACCTGACCGCCTCCCACGCCGGGACGCTCGCGCTGTTCGGTTTTTTCGCGGCTCTGGCCGCGCAGACCGGCAGCTGGGAACTTGGCCCCATGACGGAGCATGAAACGCTGGCCCCGCTCTTCTGGATCGCGCTGCTTGGTTTCGGCATCAAGGCGGGCGCGTTCCCGCTGCACATCTGGCTGCCCTCCGCCCATGCCAACGCTCCGAGCCACGCCTCGGCCATCATGTCCGGGCTGGCCATAAAAATGGGCGTCTACGGACTGATCCGTTTCAGCTCCTGGATGCCCCTGCCTGCGCAGGCGGGCTGGGTCGTGGCGGGACTGGGCTGCGCCAGCGCGGTCCTGGGAGTCGCCTTCGCCCTGGGCCAGCACGACTTGAAGCGCCTGCTGGCCTACCACAGCGTTGAAAACATCGGCATCATCCTCATCGGCCTGGGTTTCGCCATGATCGCGCTGCGACAGGGCCATCCGCAGTGGGGTCTGCTGGCCTTGGCGGGAGGGCTGCTTCATGTCTGGAACCACGGCCTTTTCAAGGCCCTCTTGTTTTTGGGAGCGGGAGCGGTGCTGCACGCCACGGGGACTCGGCACATGAGTTCGCTGGGAGGGCTGTGGCGGGCCATGCCCTGGACGGCGACGCTCTTCACGCTGGGGGCAGCGGCCATCTGCGGCCTTCCGCCCCTGAACGGGTTCGTCAGCGAGTGGCTCATCTACCGCGGCCTTTTCGACGCCGCCCGTCTGAAGACCACGGCGGCGCTGGGCGCAGCGCCCGCCGCCATCCTGCTCGGCGTGACCGGCGCCCTGGCCCTGGCCTGCTTCGTCAAGGTCTGCGGCGTGGTCTTCCTCGGCGCTCCGCGTTCGCGGCGGGCGGAAAGCGCGCATGAATGCGGTCCGGACATGCTTGGGGCCATGGCGCTTCTGGCCGCCTGCTGTCTGGCCATCGGCCTGGCCCCGGCGCTTCTCTGGCCGGTCCTGGTGCGGGTCGCCGGGGCCTGGTTCCACTCTGTCCCGGCCCTGGACCCGGCCAACCAGCTTGTCCCGCTCGGGTCGGCCCACCTCTTCCTGGCGCTCGCAGCCCTGGTCGTCGGCGCGATCTCCGCGGCCACCCTGCACGGCCGCCGCGAACGCGCCCTGACCTGGGACTGCGGCTTCACGGCTCCGACAGCGCGCATGCAGTACACAGCCGGATCATTCGCCGGGATCATCGGCGCCTGGTTCGGATGGATTCTCAAGCCGTCCGTGCATTCAAATCCGCCCGAATCCTTTTTTCCCGCCGGATCAAGCCATGAGAGCCACACCCCCGAAACGGTTCTGGAACATGTCGTGGTTCCGGCGGGCAACCGGCTTCTCGGCCTGGCCGATTTTGTCCGCGCCTTCCAGCACGGGCGGGTCCAATCGTATCTTTCCTATCTCTGCGCGGGCCTGTTCGTCCTGGCCCTCGCCGTGATTTTCTTCAGCAAGTAGTCAGCCATGTCCTCCAACCATCGAACGCCAAAAAGCACCATGTACATAAATCTCATCCAGATCGCCGAATCCTTCGGAGTTTCCGAACAGGTCATCACCGAATGGGTACGCACGGAAGGCATGCCCCATGTCCACGACCGGGACCGCATCCTCTTCGAACGCTCCCAAGTCATGGATTGGGCCGCGCGCCACGGCCTCGGGGGCCAGGGCGGGTTTCTCTCGGAACCGGCCCCTTCACAGGCCAACTCCCGGGAGCTTGCCACCCTGCTGCGACGGGGCGGCATCTGGCGCGACATCGACCCGTCCGGTTTGAACGAGCTGTTCACGCGCATTGTGCGCAGGCTCACCGATCTGCAGCCGGCTGTCAGGGACCTGCTCATACAACGCATCGCCGCTCCCGGCGGAATAACGATCGCTCCAGTGGGATGCGGTTTCGCCCTGCCCCACCCGGCCATGCGCGTCGCCCTGGGCGAGACCAACGCCCTGACCGCGCTGATCCGCCTCAACGCCCCCTGGGCCGAGGCCCAGGCTCCCGACAGGATTCCGGTCACCCGACTGCTTTTCTTCATCTCCCCCTCACCGCGCCTGCACGTGAACATGCTGGGCCTTCTGGCGCGCGCCGTCGCCTCGCAGCGACTTGGCCAGGCCCTGGACCAGGGGGCGGACGACGAGGCCCTGCTGAATATCCTTGCCGAATGCGCAAGGGAGCAGGACGCGGCGGGAGGCAGGCGATGATCGCCGCGCTTCTGGCTTTGGCCGGATCGTGCCTGATCCTGGCCATGGGCGTTGGCCGCGCCCATCCGCGCATCTGGCTGGGGCTCTGCGTCGGCGCGGCCCTGTGCGGCCTTTATGCGGCTCTGACGATCCTGATCGGCGGCGGAGTCTGGGCCTGGAGCGGCGATTTCGCGCCGGGTGGGGAGATCGCATCCCTGAGGCTCGACGGCGTGAGCGCCCTTTTTCTCGTCCTGGTCTGCGTGGTCGGCGGGCTCGGGGCGGTCTATGCGCACGAATACTGGTCCGAGCACCATTATCCCCGGTCCGCGCCCAGAGGGCGCGTCTGGTGGAGCGTCCTGACCCTGAGCATGGGTCTGGTCCTGACCTGCGCCAATGGACTGCATTTTCTTTTCGCCTGGGAAGCCTTCGCCCTGTCCGCCTATTTTCTCATCACGCTGGACCACGGGCGCGGCGAAGCGCGCAAGGCCGGTTGGCTCTACCTGGCCGCCTCCCATGCCGGAACCATGGCCCTCTTCGCCTTTTTTTCGGCCCTGGCCGCGCGCACCGGTTCCTGGGAACTCGGACCGGTCCATGCCCAGGTCGGACTGGCGCCGCTTTTCTGGCTGGCATTGGCCGGGTTCGGGGTCAAGGCGGGCATGTTTCCCCTGCACATCTGGCTGCCCTCGGCCCATGCGGGCGCCCCAAGCCATGTTTCGGCCATCATGTCCGCCGTGGCCATCAAGATGGGCGTCTACGGCATCGTGCGCTTCAGCGGCTGGCTGCCCATGCCCGCCAACGCCGGCTGGGTCCTGCTCGCCATCGGCTGCACAAGCGCCCTCGCGGGCATCGCCTTCGCCCTGGCCCAGAACGACGTCAAACGCCTCCTGGCCTACTGCTCCGTGGAAAACGTCGGCATCGTTCTCATCGGCCTTGGCCTTTCCGTGCTGGCCGTCCAGTACGAACAACCATCCTGGGGCAAGGCCGCCCTGGCCGGAACGTTCCTGCACGTCATCAACCACGGGCTGTTCAAGTCCCTGCTTTTTTTCGGCGCGGGCTCCGTGCTCCACGCCACGGGCACCCGCGACATGAGCCGTCTGGGGGGATTGTGGCAGGTCATGCCCTGGACAGCGGCCCTGTTCGCCATCGGAGCCATGGCCGTGTCCGGGCTTCCGCCCCTGAACGGATTTGTCGGCGAGTGGGCCCTCTACCAGGCATTGCTGCGCGCCGTGGCCCAGAAAAGCCACGCCGCCGGAGTGCTGCCCGCCATCATCGTCCTGGCCGGTTCCGGAGCCCTGGCCCTGGCCGCTTTCGCCAAGGCCACGGGAATCGTCTTTCTCGGAGCCCCGCGCACCAAGCCTGCCCGGCTGGCGGTTGAATGCGGCTGGCTGATGCGCGCGCCCATGCTTCTGCTGGCCGCGGCCATGCTCGTCATCGGCCTGTTGCCGGGACTGTTCTTTGCTCCGGTCCTGAACGCCGTCAGCGTCTGGGCCCCCCAATGGGACGGTACCGACCCGCTGCTGGCGCCCCGCGCCCTGGGCGGCGCGCACACCATCCTGATCTGCGCCCTGCTCGCGGGCGTTTTCCTGGTCACGCGCGCCGTCCGGGCCAACGGAGCGCGACGCGCTCCGACCTGGGACTGCGGCTACGCGGCTCCCACCACGCGCATGCAGTACACCGGAGGTTCCTTCGCCGGAATCACGAGGGGGTGGTTCGCCTGGCTCTTGCAGCCCCGAATCATGATTTGCCGCGTGCGCGGGCATTTTCCCGGCCGGGCCCTGGTCGTCGAACGGGTGCCGGAAACGGTTCTGGAGAGGGTCATCGCCCCGGGCGCGTGGGCCGTCGGCTGCGTGGCCGACGCGGCCAGAAGGATGCAGCACGGACGCCTGCATCTCTATATCCTGTATGTTTTCCTCGGAGTCACGGCTCTGGGACTCATGATTCTCCTGGGAGGAATGTGATGCCCATATATATTGATATGCTGCTGCGCCTTGCGCTCTGGCTGCTTCTGGCGCCGCTGCTTCCCGGCGTGATCAACAAGGTCAAGGCCTGGGTGGCCGGACGGCAGGGGCCGCCGGTGCTGCAACTCTATTACGATCTGGCCCGCCTGTGGCGCAAAGGCGTGGTGCTGAGCACCCTGGCCTCGCCGGGCTTCGTCATCGCCCCGGCCATAGCCTGGACCGCCGTGATCGCCGCGGCCCTGCTCCTGCCCCTGGCCGGAGCGGGCGCGCCCCTGTCCTTTGACGGCGACGTGCTGCTCCTGGTCTATCTTCTGGCCCTGGCCCGCTTCTGCACGGCCTGGGGAGCCATGGAAACGGGCTCCGCCTTCGAGGGCATGGGCGCGGCCCGCGAAGTCAGCTTCGCCGTCCTGGCCGAGATCGGCATCATCACCGCGATCCTGACCCTGGTCGTGCAGTCGGAAAGCATCGCCCTGTCCTCCATGTTCGAGCCGCTGCCCGGACCGGGCGCGGCGCTGCTGGCCGTGGGGGTCTTCATCATCCTGCTGGCCGAGAACTGCCGGGTTCCTTTTGACGATCCGAACACCCACCTCGAACTGACCATGATCCACGAAGTCATGGTCCTGGACCACAGCGGTCCGCCCCTGGCCATGATCCTGCACGGGGCGGCGGTGAAGCTGATGCTTTTTTCCGTCTTTCTGGCCCAGGCGGTACTGCCGCTCTCCGAACTGCCGCTCGTGATCTCCCTCGCGGCTCTGGCCGGATGCGTGCTGCTGATCACCGCGGTCGTGGGGCTGGTGGAGTCCCTGACCGCGCGCCTGGCCTTCCGCCGGGTTCCGCTGCTTTTGACCATCGGCTTCCTGTTCTGCCTTTTCCCCCTGATTCTGACCTGGATGGGTGACCTATGAACGACACGCTGAACCTCTTGATCGGCCTGGCCATGGGTTTCAACCTGCTGGCGCTGGGCACCAGCAGGCTGCCCGTGCTGATCCGCGCCGTGGCCGTGCAGGGCGTGCTGCTGGGCCTTTTGCCCCTGGTGCTCGAAGCCCACGCCCTGGACTGGCGCCTCATCCTCATCACCCTGGCCACCGTGGCGGGCAAGGGTTTCCTCATACCCTACATGCTCATCCGCGCCATGCGCGCCGCCAACATCGCCCGGGAACTCGAACCCTTCATCGGCTACATCCCGTCCCTGCTGCTCGGCGCCGGGGGAACCATCGCCGCCGTGGCCCTGACCGGCTATCTCCCGCTCCTGCCCGAACACGCCGGAAACCTGCACGTTCCCGGAGCCATGGCGCTCATCCTGACCGGTTTCATCCTGCTCATCGGGCGCACCAAGGCCATCTCCCAGGTCTGCGGCTACCTGATACTGGAAAACGGCATCTACCTCGCGGGGCTGCTGCTCATCCGCTCCACTCCGATCCTGGTCGAGTTCGGTATCCTGCTCGACGTCACCGTCGGCATCTTCGTCATCGGCATCATCGTGGACCGCATCCAGCGGGCCTTCGATTCCCTGGACACCCGCAAACTCACGGCACTGCACGAATGAACGCATACCTGCTCATCCTCATCCCCCTGGCCGGGGCCGTGCTGGCCGCCCTGTGGCCGCACAGGCGGACCAGGCCCTTTTTCCTGCCCGCCGTGGCGTTCGCGCACACGGCGCTGTGCGTCCTGCTCCTGGCCAGACCCGTGGCCGTGGACCCGTCCTCCTGGCTGGCCTTCGACCCCCTGGCGCGGGCCATCCTGCCCGGCGTGTCCCTGCTCTTTCTCCTCTGCGCCTGCTACGCGGTGGGCTACCTACGGCTCAAGGAACAGGACAACCGCGTCTTTGTCCCGGCCCTGCTCCTTGTGCTGGGGCTCTTGAGCGCCGGTCACCAGGCCAGGCATCTGGGCATCCTGTGGATCGCCACCGAGGCCGTGACCCTGGCCTGCGTGCCGCTGATCCATTTCAACGGCACGCCCAGATCCTTCGAGGCCACCTGGAAATACCTGCTCGTCGGCGGCACCGGCATCGCCCTGTCGCTCTTGGGCTCCATCTGCCTGGGCTACGCGTCCCTGCACGGAGGCGGCAGCGGCGACATCACCTTCACGGCCCTCTTGGCCCACGGGCCGAATCTTTCCCGGGCCTGGGTCCTGACCGCCTGGGTGCTGCTCCTGGTCGGCTACGGCACCAAGATGGGCCTGGCTCCCATGCACACCTGGAAGCCCGACGCCTACGGAGAAAGCCCGGGCATCGTCGGCGCGCTCCTGGCGGGAGGAGTCACGTCCGTGGCCTTCATGGCCCTCTTGCGCATCAAGTCCGTGGTCGACGCCGCCGGAGAGGGCGTTGTCGCCAGCCGCACCCTGCTCGCCATCGGCCTTTTCTCGACCCTGGTGGCGGCGCTCTTCCTGCTGCGCACCCGCGATTTCAAGCGCATGCTCGCCTATTCGAGCATCGAGCACATGGGCATCCTGTGCATCGCCACCTCCCTCGGAGGACCGGGCGCATGGGCGGCTCTTTTTCATGTCTGGAGCAACGGACTGACCAAGGGGGCCCTCTTCCTGAGCGCGGGCAACCTGCAACGCGCGGCGGACTCATCCTCCATCGACGATGCGCGCGGCATGTTCAAAGTCATGCCGCGCTCCTCCATGCTCCTCGTGACCGGCATGTTCGCCATCACGGCCTGCCCGCCCTTCGCCCCCTTCTTCAGCGAACTGCTGGTCGTGCGCACCGGTTTCGCCGCCGGTCAGGGCTGGGCCATCGGCCTCTTCCTGGCCTGCCTGCTGCTGGCCTTCTTCGGCCTCTCGCGCATCGTCTTCGCCGTCGTCGACGGACGCCCGAGGCTCAGGACGACCAAAAGGGCGCGCGTGCGGGAGTCCGCCGGGCTCGTGCTGCCCCCGCTTTTTCTTCTGGCCGCCTCCTTCTGGCTTGGCCTCTTCACCCCGGACATCCTCAGGGATGCCTGGTCCGCCGCAGTCCTTCAACTCTTCCCAACGCCATGAACACACTCGCCCCTTTTTTTCCCATCACCAACGCCTCCAGGATCTCATGGGCTTCGGTCCCGGTCTTTTCGGTGACCAAGCTTGTCCGCCTGACCAGTGAAATGCTTCACGCCGGAGCGCGGCTGTGTTCCTGGTTCGGCGTGCCGGACCAGGACGGCACGATTCTGGTCGCGGTCCTGGCGCTGGACGCCGAAAGCACCCTCGGCGTGGCCCGCAGCGAGCCCGTGAGCGGCTCCTATCCGTCCCTGACCCCCAAGCATCCCCAGGCCCACCTCTTCGAGCGCGAGGTCTGGGAGCAGCATGGATTGGTCCCTGTCGGCCATCCCTGGCTCAAACCCGTGCGCCACACGCTTAAGAATGCCCCGGCCAACGCCCCGTTCTTCCGGGTCGAAGGCGGCGAAGTGCACGAGGTGGCCGTGGGGCCGGTGCATGCCGGGGTCATCGAGCCCGGCCATTTCCGCTTTCAGTGCGCGGGCGAGGAAGTGCTGCATCTGGAAATCGCGCTCGGCTACCAGCATCGGGGCATCGAGGACGCGCTGCCCGGCGGCCCCCATCCGGCGAGCATGAGCCAGATGGAGGCCCTCGCCGGAGACACGAGCATCGCCCACGCCACGGCCTACGCCTCCGTCATGGAAGCCCTGGGCGGCGTGGAAGCGCCCCTGCGCGCCCAGTGGCTGCGCGCCGTCGCCCTCGAACTCGAACGGCTGGCCAACCACACCGGCGACATGGGCGCCCTGGCCCTGGACGTGGCCTTTTTGCCCACCTCGGCGGCCTGCGGAAAAATCAGGGGGGATTTTTTGAACCTGACGGCGCTCATGTGCGGCAACCGCTTCGGCCGCGGACTGATCCGTCCAGGCGGGTGCCGGCATGATCTGGAGGAAAAGCGCCTCCTCGCCCTGGTCGGGAGGCTCAAAACCCACATGGCCGACGTGGAACAGGCCGTGGCCTGGTTCTGGGACGCGGCATCGGTGCGGGTGCGCTTCCGCAATGTCGGCGTGGTGCACCCGTCCCAGGCCGCGGACATCGGTCTGGTCGGCCCGGCGGCACGGGCCTGCGGTCTGGTTCGCGACGTGCGATTCGACCACCCGGCGGGCTGGCACCGTTTTTCCCAGGCCCCCGTTGCGGTCTGGCCCAGCGGCGACATCTTCGCCCGCGCCCGGGTGCGTTCCCTGGAAATCCAGCGCTCCGGGCGCTACCTCTTCGAACAGCTGGATGCCCCGGTGGACGGGGAAATCCAGGCCCGCCTTCCCGCCCCGCAGCCCGAATCCTTGTCCGTGGTCCTGGTCGAGGGCTGGCGCGGAGAAGTCTGTCACGTGGCCGTTACCGATCATTTCGGACGCTTCCGGCGCTACAAGATCACCGATCCCTCCTTCCACAACTGGACCGGCCTGGCCCTTGCCCTGCGCGGCACGGCGGTCTCGGACTTTCCCATCTGCAACAAGAGCTTCAACCTGTCCTACTGCGGCTTTGATCTCTAAGGGGAACGCCTATGTTCATATTCGACACCATTAAAAACCGGATACAACGCGGCTGCCAGACCATGCCCTACCCCAAGGGCCCGGCTCCGGCCCTGCCCGACCGCCATGGAGGGGCCCTGCGCCTCGACGCGTCGCGCTGTCCCGAGGGCTGCACCCGATGCATGGACGCCTGCCCGGTGGAGGCCATCAGCGCCAATGCTGGGCAGGGGACGCGCCTGGACCTCGGCCGCTGCCTGTTCTGCGGAGACTGCGTGACGGCCTGCCCGCACGACGCCATCACCCGGACCAACGATCACCGTCTGGCCGTGCGCCGCCGCGAAGACCTGATCCTGGGGGCGCCGGGCGCGGAGGAACTGCGCCTGGCAGAGGCCCTGGACAAGAAGATGAAGAGCCTCTTCGGACGGTCCCTGCGCCTGCGGCAGGTCAGCGCCGGCGGATGCGGCGCCTGCGAAGCGGACATCAACGTGCTCGGCACCATCGGCTGGGATCTGGGCCGCTTCGGCATCCAGTACGTGGCCTCGCCGCGCCATGCCGACGGCGTGCTCATCACCGGTCCCGTGACCAAGGGCATGGAACTGGCCCTGCAGAAAACCTGGGCGGCCGTGCCCGAACCGCGCATCGCCATCGCCCTCGGCGCCTGCGCCATCAGCGGCGGCCCCTTTGTCGGCCACGCCCAGCACAACGGCGGTGCTGGCTCCATCATCCCCATCGACCTCTACATCCCCGGCTGCCCCCCGCACCCGCTGACCATCCTGGACGGATTCCTGCGCCTGCTGGACCGCCTGCCCAAACACAACCTCTAGCAGGCCGCCCAAAAACGGCGATCTGCTGCGTCAGCGAAAAAATCCAGACCGCTTATGTATGCCAAATACACCGCGCGCCCTGGATTTTTTCGCTTCCTTGCATCTCACCATTTTTGAACGGCCTGCGGATACCGACTGAAAAATTTGTAAGCCACCCAAAACGGGGGTCTGCCCAGTTCGCAGCCTGCGGGCAAACGCAGGGCGCGCGGCAAAAAAAAAGGGCCGGAATCGCTTCCGGCCCTTTGATCGTTCTGGGGTGTGAACGGCTTAGTACATGCCGCCCATACCGCCCATGCCGCCTGCGGGCATGGCCGGGGCAGCCTCTTCCTTGGGCTTGTCGGCGATGGCGCATTCGGTGGTCAGCAGCAGAGAGGCCACGGAAGCGGCGTTCTGCAGGGCGATGCGGGTCACCTTCTTGGGGTCGATGACGCCGGACTTGAGCAGGTCTTCGTATTCGCCGGTGGCGGCGTTGTAACCGAAGTCTTCCTTGCCGGTGCGGACCTTCTCGATGACCACGGCGCCTTCGACGCCCGCGTTGCCGCAGATCTGGCGGATGGGCTCTTCGATGGCGCGACGGATGACCTGCACGCCGGCGGCCTCGTCGTCATCGGCGGGCTTGACGGAGTCCAGCACGGACTGGCAGCGGACCAGGGCGACGCCGCCGCCGGGCACGATGCCTTCTTCAACGGCGGCACGGGTGGCGTTCAGGGCGTCTTCCACGCGGGCCTTCTTTTCCTTCATCTCGGTCTCGGTGGCCGCGCCGACGTTGATCACGGCAACGCCGCCAACGATCTTGGCCAGGCGTTCCTGCAGCTTCTCGCGGTCGTAATCGGAGGAAGTCTCCTCGATCTCGTTGCGGATCTGCTTCACGCGGGCCTTGATGGCCTCGGCTTCGCCGGAGCCGTCGACGATGGTGGTGTTTTCCTTGTCGATGACCACGCGCTTGGCGGAACCGAGCTGGTTCAGGGCGATGCTTTCGAGCTTGACGCCCAGGTCATCGGAAACGACTTCGCCGCCGGTCAGGATGGCGATGTCCTGGAGCATGGCCTTGCGGCGCTCGCCGAAGCCGGGAGCCTTGACGGCCACGACCTGCAGGGTGCCGCGCAGCTTGTTGACGACCAGAGTGGCCAGGGCTTCGCCTTCGATGTCCTCGGCGATGATGACCAGGGGCTTGCCCATCTTGGCGGCCTGCTCCAGAACGGGGAGCAGTTCCTTCATGTTGGAGATCTTCTTCTCGTTGATGAGGATCAGCGGAGAATCCATTTCGCAGACCATCTTGTCGGGGTTGGTCACGAAGTAGGGGGACAGGTAGCCGCGGTCGAACTGCATGCCTTCGACGACGTCCAGGTTGGTCTCCAGGCCCTTGGCTTCCTCGACGGTGATGACGCCTTCCTTGCCGACCTTGCCCATGGCTTCGGCGATGATGTTGCCGATGGTGGCGTCGTTGTTGGCGGAAATGGTGCCGACCTGGGCGATTTCCTTCTGGTCGCGGGTGGGCTTGGCCAGCTTGTCCAGGCTGCCGGTGACGGCCTCGACGGCCTTGTCGATGCCGCGTTTGATGGACATGGGGTTGCGGCCGGCGGCGACCAGCTTGATGCCCTCGGAGAAAATGGCCTGGGCCAGGATGGTGGCGGTGGTGGTGCCGTCACCGGCGATGTCGGAAGTCTTGGAGGCGACTTCCTTGACCATCTGGGCGCCCATGTTCTCGAACTTGTCGGCCAGCTCGATTTCCTTCGCGACCGTCACACCGTCCTTGGTGATGCGGGGTGCGCCGAAGCTCTTCTCGATGACGACGTTGCGGCCCTTGGGCCCGAGCGTCACCGCGACCGCCTCCGCGAGCGTCTGGACGCCGCGCAGGATTGCCTCGCGGGCGGGCTGGTGAAATGCGATCTCCTTGGCCGGCATGCCGAGAC
>JAEWKZ010000080.1 GCA_023393525.1 Pseudomonadota bacterium | reverse complement strand
TTGGCCCGTTGGCGAAGATGGGCAAGACCATGGCCACGTACCGAACTGGCATCCTGGCTTGGTACGACCATCCTATATCCTCTGGGCCCATGGAAGGAACCAACAACAAGATCAAGACGCTCAAAAGGCAGGCGTACGGCTACCGGGATCAGGAGTTCTTCAAACTAAGAATTCTGGGGATTCACGAAGCCAAGTACGCTTTAACCGGATGAACCACAAAAAAACCCCTTCGCTGGAAGGGGTTTGTGTCGTTGGCCGGTTGGGGACAGGCATCAGATGCCCATGATGTTGTATCCCGAGTCCACGTAGATGACCTCGCCGGTGATGGCGCGGGAGAGGTCCGAAGCCAGGAAGAGGCCGGTCTTGCCGACGTCTTCCTGGATGATGTTGCGGCGCAGGGGGGCGCGTTCCTCGATGGTGGACAGGATGGTCTTGAAGCCGGAGATGCCGGACGAGGCCAGGGTCTTGAGCGGGCCGGCGCTGATGGCGTTGACGCGGATGCCGCGTTCGCCCAGGTCCATGGCCAGGTAGCGCACGCTGCACTCCAGCGCGGCCTTGGCCACGCCCATGATGTTGTAATTGGTGATGACCTTTTCCGCACCGTAGTAGGTCATGGCCATGACCGAGCCGTTGTCGCTCAGCAATGGGTCGAACGCCTTGCACAGGGCCACCAGGGAGTAGGCAGAGATGTCCATGGCCAGATGAAACCCGTCGCGGGAGGTGTCCACGTAGCGGCCTTTCAGGTCGTCGCGGTTGGCGAAGGCCACGGAGTGCACCAGGATGTCGAAGCTGCCCCATTTTTCCTTCACGATTTCGGCGGACTCGGCGATGGCCGCGTCACTGGCCACGTCGCACTGGAACATGAAGTCGCTGCCCAGTTCCTCGTGGATGGGCTCGACGCGTTTCTTGAGCGCCTCGCCGGCATAGCTCAGGGCTATGGACGCGCCGTTGTCTTTGAGTTCCTTGGCAATGGCGTAGGCGATGCTCTTGTCGTTGGCCACGCCGAAAATCAGGGCTTTCTTCCCTTGGACGAGCATGGATTTTCTCCGGTTGTTTGCGCCTTACGGCAATTGCAAGGGGGAACCCGTCAGCAGTTCGTATGCTTCCAGGTACTTCTTCTGTGTTTCGGCGATGACCTCGGCGGGCAGGGCCGGAGGCGGCGGGGTTTTGTCCCAGCCGGTGGAGCTTAGCCAGTCGCGCAGGAACTGCTTGTCGAAGCTGGGCTGCGCCTGCCCCGGGACGTACTTGTCCGCAGGCCAGAAGCGCGAGGAATCCGGGGTCAGGACTTCGTCGATGAGCAGGATGTCCTTTTCGTTCAGGCCGAACTCGAACTTGGTGTCGGCGATGATGATGCCGCGCTGCGCGGCCAGGTCGCGTCCGCGCGAGTAGATGGCCAGGGACAGTTCCTGGATTTTCTTGAGCAGCCCGTCGCCGATGCGCGACTTGGCGTCGGCCAGGGTGATGTTTTCGTCGTGCGCGCCCAGGTCGGCCTTGGTGGACGGGGTGAAGAGCGGCGTCTCCAGCTTGTCGGAATCGACCAGGCCCGCCGGCAGCTTGTAGCCGCAGACCGAGCCCGTGGCCTTGTAGTCCTTGAAGCCCGAACCGGTCAGGTAGCCGCGCACGATGCACTCGATGGGCAGGGGTTTGGCCTTGCGCACCACCACGGCCCGGCCTTCCAGTTCGTCGGCGTGCGGAGCCAGGGCGGCGGGGAAATCGCGCACGTCCGTGGCCAGGAGATGGTTGGCGGCCAGGTCCTTGAAGGCGTCCATCCAGTACAGGGTGATCTGGTTCAAGACCACGCCCTTGTAGGGGATGGGTTCGTTCATGATCACGTCAAAGGCGGACATGCGGTCCGTGGTCACGATGAGCAGGGTCTGCGGATCGATCTCGTAGATGTCGCGGACTTTTCCGCGCGAGATGAGCGGATACTCGCGGATTTGGGTCTTGGTCACTATCTTCATGGTTTCTCCAGACGGTGTTCGACGCTGCGGGCATGGGCTTCCAGGCCTTCCAGCCGGGCCAGGCGGGCCACTTTGGAACCATGTCTGTTCATGTAGGCTTGATCCGTGCAGATCAGGCTGGTTTTTTTACAAAAAGTATCCACGGACAGGGCCGAGGAAAAACGGGCCGTGGACAGGGTCGGGAGCACATGGTTGGGTCCGGCGAAATAGTCGCCCACGGGTTCGGGCGTGCTGTGGCCCATGAACACGGCTCCGGCGTTGCGCACCGCGCCGACAAGGGCCCAGGGGTCGGAGACGCTCAGTTCGAAATGTTCCGGAGCCAGCCGGTTGATGAGATCCATGCCGGTGTCTGGATCGGGTACATGAATAAGGGCGCTCCAGTCCTTGAGGGATCTGGTGGCGATTTCGCTGCGCGGAAGGCTGTGCAGTTGGACGGCCAACTCCTTTTTGACTTCGGCCAGCAGTTCGCCGTGCGCGGACACGAGGATGCTGGAGGCCAGCGGATCGTGTTCGGCCTGGGAGAGCATGTCGGCGGCCAGCCATTTGGGGTTGGCCGAGGAGTCGGCCAGGATGGCGATTTCGCTCGGGCCGGCGATCATGTCGATGCCGACTTGTCCGACCAAGAGGCGCTTGGCCGTGGTCACGAAGATGTTGCCGGGGCCTGCGATGACATCGACCCTCGGGATGCTCTCGGTGCCGTAGGCCAGGGCGGCGATGGCCCAGGCCGAGCCGCAGGCGAAGATGGCGTCGATGTCGAGGATGGCGGCGGTGGCCAAGATGTAGGGGTTCAGGCTGCCAGCCTTACGCGGAGGGCTGACCACGCAGATGGTTTTCACGCCTGCGACCTGGGCCGGGATGGCGTTCATGAGCAGGCTTGAGATAAGCGGCGTCTCTCCGCCCTGGCCGCCGGGCACGTACAGCCCTGCGCGGTCCACGGGCAGCACGAGCTGACCCAGGGTGGTGCCAGGGGCCGGGGTGGTGATCCAGGAATTCTGCTTCTGGCGCAGGTGAAAGTCGCGGATGTTGGCGGCGGCCTCGCGGATGATGTCGGCGTCGGCGGTCGGGATCAGCTCAAGGGCTCGGACAATGTCCCGCTTCGGGACGCGCAGGGACTGGGCGGTCATGTCCGGACAGTCGAAGCGCCGGGTATATTCGGCCACGGCCTCGTCGCCGCACCGGCGAACCTGGGCCAGGATGTCGCCTACGATGGGTTCGACATTGTCCTCGCCCGCGTCGCGGCGGGAAAGCCAGGACGCGATGGCGGGCCAGTCGGTGCGGGAAGTATATTCAAGAAGTCTCAACGGCATGAATGCTCTCGCATGGGGTCTGAAGTATGGTGATGGGCGGATAAAGTCATGGATTCCCGTTTTCACGGGAATGACGGAGGCGTGCACACCTCTGCCATTCCCGCGAAGGCGGGAATCCATCCGCGTCCTGTCGGACTTGCGTAACTCAATAGCCAAATGTCTATGCCCCGAACCCCCGGAAAGTCAATTCCTTCATCATGAGTGAAGAGCAGGTGTCGTGCTTCACGAGAGATGAAGGGGTGCCAAAAATAAAAAAGGGCCGGAGTTTTGCGTCTCCGGCCCCAAGGGCGTCAGGTGTGAAAACCCGAATTAGAACTTGTACTGGAAGCCGACGGTGGCGAAGTAGGAATTGTCGGTATCATCCATGTCGTCATGATCGAGGGAGAAGAAGCCCAACTCGTTGATAGCGGCCAGGTTTTCATAGATCATGTACTTGTTAACCATGTATACTTCCCATCCGGAATCCTTTTCGTCAAACAGAACGCCCGCATCTTCATCGCCAGTGCCTTCCGCATAAGCAACGGTCAATGCATGGGTCAGGTTTTCAACGAAGTTGATGTCGGTAAGCTGGAGGCCAACAGTCCACAGACCGAGGCCGTCGTTGCCTACGCCCAGAGTATCGGAAGCAAATCCATCGGAAGCGCCGGTTGCGAAAGCGCGTGCGCCGCCAAGATAAGGAGTCAGTGCCCAACCTTCAGCGAGAGTTGGCAGCAGGTTGTCTTCATCGGCGTCTTCATCAGCACCTGTGGCGTAAGTTCCAAACAATGTGGCAGTCAGCATTTCCAGCTTATAGGAGGCAGCCAGAGCACCGTACCAACCTTTAGTGTCGTACTCGTCGTTGTCGCCCTGGCCGTAGATGAGGTCGGCGGCAAAGGTCAGCGGGTCAAACAAAGTCAGTTTTGCGTTGGCGCCCAGTACCCAAACAGTGGAATCATCAGTGGCATTGTAAGAGTAGCCGGAGTTCTGGCCAAGCCAGCCATAAGCGAAGTAGGGGGTGATCGAGAATCCATCCAGGGTGATGGGGGCGGCCAGGAAGGCCATATCTACGTTATCTTTGTTGTATTCGTCGTCTACGAAAGCGGTTCCGTTCCAATTAACATTGTAGTTATTAAAGTTGTCCACTCCACGGGTGTAACCTGCGGTTACCGCGAACATTTCGTTGATGGGAGCGCTGACTACCAAGGCGCCACCATCGTCATCGAAGACAGGATGGCCGAAAACGCTGGGCAGGGCGATGGCCTGGATACCAGCCTTAACATTGATGGCGGTGTCAGGAAAGATGAAGTCGATGTAGGCGTGCTTGACGCGCATGGTATCGACTCTATCGGCGCCCCACAGATCGTCGTCGCCCCACACGTTGTTGATTTCAACGCCCAGCACGGCCTTCAAGTTTTCGTTGGCCTGGAAGGTGAAGTAGGTGCGCATGCGCTGAGAAGTATAATAGTTGTCAGCGTCGGCGGTATCAGAGTCAAAATCTCTCAGGTTGGCGGACCACATTCCATGGACATCCAAGTTTCCTTTCACCTTCAATTCGGTGGCGGAAGCGCTGGAGGCAACGCCGAACAGCATGGCTGCCAGCAGAGCTACGAGTGCAAAACGTTTCATGTTCTTTCTCCTTTTGCATTGAAAAAAACAAATCATCTGACGCCTTGGTTAGCCCTTATGATGATTTCAGTCCAAAAAGCAAGCCTTTTTTGGGCCAATAATACCGTGAAGTAAAATTTTTTTTACTGTTCAGTTTTTTGAACTCAGTTCACGGCTTTGGGCACATTCAAGGGGTAGGCAACGACTAAGGTTTTTTTCTTGGCCGTTCCAGCCATCCCCGTGTGCGTGTTGATACTGACCACCAAATCAAGCGCTCCGTCGTTATCGAGGTCTGCCAGTGCGTAGTCGGTAACCGTCCCCTTGATCCGGGTGGTCTTCCACTCCAGGCTCATGCCGACACCGTCCCAATAAAGGGAATGGATTTCCCCTTGTGGGTAATCACGGTAATTGGAGAATATTTGGGCCGAGACCGAGATGTTTCGGCTGATGACAAGTTCGAAACGGTTGTCTTTGTCCAGGTTTGTCGGGATTGCCCGCAGGGGAATGAAGACTTTGTCGGGTGGAACGTTATCCCCGGTTACAGGCGAGAGGCCAAGAGGTGCGGAGAGATACTCTATTCCCAGGTTGGAACCAGCATATGTTTCGTCAGTAGTAGATAAAAGATTTCCGGTCGAGCTATAGACGCGCATACGGTCATAATCATCGATCATAATGATTTGGTAATCTTCCTCAAAGGGTAGAAAGGTGGTATTGAAGACCGTTCCACCCATGGGAAGATTGATGGTAGGTCCAAGCTCGTACTTGCCGAAGCTTTTCACAACCTGATGAATTTTGCTGTCCATGTATTTAACCCTGCCAACGCTTTGTCCTACCAGGGCGGGCGTAAAGGATGGGGGCATGTTGAGCACACCAAGGAAAAAGGGAATTAGATCTTGTTGGACAGTGAAGCTGGAGCCATCGAAGTCAACGATAAGAGATTTCGGATCCTTATCGAGGGCCGCCGCGATGATCAGTTCATGACGACCGTCACGGTTTATATCCATATTATTCAGTCGTACGTAATTACGTCCGGGAGGCAGTTCGAACTCGGCTACTTGTCGCATTTCGCCGTTGGCCACTCGGTAAGCCAAGAGCGTGCTGTCCGTAAGCATGAACACTTCATTCTTCCCATCCCCATCCCCATCACACACCACCATCCCCCGCGAGGCGAAGGGCAGGGTCTGGCTGCGCCAGCGGCCCATGGAGGTGTCGGCGTCCTGGTATTTGAGGGACGGGTTGGCGTAGGCGGTGCCGGCCTTGCTCTCGTTGACGATCAGGGCTTCGTTCATGGGGCGGACCACGGGCTGGGCCTGGGCCGTGGCCGTTTCGGGGCGGCCGAAGACCTGGGCGTTGATGTCGGCGGCCACGGTCTCAAGGGTCGGGATGACCTGGCTCAAATTTGTCTGCACGGGGCGGGGCTGATTCGCCCCTTCGGGATCGACGGTGTTCACGTCCAGGCTGCATTCCTGGCCCATGACGGTGAGCGATCCCCAGACCAGGTAATCCGCGCCCAGGGCCTGGCGGATCTTTTCGGCGGAACCGGCGTCCGCGGGCAGGGTCGCGGCGGCCTTCTTGACCGTCGCGGCATCAAGAGGCGTGAAATTCTCCGGCCAGGTCAGGCGCGTGGTCAGCATGCTCTGAATGCCCTGGCTCAGGTATTGATACTCCTGCGGTCCATGCACCCCAAAGGGCAGCACCGCGAAGGTCTTGGCCTCCTGGGCCAGGGCCGGAGCGGCGCACAGAAGCAGGACGGCGAGGGTGTTGAGAAGTCTCTTGAACATTGTCTCCTCCGGGAATACAGATTTCGGACTTTGCCGGTTGGTGGTCGTACAATAAAGTGGTTCTTCATGGTAAGGAATCCGGGGAATGTCAACAACCACCGTGGATGCGGCGGGATGGGCACGCGGCATTCATATCGCATCACAACACTGACGAGGAATTCATGATCTCCAGACGCGATCTTCTTTTCGGCATGGCCCGCCGCCTGCGCGAACCGGGCGGGGACAAGCCGGTCTCGGGCATCGGGGCGGACATCACGGCCGCCGACGCGGCCTATGCGGGCAAGGACTACGCCGCCGCCCGCGATCTGTACAAGGAAGTGCTCAAGGGCAACCGCGCCCACAAGGAGGCCCGGACCCGGCAGGGCATGTGCCACTATCATCTGGGCGAATACGTGCAGGCCAAGGACCAGCTGCTCATGGTCTTCAAGCAGCATCCCGGCGAATACCTGGCCTGCCTGTACCTGGGCCTGGCCTATGCCCGGCGCGGGCAGCTCGACAAGTGCATGGAGGTCTGGAAAGGCTTCGTGGACCGGGAACATGTCGGGGTCATGCGCGAAATCAATGTGCAGCGCGCCCTGCACGAAACAGGCGAGCCGCTGACCGGCCTCGAAGTGGCCGAGGCCGTGGAGCGGGCGCTGTCGCAATCCTAGGGCCTGGCGTCCTCTCTCTCTCGCTCTCCTCGCAGTGCTGCCGTTTCCACGGAACGAGCAAAATTCCGCCTCATGGCCGCGCAACACGGATCGTCCTGTTTCAAGGGTGGGGCGAAACGCTCCGGTTGCGTTGGCCGAATGGCGTTTCTTTCATCATTCCAAGTAATTTGAACCATTCTTTTCGGCTGTGGGGCGAATCGACCCCGTGGGGCGAAACGCCCCGATTGAACCCGCAGTCTCTCCCTTTTCGTGTCCGCACCGGTATTTAGGTGCGCCGCCCCGGATCTGGTCTCAGGCTCTGCATCCTTTAAAATCAGTATGTTGCATGTTCAGTCGTGCTCCCTCCACATGGGAGCTCGGGAAATTGCGTTCGATCTTTGGCACATGCGTTGCTTTATGCACTTCAATCGGAAGGAGGTCCGCCGCGGCTTGCGG
>JAEWKZ010000114.1 GCA_023393525.1 Pseudomonadota bacterium | reverse complement strand
GTATAGGGCTGCCGTTTTTCTTATCGAAAATCTGCCTTTTCACTATAGCTATGAAGGTGAAGCTCTAAATGATTACCTAAAGCTTTTTGAACTTCACGGCAAAGGTACCATGTATCCGGATAAAGTGCTGGATTCCATTAAGCGCGCTTGCGGTCCTTTTCATTTGGATAGACTGGAAGTGAAGAGTGATATTCATATCGATCCGGGTTATCTGATTGAGAATATAGAATGGGCTTTTAAAGTATGGCGTGAACAGCCTTGGGGGAAAAATGTCTCTTTTGAAGACTTTTGTGAATTCGTTCTCCCTTACCGGGTGGGTGATGAAAGACTGGAATCCTGGCGCGAAAGAATCTATAATAAATATAATCCGTTGTTGGATAGCATTCGTGGGCTTCCGGAGGCTGAAGATCCGAAGTACATCTCTCAGATACTAATGGACACCTTGCATAAAGCTCCGGTTTATTTCACTGAACTATTCTCATTCGGCCCTCATTATGGACCTAAAGTTGTGGATTGGCGTTCTGGGAGCTGCGTAAACTTTACCGATCTGCAACTTTATGTTTTTCGTGCATTAGGTTTGCCTTGCAGCGAGGAAATCATGTTGATGCGGGGAAATAAAAATGTTCCCCATTATTGGAATGCTGTCTTTGACAAAGATGGTAACTCTTATCGTTGCTCCATTCTGGACCCTACTTCTGAACTGAATAGCCCTGATAATTATTGGGACCCTAAAGGAAAGGTCTATCGTCGTACGTTCAGCGTTAACCGGGAAATGATCAGGGCTATGGGAAAGAAAGCGGAAGAAAGACATCCTTCTTTCCGCTATCCCTGTTTTCGTGATGTAACGGCTATATATGCGGGCGGCAAGAACCGGAAATTAATCGTTGATCCTAAAAAACTTTATGGTACGCTAAAGAATGGTGAGCCGGTTTACCTCTGTGTAGCCAGTTTTATGAACTGGGCTCCTATCGGCTGGTGCCGTTATGATAGGCGCCAAGGAGCTGTGTTCGAAGATGTGGAAGGTGATGTCATATTCCGTTTGGGAACTTATGACAATGGCGAGATGAGGATGCAAAGCGATCCCTTCTTGCTTGAGAGAGAAAGTGGAGAAATGCGTTTTTTTCCTTCGGATAGGGAAGAAGTGAAAGTTACCCTTCTTCATAAATATGAGCTTTATTTCGAACCTTTTGTAAGGCGGATGGTAGATGGGGTGTTTGAGGACAGCAATGATCCGTATTTCAACAAAAAGGACACCCTGTTTATCATTAAAGAATTCCCTGAACGCCTCTGGAATGTCGCACGAGTAAATAGTGACGGTGCTTATCGGTATGTCCGCTATTATGGCCCTAAGGATAGTTACTGTAATATCTCGGAGGTTGCTTTCTATGCGTCTGCTGCTGACAGTGTACCTCTGAAAGGGAAGATTATCGGTACTCCCGGCTGTAACGGGCTTGATAACTCCCATGAATATACGAATGTGTTTGACGGTGATCCTTATACTTCTTTCGATTATTCCCAACCTACCGGTGGTTGGGCGGGCCTTGATTTGGGAAGTCCCTATTCTATTAGCAAGATTGTATTCACTCCCCGCAACCGAGATAATTTCATCCGTACGGATGACGAGTATGAACTCTTTTATTGTCATGGGGGAGAGTGGACTTCGGCAGGCAGGGTGCGACCGCATTCCGATTCTTTGCTTTATAAAGTTCCCGAAGGCGCACTGCTTTACTTAAAAGACCATACTCGCGGAAAGGATGAACGCATATTTGAATATAAGGATGGAAAACAACGATTCTGGTAAAAAGAAGAAAGGGTTCAGTTGGATTATTGATAAGTTATTAAACTTGTTTTTAATAATCTGTGGAGTGGCAGTGATCTGGATACTACTCCAGGTTACTTGTATCGCTTCCTTCAAAATACCTTCAGATTCTATGGAACCTGCCTTGCTTCCGGGGGATAACATACTGGTGAATAAGTGTGTAATGGGTGGGCGCATTTTTAATATCTGGGATGCCGTAGAGGGAAAAGAGGTAAGTATTTCCCGCTTACCTTCTTTGGGTAAGATAAAGAGAAATGATGTGCTGGTATTCAATTTCCCTTATCCTGCCCGGTGGGACAGTATCGGGCTGAACCTGATGTCCTATTATGTGAAGCGTTGTGTAGCCTTGCCGGGTGACACGTTTGAGATAAAGCAGGCGCACTACATGGTGCGTGGTTGTAATGAGCCGTTGGGAAATATAAAATCACAGGATGCCTTGATGCATATAGTGGCAAATGGACGGGAGAAGGATTACGGAATAGTGATGAGTGGTTATCCGTATAATGGAATCGTAAATTGGAATATTGTGTGTTTTGGCCCTTTGTATCTTCCGGCAAAAGGAGATGTTATTGAAATGAATCCTAAACACGCCGCTTTATACCGTAATGTGATAGAATGGGAACAAAGGAAGAAACTGTATCAACGTGGTGATACTATTTTATTGAATGATAGTGTAATATCTACTTATCGTTTTAAAGAGAATTATTACTTTATGGCAGGTGATAAGGTTATGAACTCTCAGGATTCCCGATATTGGGGACTGTTACCGGAGCCTTTTATAGTGGGAAAGGCTGTCCGGATATGGAAGTCGGTAAATAAGAATACGGGGAAAGTAAGATGGAAACGGGTATTTAGGAAGATAGAATAAAGCAGGATTTGGACTGAACAATTGCCATTGTGGACTATGAAATAGTAAGAATGGAGTGAATGAGGACTTTCAATAGTAAAATGAAGTCTCATCAATCCATAATTTATAAAAGAAAGGAGGTTGCAAAAGTATCGAACTAATTTAAGAAACTTATGTGGTTTCGATTACTGAAAGGATAAAAGTAATCAAGAGTGTTGATGTAGTAATAAGAATTTGTAAATTATTAAAAAATGAAAAGAAAGTTTTTATATGGAGCATTTGCTTTAGTAATAGCTACTATAGTAGCAGTGAATATACATATTAACCTTAGTGTAGATAATGATCTATTGAATCTTTCATTTGCTAACATAGAGCAGATAGCTGTGGCGGAAACAAATGAGCCAAATTCAGGTTGGACATGGTGGACCCAAGGTGCGACAAAAGACGAGAGAGAGTATATAAGACCATGCCCAACAGAACAATCGTCTAGTGGAAGCGGAAATGCATCATATGGTGGAGCTTCAGCAGGTGGCAGTGGATCAAGCTCCCAAACCAATCCTGCTGGTAGAACGGATATTAGCTGTCCATATGGTTATGACAATTGTACTCCGGTAGGTTGCTAAAATAGTTTAGAGAGGTATCCATTTTTTTATGGATATCTCTTACTTATTGTTGAATTTTAGATTAAAGTTGTATGAGAAAATATGCTGTGTTTATTTTGGTAATCTTCCTTATTAGTTGTTCTAATCAAAATAGAAATTATTCTTTTACAAAGGAACAAGTTGCGTCATTATATCTTGATTCTACTACGATATTGTGTATAGAAAAAGATTCAGCCATAAAGGTCGATTTGAATTCGTTTCTTAAAAAAGAAAAGCATTTTGATTTTGGTTCTTTAATAAAGGAAATAAAGTTTATACCTCTTGAAACTACAGATGAGAGTTTGCTTGATAATATAATAAAAATAGTTGTTACTGATTCCTATATTTATGTCATGGATGGTTTACAGGGTGGAGGGTTGGTCATTTTTGATAGCAGAGGAAAATTTGTCAAGAGGATATCTAATGGTTCAGGTCCTGGTGAACTTATTAGATTATATGATATAGCTTATGATTTTGAAAGTGATGAGTTAATTGCCTATCAACATTCTTTTTTACTGTTTTTTACCCCCTCAGGAAAATTTATTCGTCAAGTAAGACTTCCTTTTGGAGCTTATAATTTTACGACTATTCCCGACGGATATTTGTTTAAAACACTTGATGGTCAGGGTAATGGACATTTAGGCTGTTTGGAGAATTATACATTGCTTGTAACAGATAAAAAATTCAAATTGAAATCGGTTGGCATGTTTAATCTACCAATTGATATTAATTATGGAGGATATAACTATTTGTATAATAATTATAAAGGAGATGTTAAGGTAACTCAAATGTATACAGATACGATCTATCAGTATTTATATTCTACTGATAAATTAAGCGTAAAGTATATAATAAATTTTGATAATAAAAAACTTCCTGACCATTATTTAAAAGGTTCTTATAATGATTTCAAAAATGCTATTAATCAGAATAATTATTACTATTATTTGGGGGAATATCTTGAAACAGAGACTCAAAGTGTTTTTTTCTTGAGAAATAATTATTTAAAATTAACGACGATCGTGTATTTGGATAAAATGTCTGGGCATTTAATAGGAGGGACAAATGCTGATTATAATATAAAAGAAATACCACCAATTGGATTTCCCAGTGCTGTTTCGGGTAATTATTTTATATCTTCTTACCTTCCTAGCAGAAATGATACTCTATTGTATAACAGTTCTCTTATATCTGATATAGATAAGGATAAAATTAAAGAGTTTAAAGAAGAAGATAATCCTGTTTTGGTATTTTTTCAATTGAAGAATTTCTAAGCAAAAGGTTCTTATGAAAAAAAATATAATCATCATAATTGTAGTCTTGCTAGTAGTAAATGTGTTTACATTGATTAGTTACTATAAATATAGGCAACAGAGTATAGCAAGTATAAAATATCTAGCAAATGAAAGTGTTACTGAAAAAGATGAATTGTATACTCATAAAGTAAATTTCAGAGCTGCCATATTGAATAGTAATATAAAGTTGAATGAAGAAATAATGGTTAGAGATTCACTTAATAGCCATATTTTCCTCCATGATGTATTTATGAATACTCGACAACCAATAGTTGTATGTCGATTTTCAGAAACAAACTGTGCGAGTTGTATTAAATTTTCTATAAATATGCTTCGCGAATGGATAAAAACAGTAAAAGTTGGTAATGTGTTGTTTTTGGCTACATATCGAAATAATAAAATTCTAAATAAAGAGAAACAACTATACAATATACGAGATTTTAATGTTTTTAATATTTCAGATTTCTATATTCCTGCGGAAGAAGAGGGTTATCCTTATTATTTTGTTTTAGATAGTACATTAAATATCTCAAATTTATTCTTTCCGGATAAAGCTACACCTGAGGTCACGAAAAAATATTTAGATCTTATACAAGAACGCCATTTTCTTGATTTAGATGCTGAAAAGGAGAAAGGATAGCATTTCCTTTCTTGGTGAAGTTTACTATTTAGAAGTAAGACGATTTTCATATAGAAATCAAAAGATATGGATGCAGGTAGAGTTCGATGGGATGGAGTTTTGAAAAATGGAAGATTACGAATGGTTATAAACAGTGAAGAGAATATAGAAAGAAGTGAGGTAAATAGGATAAAATGGATTATTGCAACTTGCTTGCGGGGGATACCAATATTGACTCTAATGTCACTGGTTTGTGCGATATGTCCAGAACTTCCAATAGGAGAAACTATTGG
>JAEWKZ010000051.1 GCA_023393525.1 Pseudomonadota bacterium | reverse complement strand
AGGTTGTAGCGCAGGAACTCGTCGAAGCGCGCGTCGAGATAGCCGAGGGCGAAGTTGGCGGTCAGGCTGTCGGTGAGGAACAGCGCGCCCTCGAACTCGGCCCCGAAGAAGCTCGAGGAGCCGACGTTGTCGACGAAGCTGGCGATGCCGCCGACGGCCGGGACCTGGGTGGTGACCTGCTGGTCGTTGTACTCGTTCTGGAACACCGCCATGGCGAACGACAGCCGCTCCAGCGAGCCTTTCAGGCCGATCTCGTAGGAGTCCACCGTCTCCGGCTCGTAGCCGTTGACCGTGTCGGGCGTGAAGATGGCGTCGCCGCGCATGTCGAAGCCGCCGGACTTGAAGCCCTGCGAATAGGAGGCGTAGGCGGTCAGGTCGTCGCTGACGTCGTAGGAGACGGCGACCCGCGGCGTGAACTGATCGAACTCCTTGCTGTTGGTGTAGTCGGTGCGAACCAGCAGCGGCGCGCGCGGCGTGCCGCCCAGCAGCGGGCTGTTGACGGCGCCCAGGTAGTTGGCGCGGAACACCGTCCCGGTCTTGTTGTCGAGGGTGTAGCGCGCGCCCAGCGACAGGTGCAGGCGATCGGTCAGATCGAGGTTAACGTCCGCGAAGCCGGCCCAGCTCTCGGTGTCCACCTCGCCGCCGGTGCCGATGACGATGCCGGCGTTGGCCAGGATGGTGTCGAAGGCGCCCTCGGCGTGGCCGTCGAGATAGAAGAAGCCCAGCACGCCCTGGATCCGGTCGTAGTCGAACAGGAACTGGAATTCCTGGGTCAGCTGGTCGTCGGCGTAATAGGCCGGGATGTCCAGGGTCGGGGCCGGGGTGTTGTCGAAGTCGATGACCGTGTCGGTGTCGCCCTCGCGCCAGGCGGTGATCGACTTGAACGTCCAGTTGTCGTTCAGGTCCAGCTGCACCGTGGCGGAGGCGCCCTGGTTCATCACCGAGTTGTCGTCGCCGACGCCGGCGTAGGTGTCATAGACGCTGTCGGGCACGCCGGCGCCCGGGCCGACCCCGGCGACCTCGCGGTGGCCGTGACGCGGGTTGGAGTTGTCCTCGACCCGGTCATAGGCGACGCGGATCGACATGTCGTCGCGCGGCTCCCACTCCATGCTCAGGCGGCCGGCCAGCACGTCCTTGTTGTAGTGTTCGGCGCCGGTGTTCAGGTTGGTCCCGTAGCCGTCGCGCTGATAGCTGGCCAAGGCGCCGCCGACGCGGAAATTGTCCGCCAGCGGCACGCTTCCCGAAGCCATCAGGTCGATCTGGTTATAGCTGCCGTAGGCCCCGCGCAGCGTCAGCTCGGGGTCCTGCGACAGGCGCGAGGTGACGTATTTGACCGCGCCGCCGACCGTGTTGCGGCCGTACAGCGAGCCCTGCGGCCCGCGCAGCACCTCGATGCGCTGCACGTCGTAGATGTCGAGGACCGCGCCCTGCGGACGGGCCACGTAGACGTCGTCGACATAGAGGCCGACGCCGGGCTCGAAGCCCCACAGCGGATCCTGCTGGCCGACGCCGCGGATGAAGGAGATCAGGGTCGAGTTCGATCCGCGGGCCACCTGGACCGTCGCGTTCGGGGTCTGCTGCTGCAGGGCGGTCAGGTCGCTCGCGCCGGTCTCCTCGAGACGCTCGGCGCCGAGGGCCGAGACGGAGATCGGCACGTCCTTCAGCGCCTCGTCGCGGCGACGGGCCGTGACGATGACGTCCTCGACGTTGCTGGCGGTGTCCTCGGTCTGCGGCGCGTCCTGAGCCAGGACGGCGGTCGAGAGCGCGCTCCAGGCGGCCCCCGCGAGCAAGGCGGTCTTTACGTAGCGGTTCATGTGAAGCCCCATTCCTGTGTGTTTCCGGCCCTGACGCTTTTTATTCAGCGTTCAATGATTTTCTGGGACCGTAACCGTTTTCCCTCTTCTGTCAAACGGCGCCGCTTGTCGGGGCCGGTCCGCGGCGGCCCTGTGGCGCCGTTGCCATGACCGCCGGACGGAGCCTAGCTTCGCCGCATGAGCAAGCCCGACGCGCCCCCTTCCCCGTCCGCCGCCCCAGCCCCGCGCCGCGGCCGCCCCTCGAAGACCCGCGCCCAGGGGACCGCCGACACCCGCGAATCCATCCTCGACGCCGCCGAGGATCTGTTCTCCAAGCACGGCTTCTACGGCGTCACCATCCGCGAAGTGGCCCGCGAGGCCGGCGTCGACACCGCCCTGGTGCACTACTATTTCGGGGCCAAGCGGGCCCTGTTCGACGCCGTCTTCCTGCGCCGGGCGGAGGTCTGGAACAGCGACCGGGTCAACGCCATCAACCGCTACGCCGAGGCCGCGGGGCCCGGCATGACCCTCGAGGGCCTGCTGGCGGCCTTCCTGCATTCGCCGTTCGAATGGGCCCTGAAGGGCGGCCCGGGCTGGAAGCACTACGCCGCCCTCGTGGCCCAGACCAACGCCAATCCGATGTTCGGCGGCGAGATTATGACCCGATATTTCGACCCCACCGCGCGGCGGCTGATCGAGCTGATCAAGCGCGTCCTGCCCGAGGCGCGGGAGGAGGACCTGTACTGGGGCTATCACAACCTCTCGGGGGCC
>JAEWKZ010000001.1 GCA_023393525.1 Pseudomonadota bacterium | reverse complement strand
TCCGGAAGTTCATCCGGATAATGTATTTTTTGTGCCTAAAATTACTTGGGCACGTTTTTCAACCAGATGTTCGGTCGGTACGGGCGCCTGCCTGATGGACCGTTTTTAGAGTTTTTCAGGACTGACTACTTACTTTCGATCATATTCATCCTCTTGAGGGAAGGGGGGGGGCAAGCCTGCCGTTGACTCATCTTCGTGAACTGTCAGGAATCAGTGGATTTCACAGAACCAGCCACCCCGCTCTCATTTTTCACCCAATACGCCTGCCTGTGCCCCCGCCCCTCATACTCCCGCACCAGCTCCAGGGCCTCTTCCTCAGTCAACCCGTCCCGGACCATAAACTCGTTATTGTTGTCATCCAGCCGCCAGACAGAAAAACCGCCCTCTTTCCGGCCCTCGGAACCGCCTTCGTCTTCCCTGCCTTGTCGCTGATGCATCATTGCCTCTGACACGGATCAATGATTACAAAATTCTGAAGCGCATACATCACATGCAGCACGCAGACAACACATTTCCTGATGTCATACAGTCATTACAAATACGTATTACATATGTACAAGCAAAAGCTGTTTCTTCCGGCCTCGTTTTTTATTCCCTCGAATTCGAGGGTTTTATGACCTGTCGCATGAGGGCTCTCAACAGCCTCGACTTGTCCAGTGGAACCGCGCACGCTCATGACCGTCTTCCTTTCGCGCCAGCCTGCTCCAACAACTTGCGTCCTTTTTCAGTAAGTCGGTATTTTTGGAGACGACTGGTTGGCTTGTCTGGAACTGTGCGCTCCACCAGACCGTCGTTGATAATCTGGTCGAGGTAGTTACGCAGGAATGTCTCGCGATGCCGAAGTCCTGCTGCTTCCTGGATTTCACGATTACTCAGCGGTCGTACAGTGCAGGCCGAAAATACTCGGACAATCCAAGCATCGACTTGTCCGGCAACTTGTCCGGCGACTTGTCCGGCGACTTGTCCGGCGATTTGTTCACCACCGGGTGCCACAGCAGCCCCAACTTGATCCTGACCAAGACCCGGCGAACTTCCCAGCCACTCCCTGTTCCTCCGAATCGTCAGCACGAAAAACCCGCCGTCGATCCTGATCTAAGGCTCGGCGAGCCCGACGACCATGTCCGACAAACATATCCAACTCTCGGGCTTTTAAGAAATACCGTCCGCCCCACTCTCCCGCTCCACCCAATACGCCGGCCTGTGTCCCCGCCTCTCGTACTCCCGCACCAGCGCCAGCGCCTCTTCCTCGGTCAGTCCGTCCCGGACCAAAAACGCGTTGTTGTCTTCCAGCCGCCAGACGGAAAAACCGCCCTTTTTGCGCTCCTCAGAACCGCCGCCATCTCCTCTGTCCTGTCGCTGATGCATCATCGCCTCCGACACGGATCAATGATCACAAAATTCTGTTGCGCATACATCGCATACAGCACGCAGGCAACACCTTTCCTGACGTCATACGTATATACGTACATGTACTAGGCACTTCACAACATACGTCCATGCATGTCATAACAGACCTGAGCGCCATCACGCTGAAGCCTGACTGGCCAACATGAGTTGCGCGCATCACGTTCAGCTCATTTTCCCGGGCATGACGGACAGCCTCAAGCGAGCCGGCGCGGTCCGGTCCGGGGTTGTCGGCTGTTTGACTGAGCTTGGCATCGTTTGCTTCCCGGCCGTCTCGCAAGCCACGCATCGCATGCCCGCCGAATCGCAAGGCCGGGAAGCATTACGAGGCCCGCGAAGGAGTTCCGGCAGCCCCGGACCGGACCGCGCCGGCTCGCGCCCCCCGCACACGGCGGGCGGTCACGGGTGAATGACGCCACCTTTTTCGCATCGGAACACTGTCCGGCCAGACCGGTTTCGAACGTTACTCAAGGGAGGCACTATGTCCAAACGCATCGTCATCTGCTGCGACGGCACCTGGAACACTCCGGACCAGACGGACCAGGGGGTGATTTCGCCGACCAACGTAGCCAAGATCGCCATGTGCGTGGCGCCTCTGGCCGGGGACGGCAGGCGGCAGATGCTCTACTACGACTCCGGCGTGGGCACGCGCTGGTATGACAGGATACGGGGCGGGGTTTCCGGGGTGGGGATTTCACGGAACATTCTGGAGGCCTACCGCTTTCTCATGGAGCGGCACGAGGATGGGGACGACATCTTCCTCTTCGGCTTCAGCCGGGGGGCCTACACGGTACGCAGCTTGGCCGGGCTGCTGCGCAACTCGGGGCTGTTGCGTCTGGAAAACCTGCCGCGCCTGGATGACGCCTACCGGCTCTACCGCCGCCGCGACAAGGAGTCCCACCCGCGGGCCATCGAGTCCGAGCTCTTCCGCCGGACCTGGTCGCGCGAGGTCCGGGTGCACTGCATCGGCGTGTGGGACACGGTGGGAGCGCTGGGCATCCCCTCCCGCAACTTCGACATCGTCAACAAGCTCTTAAACGTCGAGTTCCACGACGTGGACCTGAGCAGCCGCGTGGACAACGCCTTCCAGTCCCTGGCCATCGACGAGCGCCGCCGGGCTTTCGAGCCTTGCGTATGGAGGAAACAGGACGGGGTTTGTTGCCAGCGGCTGGAGCAAGTCTGGTTTGCGGGCGTGCACTCCAATATTGGCGGCGGCTACCGAGACACGGGCCTCTCGGACATCGCCCTGACCTGGATGATGGAGCGGGCGGGCGAATGCGGCCTGGAGTTCGACCCCGCTCCCATGAAGCGCCTGGACCTTGCAATCCGCCCAGCCTGGGACGGCCGGCTGGTGAACTCCAAAAAGGGGCTCTACAGCCTTTTCCCGGACCACATCCGCCCCATCGAACCCTCCGCTGCCGACAACACCGCCGTGGCCCCGCAGGCCTGGCAACGCTTCGACGCCGACCCGCCCTACCGGGATAAATGCCTCAACCTGGCCCGGATCAGCCGGGACCGATGGCCTTGAATCGCGAATACTGAAGAAAATCCCTCTCGCACCCTGTTTCCTTTTTCCGCGTTTTGTCGCACGATTATGAAATGTATCGCGCACCCTTGCACGGCGGCAAATCATGAATCAGCAGGTCAGACCCGACATCACGTCCATGCTTGCCCCAGACGGCCCCCTGGTCCGGGACATTCTCGCGGCTATTCCCGATGTCTTGGCCATTTATGCCTTTGGCAGCCGGATCACGGGTGAAGAGCATGCCGAAAGCGATCTGGATTTGGCCGTGCTGGTGGCTGGATATGCCGATCCGGTCCGGCTGTGGATGCTGTCGGGAGATCTGGCGGAAAAGGTCGGTTGCGAGGTGGACGCGCTCGACATGCGGGCCGCTTCCACCATCATGCAGCACCAGATACTCATGACCGGGCGCAGACTCTGGGCGCGGCAGTTGGAAGCCGATCTTTTCGAGTGCTTCGTGCTGAGCGAAAAAACGGCGCTGGATGAAGCCAGGGCCGGTCTGTTGGCCGACATCCGCGAGCGGGGAAAAATTTATGACTGACAATGGCTTGATCGCGTTTCATGGAACGGGGAAAATACATGAATCCTGACATCCGCTGGAAGCAACGCTTCGACAACTTTCTTCGTGCGCTTACCACTCTGGAAGAGGCAGCGCGACTCGCCAGCCAGCGCCCGTTGAACGACCTGGAGCAGCAGGGGCTGATTCAGGGGTTTGAATTCACGCACGAACTGGCCTGGAACACCCTCAAGGACTTTCTTGAGCACAAGGGTATCACCGGGCTTATCGGTTCGCGCGACGCCACTCGCACGGCCTTCAAAAACGAACTGATCGAGGATGGCCAGACCTGGATGGACATGATCAAGGACCGCAACCTGAGTTCCCATACCTACCATCTGGAAGTGGCAAACCGCATCGCGGGCAACGTGCTGACACGTTACTATCCCGCTTTCCAGGCCCTATCGACCCGCCTCAAAGCCGCCATGAACGAGGAAACCGCCTGATGCGTTTCGGACTGCCCGAAGAGGCCATACTCGAAATCAAGTCTGTACTGGCCCTGTATCCCGAAGTCGAAAAGGCGATTCTTTACGGTTCCCGCGCCATGGGCACGTTCAAGCCGGGATCGGACATCGACCTGACCCTGGTCGGCGAAAAGCTGACCCACAACCACCTTTTGGGCATCATGTCCGACCTGGACGACCTGCTCCTGCCCTGGCTCATCGACCTGTCCCTCTTCGCCGATCTCGATCATTCCGGGCTGCGGGAGCACATCGACCGCGTGGGACAAACCCTGTACGAGCACTGATTCATCCCGCACCCGGTTCGCACCCGCCCGCATTTTTTCGTTCCCGCAGACAGGGATGCCAATGTCCGCAACTCCGGCAATCCCAAAGAACTGATCTTGAGCATTCAACACACCCTTACCAACCAAGCAACCAGCTGAAATAATAAAGGTCAACGCCTTGATTCGACAAGGCGGCGGCATCACGTCCGCGCATCCGGAGCGATGCGGGGCCAATTCATTGCGAATTCCAGCTATCTTCCGCCATGAACTTTCGGTATGCAAACCGTCAGGACAGTCATCGCACACGTTCATTAGGCGGGCCAAACCGTAACCCAGGAGGCATATCATGGAACTCTCGATGAAAACCAAAATCGGGGACCTTCTCGATGCATACCCTTTTCTTCTCGACTACCTCGTGAAGACATCGCCGAAATTCTCCAAGCTGGAAAACCCCTTTCTGCGCAAGACCGTGGCCGCCTTCGCCTCGGTCTCCAAGGCCGCATCCTTGGGCGGGCTTGACCCGGACGATTTTCTCGCGGGTATAGCGGCGGAGATATTCAAAAAATCCAACGACTCCGTGACCCTGGTCAACAGCGGCGGGCGGGCCGAGCACGCGCGGGGCGCGTCCCGCGAAGAGCGCATCGAGGCGTTCAAGGGCATCGTCATGCGCCTGCACGGCGGCGAATCCCTGGACAGCCTGCGTCAGGAATTCCACGCGCTGCTCAAAGACGTCTCCCCGGCGGAAGTCGGCGCCATGGAACAGCGTCTCGTGGCCGAAGGCATCCCGGAGTCGGAGATCAAGAAGCTGTGCAACCTGCACGTCGAACTCTTCACCGCCGACGCGGACAAGCCCGAGCTGCCGCCCCTGCCCGAAGGGCACCCCATCCGCACCTTTCAGGCCGAGAATGCCCTGGCCGAGGAGAAGGCGTGCAACCTGTCCGCAATCCTGGACGGCGTCCGGGACGAGCTCGGATATTCGGGGGCGCGCAATGCCCTGAAGCTGGGCGTCAGCGATCTGGCCGCCCTCATCCAACACTACGAGCGCAAGGAGAACCAGCTCTTCCCCATCATGGAGGCCCACGGCCTGACCGCGCCGCCGCAGGTCATGTGGGAAATCCATGACGACATCCGGGCCATGTTCAAAAAGGCCCTGTCCTGCCTTGAATCCACGGATCACGCCCCGGCCGTGGCGGCCGTGTCCGAACTGGTCCTGGCCGTCCGCGACATGGTCTTCAAGGAGGAGCGCATCCTCTTCCCCATGGTTTACGAAACATTTTCCGAAGCGGACTGGCGAAAAGTCAGAAGAGGCGAGGCCGAGATCGGCTTCGCCTGGGTGGATCCCGGGGATGCGTGGCTGCCGGCCGGCGAGGCCGCTTCCGCCGAAAGCGGCGGCCTGGTGCGCCTCGATTGCGGGCGCCTGGAGCCCGAGGTGCTCAACGCCGTGCTCAAGCATTTGCCCGTGGACATGACCTTTGTCGGCTCGGACGACCGCGTGGCCTACTTCTCCCAGACCGAGGAGCGGATCTTCCCCCGCAGCGAAGGCATCATCGGCCGCGAGGTGTCCAACTGCCATCCCCCCAAGAGCGTGCACATGGTCGAGGACATCCTAACGCGGTTCAAGAGCGGGGAGCGCGACACGGCCGAATTCTGGATCGAGCTTGGCGGACGGTTCATTCACATCCGCTACTTCGCGGTCAGGCGCGACGGGAAATACCTCGGCTGCCTCGAAGTCAGCCAGGACGTCACCGCCATCCGCGCCCTCAAGGGACAAAGACGCCTCCTGGATTGGAACTGACGGATCAGGGCGTGCGAGGGATTGCCGGAAAGCCGCGTCGCTGTCGGATCGGTTCCCGTTTAATCCCTCTCACGCTTGCCGCGCGGTAGCGCAATGCTGCGGACAACCGCGCGGCATTGGCTTCCGTCCGGGGGCGGTGGGCACTCGGCAGCGAGCGCACTGGACAGACGCTGCACGAACGCCGAATCTGTTCAGCCCTCCTTTCATTTCGCCTTTTTCTTCAAGGCGTCGGCGATGAGCTTGTTCAGGGGCACCCCCGTGCCCGGCACGGGCTTGTCCTTCTCGTCGCGGTCCATGCCGACCCTGTGAATGGCCATACATGAATCCCAGATTCTCTTTTCCGTGGGCAACGGAAAGCGCAAGCAACCAAACCCGGCAACAACGCACGGCTCACCGGGCCTGTTGCAGGTGTACTTGGGATTGTACTCGCCGATGGTGTCCGGGTGATAGAGCTGTGATGTGCCCGGACTTCCATAGCCCGCCGAAACGCAGAGGCAGTTGTAGAAGTCGAGGGTGGGATAGACGTTGAGCTTTTTGAACACAGCCTGCATCTTCGCATGGTTGAGTTCCTGTATGCGCTGCATGTAGTCCTTGGTCTTTTTCAGGTCCTTGACGCTCTGTTCCAGCTCGCGGCGTTGCCGCTCCCGTTCCGCCACGACCTTGGGGTGGAACTCGTACTTCTTCCACCAGCCCTTGACCTCGTCGTTCATCATCTGTTCATATTTCTTCGTGTCGGGATAGCCGTCGAGCATCTGATTCAGGGCATCCGGATCGGTGATGTCGGCCCGGTGGGGGATCATGGCCTTGAGTTCGTTGAGCCGCTGCTGGCCATACGGAAAGCCCAGCCGGATGCGTTCGAGGTAGACCTTGGCGGCGGCGGGATCGGGCGCGGGCCGGGCCCACTGCGAGGGGTCGTCGGACAGCGCCTTGGCTTCGCGGGCGGCGATCTCGTCGGCCACGGCCTTGTAGTAGGCCTCGACATCAGGACGGCCCTTGCCGAGCTTTTCGGCCAGCATGTAGCCGAAGTCATGCTTCTGGGCCACCGCGTCCAGGGAATCAAGAGGCGGCAGAACGCCCGTACGGTCGTCCAGGGTGCTTCCGCCCCACCAGCCCGGACCGTACCAATTGCCATACCTGATCAGCGTGTTGGCACCCTCTCCGCCGACAACGGCGTCGTGGACGAAATCCTTGACCGTCTTGCCCGCCGGGTCCGCCGCCAGGACGCACTGCGCCCACATGAAAACCAGCAGCGCGGCCATGAGGGGCGCATTGCGCATCCGCTCTTTTGTCATTGTTCGCTCCTTGATGAACGTTGAAAATGGTGCACAGCCGGGGTCATTGTTCGGAAAGCCCTTCGGCGAGATCGTCGATGAAAGCCTCGACCGCGAAGCTTTCGTCATCCACATAGTTCCACCTCTCCTCGGCGCTCATGCCGGGCGGCGAAACCCAGCCGCCGGTGACCTGCTCCAGGGCCAGGGTCGACGCCCCGTTCTTGACGTCCGGGCGGCTGGTCACGGCCAGATGATACTTCAGGTCTTTGCCCGTGCGCAGGTCCGTGCCACGCACGGCCGGGCCGCCGGGCAGTCCGGCCTCGACCCAGCCGTCGCCGAGGCGGATCTCCAGCACGCCGTCCCAATTCGCGTCCACCCACCCGGCGTCCACCCGCCGCGACCAATTGCGATAGATCGCGTTGTCGCCGCTCAAGGACAAAACATACGCGCCCGCATCGGGGCCGGAGGCATGCCGCACAAAGCTGGCCAGGACTTCCGCCGATTTCTCCATGTCCCCGGATTTCACCGACCGGAAAACCGCCTCCATCCCGCTGGTGCGCGACGGGTCGCAGGCGATGCGCACGGCATAGGGGATGCGCTGGATGCGTTCGTTGAGCTGGATGACCGGATCTTTGGACACGACGCCGACCTTGGGCCAGCCATACGTGTCGGCCGGGACTTCGGCCACGAGCCGCGCCTCCTCGAAACGACCGTGCCTGGCGAAATCGGCGCCCCGAATAGCGTAAGGCTCCCACGCGTTCCCGTCCGGGACGGGAAACAGGGTTCGACGTTCCAAAGGCTCGACGCCGGGGGCGGGATCATTGGCCGGGAGCGGCGCGCCCGGAGTCCGCTCCAGGGTGATCCGCCGCAGGGTCATGCGCACTGGCTGCCCCGCCGCGCCCGGCTGGCTGAAGGCGTAGATGCGGAAACCCATGTTCGGCATGACGCATTTCCAGGGCATGCGTTCGTCAGGCGCCTTGAAGCCCTGCACCAGGACGCCCTCGGGAGAGACGCGCAAGGTCACCTTGTCCGGCGCTTCCGCGCCCGTCTCCCATTCCCAGGCGGCTTTCGGAAAATCCGGAGTGATCAGGATCTGGGCCTTGCCGCCCGTGCCGTCGTCCTTCGCGTTCCACTGAGCCCAGACATACGGGCGGCTCGGATCGTTGTTCTTGAGATTGTAAATCGGGGCCAAAGCCACGACAAAGCCCGTGGTGCCCGCCGGATCGAACTCGAAGGTCACGCCCGCCTCGGACCCGGAGCCGAAACCGTCAAGCCAGAGCAACGCTTCGGGGGAATAGATCCCGACCTTGCCCCAATGCGCCCCGGCGGGCACGTCCACGCTCAACACGCCGTCCTCCAGCCGGGCATGCTTGCGAAAATCACCGCCCTGCCCGGCCAGGGGAGTCAGCCAGCGCCCCAGCACGCCCCCGTCGAAAAGGATCGTTCGCCGCGCTCCGTCAAGGGCCGAGTCATGCTCGGCCTGAACGTCAAAAGGCTCCGGACTGCGCTCGATCCTCTTCAGGGCCATGCGCACGGGCTTGTTGCCTCGTTTCGAAGCCACGCCGGAAAGAGCGTAGAGCCTGTACCCGTCCTTCGGGACGTCGCCGGGCAGGACGCCCTGCAGGAGGATCTTCCCGCTGGCGTCGGTCACCACGACGGCGTCGTCCGGACGCAGCACGAGGTCGATCCGCTCCGGCACGGCGGCGATCTCCCGGGTCATGACCGCCTGCTGGGCGATCCACAGGGTCATGGTCTGGGGGCCGTTGTCGGTTTCCAGATGCACGCCCACGCGGACATGGTGGTACCGCCACTCGTCATTGGTCTTGGCCTCGGCCGGGACCAGGGAGAGCACGACGTCGGTGGTGCCCTGCGGATCGAGCAGGACCGAAAGCCGCACGCCCTCGCTGCCGCCGCGCGGGCTTGAGACCATGCTCGCGTTGGAATGCATGCCCGTACGCCCCCAGGAATGCCCCGCCGGGACGTCCACGACCAGCATGCCCTGATCAAACTTTGCGAAATCCTTGAATTTTCCGCCGTCCGCCTGGTACGGAACCCACTGGTCCGACATGTCCCCGGCAAAAAGCACTTCCGGCCCCTTTGCGGCCGGCATGGATGGATCGAGGGGCTCCGGCGCGGCTGCCTGCTCCTGCGGGCCCTGCACCCACAGGCGACCATCGCGCCGCAACAGCGTGCCCGGCGCGACGGCCGCTTCGTCGGCAACGGCTTCCCAGTCCAAAAATTCGCCCCGCCGCAGATAGCCGAGCAGGTCCTTGAGGCCATCCCTGGTCGGGGCCAGGCGGGCGTCGCCGTCCTCGGCCAGAGCCAGCCACTGCACGACGGTTCCGGCGTCGGCGTCGAGCAGATTCAGGCCCGCGTCCTTGCGCAGGGCCTGCCCCAGGGTCACGAACTGCGCGGGCAATCGCCCCCACGCGCCCAGGGCGCGGACGGTCATTGCCCCCTCCTTTTCCAGCCGCACCAGGGCCTCGGGGCCCACCGCCCTCTCCAGGGCGGCAGGCGAAGTGCTGGCAAAGACAGGCGGACACGCCGAAGAAAGGGCAAACAGGGTCAGGAGAAACGCCATCGTGAAACGAAAATGCATTTTGAAATCCTCCCGGATAACGGCGCAGGAAAGAACCGGCCCGCGTTTCGCCTTCGGGCCATGCTTCGGCATACAGGCAAGATGGCATGCAGAGCAAGCCGGTTGCCCTCTCGCCCGCCAACCGGAGCCAATTGTTTTTTTTCGTAAAAATACCTATGTATGAGCGAGAAACACGTTCAGGAGGATACCATGTTCCTTTCCAGCGCCAAGCGCATCCCGGCCCGTTCAGCCGGAGCGGCCATTTTCTTTCTGATCCTGTTCCACTTCCTTGCAATTTTGACGGCGCACGCCCAGAGCGAAGCGCCGCAGACCATCGGCGGATCGGGGCAAACGGCCTCGGACGGACAAGCCGCCGAGGCCCTGCGCGACCTGGCCGAAAAGGACGCCCTGACCGTGCGCGCGCTGATCGGCTACGGCCGCATGCCTGCCTCGGCCATGGCCCCCTTGAGCGGCCTGCGCGGCAAGGGCATCGACGTACTCGGGGCCACGCCCGAGCAGCTTGACGCCATTCTTCAGGAACACGGCGCGACGCTCTCACCCGAAGAGCGGGACAGCCTTGGCCGGGTCGCCGAGGCCATGCGGGAGGCTGGCTCGGGCGAAGCTGCCGCCGACAGCGTCCCGCAGGAGATGGCCACCGACGTCACGCAGAACGCCCCGGGCGATGACGAGGCCCTGGAAGCGGAGTTGGCCGCGATTCTCGGCGAAGAGGTCGAGGAAATCCCGACGCAGGAATCCGAGTCCTCCGCCGGCCAGGACAATGCCGCCGGCCCGGCAAGGGGCGCTCCCTTTGCCGCCACCCAAGTCGAACCGGCGGCCCTGCCGCCCATGAAATCCGCCCCTTTCCTGGACATCAACGCCCTGACCCCGATCCAGTGGGACGGGGCCGTGGCTGCGGCCACGGAAGGCATGCGCATGGTCTACGGCCCCATGTCCGAGGCCGAGGAAGAGTCCTTTCGTAAGACATGGGGCGTGCTTCGCCAACATCCGTCCCCCGATGCCGTCGAATACCTGAACGCATTCAACCCCCTGCTCGGGGAATTCCTGTCGCTGCGCGGCGCGGTGGCCGACGCAAGCTCTCGGCTCGAACAGGCCGTGGAACAAATCGCCTGGGCATCCGAGGCCGACGATCCGGCCATGGCCATGGAAGGCATCGCCCTGGCCCGGCTGCACCGCAACACCGTTCTGTCCTGTCAGAAACGCCTGGACGAGGTCGTGGCCGAACTGGTCGCCCTGGGCAACCCGCCCGACGGCGCGGCCCTCATGGCCGAAGGCCAGCGGCAGTACAAACGCGCCAAGGATTTCCTGCGCGGGCTCATGGAGCAATCGGGACCCGAGGGTGAATGGGTCGGACACATCGCCCACCCCACGGGCTTCGTTGTCCTGGACGACGGCGTCATCAAGCACGAGCCCTACCATTTTTTGATCTACGCCCATGGAGAACCGAAAGAATATTTCGCCATGGCGCTGGATACGGGTTCGTATGATGAAAAAGTGTACAACTATGTCGAAGAACTCGACCTGAAGAGCATCGACATCCTGTCCGGCATCGAGGGCGACACGATCAATTTCGAATTCACGGACGAGGACGGTGAAACATGGTTCCTGCACGCCACGCGGTACACGGGAGGCCCGTTCCCTGAATTCGCCGAGGTATCTCCAAAACTCTTCGAAGAGGCGCGTATCAAGAACGATCGCGAGAAGGAGAAAAGACTTGAAAAGGCTGGCCAGAGCACTGACGCCGAAGAAACATTGAAGGAGGTCATGGGCGCCGGCATCGGCCACGCCATCAGCGAATGGTCCATCAAGCAGGCCCTGTCCCATTACCGCATGCGCGACACGTTCCATGCCGCCGCCGTGAAATGGGCCGCCATGGGTGATACGATGGCCGACTCCGAAGAGGCCCGCCTGCGCCAGTTCGACGCGCTGGTGGCCGGCGGCGCCCCGCAGCAAATCGTCCAAGAATCAGCGTCCAAGGAAAAGCCTCAGGAAACGAAGAAAGAAGCAGCCACTCAAGAACGGGAACTCACGGCTGAAACCGCCCAAGAGGACACGCCCCTGCACATGATCGACGATCAGACCGAGGAGGACCGACGCGTCATCGACCAGGAGGCCATCGATTTCCACTCGGCCAACGTGGCCATCATCCAGCGCAACATGGAGAAAGACATCGCCGAGATGGAAAAGGAGACGGACCCTGTCCGTCGCCACGACCTGGAAATGCGCGTCCTCGGCGCCAAGGCCAACCTCCAGTCCGAGCGGGACCGCATCGAGACCCTCAAAACAGGCTTCATCGTGCACACCCGCTCCGCCTGGGACGATTTCGCCAGGAGCCAGTTCATCCAGAACATCGCCGCAGACCAGCGCAAGATGGAGAAGGTCGACCGGGCCATGAAAAAGGCCCTGTCCATGGCCGACACCCTGCCCTACGACAAGGCCGCCCAAGTGCGCGAGATCGTGTCCAAAGGCTTCAGCCCCGACGTCATGGCGGCCACGGACACGGCCAAGGCGTCAGCGGTGATCAAGGACGTCTACGCAGTGGCCACGAGCCACTGGGAAGGAGAAAAGACAAAGGCCGACGCCGACGCCGAGTGGGCCGACACCTGCCTGAAGACGGCTGAAACGACCAAGAGCATCGCGGACAATTCCCTCATGGCCTTGTCCTTTATCGGCGGTTCAGCCGTGAACCGGGCCTACCAGGGCGCGGTCGGATATATCGAAGGCGGACCCAAGGAAGCCTTTTTACGCGTGGGAGGCTCGTACAACCAGCTGACGGGCATCGCGGTGGACGGCTACCGTGGCTTCGAGGCCGCCGTGGAGAGCGGCGGCGGCTGGGAGGAGGGCCTCAAGGGCGCGGGCTGGGAAGCCGTCAAGGGCATCGCCATGGACAAGGCCATGCAGTTCGCGGCGGGCGGGGTGGCCCGTGGCTATGGTGCCGTGAAGGGTTTCAAGGCCGCCGACGCTCCGAGCCCGGCCAAGACCGGCAAGGCGGCCGACGCCCCGACCACGGGCGAGGTGAGCAAAGTCAGGCCCAAGGGCATCCCCGACGACGGTTTCAACCGTCCCCTGACCGAGGCCGAACGACAGGCCTACAAGGCCGAGGTGGCCGACGCCCGCACACGGGTCACCTCCTACAAGAAGACCTTCGAGAAGCTGCAAAAGGCCCGCAAGGAAAAGGCTCCGCCCACGGAGATCAAAAAGATCCTGCGCGAGCTCGACGACCGCTCGGCCAAGATCCACGCCTCGCCCCAGGCCAAGATGATCATGAAGACCCATCAGCGCAACCCCAGGAACAAGGAGATGGTCAAGCGCTTCGTGAACAGCATGGACCGCGTGCACAACCGGGTGCAGAAACGCTTCCACGAGAAGATGGACGCCGAGTGGGATCGCGAGGGCATGGCCCCCATCCGCAACGCCGACAGCGGCAAGAGCGTCAACACGGACTACGACATCGCCCGCCAGGTCAAGTTTGACGAAAATGGGGTGCCCATCCCGCCGAGGAAAAACGGTCGCCCCGTGCCCGAGAGTCTGTGGCAGGCCGAGGCCCAGAAGAAATGGGAGGAGTCGTACCGGGAGATCACGGGCCAGGATCCCAAGCGCTCCTGGGAGACCGTGACCACCGGCGGCCATGCCGAAGCCTACAAGGACCTGACCGTCATCGAGAAGAACGGCATCCTGCGGGCCAACAAGGCCTGGGCCGGCCAGACTTCCGACGTCAACCAGTTCAAGGGCGACCACCTGCGCGGCGACCCGAACTTCAGCCGCATCGAGAAGCACGTGGAGATCGCGCGCAGCACGTCCAAGGAATGCCAGAAGCGTCTGCTGCCCCTCATGGAGGCCAGGACCCCTCCCAAGACGGACAAGGCCAACTACGAGGCCTTCATGAAGCACAAGCAGTACTGGGAAAAGATGAACGAGATCATGAACGACATGGGCTCGGGCCGCATCGATCCGCTGGAAGGCGACCGCCGCATCCGCCTGCTCTCGGGCGGCAAGA
>JAEWKZ010000132.1 GCA_023393525.1 Pseudomonadota bacterium | reverse complement strand
GGGTTTAATAAAAAACCCTGGGGGGCGCCCCCCGGGGGCCCCCCCGAATCCGGTTCAACCCGTGAGCGATATGCATGGATAATCCGCAGAGCGAAGAGCAACTCCTCTCCCAGGCCTGGAACCTGTTCGCCAAGGACGACTATGCCGGAGTCCTGAACATCTGCCGGAGCGGTTACGCCCATGGCGTCCGCAGCTACGACATGGTCCGGCTCATGCTCGACAGCCTGAACAAGCTCGGCAAGGTCCAGGAACAGGCCGAGGTCACGCTCAAGGTTCTGGGCGAGAACGATTATCCCCCCAAGGTCGCGGCCAAGCTCTACTTCCGGGCCGGACTCATCTACCTGCATCAGGACAACCATCACGAGGCGCGGTCCATTTTCGAAAAGGTGCGCATCCTGGACCCCGATTTTCCGGGCATCGAGCAGCGCATCAAGGCCTTGACGCCCCGACCCGTCGCGTCGAGCAGCAGCCGCTATTCCTACCTTCTCGAAAAAAACCTGCTTACAGCCGACCAGCTCTCCAAGGTCCTGTCCATGGAGGGCAAGGATTCCGACTCCGTGCTGCTCAAGGACTATCACGTCCCCAAGAAAGAGCTGGGCGAAAGCCTGGCCCGTTTTTACGGCACGGAATTCGTCCCTTTTTCCGCCGGCAAGGAACCGCCCTTCGAACTCTTCGAAAAGCGTCGTCTGGATCCTGATTTTCTCAAGCGTTACGGCTGGCTGCCATTTTCCCAGGAAGGCAACACCATAACGGTGCTGATGACCAACCCCTTCGACCTCGGCCGTCTGGACGAAATCCGTTTCATCTACGGCACGTCAAATGTCGAGGCCAAGGTCACTCTGGCCTCGGACATCGAGCAGTACATCGAGCATTTCTACAAGCAGTTCAGCTCGGGTGAGGATCTGGCCGCGGCCTTCGACGAGGATGTGGAGTCGGCGGACATCGTGTCCGCGGGCGAGGAAACCGAAACCGAGCTCAGCGACACGGACAGCGAGGTGGTGCGCATGGTCAACGCACTGCTGGTCGAGGCCTGGCGTAAGAACGTGTCGGACATCCACATCGAGCCCAATCCGGCTTCGCGCTACTGCATGTTTCGCTTCCGTCTGGACGGGACCTGCTACGAATTTCGCAAGGTGCGCCTGCCCCTGGCCCGGCCCATCGTCTCGCGCCTGAAGATCATGGCCAGCCTGGACATCGCCGAGCGCCGCCTGCCCCAGGACGGCAAGATCAAGATCAAGCTGCCCGACCGCAACAAGGTCGTGGAATACCGCATGGCCACCATTCCCACCCTGGAGGGCATGGAGGACGTGGTGCTGCGCGTGCTGGCCTCGGGCAAGCCGCTGCCCCTCGACAAGCTTGGCCTGCTGCCCCAGAACAAGGCGGCCTTCGAGAAGCTCATCTACAAGCCCTACGGGCTGATTCTCGTGGTCGGCCCCACTGGATCGGGCAAGACCACGACCCTGCACTCGGCGGTCAGCTACATCAACACTCCCGAACGCAAGATCTGGACAGCCGAGGATCCGGTGGAAATCACCCAGGAGGGACTGCGGCAGGTGCAGGTCAACCCCAAGATCGGCCTGACCTTCGCCTCGGCCCTGCGCTCGTTTCTGCGCGCCGACCCCGATGTCATCATGATCGGCGAGATGCGTGACAAGGAAACCGCGCACATCGGCGTCGAGTCGTCCCTGACCGGCCACCTGGTCCTGTCCACCCTGCACACCAACTCCGCCCCCGAGACCGTGACCCGCTTGCTGGACATGGATCTTGATCCCTTCAACTTCGCCGATTCGCTTTTGTGCGTTCTGGCCCAGCGCCTGGTCAAGACCCTGTGCCCGAACTGCAAGCAGGCCTATACGCCCGACGCCAGGGAGCTGGAGGAGATGGGGCTTGAGTTCGGGCAGGGCTGGGAAGCCCAGGCCAAGGAATTCCTGCGGGGCAAGCCCACGCTCTATCGCAAGGTGGGGTGCGGGCAATGCGTGGGCGGCTACAAGGGCCGGGTGGGCGTGCATGAGCTCATGGTCAACTCTTCGGGCATCAAGAACCAGATCAAGCACCGCAAACCCACCGAGGAAATCCGCGCCCAGGCGGTGGGCGAAGGCATGCTGACCCTGAAGCAGGACGGCATGATGAAAGTGTTGCAGGGCCTGACCGACATGGATCAGGTCCGGGCCGCGAGCGGCTGACGATGATACTCTCCTCCAGCCAACTCCGGGCCCTCAAGGAGCGCAACGACGAAGAGCTGCGCAAGGGCAAGCACGGCAAGTTCGGATACCCCGCCCACACCATCCAGGACCTCTTGCAGACCATCGAGGCCGTGAAAAAGGAAAAGAAGAAGTGGAAGCAGCTGGCCCAGGAACGGGGCAAGGCGCTGCACGAAATTCTGATCCTGGCCGGCAAGGCCGCGCCCGTGGCCTCCGATCCCGACGACGGGCTGTGATACCCGTCTGCGCGCCGCATCCGACATGTTTCAGGCGCCCTGTTCGCGGCTCAGTAATCGTGTTTCCACATCACCCCGCCGCCCTGGCGTGAGTCCGCTCCGACTTCGGTTTCCACGCTGATTTTCGGGGTGAGCTGTATTTCGACCTTGGTCCTGTCCTGCCCGGAGACGCTGCTTTGGGTACGGATGTAGTATTTCCCCCCGACGTATCCCCCCACGCCCACGGCCGTGTTGTCGTTTTCGTCCTTGGTCACGTCCACCTCCTGCAATCCCAGCTGCGACTTGAGGGAGTCCAGAAAATCCGGGCCCGCTCCGACGCCCGCCATTTCGGCTGCGGCCTGGGCGAGCCGCACCGCCTGCAACGGAGAGATCTGGCGCAGGGACCTGCCGAAAAGGATCATGGCCAGCAGTTCGTCCTGGGGCAGGTCGGGTACCGAGCTCAAGCTCAGGCGAAAGTCCCTGGCCGGTCCGCTGATGCGCACCTGGATGATGTTTTCGAGAATCCGCGTTTCTCCGAGTATTTCCAGGAATGGGTTGGGCGGGCTTTCGCCGCTGAGGGTCACCAGGCCCTTGGTCAGGTCGAACGTGCGGTCGAGAAAGACGAATTTGCCGCGCAGCAGGTTCATTTCGCCGGCCACGAGCGGCTGCGACTGGGTGCCATCCACGCGCAGGTTCCCCGACCATTCCGAGTCCAACCCCCGCCCCTTGACGCTCAGACGGGCCGGAATGGACACGCGCAGGTCAAGGTCGACGGGGTACGTCGATGCCTTGCCTGTGGGCTCCTGGCGGGTGGCGGAGGCGTTTATTTCGTGGACTTCGATCTGGGCCAGGTCGGCCGGGGTTTTCGCCGGAAGCCGGACGCTGGTCGGATCGAGGGTCATGCTTCCGCCGAGTCTTGTGCGCTCCGTGTTTCCCTGTAGGCGCAGTTCCCCCTCGGCCGTGCTTTGGACCAGATCCTGACGCAGCAGCGCGAAGTCGTCGAAAAGCACATCGAAAACATGCCTGAAAGTGAGCAGGTCCACCTGCCCCACGGCCTGGGCCGTGCCGTGTTCTCCGTCCGTGGCCCTGAGCTTCGCGGTCAGGGTCGATCCTGCCGCGTCGGCGTCCAGGCTCAGATCCCTGAGCACGGTGCCGCTGTGGAAGTTTTCGTAACTCGCGTCGCGCACCCGCGCCGTACCCGTGAACAACGGTTCCGCCCAGGTGCCTGCGACGCGGAAGTCGAGGGTGCAGTCTCCCTCCAGGATCTGGTCGTCCAGGCGCAGGAAGTGGGGCAGCAGCGCAAGCTTCGCGTGGCCCGCGAGTTGTCCGGAAACGGGAGGGTTTTCGTCGAGGACGGGCGTGAAGAGATCGATGGGCATCGGGCTCGAGAGCTGGGCGTTGATCGCGATTTCGCTTTTCGATGTCAGGGACGCCCGGGCTTGGAGCATGTTCCGGTTCAGGCGGATGTCCGCCTCGGCATCGAGTCCGGGCAGGGGTTCGAGGCCTGAATTTTCCAGTCGGATGGCGTCGGCCGTTGCCGTGAGCTGCACATCAGGTTGCGATGGATCCCCCGTGACGCGCAGCCGGGCGTTGATTTCGGCGCTGGGAAGATTCGGGAACAGAGGATGCAGCAGGGCCGGGTCGAAGTCGGTCAGTTCGGCGTGGATGTCCGCATGCGCGGGCGAGAGGCTGCCCTGGGAGTTCAGCCTGGATGGACCAAAAGTGAGCGCGGCGTGGGGCCAGGCGATGCCGGTGGCCGCGGCGGTGATGCTGATGGGGGCTTCGAGGGCCAGGGGCTGGCGCAGCAGCGTTCCGCGCAGGGTCTGTATCGCCAGGCGGTTCAGATCGGAGGCGAGCGTGGCGCTGCTCGAAAGGCCGGTTCCGGAGGATTCGTGGCTCAGCTCCAGATGCAATCCCAGGCCCGCATCCATTCCGCTCACGCGGGCATTCACGCTGTCGGCCACGATGTCTTCCGTTCCCACCGCGCGCAGGTCGGCCCGCAGGTCCGTTCCGCCAGGCAGGGCGGGGTCCGCGAGGTTGCCTTCCAGACGGGCCTGGCCGATGCGCAGGCCGGCGATGGTCATGGCCCGGCCTTGTCCGTCAAGCGTGGCCCGCTGTTTGTCCTGCTGCGTGTCGAGGGCGGCTTTGAGAACCATTCGGCCGCCGAGTTCGGTGTTCAGGATGCGCCCCAGGGCGCGCAGATCGGCGCTTTCAAGATCAGCTAAGCCCTGCGTGAGAAGCGTGTCCGGATCAAGGCGACCGGAGAAGCGCAAGGACGTTTCGGGTACGCTCAGGACGCAGTCCGCGAACCGCAGAACCTTTCCGTCGGGCTCCATCCGCAGTTCCAGGCTGACCGGTTCCCGGGCGGCCACACCCCGGGCGCGCAGCGTGGCGGCTGGGCGGGCGGGAAGCCCCTGGAGCCTGGCTGTGGCATTGACCCCGGACAGGGACAGCGCTTCCAGATGGATGTCACCGGCCGTGGCCGCGAGGTCCAGCGCGAAGGACTGCGGTTTGCCCGCCGCCTTGGCGTTCAGGGTGGCCCCCGGTGTCATGCTCAGAGCGGCGGCGCTGATTTCGGGGAAGGTGGCGCGAAGTCCGGCTTCGAAGGCGTCTGTTTCCAGATCGTAGCGACCGCTGGCGCTGGCCGTGGTTCTGGCCTGCAAGAGCGCCTGGTGCAGGTCGAGGCGACGCGGTGAGACGCTGAACCGGGCCTGCAACCGGCTGTTTCGCCCCAGCAGTTGCGCAAGTTCCGGCGGCAGGCCGTCGAGCTCGACGGCAGCGAGGTCGAGAGTGGCGTTCAGGCTTGAGGCCGGGAGGTCCGGACGGCCCTGAAACTGCGCGTCCAGGATGGCGAAGAGCGGCCTGCCCGCCAGATCCAGTCCGCGCAGGGCGAGTCGCGCGTCCATGCGGGCCAGGGTGTCCAGGGTGCCGTTGGCGGCAAGTCCCAGCCGGTCCGATTCCAGGTGCAGGTTTTGCGCGTAGAAGGACGTGTCGTCCTGTCCCAGGGTCGCGTTGGCCGACCATGAGCGCAGGCCTTCGGGCAGGGACGGCGTCTGCGCGGCGAGTCGGAGCTGGGCCTGCCAGCCCGCCGCATCGGCCGGGGCAGAGAGGGAAAATCGCGCCTCGGCCCCATGCACCGCAAAGCCGGAAATTGTTGCGTCGGTGGATGCGATTTTTCCCTGCGTTTGGATGCCTTCGGGGCCGAGGCGCAGGGTGGCTGTTGCCGAGAGCGGGGCGGCGGCGATGTTTGTCGGCCAAAGCCAGGACAGGTCGGCCCGGGCCGACGCCGCCGATTCCAGGACCGTGGTCGTGGCGTCCCATGTGGCGTTGCCGTGAAGCACGCCGGACGCGCTGCGCAGATCAAGCGAGGAGATGCGCAGCACCGGATCCTGCCATTGCCCCCGGCCCGTGACGGTCAGTTCCTCGTGGGGCAGGCCCGTGAACCGGCTCCAGCCCGGCCCGGGCGAGATCAGCGCATGCAGCTCCGCGCTCCGGCCGGCGTCAAGGGCAAGGGTCGCGTTGCCGTCCAGTCGGGCGACATCGGAAAGCAGGGCCTTGAGACTGCCGTTCCAGCGGTCCAGCGGCCCTTGTCCCTCCATCCGCACCGAGATGCCTTGCGTGCCGTTCATCCCGAAGGCGGCATGGAGCAGGCCCCTCGGCTCCTCGTGGAGGTCCAGGCGCAGGTCCAGGGCGTTTTCGGGCAGTGACAAGCGGGCGTCGAGTTCAAGCCGGTCCTTGGGCCTGTCCAGTCTGGCCACGCGCAGGGCGGCGCTGGAGGCGTCCTGGTCCAAGGTCAACCCGCCGCTCAGGGAAAGCCTGGCTTCGTGGCCCATGACGGCGGGGCCGACATGGAGCTGGCCGATGTCCATGCTCCGGATGCGCAGGCGGGGCAGGCCCGCATCCGGGCTTTGCGGATCGTTCTCGCCCAGGGGCAGGCGCGAAAGGTCGATGCGGGTCGCTTCGGCGCGCAGAATCGAAATTCTCCCCGCAGGCAGCTCCGATAACGCGGGCCGTGCGCTGAGCCCCCTGGCCTCAAGCCAGGGGCCCGTCGCGTCGCTGATCTCCAGGCGCTCGAGAGTCCATGTCCGGCCCAGGCGCAGCCCTTCCATCCTGAGTTCGAACGTGGGCGTCGCGGTCAGCGCCGTAATGGTGTCCAAAAGGGTCTGGCGGCCCTTGTGCGTGCCGAGAAGAAGTCCCAGGCCGGTGACGGCGAATGCCGCGCAGGCAAGGCCGACATAAGCGAATTGTCGCAGGCGCATGTTCATGATCCGGACCATCAGAAAGCCTGCCCGAGGCTCAGATAGAGTTGGAAGGGATCGTCCACGCCGTCACGCCGGTCGAGAGGCACGGCCACGTCCAGGCGGATGGGGCCGATGGGCGTGAAGTAGCGCAGTCCCGCGCCCGCTCCCCAGAAATACGACTCCCTGTTGGAGGGATTGCGGTCGGAAAAGGCGCCTCCTCCGTCTCCGAACACGGCAAAGCCGTATTCCCGATTGATGCGCCAGCGCAGTTCCGCTGAAAAATCAACGGCGCTCACGCCGCCCGCCGGATCGTCATCCTCGTCGAGTTCGCCCGCGTACTGATAGGCGTAACCGCGCACGGAACCGCCGCCGCCCGCATAGAGGAGCATGTCTTCGGGGATGCTCTCCCGGCTGGTTCCGGCCAGCAGGCTGTAGCGCCCGCGCGTGGCCAGGATCAGGGACTTGCTTTTGTTGAGCGGCAGGTAATGACGCCCCGAGATGTCCCACAGGACAAAGGATGTCTCTCTCTTCCCGACATCGGTGAAGGGCTCCATGCGCGCGTTCAGGGCCACTCCGCTGGTGGGGTCCAGAAGATTGTCGGCGGTGGAGAATTCGGCGATCAGGGGAATGGAGAAAAGGTTGAAGCGCCGCAGTTCGTCCTTGTCGACGCTGGTCAGGCGGTAGGCCAGCCCGTAGCCGACCTGCAATTCCGAAACCGGCCGCCGCGCCAGGGCCGAGAGGGACAGGTTCGTGGTCTCGTAGCTTTCGGTCAATTCGTGTTCGTACTGGGTCGATAGCCCGAGGGTCTGCCGTGGATGCCACATGCGGGGCAGGATCAGGTCGGACTTGGCCCGCTGAAGGTTTTCGGAAAATTCCGTGTCCAGGCGCAGCTCCTGGCCGGCGCCGAAAATGTTGCGGTGCGTCCATCCGGCGTTGGCGCCCAGGCCCAGGTCGGAATAGTACCAGAGCCCGGCGCGCAGGCTGCGGTGCGGGGCTTCGAGCAGGGTCAGGCGCATGGGCACGGTCTGGGAGCCTTGCGGGTGGTCGGCGTCGATGCGCACGGAACGGAAAAGCCCGGTGCGGATGAGCTGTTCGCGGGTCCTGTCGACCTGCCGCCGGTCGTAGGGGCTGCCTTCCCTCCAGGCCAGGGCGGACGCGACGACCTCTTCGGAGACGTCCTCAAGGCCCAGGATTTCCGTGCTCCCGAATGCCGCCCTGGGGCCGGTGTCGATGTCGAAGTCGATCCGCACCTTTTGCGTGGCGTGATCCGCCACGACTTTCCGCCTGACTGCGGCCGGTGAGGGGTAGCCATGCTCCTTCAAGCGTTCAAGCAGGGCGGTTTCCACATCCAGCACGGTGCTGGAGGAATATTTGTCTCCGGGTTTGATCCGGTGCAGGACGTCGCGCAGATGCTCCTGGGCGGCATCGCCTTGCCGCAGGTGAAGATGTGGCTTCTCGTATTCGAAGCGCGGACCCGGTTCGATCGTGAATCTGACCAGGCGAGGGGTGGACGATGCGTCCAGCGTCCCGGCGACGCGGGCTTTGAAGTAGCCTCTGGCCTTGAGGGCGTTGTCGAAGGATTCGATGTCGCCTTCCATGCGTCGGCGTAGCAGGCCGTTGGTGCGGGGAGGATTGTCCCGCAGGCCGACGCAGTCCGAGACGGAGGCGAGGAGCGCGGAGAGGCCGTCCGGCAGGGACGGGATCTCGACCGTGTACTCGACTTCCGCGCCCCGGCCCTGCCCCGGAAAGAGGGTTGCGGCCAGGAGCAGGAAAAGGGTGAGGAGGATGCGGCCCTGCGCAAGGGACATTCGTGATTCCAGGGATCAGGTTGATGCGTCGTCCCGGGGCATGGTCCATGACCGTACGTATCGGTCCACGTCGAACTTGCGCCGGGCCCCGGCAAGATTCATGTATCTGATCTTGCCGAAAATCGGGCGTTCGGTCCAGCCGCGGTCATGCACTCCGCCGATGGACCAGGCGATGCCGGCGTATCCGTTGCTGTCCCGGCCATCGAGACTGTGGCGGTCGTTGAGGAGGATGGCCGTGCGCAGGGCGTCGGCCGCGCACGGCGACCACTCCAGGATTTTCTTGGCCCAGTACATGCGCAGGTAGCCATGCATTTTGCCGGTCAGGAGCATCTGGGCCTGGGCGGCGTTCCAGAGCGGGTCGTGGGTCCGCCCGTCCTCGAATTCCTCCGGGGAATAGATGGCGGGCCGGGGATCGTCGCGGTGCTTGCGCAGGCTTTCCCTGGCCCAGTCAGGGAAGCCGGAGACGCTGTCGTAATCTGGGACGTGCAGGCAGAAGTTGTCCGAGAGTTCCCGGCGGACGATGAGCTCTTCGAGAAAGGCGTCGGCCTGATCTCCGGCGGCTCCCCTTGCCATGGTCTCAAGCGCCACCCGCTGTGCGGCGATCATGCCGAAATGCAGGTGGGCGGAGAGGTTCGAGCAGACATCCTGGTTGGGATCGTTGCGGTTCGGATAGAAGGGCAGCCTCTTTTCCAGAAAATGGCGCAACACGGCCCGACCCGCTGCCTCGCCGGGTTCGACACGCAGGGTCTGCGGCCTGTCCGCGGCCCGGACGCCGAGGCGCAAGGCGGAAACGTCATGCGCGGGGGCTGTGGGCCACGGGTGCGGATGAGGAGCGAGAACCGGGAACTCGTCCAGGAACTCCGGCAGCAGACGCTTGATTTTGGGCCGGATGGTCCTGGCCATGAATTCGCGGCGGTCCGAGACCACCCGCGCGGGAACGATGTTTCGCGAATCGACTTCATGGACGGGCGGGTCGCAGGCCGCAAGCAGGTCCTGAATCCACCGGATCTTGACGCGCAGGGGATCGAAGTCCGTGACGATCAGGCCTGCCGCGTGTTCGCGGGCGAAGCGCGCCACCTCGACGCCGGGATGGCCGCGCAGAGCGAAAAAGGGGATGTTCTCGCGATCAAGAGAGGCCGCGGTCTGCCGCAATCCCCGGAGCAGAAAGTCGAAATGCGCCGACGTCGCGGCGGCAAAGGCCGGAGCCAGGCAAAAGATCACGGCCAGGGGCTGCCTGCCTCGCAGCGCCTGCAGACGGGCGTGCGTCAGTCCCCAGTTGTCGGCTGCGCGAAAATCCCGATGCATCCAATACAGCACCGGCCCCGGACCGGGGTCGCCATTTTTGAGAATGTGGACGCGCCGTGTGTTCATGTTCGTCTCCGTCCAGGGCCAGGGGTTGCGGATGCCTGTCCCCGCACGCCGGTCCGTCCGGAATGGGCGGCAGCCAAGCCCGTTCCGGGTGTCGTCAGATGCTCGGGGTGGATTTTTGCCATTTTCTGCTCATCGCGCCCGTCAACGCGGCTTTGCTGGAGCGTTTGACTTTTGTGCGCAAGTCCCGGTTTCCAAACCATGGGGACGGTCATGCAATCTTTGGACGGAAGAGGCGTATTTGATTATATGGATTGCATTATCAACCCGAATTTGTGATAATATTGGCCGAATCTCAATGGTTTTTCCCATCATTGATTGTTGTCCGCCGGGACGTGTCCCTTTTGCGGAAACATTGCGTCGTCTGCTGCCGGTTGCCTGAGGTCGGCCATGCGATAAACGGATCGGCATCCTGGGTCCAGGATCTGTCAACGGTCGGCGCCGCAAAGCAGGGAAAATGCCTTCTATGGGAAATTTTGTGACGCCGTTGTCCATAATGCGATTTTTCGCTTGAAAGGGGCGGCTGCGCGTGTCATTTCGCACGAACAGTCCGGAGAGTGGATGGTGTTTTCTTTCCTGTCTTTCCGGCTCGAATCGACGCGCCCCGCTGCGTCGAGCCCGGTGATCGCTCGGCATGTTTCATCGCGCATTCATTTTAACAGAAGCCTGAATCCGTGAATAAGTGTTGCCAACGTTGTTGGCTCGAAATCTCAACCATATTTTTCGAAAATCCAGGCGACTTTCGACCTGAAAATTTTCAACTGAAGGACAATTGTCGCTTCGCAAGCTCCG
>JAEWKZ010000061.1 GCA_023393525.1 Pseudomonadota bacterium | reverse complement strand
GCCCAGGGATGATAGTCCCAGTAGGCCGCTTTGCCATTAATTGCATCGAATACCATTTTCATATTATCCGGAGAATCATGACGCCACTGTGCCCCACAGATAAGTTTCACATTCGGGTCCTTTGCAGAAATAGCTTCATAGATACGATTAAAGTCATGGGTATATTTCTCGTAATCCTCACGAATATCCCCCCATATTACTTCTTCATTACCAACCTCGATATATTTCACATTATAAGGTTCAGGATGGCCGTTTTCTGCACGCTTTCTTCCCCACTCGGAAGTGACCGGTCCATTCAGATATTCAATCATGTCCGCCATATCCTGAGCGGTTTCTTCCACATTAACGGCAAAACAAGGTTCAAAACCAACCACCTCACAATATTGCAGGAAATCTTCTATTCCAAAACCATGAGTAGAGTATTCATAAAAAGTTCCTCTATACTGTGAACGTTTATCACGGTCACCGAGCATTTTCTTGAATTTATAGTCTTTAGCATTAATCATACCTCCCCCATAGCGCAGAAAAGTAAGTTTCTGGTCAGCGAAAGCCTGAGCTATGTCATTACGTAAAGGGAGCCCATGAAATAAATCATCACCAGTCCCTATCATTACTACTTGGTCAATCCATAATTTACCATTGTCTTCAATGTAAACAGCCAAACTGGCATTGGCATCCGTCGCCTCAGATACCAATTCAAACGGAAACTTCTGCCATTCACCAGTTATATTCTTCAGTTCCTGCACAGCATACTCTCTTGTTCCGTCGGCACTTTGTAAAGCAACTCTGACAATCCCTTTGTAATCACCCCGCAAATAAACACGACCTTCAAACTTCTGCCCTTTCTTTACAGCAATACCCCATTTATTCAGCCCCTTGTTAGAGACACCGACTTTTCCCACTCCCCCTTTTTTCTGGATGACCTGCGACCAAATGGTATTATAAGCATTTTTATCATCATGCATAAAGAAAGCTCTTGCATTTCCTGTCTGGATGGGTGTCCAGTGAAGACTGACAGCCGGTTGAGGGGTACTTTTAAAAGGCAATACCTTTTCTACATTATTCGTCCTAATTTTTATATTGCGAAACTGCACATTAGAATTCCAGGAACGTAAACCAATCTTGCCACTGGCAAGAACCGGATTATCCTCATTGTGTACAAACACACTCTTATCATTCAGAAATACCTCCATTCTCTCACCAATCATGGTCACCTTTAATCGGTTCCATGCAGCAGGATTAACATTTACAGCTATATCACGGATATGACCGAAGTTATGTTCATGCCTCCCTATAATAACCCTTTTTCCATCAGCCGCCAAACTGATTTCATAGCCATTAAAAGTATCTACCCCATTAGCTTCCCTGGATACACGGGTTATTAATCCCGCATTATCACCTGTCTTACCATCAAATTTGATTTCTACTTCCACAGAACCACTCCCCAGCTCAATAGGATCATATATGAACTTAGAACCGGAAGTGCCTTTAACACACAGTACCCCACGTAAAGTTGTCCAGGTTCCCTCGTAGGCAGAGAAATCATCAAAAACAAATCCCGGTACAGGTTCTTCAAAGCTTTCCCCAAAAATACGCTGATTGTAAATGCCACCGTAAATTTCATGATTGACATCTTCCATACAAGCCCCATACAGATACTTGGTAATTTTATTCTCGACGCGAGAAGGATTTATATTTATATAAGCATTTCCAATATATTGAGCGGATATATTATTATCACCCAATACCAACACCATCACAAGAACCAGTAAAAACCGATTCAAACCACTTATTTGTTTTTTCATATTACATATTCTTAGAGTCAATATATTCTATTAATCGGGAATAAAGTTAGGGGGTACATGGCTATTTGAAGTTATAAGTATATGACATTATTGTATAATGTCGCAAAAGAATACATAAATATCACATACAAACATCAATAAGCCGAGACTATAAAGATAAAAATACACACATCCATACTTTTATGTCACAAAAGCATTCTTCATCTTAAAAAAGAATGCAGACATTTGTAGACTTAATTACTAACCAGAAAAAACTTAAAAAATGAAACGCATTGTTTTTTTAGATTATGTACGTGTATTCGCATGCTTCCTCGTCATAGTCGTCCACGCCAGTGAAAACTTTTACGGCGCCATCGGTTCTTCAGATATGGCAGGGCCGCAGTCTTATCTTGCAAGTGAGGCGGACCGACTGTGGGTAGCCATATATGATGGTTTCTCACGTATGGCAGTACCCTTGTTTATGATTGTCTCCGCCTATCTTCTTGTGCCAATGAAGAAAGAACAAACCAGCTGGCAGTTCTACCGGCAGCGCTTTACCCGCATCTTGCCGCCGTTTTTCATATTCATGATACTATACTGTACTCTACCTATGCTATGGGGACAGATAGACGGAGAAACGTCTTTAAAGGACACCTCACGAATATTCCTGAACTTCCCATCACTTGCCGGACATCTGTGGTTCATGTATCCTCTGATCAGTCTTTACCTTTTCATCCCTATCATATCACCATGGTTGAGCAAAGCTACGGCAAAAGAAGAACGTTTCTTCATAGGGCTGTTCCTCATATCTACGTGCATGCCTTATCTCAACCGTTGGTTCGGCGAAGTATGGGGACAATGCTTTTGGAATGAATACCATATGTTGTGGTACTTCTCTGGTTACTTGGGATACCTCGTACTGGCACATTACATACGCGTACACCTCACATGGGGACGTTCCAAACGCTTCACTATAGGAACCATCCTAATGGTTATCGGAGCAGCATCAACCATTTACTCATTCTATATTCAGGCTACACCCGGAGAAATTCTTACTACACCCGTAATAGAAATAGGATGGGCTTTCTGCACAATCAACTGCGTGATTCTTACAGCAGGTACATTCCTCATGTTCACCTGCATAAATCTCCCGAAAGCTCCGCGAATCGTAACAGAGATGTCGAAACTCAGCTATGGCATATACCTCATGCATATATTCTGGCTCGGGTTGTGGGTAACCGTATTCAAGACTACATTGGAACTGCCTACTGTTGCCGCCATACCATGCATCGCAGTGAGTACATTCGTCTGTTGCCTCATAACTACAAAGATTATCTCGTTTATACCGGGCAGCAAATGGATAATAGGATAAATATCTGCCTTATCTGTATAGCCTAAAAACAATTTTAGTTCTTTGTCAGGCTTTATATATACCTGACAAAGAACTAAAAAAATAAATATGCTATGAATATTATCAGTTTCCAGCCGGAAACAGCAACATCAGTGCCGGTATGCCGGAAGCCGAGTAGCTGTCAATCACCATCCCGGATTGTAGAGACTTATCATATTCACCACTACAAACATTACGTGTTTTATCCCTGTTAGCCCAACCACATTTAATGGTACGTTCCAAATAAGGGATATACTGAGTTTGTCCGCAATCATATACCAGCATCGCAATATACTGTGCAAAAATAGCAGTATAAATACCTTGTTCTATCCCACTCTCAAAAGGCAGTATCTTTTGTTCAGAAGACATTGTATTGAAAGTATAATCGGCCGCAAGAATTGCATTATCCAAATAAGATTTCTCTCCTGTAGCTTTATATAGTAAAACAGAGGCCCCGATAAAGGAAGCTTGGTTGTATACATGTGCTTTCCAGGCCGGACTACCATTGCCATGACGGCTATCAGCTATCTGACCGGTCTCTTTATCCATCAGATTCTCTACTCCCCATTCATATATTTCTTTGCCTTTCTCCAAATATTGTGCCTTTGTCTGATGCCGAGGTGCGCTTTCGGTCAGTTTCACTCTTCCTTCCGGCACATTATTATAAAGGGTAAGGGCGGCTACTACAGTTGGAAAATTAATACAAGCCATCTTCCCATCTCCTGATTTATTAGGAGCGGGATTCCGGATAGGTTGCCATTGCCAGAACATCCCCCCATTCTCCCTATCATAAGAACCGGAATCTCCCACTTTATCCGATCCATACCATACACGGCTAAAACTAATCTCCGATAGCTTCAAATACTCCTTATTACCAAACAACTCATAAGCACGTGCAAGAGTAACGGTCCACCACATGATATCATCATAAATAAACCATCCGGTATTCTCATTATTATCATCAAAGTTGAAATGGGCATAGTGTGCTTTATTACCCGCAAAGATATTCTCACACAAGGTCTTCATTGCCGTCTTTCGCTCTTTATCTTTCTGCATTTCAGCCAGTTTATAAGCATTCATCGCCATATCCCAATAAATAGGTTGACACCAAATGGCAGCCGCACCATTGTGCCGGTCTTCAGCGGATTCAAAAGAGGAATCGGTTTTATAGATACATTTCCCGGAATCGAGAAATACATTATTAAATCCGTCATAAGCAGCCCACACATCTGCCTGGGTATACTTGCTGTCTCTTAAAGACACTTTTTCCTGATTATTGGATTCACACACAATTACAGATATAGCACACAGAAAAAGGGTAATCATATTCATCTTCGTCAATTACTTATTCGTAAACAGCAAACTCATAAATTCGCGTATCTTTCCCGTTAGGAGCCTGTACCGGCTGAGTAACCAACAAGCGTAAATAACGTACCTTCTCAGTCTTACCCAAAGAACGGTTGATAACATTCTGCTTGTTTCCGGTTACAAAGTCCAATGTGCGCCATGCTTCATTCGGGTTATTCCGGCCTTGCAAGAAGCAGCTGCCGGTGATGTAAGAATAGCTTTCCTGAGCTGCATTCACCATCTTCCAACCGCTTATTTCCTTTTCCATTCCCAAATCAAAATCAATATAGTTAGGGAGCATAGAGGTATCGCACCATTTAGTAT